>NZ_JAXARY010000001.1:0-662716 GCF_033949435.1 Methylomonas defluvii | reverse complement strand
CAGTGGGTATCTGTAAGCAGTTGGCGTGGCATTCGCTAGTTATCGTTTGATTGAAAACTCAATCAATATGGCTCGCCAATCGATTTTCAAAGGGATTATGACAAAATGGCAACAGCCCCTATTGGTTTCTCACAAGTCACGGGGTATGGCTTTGGCTTATATCCGCTGCCAAACTTCATTCAGCCTGTTTTTGAAAAAATCGATCCTTACCATTGCCACCAAATGGTCTTCATTGCCAGAAAATAAGTATTGATTAACTATTGCACATAGATAAATGTTAGAAATCCTGCAAATACCGGTTCTACAAGACAATTACATTTATCTATTACAAGACACGTATTCCGGATTGACCGCCGTGATTGACCCCGCCGTTGCCGATCCGGTTATCGATGTTTTAGTCGAAAAATCCTGGCAACTTGATTACATTTTTAATACCCATCATCACAGCGACCATATAGGCGCCAATTTACAACTCAAGCAGCAAACCGGCTGCAAGATCGTTGGCTCGGCAGCCGACCAGGCGCGTATCCCCGGCATTGACATACTGCTCGGCGACGGGGATGTCGTAAAACTCGGCAATCATTGCTTTCAGGTCATCGACACACCCGGCCATACCGTAGGGCATATCGTTTATTACAGCGCCGATAGCCAGGCTTTGTTTTGCGGCGACACTTTGTTTTCGCTGGGTTGCGGCCGATTGTTCGAAGGCAGCGCCGAACAGATGTGGCATTCGTTGGAAAAACTGAAAGCCTTGCCGGCCGAAACCCGCATCTACTGCGCCCACGAATATACCGCCGCGAATGGTCGTTTTGCGCTGTCGGTTGATCCGGACAATCCGCAATTGCGACAGCGAATTGATCAAGTCGCCGAACTTCGCCAACAAAACCGCCCCACCCTTCCCTCGACTATCGGCCTGGAATTGGCAACCAACCCCTTTTTTAGGGCGCACGACCTCGGTATTCGCAGCAATATCGGCATGACAGACCAATCCGACTTGGCGGTTTTCAGGCAATTACGCCTATTGAAAGACCAGTTTCGATAAATCGACCCCAGCTGTCGATACCCTTTAATTCTGCTAGACTGTTGTCCACATTTCGGCATGTTTCCTTGCCAACCTTTGGATTTTCATGAATAACATCCCCTCGATCAGCATCGTCATCCCCGCGAAAAACGAATCTAAAAATCTGCCGTCCTTTTTACCGATGTTACATCTGCTGTACCCTGATGCGGAGATTCTGCTGATAAACGATGGCTCGACGGACGATACTGCCACCATCGCTCGCGCGGCCGGTGTCACGGTGATTGATCACCCTTACAGCATGGGCAACGGCGCGGCTATCAAAACCGGCGCCAGACATGCAAAAAACGATATTTTGGTGTTTATGGATGCCGATGGCCAACACGACCCCGGCGACATTCCGGCGTTGCTTAACAAACTGAACGACGGCTACGATATGGTGGTCGGTGCCCGAAACGCCGGTAGCCATGCCTCATTATTCCGACGTCTGGCGAATAAGTTCTACAATAAGCTGGCATCAGTGATGACCGGGCACAAAATAGAAGATCTTACGTCCGGATTTCGTGCGGCCCGAGCCAACAAATTCCGCAAATTTCTTTACCTATTACCCAACGGTTTTTCTTATCCGACCACCAGCACAATGGCGTTTTTTCGTTCCGGCTTCCCGGTAGCCTACATTCCTATCCACGCCGGCAAACGCAGCGGCAAAAGCCATATCCGGCTGATGCATGACGGTTTTCGATTTTTTATTATTATCTTACGGATTGGGGTGCTGTTCTCACCCATGCGGCTGTTTTTACCCATCAGCAGCATAGTATTTAGCTTGGGCGCCGGCTATTACGGCTATACCTACTTCACGGAAAACCGATTTACCAATATGAGCGCGGTACTATTTTTGTCGTCCTTGTTTATCTTTCTGATCGGCATCGTTTCCGAACAGATTTCATCCTTACATTATAAAAATATCGAATAACTCAAACCTTCACGCTGCTGAAAATCACGAACTTGGCATTAGCCGCCACTTGTCGGCAATTGCCGAATAATTTCTTCAGAGCCAGATGATAGTTCAAATGGCGATTACCGATTACCCGTAAATCACCGCCCTTACGCAAGACTTTATGTGCCTGCCGGAACATCTGCCAGGCAATATGATCGCCTATGGTGTGCTGTTGATGGAACGGCGGGTTACAGACTATGCAGTCTGCATTGTTCTCCGGGTAATCGCTCAAACAGTCGGCAACTAAAAAATTGGCCTGCCGACTATCGGCAAAAGCCGCCGCAAAATTTTCTTTGGCCGAGGCGATAGCCATAAACGATTCATCGATAAACCCTATTCGCGCATTTGGGTTTTGTTTTGCCAACATCACGCCGACGATGCCGTTACCACAACCCAAATCGATAAAATCTCGGTACTCGGAGTTTTGCGGCAGATGCTCCAATAAAAAACGGGTGCCTATATCCAGGCTATCGCGAGAAAATACGTTGGCGTGATTGCAGACCGAAAGATCGCTATTCTCCAACTGATAGCGCGTGGGATAAGGGTTTTCCGGCAGTTGCAGATTTTGATCCACACTGGCAAAAATCAGTCTAGCTTTTTTCACCGCCAAAGAGGGCTGCGTGGGCCCGACCAAGCGCTCCAGCAATTTCCAGGTGTTTGGCGGCAAGGTCTTTACCATACCGGCAGCGATTACCCGACAATCAGCCTTCAACAACGGTTTAAGCCTATGCAATTGATATTCCAGCAAAGCCATGGTCTTGGGGATTTTAATCAGTAGGTAATCAATGTCCGCTTCCGGTAGCGACAGGCTATCCAGCAAGCTCACTCGTTCGTGGTCTATGCGATTCAATGCCAGATTAATACGTGTCGCCTGCTGCGAAAGCCAGGAATCGGCAATGGCTGTTGGCCGGTAAGCGCTGAGCGAAACCGCCAACGCACCGAAGCTATCGTTGAGGATGACGATACTGCCATGCTCGGCAATGCCTGCGGCAGCCAGGTGATTTAACAGATATTCGTCAGCGGCATCCCAAGCCCGCAGCAGTTCATTTTTGCGAAAAGGTAAGCGCTGGAGTTGAAAAACTCCTAGCGAACTAGCTAATTCCAGATCCATATTCCGAGAAAAATAAAGTTGCTATACCCCAGGGCATAAAAGGTAGATTGATGTCATGACGGCACTTCAAGGAATTAGGTTAACCGCCAGGGCAGCGACAATTTGCCACGCGGCAAAATGCCACATTTTCAGGACGGTGCCGCTTCAGTAAACTGCAAGCAACTCTTGTATGCGCCCCTATGGGGAATGAGAGTTATACCCCACCTCTCCGAACGACCGGTCCATCGCTACATGGACCCGGTCGTTTTTTTTAGCTGGCCCGGCGTAGCTTATCGGCCGAAGAACCGGCAAACAGGCGATAAAAGTTTTCGGTCGATTGCTCGGCAATGGCTTCGACAGAGGTTCCGCGCAAATCCGCAATATGTTCCGCCACATAGCGGACATAGGTCGGATAATTCGGTTTACCGCGATACGGGACCGGCGCCAGATACGGCGAGTCGGTTTCAATCAGAAAACGGTCAGCGGGTATTTTACGCGCCACATCCTTGATGGCTTCTGCGTTCTTGAAGGTCAAGATACCGGAAAAAGAGATATAGAAATTCAAATCCAATGCTTTTTCCGCATAAGCCCAATCCTCGGTAAAGCAATGGATAATCCCGCCCACTTGGTCCGCGCCTTCTTGTCGCAAAACATCCAAGGAATCCTGCCCAGCCTCGCGAGTATGGATAATTAAAGGCTTGTTGAGTGTCTTGGCGGCGGCGATATGGGTGCGAAACCGTTGAAACTGCCATTCCAAATCGCCCTCGCTACGAAAATAGTCCAGCCCCGTCTCACCAATGGCGATCACCTTTTCGTTATCGGCCAACTGCAGCAAGTCGTCCAGCGTGGGCTCACGCCCATCATGAACATTTGGATGCACGCCCACCGACAAGGAGATGTCCGAATACGGCATGACTTGCTCCAGCATGGCCGGATAGGCTTCCATATCGATGGCAATACACAGCATATGCCTGATCTGGGCCGCGCGTGCTGCTTGCACAAAATTATTGAAATCATTAGCGTAAGGAGCCAAGTCGATACGATCAAGATGGCAGTGGGAGTCGATGAACATGAGTTTAGAAAAGTAAAGACAAGCGGCAAAGTCCGCCCACAAAAGCGTTTACATGGTGTGGGTGGAGCGGTCGGATTCTAATGCACCGGCCAGATAGGTTTCGATTTTATTGCGCGCAGCGCCACCATCCTGATCACTGAATTGCACGCCAATACCTGCAGCGCGATAGCCTTCCGCGCCGGACGGCGTTTTCCAGATAATTTTACCGGCAATCGGCAAGCGTTCAGTTTCGTCCATTAAATTCAGCAACATGAACACTTCCTCACCCATCTCGTATTCGCGTTTGGTCGGGATGAACAAGCCGCCATTTTTCACGAAGGGCATGTACGCCGCATACAGCGCGTTTTTATCCTTGATCGATAAGGACAGGATACCTTGTCTGGGTGCTGCTGATTCTGCCATACGCTCAGTGTCTGTTCAGTTGCGACCAGCTAATCAATAGCTGCTCGACCATCAATTGTTTATTAAGTTGCGTGTTCAATTGCGACTTCGTGGTAAGCACATTATCGTAAAACCTATAGAGGCGCTTCAATTCTAGCCGCTCGGCAAGGGCTTGCAAGGCATTTTTCAGATCCGGATTGCTAAGCGCCGGCGATTCCGCCCGGTAAGCACATTTAACAATGTCAGCAATCCAGCTTGCCATCCAGCGTAACACCACGGCCAAATCAATCTTTTCCTGCTTTTGCCAGAGTTCGGCGACGGTTAACAGATTCTCTTTGCCTTGTGCCACTTGCAACCAGGCGTCGAAATACTGCTGCCGGAGCTGAATCATATTGAGTTCGGCGTATTGCTGAGCCAATAGCGGCGAGCCTTGGGCCAGAGTTAAGAGCAGATCGGCCTGCTCTCCGACACTGCGCTGCTGCCGCAACCAAGTCATTGCCAGTTCGTGAGCGGGGGTTACGCAATCGATTTTCTGACAACGACTGCGAATCGTCGCCGGCAAACGGCTCGGTTGCTCGCTGATCAACAATAAACAAGTGCGTTCGGTCGGCTCTTCCAGACACTTCAAAAACGCATTCGCCGAAGCCGTATTCAAGGCGTCGGCCGGCTGAATAATCACCACGCGGTAGGCATGGTCATATTGCGGCTTCAACGCCAGCTTCACAATCAACTGCCTGATTTTGTCGATACCGATGGCCTTGCCAGGCTCATCGGGCTCTATCACTAGAAAATCGGGATGGGTTTGCGCTTCGAACAATTTACACGCAATGCAATGACCGCAGGCACTCGCATCGGCCAGCGGTGCGTGACACAACAGGGTTCGAGCGTAATATCCGGCCAAATGCCGTTTGCCTTGCCCTGCCGCGCCGGAAAACAACAAGGCTTGCGGGATGCGTTGTTGCTCGATATAAGCATGCAGTTGTCGCCAATTATCCTGTTGCCAGGGGTAAACCTGCATTTGGGTAGACATCAATCCGCCCACAAGCCGGCCAACTCAAGGCGCAACTGTTGTTGCACCTCACTGAGCGGCAAACTGGCATCGATAATTTTGTAACGACGCAAATCCGTCGCGGCACGTTGTAAATATGCTTGCCGGACTCGGTCGAAAAACGCTAACTGTTCGGTTTCAAACCGGTCCAGTTCGCCCCGATGCTTGGCGCGCTGCATACCGATTTCTATCGGCGCATCGAAGACAAAGGTCAAATCTGGCCGAAGCGTGCCCTGCACGGTGTTTTCCAGCCAGGCTATGGTGTGTAGATCCATATGGCGGCCACCGCCCTGGTACGCATAAGTAGCGTCAGTGAAACGGTCGCACACCACCCACTGCCCTTGCTGCAACGCCGGCAAGATCACTTGTTGAATATGTTGAGCGCGAGCGGCAAACACCAACAACAACTCGGCTTGCTCGGTCAAACTTTCCGCTTGCCGTTCCAACAAAATCCCGCGAATCTTTTCGGCAATGCCGGTACCACCCGGCTCGCGGGTCAGTACCAACGGGATGCCTCGTTCTTCCAGCAGCTGTTTGATAAATTGCAGATTGGTGGACTTGCCAACGCCTTCACCACCTTCCAGCGTAATAAATCGACCGTGAGTCATCGTTGATATTGATCGACGTATTTTTCGTGTTCAGCCAAGGTCGAAGAAAACGCATGGCGGCCATTGCCGCGGGCGACAAAGAACAAAGCATCACTATTATCCGGATGCAAGGCGGCTACTATCGCCTGCTTGCCCGGCATCGCAATCGGTGTAGGCGGCAGGCCTTCGATGATATAGGTGTTGTAGGGCGTGGGTTCGCGCAAATCTTTATGCCGGATATCGCCATGGTAATCGTCGCCCATGCCATAGATGACGGTGGGGTCGGTTTGCAACAACATGCCTTTTTTTAAACGCCGCGCAAATACCCCGGCGATCTTTCTGCGCTCTTCGCCGGCGCCGGTCTCTTTTTCGACGATAGACGCCAAAATCAACGCCTCGTAAGGGTTTTCCAAGGGCACGCCGTCATCGCGTTTTTGCCATTCTTCGTTCAACACCGCCTGCATGCGATCATGCGCGCGTTTCAGCAAATCGACATCCGAGGTGTTTTTTTCAAAGAAATAGGTATCGGGAAAAAACAAACCCTCCGGATGATTCTTATCCGAGCCGATTTGCGCCATCAGGTCTTCCAATTGGTTATCGGTCAGCGTGTGTTGCAGGTTGGGGTTGTTTTTGATGGTATTGAACATTTGTTTGAAGGACCAACCCTCCGGAAACGTAATCGAATACTTGCGGGTTTTACCATCGGTCAATTGTTGCAGAATGTCTGCGGCGGTAGATCCTTTAGCCAACACATACTCACCCACCTTCAACAAATGGTCGAGATTTTTCCGATAGGCAAACAACCGAAACCATAAGCGATTCACCGTCACCTGCTGGGCACGCAGATTTTTCACCACCGATTCCAGCGTATCGCCTTTTTTAATTTCAATCACGGTTTCGGTCATGACGACCGGCTTCTTGAGAATCAGTTGATAGTGCATGCCGGCCCAAATCGACACCAAACCCAATACCATCAATAATGTAAATGCGATAATGCTTCTAAACACTGCTATACCTCTGCCATGCGGGCTGCGTTGAGCAAGTCTTGCAAGCGCCGGGTGATGGCGCCGACACTAAAAACTTGCGCTTCCAGCCGTTTAATCGGCCAGATACCGATTACTGAGTTGCTGACAAATAGCTCATCAGCCTGCAAAACGGCAGCTTGATCAATGGCTTGCTCAAATAACGGTAGTTTGATCCGCTGCGCGAACTCCATAATCAACTCTCGCACAATACCCGCGACGCCGCATTGTCCTAGCGGTGGCGTGTATAAACTGTCAGATTTGACCAGGAATAGGTTGCTCATCGTGCCTTCCACGACGTGATCTTGAGTATCCAGCATCAAACCCTCTTGAATCGCCGTGTCCTGCCATTCCGCTCGGGCTAAAATCTGCTCGAGTCGATTCATGTGCTTGATGCCGGCCAAGCTCGGGTTCAAAGACAAACGCTGGTCGCAAAAACGCGCGGCAATGCCGTCTGTTTGAAAGTGATGGGGGTAATCGGGATAAGGATGCAGTCCGAATAGTCTGGTAGGGATAATGTGATCGGGCTGCCGGTAACCGCGACCGCCGCTGCCGCGCGTCACCATCAACTTCAACACGGCTCGCTCGCTGGACTGGCTCAATTGCCGGGCTTCAGCGTCGAACAAGGCACTATCCGGCATCGGAATTAGCAGCCGGCGACAACCTTCGGCTAAGCGTTTTAGATGACGATCAAAAAACAGCGGCTTGCCCTGCAATACTTCGATGGTCTCGAACAGACCGTCACCGTATTGAAAACCTCGATCAGAAACATCGACACAGTGTCTGTGCTCGCCGTTTAATAAAAACATAGCCAGACACTGCGGAAGCGGAAGCGCTTATTGGTAACGTTTGAAAACCAGCGAACCATTGGTACCGCCGAATCCAAACGAGTTGGAAATGGCGACATCAATGCTCATGTTTCTGGCTGTATTCGGAACGTAATCCAGATCGCACTCGGGATCGGGATTTTCCAAATTGATGGTGGGCGGTGCAATTTGATGCTGAATAGCCAAGGCGGTCAATACCGCTTCGATACCACCTGCCGCGCCCAGCAAATGACCAATCATCGATTTGGTGGAGCTGACAGCCACTTTATAAGCCGAGTCGCCCAGCGCTAATTTCATCGCATGCGTTTCGCCAATATCGCCGGCCGGTGTCGAGGTACCGTGCGCGTTGATATATTGCACGTCTTGCGGATTCACTTTAGCGTCACGCATCGCATTGCGCATGCAGCGTGCCGCACCTTCGCCGCCTTCGGATGGCGAGGTGATGTGGTAAGCATCGCCGCTCATGCCGTAACCGACCAGTTCCGCATAAATTTTCGCCCCACGCGCTTTGGCGTGTTCCAGTTCTTCCAACACCACGACCCCGGCACCGTCACTGAGTACGAAGCCGTCACGGTCACGGTCCCAAGGCCGACTGGCGGTGGTCGGACTATCGTTACGACGCGACAAGGCTTTTGCCGAGGCAAATCCGCCCATCGCGGTCGGCGAGGTCGTGCAGCGTTCCGCGCCACCGGCGACCATCACATCGGCGTCGCCGTATTTGATCAATCTCGCCGCGTCGCCGATATTATGCGTACCGGTCGAACAAGCGGTGACGATGGCAAAGTTAGGGCCTTTCAAACCGTATTTGATCGACAGATTGCCGGAGATCATATTGATGATATTGCCCGGCACAAAAAAAGGCGAAATCCGTCTGGGACCACCCGCCACGTAGGTGGCATAGCATTCTTCAATACCGGTGATACCGCCAATACCGGCGCCGATGGCCACGCCGATGCGCTCGGCATTTTCTTCGGTGACTTCAAAACCGGAATCCTCAATCGCCTGGCAACCGGCAGCAATGCCGTAATGCACGAAGCCGTCCATGCGTTTGGCATCCTTATCGGCTATATAATCGCCGATATTAAAATTTCTGATGACACCGCCGAACGTCGTTGCAAAAGGGGATATGTCAAATGAATCGATCGGACTAATGCCGCTCTTCCCGTTGACAATGCCATCCCAGGTATCGGCAACATTATTGGCTAACGGCGTAATGGCGCCTAAGCCCGTTATAACAACTCGACGTGTGCTCACAGTAAACTACCGGTAAAAAAAGAAGACAACCAGAGAAGGGGGATAAACCGGCTAGTGGATGGAAACCACCCACTAACTTTTGGAAACAACTTACTGCAGATTGGCGTTGATGTAATCGATAGCCAATTGGACTGTGGTGATTTTTTCAGCTTCTTCGTCTGGAATTTCGCATTCGAATTCTTCTTCCAGAGCCATGACGAGTTCAACTGTGTCTAAAGAATCAGCACCAAGATCGTCAACAAAAGACGCATCGTTCGCGATTTCTTCTTTTACGCCTAATTGTTCTGCGACAATCTTTTTTACTCGTTCTTCGATATTACTCATATTTTTTTCCTCGAACAATGCAAATGCCTGACTGCGAGCACTTACCTTATCTTTAGTGTTGTATTAATTGAATTTGCAATCTCGTCACTGGCCTTGCCTAACGACAGCGCGGATTATACTTTATGTTCCAAAAAATTCACAACATTCGCCCGCGACTAGGCGATTCGCGGCCTGAGGCTATGTTTTCCCGCTCAAATTTTTAATAATTTCTTCCAAAGGCACCAAATTCAGTTTGATACGAAACAAAACCGCCTTGTTCTCCAACACCCCAAAACATTCATAGGTGCGCAACATGATGCTAGTGTGATTCAGGGTTTTATCCGGGGACTCCGGCAGTTGCTTGACCAGAATATGCAGCTTGTCGTTGTTTTTCAAAGTCGCCAGATGCACGCGATCCACTGAAATGTCGTGCGAGGTGTATACCATCGGATTGCGTTTGAAGTCGTGGTTTTCCAACTGCGCCTTCTCCAGCAACGCGCCGGACGTCAAACTGCAGGGAAACACTTCCGGATACTGCGCCACCTGCAACAACTCGTCGAAATAATCCGACTGTTCCGCAAACGAGCCCGACAAAAAGTTCTTGACGTTGCCGTTATTCATCCACTTGCGCTTTAAAAAAAACTCGGTGCCGGGCACCACGGTTTTATCGGGTAGGGCATTCAAATCCGGCAGGCCGCTTAAATCAGTATCCGCTAAAAACAAAGGCTGTTTGGTTTCTTTTTTATACCCCAGCAAAATGGTTTTGCCTTGCGACTTTATCGCGATGCGATTGGTCAAAGTCAGCTCGGGTATTGTCGCAATCAAGGTCTTTTTAATATCCAGCGTCATCTCTTGCCGCGGCCGCAAGGCATTAACAAAGATGATCTGATAATTACTAAAACGCAGCTGATTGTCGGCGATAATCTGGTCTTCGTGATGCGCCTCCCGGTATAAGCGCATCTGATATTCGATCAAAGTATTTAACTGAAAGCCCAGCACGATCGGGCCTTTAAACGGATTGTGCGTGACCTGCAGCCATTTATGCTTGTCGTGAAACAAGTTGAAATCGTCAGATGCGTTGCGGGCGACTTCGATATGAATTTGTTCGAAAGTAAACGATTTATCTTTCATCGATGACCAATGACAGTAGATATGAGCCGGCTATTCTAGGCTGATTGCGGTAAATCAGGAAATAACGCACCAAACCAGCTTGTTCTGAGCCGACAACAATCCTCGGCCTGGACCGGAAATCAGCTTACTATCGACATATCCTTACTAACTTGGTTAACGACAAGCCATCTGCATATCTAATGACACAAAAACCGCCGGTGTGCTTATCAGTTATTCATCTTGATAAGTGCCGCTACCTGCCCGCGTATTTCTGCACCGACCCGACTATCCAGTTGAGCCAGCCACCGCTCCGGAATCTGCGCCAATCCATACTTGGCCCCTGCCAACATCCCGGCCAAGGCACCCGTCGTATCGGCATCGCCGCCCTGATTCACGGTAGCAATCAGGCAAGATTCGAAATTATCGGTATTGAAGAAATAATGCAGCACCGTCTGTGTGGTATCGACGATGTAGGCCGAGGCTTTACTCGGATAAGGGTGGTAGGCAAATTCGCTGTATTGGTTGATCAAGCGTTTGGCCTCCAGTAAACAGGCTTCAACAGGTTGTCCATGAATCAACTGGTTAGTCATTCGACCCAATGCCAGCGTAGCAGCGTCGGACAATGGATTATGGTGGGTGATGTGGCTCTGCTCCAGACTCCATAATTCGAAATCATCCGGCCGATTTAGCGTCGCCAACACCACCGGCAAATTACGCATACAGGCGCCGTTACCGGCGTCATCTTCACGCGGCAACCCCATCAATACACCTTCATCACGATACCGCACGAGGCCGCGTCGGCAAGTATTGCCCACATCCGGCGGATCGCTTTCCAACCAGGCGAGAAAATTGTCGGCCACAGACTTCAAATTCCAACCTTGATGCTCAATGATAGCCCGCCCCAAGGCCAGCGACATTTGCGTATCGTCTGTCACCTGCCCCGGCTCCAAACCCAGCCAGCCGCCGCCTATCATTTCGGTATGCACGCCGTAACGACTCTGAATTTGCTTCGGCGACATGAATTCCACCGTCGCACCCAGCGCGTCACCACAAGCAAAACCCAGGTAAGCACCCAGGGCCCGATCCATTAATTGCTCATTCATCGCAACACCTTCACTCGATAATCACCGCCAATCACCAAATATTCGGCCTCGCCGCGCAAGGCGTGGTGCGGCAACAAATCGTTAAAAAACACCAGCTTCACCATCGGCACCTCAACCTCCAAAACATAGCCGCCAAATTCGCTGGCGATGCTGTAGCGGTCGGTAAACGACACAATGCTGTTGAAATGCACAATCTTGTGCTCGCGGCTCCAATCGCCCAAGGCATTGACCCCTCGATAAAGGGTTTTGTGGGTTGCAGCCGGCACCTGAAAGCGCTCGATCACCCACTGGCAAAACTCATATAACAAATCCAACTGCATGTAGATGCAATTATTGTGGTAGCGGCTGTTCATCTTTTCTTCGATGTAAGTTACCCAGTCCTTACTCATGAAACTGCTGATTTGTTGTTTATGGTAATTGGGGAACAGGCCAAAGCGGCTTTCCACCCAACCCTTCAGTACCGCACCTTGAGCGTTATTGGAATCCAGACCCCAATCTTGAATCAGGCGCAGATAGCTGTTGCGGTAACGCCGCCGGCCGTCGGCATCGTCGCGTAAACGCTGCTCGGTTTCGAAGCCGAATACCACGCACATGTAGTCTTGAAATATCCGCCCGCAATCCGCCAACGAGGCTTGTCCGGCCAACTGCTCAAACAGTCCGGGCGCGGATTCTCGGGTTCCGGCGATATGCAAGGGCTTGGGGTATTCGTTAAATAGGTGACTGGCCAAACACGCCGTCGCCATGCCGATCAAATTGGTACTGTGGCCGTGCAGGGAAATATCGGGCATGGGGGCTAACTGAGAAGAATGTCGGACACTGATAAGCCCTAATTCTCACATCGAATAGGGAAATTAGCCATACGAAATAAACTTTCCCGAACTATTCTTCCGGAATTCCCGGTACCACAAAACGCTCTCGATTCCGCGCAACCGGCTAGCTAGCTGGAAATAGCAAGCACCAAGCAAGAACCTAGCCGTTTATTGTGATTGACATCACACAAAGACAGAGAATACAGTGCGCTAGCCAATTGATTATTAAACAAAAAACAAGCGATCAATAACAGGCAAAACAATAACAACACACAGGAGAGTCATATGAAAAAGTATGTAGCCGAGTCCTTCGGGACATTTTGGTTGGTTCTTGGTGGCTGCGGTAGCGCGGTGTTAGCCGCTGCATTTCCGAATGTGGGCATCGGCTTGCTCGGCGTTTCGCTGGCGTTCGGTTTGACAGTACTGACCATGGCCTATGCCATCGGCCATATTTCCGGCTGCCACCTCAATCCGGCGGTATCGGTTGGCTTGTGGATGGGCGGCCGCTTTCCGGCCAATCAATTGTTGCCTTACATCGTTTCGCAAGTGCTCGGCGCGATTGCGGCCGGCGGCGTGTTGTATTTAATCGCCAGCGGCAAAGCCGGATTCGACGTAGCCGCCGGCTTTGCCTCCAACGGTTACGGCGAACATTCGCCGGGCGGCTACTCCCTATTGTCCGCATTAATTACCGAAGTGGTGATGACCATGATGTTTTTACTGATCATCCTCGGCGCCACCGACGCCCGCGCCCCTGCCGGACTGGCGCCTATCGCGATTGGCTTGGGCCTGACATTGATTCACCTGATCAGCATTCCGGTCACCAACACTTCAGTCAATCCAGCGCGCAGCCTGGGTGTGGCGGTTTACGTCGGCGACTGGGCCTTGGCGCAACTCTGGCTATTCTGGCTGGCGCCGATTATTGGCGCGGTTTTGGGCGCATTGATTTATCGCTTTATCGGCAGCCCGGACGAGTAACCCCCGAGCTTACTTCAGCGCGGTTCAGTAAGCCTTCGTCATTCCCGCGAAAGCGGGAATCCATTTTGGCAACAGGGCTACCTGCTGCGCGTCAGTGACAATATTAGGGCCGGATTAATCAGGCATCGCCAGCCGGCCAGCTATCTTGAAATCAACATTTCGCCAGCGATTCTGATATGGATACAAAAATCTACAAAGGCCGATCAAATGTATCCGGCGCAATTGCGCTAAATGACGGCTACTTCATCACTGCGGACGACGAAGACAACGAACTAAGCGTGTTCGACCATCTGACGCGAAATCCCGCCGATCTCGAAGAGCTGAATATCCAAGCCGCGTTCTTTTTTCCGAATAATGAAAACCAGATCGTACTGCTAAGCGACGAGAGCGAGGACAAGAAAAGCTTTCAATGCGTTTCTGTGGCGCTTTAACAGGGAAATACCCGGTTTTTAGATTCGAATTAAATAAGGTAAAAAACGCCCCGCTTTGAATATTTCTACTTTCACCCGGAAGAGCTTCAATAACAAAGCGTATTTGAGCAGGCGACTCGAACCTGCCTTGTATATCACCCTGGTTAGGGCGATGCACAGACACCACATCATTACTTGCTACATACACTGCACAAAATAACACTCAAATAATATTGGAAAAGTAAAATGGAAAACTTTGTTATATTGATTGGCGGCCCAGGTTTATTTATGGGTTGTGATAAAGCTCATGACCAGCGTTGGTCAAATTATATTGTGCCATTGCAATTGGCTGCGATGAAAAACTTGTACAATAAACAACCCAAGGAGTTAATTCATTGGGTATTATACGAGCCGCCTTATAAAAAAAGATGGGATGCTGACTCAGTTATCACCAAAGCCGAAGAAAAGGAAGA
The DNA here is from genome assembly GCF_033949435.1 of Methylomonas defluvii. Taxonomy (NCBI): domain Bacteria; kingdom Pseudomonadati; phylum Pseudomonadota; class Gammaproteobacteria; order Methylococcales; family Methylococcaceae; genus Methylomonas; species Methylomonas defluvii. The sequence goes on along the minus strand of NZ_JAXARY010000001.1, from coordinate 648,237 downwards.
TGACGGATATAACCTACACAGTATCCGAAAAATGGCAACAGATAAATTAATAGCAGCGGGCGGCACCAGCTATATAAATAAAATTCAAACCATTGCTAAAACCTACAGCATTCAATACAAAGGAATTAATCAACCAGAAGACTTTTGGAGCTATCTGCTATCACTGAGCGATAACTCTATTAGCCGGGTTTGGTATAGCGGACATGCTAGCGGGGATGGATTAATGCTAGCTCTTACTCATAATTCGGCATGTCAAGCGGCTGCCTTTGCTACTGATATGATATATAAAGCAGATATTTTAAAAAATAGCGCTCTAGTTAAGAAATTCATCAAAAAACCCAAGCAGGTTTCAAAATTTTATGGATGCTATACCGAAGGCTTCGCAAAAACCTGGAATGGAGTTTTCGGCGTAGCTAGCGCGGGGGCAAAAAATAAAATCGATTTTGGCGTTGTCGATACTCCATCTAACATAACAAATATAATGGAACGGATTGAAAAAACACCCACTTCACTCGGTAACCCAAACTGGACGGAATACAAATAATGTATATAACAGTCCTTGTGAAAACCATCATTTTCGCGTTGCTTTTAATACTTAGCTTCAGCTGCGATGCTGTAAATACCGAACAAAAAAATCTTGAACTTCTTTTACCAAAATCCTTTGAGCAAATATATCTCGCCAAATTTGGCCTGGACTTTCCTAAAACTTTAGACATTTTAAATAGATGCATTCAATATAATGACAAGCAATGTTTGAAAGCTTATAACGAGGTTACGGAAGGAAAAAAAACACTCCAATCCATTTCTTCCTCTCATGCCTTAGAAACAACACTAAATATTATTGAAAAATCCTGTCTTTCCAAAGATGAAAACCTGGCAAATTTTACTTGCTATGGCGGCATTATATCCTTGTATTTTTATAACTCTCCGGAACAGGATGCCAAAATTCTTCAGCGAATTAAAATCTATCCAAAGAAGATTAAAAACATGATCTTTGATAATGAATTCCATTGGTTTTACAACAGGCCAAATAAGGATGCATGGATAAGCGCGGTATCAACGATGGATGTGGATTGGAAAAATGACACTTACAAACAATATAGTTTGAACCTTTTTAGAAAAAGCATTGAAGAAGCAAAAGGTGAAACTTGGGTATCGAAATAGGACCGCAGATTGGTTTGGAGGAAAACCAGTTTTCCTCCAAGATTGATGGATTAACCAGTCCAGCGTACTCTTCCGCCTCCACAACCTTAGCCAACTCCCGATTAGTCGAAAAACACACCCTCGAGATAGCCTCCAAAAAGAACAAGTCAAAGCAAAAATCGCATTCATGATCAGACCAAAAAGATCTCACTCCTATCATCACAGCCCCGAGTACCACAACAAGCACTGTCAAAGAATCCAGATATAAACCGGCAACTCCGAACAGGACAATCACATCGACCACCCCCATGCAAAGACAGCAAACCAGCGATCCAATTAGCTTTTTTATCCCAGCCTGTTCATTTTTGCTACAGTTCCCCTTAAGATACGACCCAATGACTAAAAAAATGAATGCTTGAAATGTTCGAACGGCGTGGTAACTTTAACCACTTAACCATAATAATAACTAGCTTAAGAGGAAACATCGCATGAGCCTTGACGAAAACAACAACGAGACTGAAGCCCAAAATCAAGCTGAAGAGCCTAAGCAACCGGAAACAAGTTTAGCCGCTGATTCCGCCGTAGCGGCAAAAGATGCGGCCGGAAATATTGTCGCTAACCTGTTGGCACTAAAAGAATCCAATCCTAAAGTATTTTTTGGCGGCGTGGGCGCTGCGGCGCTGGTCTTGGTCGCCTTGATTTTTGGTGGTGGCTCCGATGCCAAATTGCCTGTTCACCAAGCCAAAGCCATGGTTCCCGGTCAGAACTACGTGTTGAAAAGCCCCAACACTTATGACCCAAATGCAACTGTAAGATTGGTCTCCGTTCCCGGCTCCATGGCCGCTTACGATGATACCGAAGAAAATGACCGCGACGGCGCTTGCAAACACATGCCGCTTAACACTCCTGTAAAACTGATTCAATCTCAAGCTGACACCACCGACAAAAATGTTCTGTGGGCGGAAGTTGAGATCACTGAATCCGGCGAATGCCAAGGCCGAAAAGCCTGGACTTCGGCAATAAACCTGCAATAACTGTTGACACAAAAAAATATCTTTTTATAATACGCAGGATAGTAAGCCAAGCGGGAATAGCTCAGTTGGTAGAGCACGACCTTGCCAAGGTCGGGGTCGCGAGTTCGAGTCTCGTTTCCCGCTCCAAATTTGAAAAGCCGCGGCAAATCGCGGCTTTTTTATTGTCCTTATAAAGGCTGCGTAGCAAAATGGTTATGCAGCGGCCTGCAAAGCCGTATATACCGGTTCGATTCCGGTCGCAGCCTCCATTACTATATTTTGCGGGAATAGCTCAGTTGGTAGAGCACGACCTTGCCAAGGTCGGGGTCGCGAGTTCGAGTCTCGTTTCCCGCTCCAAATTTAAAAAGCCGCGATTTATCGCGGCTTTTTGTTGTCCGAAGATAAGTACATCCCTCATCATCGAAGATTGGGCAAGCACAGCCTTTGCGGCAAAGAGGGCTTTCGTCTTTATAGCAAAGCCGACTGAAATATCAGTCGGCCGCCCTCAACAATATTCCCCTACACTAAAACCCGCTCAACACCGCCCTTGCTCACCCGATCCAAATAACCGGTCATCCAGTTTTCACCCAGCACATGCTTGGCGATTTCCACGACGATGTAATCGACTTCCATTTGCTCGACTTCGTCTTCGAACCGCTGTAAACCTTGCATGCACGAGGGACAAGAGGTCAACATCTTCACCGCGCCGTCGTAGCCGTCTGACCGTAATTTAGCCGTGTCCTTCTGCAATTCTTCCGCCTTGCGAAAACGAATCTGCGTGGAAATATCCGGCCGCGCCACCGCCAAAGTGCCCGACTCGCCGCAACAGCGCTCTGATTTCGCAACCGGCGCACCGATCAACTGATTGACCACTTTGATCGGATCTTGCTGCTTGAACGGACTATGACACGGGTCGTGATAGAGATAACGCGCGCCATTCACGCCTTCCAACCGCACGCCTTTTTCCAGCAGATATTCGTGAATATCGATCAGGCGGCAACCGGGAAATATTTTCTCGAATTCATAATCCTGCAACTGGTCCTGGCAAGTACCGCAGCTGACCACCACGGTCTTAATATCCAGATAATTCAAGGTATTGGCTACCCGGTGGAACAACACCCGGTTGTCAGTGGTAATTTTCTGCGCCTTATCAAACTGCCCGCCGGCGCGTTGCGGATAGCCGCAACACAAATAGCCAGGGGGCAGCACAGTTTGCACACCAATCTCGTACAACATCGCCTGGGTCGCCAATCCAACCTGCGAAAACAAGCGTTCGGAACCGCAACCCGGAAAATAAAAGACGGCTTCGGAATCGGTGCGGGTTTTGGCATGATCGCGAATAATGGGCACGATTTGCCCGTCTTCGATGTCCAGTAACGCCCGCGCGGTTTTGGTCGGTAAATCGCCAGGCATTTTCCGATTCATGAAATGAATCACCTGCTCGCGCACCGGCGGCTTGCCGACCGTGGCAGGCGGCTGCGCGATCTGCGCTTTGCTCCACGGTTTTAACAGCGTATTGCCGATGCGTTGCGCCTTGTAGGTCCAATCAATCATCGCCGTGCGCATCGCCTTAACCGTATTCGGACTGGACGCAGTCAAGAAAGCAATCGCCATGGTCTTGGCCGGGTTGAAACTTTGCTTGCCCATCTTGCGCAACAGATTGCGCATATTCATCGATACATCGCCAAAATCGATGTCCACCGGACAAGGATTGAAGCATTTGTGGCAGACCGTACAATGGTCGGCGACGTCTTCGAACTCCTTCCAATGGGTAATCGAAATCCCGCGCCGGGTTTGTTCTTCGTACAAAAACGCTTCGATCAATAATGAAGTCGCCAAAATCTTATTGCGCGGCGAATACAACAAATTGGCCGGCGGCACATGCGTGGCGCAGACCGGTTTGCATTTGCCGCAGCGTAAACAGTCTTTCACCGAATCGGAAATCGCGCCAATATCGCTTTGCTGCATGATCAAGGACTCAAAACCCATCAAACTAAACGACGTGGTATAAGCCGAACGCAAATCGGCACCCGGCATCAACTTGCCGCGATTAAAACGCCCTTCCGGATCGATGCGGTTTTTATAGGCATGAAAATCCGCCAACTCGTCCTCGGTCAAGAATTCGTATTTGGTGATGCCGATACCATGTTCGCCGGAAATCGCCCCGCCCAATGAACGCGCCAGGGCCATGATCCGCGCCACGGCGGCATTGGCTTCTTGCAGCATTTCGTAATGATCGGAGTTGACCGGCAGATTGGTATGCACGTTGCCGTCACCGGCGTGCATGTGCAGAGCCACGAATACGCGACCGCGCAGCACCTCTTTATGCAAAGCCTCGATGCGCTCGACGATGGGCCGGAAATTATCGCCTTCGAAAATTTCCCGCAAGCGTGGCAGCAATTCCAGCTTCCACGACACCCGTAACGAATAATCCTGCAAGCGATGAAACAAAATCGGCTCGACGGCACGATTGCTCAGTTCGCCGGCCTGGATACCTTGTGACGCGAAGGCTTTTTCGGCTTCGGCCAACGGCAAATCCAAATTATCGTAAATCCATTGCCAGCGCTGCTTTACCGTGTCTACCGCATCCAACGCCAAGGCCCGACGCTCGTCCAACAATTCGGCTTTATTCACGCCTTCTTCGTAGGCTCTAAGCGGCAAGTCGCCGCCCAGCAGTTCAATTAAGGCACTGCATAAGCGCAATTTATTATTCAGTGACAATTCGATGTTGATGCGCTCGATGCCGTCGCAATAATCGCCCATGCGCGGCAGCGGAATCACCACGTCTTCGTTGATTTTGAAGGCATTGGTATGCCGTGCAATCGCTGCGGTGCGGCCGCGATCCAGCCAGAATTTCTTGCGGGTTTCCGGGTTCACGGCGATAAAGCCCTCGGCACCGCGCGCATTACATATGCGCACCACTTCGGACGCCGCCATCGCGACTTGGTTTTCATCGTCGCCGACGATGTCACCGATTAAAACCATTTTCGGCCGGCCATGGCGCTTGGCTTTAGTGGCATAACCGACTGCTTTCACGTAGCGTTCGTCCAGATGTTCCAGACCGGCCAGCATCACCCGGCTAGCGCCCTCTTTCGGCAAATCCGCCAGATAATCGCGTATTTCGACGATAGAAGGCACCGCCTCGCGTACCTGCCCGAAAAACTCCAGGCAAAACGTTCGGCTGACAGGCGGCATTTCGTGCAGAATCCAGCGTGCGGAGGTGATAATGCCGTCGCAACCTTCTTTTTGAATCCCCGGCAGACCGCCGAGAAACTTGTCGGTGACATCCTTGCCCAGCCCCGTCTTGCGGAAAAAGCTGCCGGAAATTTCCAGCGTTTCCTCACCCAGCAATTGCTTACCGCTGGCATCGAAACGTTTCAGCAAAAACCCGGCTTTGTCTTGTTCGTGGATCTTGCCTAGATTGTGATTCAGCCGCTCGACTTCCAACCAATTGCCGTCCGGCGTCACCATCCGCCAGGAGACCAGATTGTCCAACGCGGTTCCCCATAGCACGGCTTTCTTACCGCCGGCGTTCATCGCGATATTGCCGCCGATGCAGGACGCATCCGCAGACGTTGGATCGCAGGCGAACACCAAACCGGCCTGTTCGGCGGTTTCCATTACCCGCCGGGTGACGACGCCGGCGCCGGTGTAAATCGTCGCATACGAACACTCCACGCCCGGTAATAGCGTATGTCGCTCGACCGCCCCCATCACCAACAGCTTTTCGGTGTTGATCACCGCAGAATAAGCATTGAGCGGCACCGCACCACCCGTGTAACCGGTACCACCGCCGCGTGGGATGATGGTCAAGCCCAGTTCGATACAGCCGCGCACCAAATGCCCGACTTCATCTTCCGATGTGGGATACAGCACCACGAACGGATATTCCACCCGCCAGTCGGTGGCATCGGTAACGTGACTAACTCTGGCAAAGCCGTCGAAGCTGATATTATCTTTACGAGTGTACTGCGACAACAACGTCAGCACGCTGCGGCGCAGTTGCGCAGTGCGTTCGAAATGCGCTTCGAATTCATTCACCGCCTGATGGGCCGCGGCGATCAATTGTCCCACGCGCTCGGCCCGCTCGGCGTGCTGGCTTTCCAACTCGGTTTGTCGGCCTTCCATCTGCCCCAAACGATGCCGCAAGGCTTGCAGCAAGGCGCGCCGCCGCTTGGCGTTATCGAGCAGATCGTCTTCGAGATAGGGGTTGCGCTGCACCGCCCAAATATCGCCCAACACTTCGTAAAGCATCCGTGCGGAACGCCCGGTGATCCGCTCGTCGCGGAGCGACTCAAGCACCCACCACATGTCTTCGCCCAGCAGGCGAATTACGATCTCGCGATCGGAAAACGAGGTGTAGTTATAAGGAATTTCCCGCAGTCGCGCGGGCGTTGCATCATCGGATACTGGGAATAATTGAGAAGCCACTGGTAATCGGCGAATAGGAAGTCATAATGCGCCGAATTCTAGCATGTCATCCGCGCCAACCCCTTAAATATCCACCTGCACCAGGAGGCCACCGATCATCAAAAAAACCACCTGTTTGCCAATTTACTAATTTGCCTTGCAACCGGCACGGCAAGTCTTTTATTTATTTCAAAACAACAAATTGAAAACCATCGAACTTCCGGTCTTGAAATCTAAAACCAATCGATAGTCCGCCCCCTAAAATAGTGTCGATTTTTTTTACAAAAAAAATACGTCGAACAATCCGTTCAAGTGCAAATTATTGAAAATAATAAGGTGGCCCAATACTTGCTTTTTATGAATTGCTTTCCCCCAACTAAGAGACACTACCTAGCAATCGGGACTCGTCCAACGAAAACGCTTTGCCAGGTAAAAACGCTCCGAACTGCTGGGGAGTTAACTTGAATGGAACACTTTTTGGAGATCACATGAGAAAAATCCGCAAACTCACTTTGGCTGCGTCAATGGCGGCTACCTTCGCACTAAGCGCATTTGCGTCCAGCTCAGCCAATGCCGGCACCATCCAACTTGGCTTTATTCTCGACGAATCAGGCAGCATTGGCTCATCAAACTGGAATATCATCAAAGCTGGATTATCCAACGCTGTTAATAATTTGATTCCGCTGAACAGCAACTATGAAATCTCTGTCGTGACATTTAGCAGCTCTGCGACCGCGGACATTCAAAACTTCCTCGTCACAGACGCGGCCAGCCGCACATCACTGGCCACGAGTATCGCCAACCTAGGTTATAGTGGTGGCGGCACAAACTTTACAGCGGCATTCGACACCATGCGAACCACTCTGGCGGCGTCTACTTTGAATATCGATTTTTCTTACGTAAATTTTGCAACAGACGGAGTCACAAGCAACGAAGCAACCGCAATTACCGCGCGCAATAATTTGATTGCTGCCGGCGTGGATAACATCAGTATCGAAGGCATTGGTAGCGGGGTGGATACTGCCTATCTGCAAAACAGCATTTGCTACCCGGGTCCTTGCGACACAACCTCACCTTACAATTTCCCAACTCAAGGCTTTTACATTGGCGTTGCTAACGCGACTGCTTACGCAGCCGCGATTGAAAACAAAATTCGCGTTGTGACCCAACCAAATAATACTGTACCCGAACCAGCAAGCTTGGCCTTGACCGGGCTGGGCTTGTTTGGCATCGCCATGTCTCGCCGCCGTAAAGCTGCATAATCAACACTAAGCTGCGCTTTCATCCTGCTAAACTCGGTCACAGACCGGCTTTAGCAGGCTTAGCCGCGACAAATAGCCCAATCAGAATTACTTGCAGAATTATCTGCTGATAATCTGCGTAAACACACCTCTTCCCCCAGATTCACCGCTCTTTGAAAATCCCTCCGCAAAGATCGGAAAACTAAATCAATTAAACCTGAGCTTATCTCGCAAACTCTGTAAGCCCTTGTGCACAGGGTTGACTTCCAAACCTTCCTGTACTTTTTTCAAAGCCTCCGAGCGGTCGTTCTTTTCGTAAAACTCCCACGCCTGCTGTTCCAGCGTATCGGCAATTTTATTGATGCCATCCATGGCCGCTTTGTTGTATGGATCAATTTTCAAAACTTCCTGATAAGCCCAGAACGCATTGCTGCCGGTCGGCGCGGTGAGGTAACCGACATCAAAATGAATATCCGCCAATTCCAGCAAATCCTTAATTTTTTGGTTTTGCTCCGGATTGAGCTCAACAGCGACCTTTACCACTTCGGTAGCGGTTTGCTTTTCATTGAGAGTCCAATAGACGTTCAACCCGATCAAACAAGCCAGCAACACACCCGTTGACCACAGTCCGTAATAGACCGACGTATGCGGTCCGATAGCCGCTAAAAATTCGTCGATAGTGGCGCAGCGATCCTCCTGCCTAAAAGCCAGAGCCTTTTGCAATCCTTTCCATTGCCGGCGTTTAAGCTGCGCAATGGGTTTGGGCTGTAGATTGACCTCCGTGGCCTTTTCCGCCGATAACCGGCCAAACGGATGCTTGCCGCTCAACAGTTCGTAAGTGATGCAAGCCAAGGCATAAATATCGTCGCGCGGATCGGGATCGCTATTTTGCAGTTGCTCCAAACTGGCATAGGCTGGAGTCATAGCGCCCAGCGACCGCGCATTAAAAATCGTCGCGTCGTGACCGTCTGTTTCGCTGCGGCCAATGGCGCAAGCAATCCCGAAATCCAGCACCCTGATTTCGCCGTCGTCGCTGACAAACACATTCCCCGGTTTAAAGTCGGAATGCACGATATTTTTCTTATGCGCATGCGCCAAGGCTTCTGCCATCGCACTGATGATAGGCCAGGCTTTTTTGAAGGGTAATCCGCTGTCGACATGCTCGCGTATCAGATGACTGAGCGGCCTACCCTGCAGGTATTCCATCGACATAAACACGTGCGTGCCGTCCCGATCAAAATCGTAGACTTTAATAATATTGGGGTGAGACAGGGTTTGCGCGCGCTTGGTCTCCCGCTGCAAAGCCACCAGCGCCATCGGATTGAATTGAAAATCCTGGTTTAACACCTTTAAAGCGACGAAAGGCTCTTTATCCGAGGCCTCTACTTTGCGCAAGTCGGTGGCTTTAAACACCATACCCATGCCGCCCACCCCGAGCAACTCTTCGAGCACAAAACGACCTTTCAAGGTACTCCCGACTGTCAGCTCGGCGCGCGGCTGCGAGGGATCCAAGCCTTGCAGCAAGGATTCGGTCGTCAGGGTAGGTGTTTGCGTAGCGGGTGAAACCGGCAGTATCGTCGTCGCCGTAGCCGGCGCCGAAACTATGCTGGTTGCATCGTCTGGAGCGGAGACCCGTGAAGGCGCCATTTGGGTTTGGTCGTCGACAAACCGGGTTTCGTCTTGCATGACCGATTGCAAACCGCGATAAACATCCGCGCCAATGTTTCCGCTCCGATATTCGTTTTCCAAAAATTGCCGAGCCGCATCTAAAACCGGTTCGGGTTCCGCGCTTAACGCGGCCGCTACGGCCAATAAATCTTCATAGGCTAGTTGAGCCTGCTGAAAGGCTTTCAATGCGAGCTCAAATCTGGACATGGCAAACGACAGTCAGGGAAAGTGTAAGGATTTTAGCCGAAGAGCTTGTTCGTGTCGCTGCAATTGCCCTTGATGGTCTAAAAACCGCCAAGCCCCAAAATCGACCGGGATAAATCCCGTCCAGGTCCGACAAATTCTCGCCACCGCTGCATTTGAGCTCTCCCAAACCCGACGGTCATCAGAAATTTACTGACCACGCTTCAATAAGAAAAAGCGCGATTGGCCGACACCGAATCTCCAGAAAAATTTAATTACTATTGAAAACATCAACATGCATCTATAATAAGTTGCAAAAATTATTTGGAATAAATGCTCATGAAATCACTGTTTTTTTTTGAACTATTCTGCTCTAAAACCGCTGTTGCACGATTGAACAAACGGCAATCCCTAACCGCAGGCTCGTTAGTGACGTTGCTGCTGGCGTCGCCACTCGCGGCAGGCGTGGAATTCGCGAGCGGCACATTCAATTTAACCGGCTCCGGGGCGGGATCGGTGGGCTACCTGCCCTTCTCGCTATCACAAACCACACTGGTCGATATTGCCACCAGCGGCCCCACAACGGACCCCTATATTTTCCTGCTGAGCGGCACCGGCAATTTTACCAGCCTCTCCGTACTCACTCAGAACGACGACGGTTGTAACCAAATAGACTGCGGCGCGGCGGGCGTTTCTCCGAATTTTAACTCGCTGATTAACGACTACCCCTTGAGCCCCGGCAGCTATACTGTCGCGCTGGCAAACTACCCGTTTGCATCAACCGACGCTATCGCGGGTTCCAATATAAACAGCGACACGGGCAATGTGTTACTGATAGTCGGCGACTCGGGACTGATCATTCCCGGCACCGGCACCGGCTCGGGCAGTGCAAGATTGATTAGCTATGCCGGCAGCGGTGGCGCAGTCATTTCCCAATCGCAAATTATCGAATCCACCTCCAACGCCAGCGCGACCTCTCTGGCAATTAATAGCTTGTGCGCCTCACCCACCAGCAGTGCTGTTATCAGCGACTGCGCCAGAATCGCCGGCCTGGGCGCGGCTGCCAAAGCCGATGTTATCGATCAAATCACCCCTGAAGAGATCAATACGATTGCAGCCACCACGGTTGCCACTTCGCGAGCGAATTTCAGCAGCGTGATGGACCGCATCGCCACCTTGCGCGCCGGCAATGCGGGCGGCATCAACCTGGGCGGTACCAAAATCGGCGGCGGCAGCGGCGATGAACTACCGGAAATATTTCAACGCCTGGGCCTATACGGCAATATCGACGGCAGTTTTGGTAGCCGGAACCGCACTGCCAACGAACAGGGTTACAGCTTCGACAATCAAGGTGTCACGGTCGGTGCGGATTATGCGTTCACCGATAATTTTTTTGTGGGGGTGGCCTTTAATAACGCTCACAACAAAGCCGATTTCAACAACCGCGCCGGCCAACTTTATACCGCAGCCTATACCGGCTCGCTATACAGCACTTTGAATATTCAGGATTTCTATATCGACGCGCTGGCCAGTGTCGGCGGCATCGATTACGAATCCGAGCGGGCAATGAGCTTTTTCAACACCTCGGCAAAAGGCAGCACCTCGGGCATGCAGTATGCCTCCAGCTTGGGCGCGGGTTATAACTACCACATCGACAAGGTAGTGGTCGGACCTTATATCGGTTTCGACTACGCCAAAACCGAAGTGGACGGCTACCGCGAAACAGGTGGCTCCAGCTTCGGCACCAGCTACGGCAAACAAAACATAGAATCCATGCTGACCAAAGCCGGCGCCAGGGCTTCGTATGCCTGGAGCTTGCCTTGGGGCGTGATCGTGCCGCAAGTCAATGCCGAATGGGTACATGAATCCAGCTATAACGCCCAAGTCAGCGTCGTGCGCTTCGTGCAAAACAATGCCGGCTTTAATATCCGTTCCGACAATCCGGACCGCGATTTCATGCAATTGGGATTTAACGTGGCCGGCCAATTTGCCGACGGCATGTCCGCTTTCGTGGCCTACAACACCATCATCGACCGGGCAAACGTTTCAAACCACGCTTTCTCCAGCGGCTTGCGGCTGTCGTTTTAAACAACCTGGCAAACGGTCGATTGCCGGACGACCAAGCTTCCTGACCACGCTGCAAGCCCCGCAAGCAGCGTGGTCTATTCAAAATCGCCTGTACCTCATGCCTGTCAAGCGGCTACATTTGCTGATTAAACTGAGTCTGCTGCTTTTCCTGGCAGCTTGCAGTACCCCGGCCATGCGCCTACATGAGCAAGCCACGGCATTCGGCTTTCAGGCCTTGGAGTCTGAAGCCGCCGGATTCAAACTGACATCGTTTACCCACTTACCACCATCCGCCGGTAAACGCCTGCATGTTTATCTCGAAGGTGATGGTCGCCCTTGGGAACGTGGACTGTTTCCAGCCTCTGACCCCACTACCCGCACAGCTACCGTTCTGTCATTAATGGCTTCCGACCCCGAGCCAGCTTTATACCTGGGACGGCCATGCTACAACGGCCACGCCGGCGACCCCGGCTGCTCGCAAAGCTTGTGGACCGGCGCCCGCTATAGCGAAAGCGTGGTAGCGGCTATGACCCAAGCATTAACACAGTTCTGCACGCTAAACGGTTACAGCGAAGTGGTGTTGATCGGCCACAGCGGCGGCGGCACGTTGGCACTATTGATAGCCGAGCGCTTGCCGCAAACCGTCGTGTTGGTGACTCTGGCGGGGAATTACGACATCGATATTTGGGCCGATCATCACGGCTACCAGCGTTTGCATGACTCATTAAACCCGGCTAAGCGCGCCGTCAAACCCGGCATCGCGGAATGGCATCTGCTGGGCCAGCGCGATAACAACATTCCGCCGGCATTATTCCAACAAGCCCTGGAGCAACGCCCCAACAGCCACGTACAAATCGTCGATGCCGATCACGGCCATGGCTGGCAAGACATTTGGCCGCATATGCTAAAACGCCTGGACCACCTGCCCTAGCCATTTGCGGGCTAGCGGATTTCTGCTATGGTTGCCGGATAAAATCAATCATTCGAGGCGGCACACCATGGCGACACAAAGAGTATTGAACCGTACGCTGGCATTGGCAATTGGCGGCATTTTAATGTCCGCCTGCGCCCGCGACGTCAGCCAGGAGGAAATGGCCAAGGCCACCGAAGGCTATATCGTGGCCGACACCAGCAAACTGTTTGTCGTCGATTGCCTACTGCCCGGACAGGTACGCAAGCTAGGCTCGCAAATGACTTATCTCAGCGCCCGCCGCCCCATCCGCACGACCGCTGCCGATTGTGAAGTCCGCGGCGGCGAATATGTCGCTTACGACCGCGCCAATTACGCCAGCGCCTTAAATATCTGGCTACCCAAAGCCCAGGAAGGCGATGCCGCCGCCCAACTGTATGTCGGCGAAATTTTCGAAAAAGGCCTGGGAACGCCAGCCGACTACAAAGCCGCCGCGCAGTGGTACGAAAAAGCCGCCAATCAAGGTAACTCGCAAGCACAATTGAACTTGGGCCATCTTTACGAAAAAGGTCTGGGCGTTACAGAAGACAAGGAAACCGCGCTGCGCTGGTATCGCAAATCGGCCGGCCTGGAAGACGCCGGTATCCAGTTCGCGCCCGCCGTCAACGCCCAAGCCATCGCCAACAGCGAAGAATTGGCCACCTTGCGCAGCGAAGTAGCCGAATCCCGCCGGGAAGCGGAACAACTGCGCGAGCAATTGCAAAGCACCCGCCAGCAAACCCTGGATCAACAAGAGAGTTTGCGTAAGGCTCAAGACGAGCTGGAAGCCTTGCGTAACAAACTACAACAACAAAAATCCACCACGCCCGGCGGCTCCAGCGACATCGAATCGCTGGAAAAACAATTGCGCGAAAAGGAAAGCCAATTAAAAGACCAACAAGCCAAATTGGGCAGCTTGACGCAATCTCTCAGCCAGGAAAGACAGCGTATGAAACGCGAACTGGAAGCGGCGCGCCAGCAAAGCCCCAGCGCTAAAGCTGTCGAAAGTAAAACCAACGACATCGAAAACAAGCTCAACGAAAAAATCGAAACCTACCAAAAACAATCTGCCGAACTGACCGGCTGGCTGACCTCACAGGACAAACTGGACAGAAATCAAATAGATTTGCGCAAGCAGGCCTTGCAACAGCAAGCCAAGGAGATTGCCGCGCTGAAAGAAAAATTACAGCAACAATCATCCAACGTGGTGGCTTCGGGCAACGGTCCGAATATCGAATTGCTGGAACCCGCCGTCACCGTCACTCGGGGTATTCCCAGCATTCAATTTGGCTTGGGCGAGAGCAGCAAACGCATCGTCGGCAAAATCGATGCGGCGACCGGCCTGAGCCGCTTGCTGTTGAACGACAAAGCGATAAAAGTCGATGCTAACGGCCGTTTTGAAACCGATGTTAGCTTGAAAGGCGACGAAACCTTGGTGCGCATCGTTGCCACCGACAAACGCAATCAAAGCAGCGACTTGAGCCTGCGCCTGCTGGCGTCCGGCAATGCGGCCGAGGAGGTATTCCCAAGCAGCAATAGCAGTGAAATCAAGCGCTCGGGTGACATTCAATTCGGCAAATTCTACGCAATCATCATCGGCAATAACGAGTACGGCGCTTATCCGTCACTAAAAACACCCATCGCCGACGCGAAAAGCCTGGAACTATTGTTACGCGAGCGCTACGGGTTTAAAACCAAATTGCTGATCAATGCCAATCGGCACACGATCATGTCGGCGTTCAACGAACTGAATCAAAAACTCACCGAACAGGATAATTTGCTGGTTTATTACGCCGGCCACGGCGAGATCGACAAGAAAAGTCAGACCGCCTATTGGCTGCCGGTCGATTCGGAAACCGGCAATAGCGCCAACTGGATTTCCAGCCAAAGCATCACCGAATTTTTGAGCATCATGCCGGCCAAGCACATTATGGTAGTGGCCGATTCCTGCTACTCCGGCGCGTTGACCGGTTCGGCGGTGGCCAAATTGCCGGAAGGTATGGACGATGCCAAGCGCGAACGCTGGTTAAAAGCCATGAACAGCCGCAAAGCCCGCACCGTGCTGACTTCCGGCGGGGTGAAACCGGTTATGGACCAGGGTGGCGGTGACCATTCGGTGTTCGCCAATGCGTTTTTGAAAGTATTGCGCGGCAACAAACGCATCATTGAAGATTACGACATCTTCCGGGATGTCGCCAATCAAGTACGTGCATCGGCGGCTCGCGGCGGTTTCGAACAAATGCCACAATACGCCCCCTTACAGCACGCAGGCCACGAAGGCAGCCCGTTCTTTTTTGTGCCGGAAGTTTAGGCGGATTGGCTATTCAGACTGGAAACCACCATCTATTCCGATGAATGGTCGGCCACTAAACTCGATAGGATTATGCGGGTAGTGATTTAGGTTTTTGGAAGTCACGAACTGTCACAGCCGACCCGTTGCGGCCTATCATTTCTCCGTCGAGTAATATACAAAAGGAAGATCATATGCAGATCAATAAATTATCGTGCCGGAGAGCGTTTTTCGGTAGCTATACGGAAACTATCTAATTCCTTGTTGGGCTGGCAAGGGAAACTGAGAACTCATGGATACAACGAAGAAGGGCGATAAACTCGAAGATCAGGTTTTCGAAGTATTTGAAAGCCAGATTGCCGAGGACTGCTTTTTTTCGAAACGCGAATTTTGTAAGATTTTTCGGAAGAAAGGGTATTACTCGAAAGATCGAGAGAAGAACATAATCTTTGACGTTTCTATCGAAGTAACACTTCCGGGACAAGAATGTTATTCATTGTTGTTTCTTATCGAATGTAAAAACTATGGTCACAGCGTACCCGTTGACGACGCAGAGGAGTTTTTTACTAAAATACAACAAATATCGGGTGCGGGTGCTAAAGGAATTATTGTATCTACAAATTCTTTTCAAGATGGAGCCTTCAAATTCTCTAGGTCAAAAGGGATTGGCCTGCTTAGGTATTTTAGTAAAGAGCGGCTGGAATGGGTGCTTACCCGTTCTCCGTCAAGTATGGCGTCAAGTTCGATTGCTTCATCGGAACGGTCCAATAGTTATCAAGCTCTCCATGATGAGACTTTCGGTAGCAGGTATTTTGATTTTTATGGTTGTGTAAACGATACATATACAGTTTCATCAAACCAATTTTTTTCCTCTTTAGCTCGAACCGACGCTGATCCAGATTTCCTCAAAGCGCTTGCAGCAGTTGAGCAATCAACGAAGGAATCTCGCTTGTGCGTGCCATATCTGGAGAGGGAAGAGGTAGAAAGTCGGGCTGTTGCCATTCTTTCTGAAATAGAGTACGTGTCAGGCGTTGTCTCAATTAACTCTATTTGTGATTACCTAAAAGTAAATTCGACGCTTGTTGTGAAGACAAACGCAAACCTACCCAGCGGAGTCCTCGGCCAGATTGCGTTTGGACCAGACATTATTTCCATCGACAATGATCAGGCGTCAACAAACGAACGAACTCGGTTTACACTAGCTCATGAGCTAGGTCACTATCTGTTGGAGCATGGCAAGTTTATGGCGCGAGAAAGTTGCCATGAAGAAGATATAGCCATTGATGATTTCGATGCCATCGACTTAAAAGATATTCGCCGTTTGGAGTGGCAAGCAAATTACTTTGCCTCATGCTTGTTATTGCCAAAAGAACAATTTGAGAAAGAGGTATTTTGGCAAGCACAGAGATATGAGCTCTCTGATCGCGGGTTCGGGTTGCTGTATTTAGATGACCAGCGATGCAATATCGATACATTTCATAAAGTAACAGCTCCTCTGATGAAAATGTTCCAGGTTTCGCGAACCGTAGTAAAGCTGCGGCTAATCAAGCTTGGGTTTCTCAATGAAGCCAGATAGATACCGTTTTAACCCCGTTCATGCAAGCGAAAAATCAGGATCAAAAGGTTTCCCGGATTTCAAGATAGCGAAAGCCAGGTGAATGAGCTTACGCATGGCGGCGCAGCAAGTAGCCTCGATGGAATCGAGGAGTCGAAGGCCAACACCCTTAAAATTTGGCGAGGTTAGTCTGATGACGGATGGTCAACACTCTCGATTCCGCTAACGCTGCATCAACGCTACGCAAGACCTGGGTCATAGGATGTGCTGAACAGTGTGAAGCGTATCGTTCGCGATTAGTGCGGTTCGTAACTCACCCTACACCCGCTTTTGCTGGACATTTACCATTGAAAGTTTCGTTCCTTGAGGCAAGGTGAGTTTTGGCCGATCACTGCCAACGGTGGGCTTCGATTTGGAGTACCTGCAGTTTAGAATCAGGAATCGTTGGCGGATTTATTGGAATACGCAGACAGATTGATCAGCCGGACAAACAACGCTCACCCGGCTGATGTTTAAACAGCGGAAACTATCATTTCCACTTTTTAAGCAGCCCTTTTAACCCGGCAGGCTTGGCGGGCTCGACTGCGGCAACTGCTTCGGGAATCGGCTCGGGTTCCGATGCTACCGGCTCAGGCGCAACGGCAGGCTCTGCCGATTTTTTACCGAATAAACCTTTCAGCTTACCGCCAACGCCGGCGGCCGGTTCTTTGATCGCTTCCGCGGCAGTTTCCGCGATTTCCACCACATTTTCCTTAAGTTCAGCGGCCGCCTCCACGACAGGTGCGGCGACCTCTTCCAACTCTTCCCGGATAGCCTCGGCAGCAACTTCTGTCTGTGTTCCCAGCTTTTGATCCAACTTGGCCATTTGCTGCATGGTGTTGTTCAACATTTGCTTGAACTTGCCGAAACCGCCGCTTTTTTCGGCCAATTTATCAACGGACGACTGTTTCGCCGGTGCCGGCTCGGCAACTACAGGTTTCGGATTATCTACAACCTGCGCAATTTCACGCTCCACTGGCTTTGGCGGCTCTAAAGGCGCCTGAATCACAACAGGTTCAGCAACAACAGCCGGCGAGGGATGGATAACGGCGGGAGCTTCGTTGATAACTACTTTGGGCTCGGGTTGAGATACCGGCTGCGAGTACACAGGCGCAGGCGCGGCCGAATGTTTGGCCGAGTCAGCGTAACGTGCCAGTTCGGCTTGATGTTTTGCCTGGGCTTCCGCCAGCAGTTTTTCCGCGTTGGCTTGTTCGCGTTCGCGCAGAATTTTTTGCTCTTCCACCGCCAACTCCAGTTTATTCAACTGTTCGGTTTGCGATTCCAAACGTAATTGGAGCGGCCCCAATAGCGCGTCTTTTTCAGCGACTTTGGAGGTTTCCGCCCACAGGGCCAGTTGCAGCTCGGTTTTACCTTGTTGTTCGGCTTTAAAGCGTTCGGTAATTTGCGCGGTAAGCGCGAAATAGCGTGGCCACAATTCGGTCGATTGCAGATCGTTAGCAGCCGGTAAGGCCGGCTCGGTCAATTCAAAACTGGTGGCCAAGGTTTTGACGCTGTCGATTACCTGCCGATTTGCCTGTACCAGTTTTTCTTCCAGACTGGCAGCCCGTTGCGTTTCATTATCAGCAATGGCTTTGGCAGCTTCCAGCTGCTCGGTATTGGCAGTCAATTGCTCTTGCAAGGCTTGCTGTTGCTGTTGCGCCGCATCGAAATCGGCTTGCAAGGCAAGACGCGCTTTTAAATTGATGGCATTGGTTTTTTTTAAAAAATAAATCCTGATACTGTAAAACATTGCCGTCAGCAACCACACGGCAAGCGCTAAAGCGCCGGCATATTCCTGGTTTTCCAGCGTAAATCGATACCAATCCGACAGTATGCTTTGAATCATGGGCAAATAAGCTTCCATAAATAATCCTGGCTAATATAGTTTTTATAATAATGACGTAGGTTTCCGACCCGGAACAGCAGATAGCTAAGCTGAGACAGACGAAAGCCAGTATATCAGTTTGACTCTGCAACTTTACCGTAAGCTGCTGGAATAGGACAGAAAAACGCCCACCAAAAAAACGGCTGCACAGTGTCTGCAACGGTGGCCGGCAGCCTTGGCAAATTCAAAATGGATTGTTTATGTCCGGGCTCTATCTTATGTAGATTCCCGGTACGGCTGGACCTGAGGCATCAAGTTTTCGGTTTGAGGCGCGTGGTTCTTTTGGGCTGGCGCTAATTAAACAGCTCAAGCCTACTCGGTCTGGCTTTAGAGGAACGGGGAAAGTAAAGGCTTAACGACGAGCCGCGACCTAATGGCTTTCAGAAGAGGGAAGTTTCCGGGAATAAGCGGCGCGGGGGGTTTAAACAACGCAGACACGCCCGCTGCCGCATGACTTAGGGCTGTTTTCGCGCTATGGTGTACGGCATCAATACCGACACTAGCAGCTTACTCCAATCCGGCAGCCGCACCGCCCAGATTTAATAGATCGCCAGCGCAAACCGGGCTTTTTTTGGATGCGATAAAGTTGCCCTGCAAACCGCTTAGTATCTGAAACTGGGCATGATCGCGCGCCGATACTTTAAGCTCTTTGCCGCTTAGCCACCGATTGCTCTAGCAGTTCTGAATATTTGCGGTAATCCAACTGATAATCTTTTTGCCACAAAGGATTGGCAAGAATATGCTCAACATCCAATGCATAAGGAATACGCTGACCGCGATGGTCGCAGGCGCCGCCTACCTGTTGCATTTCAAACCCCTCTTTCTTAACCGCGTAAGCCAAAGACGGCGTTACCAATATGTACCACTGTTTAATATCGTTCCGCGCCGAGTAGACAACCGCCGCCCGATACAAACCCCACATAATGCTGCGAGTCTGATTTTTAATGGTATGCAGATAACGGATGTTACCGCTGTCCTTGGCAACTTGTTCAGCGTCTTGCTCCTGTTGCGGAAAAGCCCTCGGTGCAAAGCGTCTGGCTTCTCTCAATACGCAGAGGCGGGATATTTCTATGGATTGTTGGTATTGCTGAGGGGTTATAGGCTGGTCGGGAACGCACTTGGCTTCGAAAGGGAAAACGGCTTGGTTCTGATAAACCAAGCGTAACGCGCCCAACCATTGCCCGGTGTATCGGTGCCGAACCATGAAATGCACGGAATGGCGGTCCCATTCGTCGAACTCCATTTGTTCCGGAAAATTTTCTTTGTCCTCATACCCCATTTCGTCGCAATAAACTTGGTATCTGAGGTTGTAATGAATGCGTTTGCTTTCAGGCGTGTCAGCTAAAAAAACCTCAAAACAACTATCAAATGAATGCTTTTCAGAAATCAAGATGAAACTCCATAACGTAATTAATCAAATTCCCTAAACATCCGGGCACTACTCTTCAAACTCAAAGAATTGATAACAAATGTTGCTGTTATCCCCGCTCTATCGGTGAAAGACCCTGTCGGTCTTTTGCACATCCAACCTTGTATTTTTTTCCGAATTTTTGCTGAACCATACCGGCGCGACGCCTACGTACAATAAACAAAAAAAACCGGTTCTGACCGGAAAAACACAATGTTGGTTAGGAATCTACAGAGTCAAGATGAAGAAAAACTGTAATTTAGATTAGGATAAGATGAAGATTGGATTAATTTTAGAACCAGTTTTGCCGTTATTCCGCGGAAATACTGGCTTAGTCGTCATGAGGAAATCATCGATTTACGATCTGCCGTTAAGGCTATTTTCAGAAATAGCGCCCGCCCAATAAGCTTTATGCAAACTAAAGCGTCTGTTCAAGCTCTGCGGCATTCTAGCGTGCATCCCCCCGCCCATTTTATAGCCCAGCCATTTCAGACCGGTGCGCAAACAGGCCGAAGGCAGCAGCCAGGGCGCATTTTTCAATAGATACTTCAACTCCGACACGACAAAACGCCAGCCTTCGCCGGAAGCACCGCCAAAGGTCTGCTGCAACCAAGGCGTATGAGCGTGAAAAACGCCAATATCGAAATAGCGCTTAAATTCGTCGGCAAATCCGTAATCGTGGGAATGAAACACAGCGGCATCGCCGCAATAAGCCACTTTCCAGCCGTTTAGCAACATCTTGCCGACCACAAAAGTATCTTCGTTCATGATGGTATTCAGCGGAAACCCGCCCACTCCCAACAACGCACTGCGCCGGTACGCGGCAAACGAATTGGAAATAAACACGGTCTTGATGCCGAATTGCGCCTTATCCTGCAAGCCGCGCAACTGGCTTTGCGGCGGATAATTGAATAAACGGGCGTGGGCACCGATAGGCCCGGCATTGCGGTGTGGCAATTGCCGGCCGTAAGCCGCGCCGACGCTGTCGTCTGTAAATGCCGCCAGTAAGTTTTCGATGGCTTCTGGCTCGGCCAGCAAGGCATCCTGAGTCAAAAACACCAGAATATCGGCATCCGCCAGCCGGTTCACGCCAAATTGCCGGGTGCCGCCGTGATTAAACTCGGACTTGGCTATCACTTGCACCTCAAAACCCGCGTCGCGAGCCAAAGCCACTGTGTGGTCGGCGGATGAGGAATCTATCAGCAGCCAATAATCAGGCTTCACAGTTTGTGCGGCAAAGGCTTGTAACCACGATTCCCAAAGCTCGCCGGCATTCAGAGTCGGCACGATCAGACCCACTTTTTTATTCATAAGACGAACCTTCTATTAAGGACTGCGGCAATTTAACGTGATCGGCTTTTGTCATCACTTTCCAGACTTTATCGCCTAATTTAACCGGGTCCAGCTGCTGTTCGACATATTCACGGCTACGCAGCGCCATGTCTTGCCAAGTCGCTTGAGTCACCACTTGCGTTTGCCGCAACACCGCACAAACCGAAGCCTCATTGCGCTCGAACACCAAACCGGCGCCATACATTGCCAAATGATCCCAAGCCAAACCTTTCGCGACCAGCACCGGTCGACCGGCTGCCATGGCCTCCGCAACCACATTGCCAAAATTTTCGCGCATACCGCCGGTTTCTTCCAAACCGGACGGCAACACCAGGAAATGACTGTCGGCCAACAACTGCTTCACTTCGGCAACCGGCAAATAGCCTTTGTAACTGATTGCACCTTCTGCTTGTGCCAACAAGGCTTGAAATTCTTCAAAATAAGCACCATCGACACTGCGGCCGGCGACCACCAAACGGTCATTTGGCCGGCGCGTTTTTAACCAAGCCCGGATAAACGCATTGATGCCTTTTTCTTGCTGCACATGACCCAGAAAACACAATTGAGTGCCCTCGCCTCCCGGATAGCCGGCGACTTGAAACTCGCGACTGTCGATACCGTTGGGTACCAATAAAACCTTGGCGTCCGGCCCCAACACGTCGGTGACGCCCACCGCTTCGGTATCGCTGGTGCAATGCACCGCAATGGCCCGGCGCAAGGTCGGAAACGTCAGCCACTTATAAAACAACCATTTATGCGGCTTCTGCCGTCGAATCAGCGCCACATGTTCCGGCATCAAACCGCCGTGTACCGCTACCATAAAAGGCCGGCGCAGCAATACGCAAAACAGTGCCGCCAGCGTGGAAGGCCAGGTGGCAATGCCGTGGATATAGATCCGGGGTGCCTGCCAACAGAGCTTGAAAATCTTTGGCATGGCGCCCAAACCAAAGCCCCAGCGTCGAAAGCTGTAACAGCGGTACAGCCTGACATCGACTTGCTTGCCCAGCTTGACATCCTCGGCGCGCAAGCGACCGTCTATCGACTCGTCGGCGGCGACCAGCGCCATGTTGTGGCCGCGCTCCGCCCAAGCTTTGGTCAACACGCCACAAGTGACCGATACGCCGCCATAGCCTTTGGCCGGCGGCACATGCGTCGTGACAATACCTACATCCATTTCATTTCTCCTGAAACAGTCTTTAAATACATTTTTCCGATTTGCCGTAGGTCAAAAACCCGCGCCAGATTCCGACCAGGTTGTAAAACGAATACGCCAGTTTTTGCGGATTGACGGTGAGCAGCGCCAAAGCCATTTTCAACACCGGCGCGACCATCATCTTGCGGACGATGTAATACCAAATGAACACATCATGCTGATTGGTAAACTTGCGGATATAAGCGCCGATGCCGGTGGAATACATCAACATCCTGGCCGTGCCAAGTGTGTAATGATCCTTGTTAGCGTGAAAAATCTTGATCTCCGGCGTGTAAAACGCATTGCCGCCGGCGCGCAGCAAGCGGTACAGCAGCTCAAAACCTTCGGCACCGGAATATTTGGAACCGATGCCAAAATCGTGATCCAGATGAAACTGCTGCCTATCGACCCGTTGCAGATCAAAAAACTGAGTAAACTCCACGCCCATCATCCGAAAGCGATTGAAATAGCCGGCTTTGTGGCTATTTACGCCAATGCTGAACCGGGTCGCGGAAAAGTCGTAGGAACCTGCCACCAGAATGGCCAAATCTGCGCGCTGCTTAAATTCCGCGACCACTTTTTCCAACACATCCTGGTCATAGGCACAATCGTCGTCGGGAAACGCGACGATGCGGCCTTGCGCCAAACCGATACCGTAATCCCTGGCCCGGGCGTTGCCGGTGAATTGCACTTTGACATGCTTGATGTCCATCAACGCTCGGTAAGAGTCCAAAATGGCGTCGATCTTGCCGTCGCGATTTTGATCGATAACGATCAGCTCGAAGTTTTTATAGGTCTGAAACAGCAGCGATTTCAAAAAATCCAAGACTTCCGCGTCCCTGCCCAAGGTTGCCAACACCAACGAAATTTTCATACCGCACTCCTCGCCCAGTTACCGGCTTTTGCTTGCAAATAAATCGTGGCTTCGTACCAAGTAAACATCAGCGCAAACTCCAACCCTGCCGCACCATCCAAAAAACCACCGCGTAACAAATAGTGATAAACAAACCGCGCCAGCACGCGCAGCCAGGAGCGTCCCAGCAAAACACTTAAGCGGCCGCGCGTGGTCATCACCGCCCCGGCGGTGGGTTGCAATTGCACTTCCTGCGCAGCCTTACCGACGTGCTTGTGCATCCACTCGATAATTTCGCCGTGGTAAAAATAATGCTCGTAAGGAATATCGGAATAGCCTATCCGGCAGCTATCCAACACCGCTTCGCCATGCCCGGTGTGGTTGCGTACAAACCGGGTAGTCTCGCGGCGCACCAGTCGGGGGTGATAAATGGGATAACCGGGCGCTTGGTTCAAGCGTTTGCCACGCAGATACAACACCGAAGGCACCATCAACACGTCGATACTGTGAGTTTCGGATAATTTAGCTTCAAACCAGTCGTAAAAGGCCTGCGGATAAATTTCGTCGGCATCGACGAACAAAATCCACGGCGTGTCTATGCCGCATTGACGAATCGCGAAATTGCGTTGCTCTGCAAAACCCGGCCAGGGGTTACGATGAATCGCGCAGCCCCGCTCTTGGGCAATTGTTAGCGTGTTATCGGTACTGCCGGAGTCGACAATCGCGATGGGGTAGCGTTCGGGGATACCGGCCAAACAGCGCGGCAGATTGGCTTCCTCGTTTTGGGTCAGAATAACGACGGTCAACATGGCTTATCGCTTCACCGCGTAGACGTTCAGGTAAATGCCCAAACCCAAGGTATCCATTAACCCAGCAAACGGTATTTGCGCATACTTCACCAAGGTGTCGGCCAGCTTGGCCAGGCTGCCGGTCAGGCCCAAGCGCCTGGATAGCGCGTTGTACTGAATCCGGGTGACTTGCTCGGTTTTAACCACCCGCAAGCCGTGCCGCTCCAACAAACTTTTCAGACCTTTTTCGGTAAAGTAATTGACGTGTTCCGGCACCCACAAGCAGGCGTTCTCCTTGGTACCCAGCAGTTTGACCAAAAACGACGCATAGTTAGGCACCGCACAGGCCAGCACGCCGCCGCTCTCCAGCAGATCGGCCACTTTGGCAATAGTGCGGTCCGGTTCGAGTATGTGTTCCAACACTTGCGACATCACTACCACGCCAAATACCTGCTCGGGCTGATACTGCTCGAACATGATCGGTAACGGTTCGTCGCCGTTTAAGTCCTGGAACACCCGGTTTTCATACTGGCCGGGATTGATGCTGACGGTGCGATAACCCAACAAGCGCAGGGCGCGGGTATAAAAGCCAAACCCGGAACCAATGTCCAAAGCCCGGTGATTGCCGGATTTGTTCAACTGGTCGGCTTGCAGCGCCATGCGCTTGGCATCGACGGTGCAGTTAGGAAACGCCGCCTCGCGGCCCATCACTTCGTCCAGCGTAATCGCTTGCGTCAACGCCTGCCCGGAGTATTGATAGATGGCTTGCAACCATTGCCGATGCGGCGGTTGATTCAAAAATCCGGTACCACAACAGGCACAGCGGTAAATCCGGAAGGCTTTTCTGCTGGCGCTATCGGTATACAGATAGTCTTTTTCCCGCCAAAAACCGATTTTTTCCGCGCCGCAAGCTACGCAGGCGCGCAGCACTTCGCCATAGATTTCTGTTGTCATTGTTGCGTATGTCATCGTGTTCACCGTTGTCACTTTTAAGCATCCGCCGCGAGCGGTTGTTGTCTCAATGTTTGAATCGTTTCGGACTTGGCGCGGCGGTCGGCTTGCCAAGGTTTTGCCAAGATTGCCAATACCACGGCTTCGATGCCGAAATAAACCGGATTGGCCCAGGCCGCGCCGGGCAAACCGTATTGGCTGACCAGCACGGGAATAGTAATCGCCGCCGCTACCGCGCCGCACAAGCGTCCTTTCAACAAGGTTTTGGTATGTTTGTACGCCAGCAGCGGTTGCGCCAGCGCCGTACCCAAGGCATGCAAAGCACAGCCCAGCGCCATGGCCGGCATTAAATCCACCGCAGCGTGATAGGATTTTGCCAAGACCAATGAAGCCACCCAATCCTTAGTCAGCAGTAACAGCAACAAACCAAGCGCACCCAGGGCAGCGACGCTGGTTATCCAGACCCATAAAATCGAAAAGGCCTTTTGCAATTGCTGTGCTGAGAAAGCTTGAAAATAGGCAGGCTGAAAGGTGCGCAGCAGCACCATCGCGCTGCGGTTAAAGGCCTCGTTGACGATCAAATAAGTAGCGGCATACAAACCGACGTCGGCAGCAGTCAACAAATAACCGATCACATAACGATCGCCCAGACCGTTGATCCAGAAAATCAATTCCATCGGAATCAAGGGCAAGGCGTAGACCCAGACTTCACGCCGAAAAGACCGGCTAGCCGTCGCTGACGTCCGCACCGTGTTGCGACGCTTCACCACGATCCAAATCAGATTGGATAGCAAGCTGGCCAGGATGTAACCCAGCAACACCCATTCCGGATTGCCGCCCCACCACCAGACCAGCGCTATCGCCAAAGCCGGCCTCAACACGCTGTCACTGGTTTGCCAAAGACTAGCCAGGCGCTGTTTACGCTCGCCTATCGCCAACTGTATGCCCAGTTCGCGCTGCACCGTCATCGCCAACAACACGCCGGTCAGCAAAAACAACACGTTACTGGCATCGGCAAAATAGCCGTAAGCAAAGCCACCCAACACCAGCAAACCAATCGCCAACATAGTGGCTTGCAGTGTCAAACCGGCGACGGCGGCATGCAAGCCGCTGCGCTGGCCGGCGGTTTCGCATTCCGTGACCATCCGCATGCCGGCGCAGATAAACGGATAGGAAAACACCGCTACACCCAGCGCGACAAAACCGTTCAACAAGGCCACTTGGCCGTATACCGCCGGGCTAACCAATTCGGTCAATAAGCGCGTACCCACTAGCAAGGCTAAGGCCGAGGCCGCCTGACCAAACAAAGCCCAGAAAGCATCGCCAAATAATTTGCTCTGTTTCAATGCAGCAAACATCGCAAATTTCCTAAGGTAAACGCGGGGAATAATCGGTTCTGGGCTGCATGGGCTGAACCATTGCCCCGGCTTTAGCCGTGCAGCCCAGTACCATACCCCACAGCATCATTAACAAGGCGTTCTGCGGAAAATACTCCCACATATTAAAAGTCAGGCCGGCGGCGAAGATAAACATCGCCACCAAGCCTTTGTTTGGGTGGATAGACATCCTTGTCGTGATCCATAAAAACGTCAGATAAGCCAGCAAGCCAATCACACCGTAGCCGTTCAACAAGAATAAATACAGGCTGTCGGAATCGAACTGGCCGGGAAAATATTCGGCACCGAACAACAGATTGACGGTGTTGGAACTCAAACCCAAGCCCCAACCGAACAGCACATCCATCGGATCGTGCACATGATTGGTAAACACCCGCTGCCACAAATCGATCCTGCCGTCCTGGGTGGGATCGGCATCGTCGCGGCCGCTCAATAAGGGGCTGGAAGCCAAAATCAACGCGCCCACCGCCAAAATCGGCGCGGGCATCACTAAAGCCCAGCGATCACGTGGCCGCAATGCGGCATAAACTTGAAAAAACACCACCAGCAACGAGCTGATAAACGCGGTGCGGGAGCCACTCAACAACGCTAAAAATACGCTCAGCGCTAACCAACGGCGCATGCCCGGCACCAAGGCAAATACCAACGCGCAAGTCGCCATCGTCGCGCCAAACAAATTAGGACTGACGAAGGTGCCGAACGGCCGGCCGCCGCCCAACATCGACACGCCGAACAACGGTGGCGCCCAAAGAGCCTGGGCTAGGGCCAAACCGGTTTGCAACACCAGGTAATAGCGCAGGTAGCTGGCGAATTTGTACAACACGTAATCGCCGGCACCCAAACGACTGGTGACGAAACCGATCAAGGCCACCGGCAGATATTCGAACACCCGCAGGCCGGTCAGCGGTACGACCAGCGGTAAATCCAGATACAAGGCATAGCCCACTTCAAACAACACATAGCTGCAAATCACGCCCAGAAACGCCAACACCGAGCTGGTGAAAATTCCGTTACGCAAACGCGGTTCCAGCCAGGCGTAAACGATCAGCACCCCCAACAAAGCCTCGCGCAGAATCCGCAAACCCATTTCCTGCTCGCCGTAGACTTCCTTGATACCGGCCCAAGCCGATTCGACCTGCGGCAGCGAGGCCACCGTTGACGCGCCGACCAGCGCAATCAACAGCACCGGCAGGTCTTTTTCCAGGCGGATTCTCATCGGCGTTATTTAAACCCGCTCGTCGGATTCGGCAGGAACCGGTAACAGCTCCCTGTCCAACTGCTTACCCAGCCAATCCCCTACCGCTTGATATTTATCGCTCCAGCTCGATTCGTCCTTCGGTTCCTGATCCGCGCGTTGGTAGGCGTAACCGTAATACGGATAGTAAGACGAGCCTTCCTTCATATCGTTGATGATGAAACCGTTAGGTTTGATACCAACCTGTTGGAAACGGCGGGCGCTGACTTCCAATTCCTGCGCGGTGTAGCGGCCCTCTTTCACCACCAGAAAGGTGGCGTCGGCATGCTTACCGAGAATCGCCGCGTCGGTCGCGCCCAGAATCGGCGGCGAGTCGATGACTATGTGGTTATAAAAGCTTTTCAGCTGCTCCAGCGTTTCCGACAATTCGCCCAGCACCAGCAATTCCGCCGGATTCAGCACCATATTGCCGCGCGGGATCAAATCGATACCCACATCCGGTAAGCTGACGATCACTTCGCCCAGCGTTGCCCGGCCTGACAACAAATCCGACAAACCCGGTTGCTTGCCTATCGAAAAGGTATCGTGCAAACGGCCGTTGCGCATGTCGGCGTCGATCACCAGCACTCGTTTCTTGATACTGGCCAACAAGGCCGCCAAGTTAGAGCTAACAAAGGACTTGCCCATGCCCGGCGCCGGGCTGCTGACCATGATCACCTTGCTTTCATGCTGAGCCAACGTGGCTTCCAGCGTGGTGCGCAGACCGCGCAGCGACTCGACGGAAATATCCAAAGGATCCTGAGAGACCAAAATACCGTTGTCTTTATCCTTCCCCAGCAAACGCCCCAATTTATGCTGCTTTTTGCTATGCGGAATCGCCGCAAACAAGGGCAAGCCCACTTGATATTCCAGCAAGGCCGGATAGTTGTCGTGGCGTTGCAGCGAATGTCTCAGAAAAACCAAGGCCGAGCCCAAGCTCAAGCCCAGCAAACCGGCTATCGCCAACAACAAACCAGGCTTAGGCCAGTAAGGTTTTTCCGGCGTCACCGCGAAGTCGACGATGCGTGAGTTGCCCAAAGAACCTGCGGCAGCGATGCGTTGTTCCTGAGCGCTGTTCAATAAAGAGGTGTACAGCTCAGTGTTGACCTGCACGTCGCGCGACAAACTCACCATGTTTTGCTGGGTTTTCGGTAGATCTTTAATGCGCTTTTCCAAAGCAGCCAGCTTGTTATTCACGCGCTTGATCTGAGCGTTGGTGGAGATCATGTCCGGATGCTCGGATTCCAAACGCTGGCTTTGTTCGTCGTATTTTTGCTTGAGCTGAATGCCCAGGGTTTCCATATCGGAGGCCTGTTTCAACAGAATCTCGGCTTCGGCGGAAATATCCACCGCGCCGTGTTGCTGGCGATAGGCGCTCAAACCTTGCTCGGCTTTTTCCAGACGCTCCTTGACGATGGGCAACTGGCTTTCCAGAAAACTCAGTTTTTGCGAAGCTTCGGCCGACTCCCAATTGACGGTGGCGTTGACGTAAATCGCCGCAATGTCGTTGACCGATTTAGCCAACTGCTCCGGGTCGCGGCCTTTCAATTCCACGCTCAGAATATCGGTATCCTTGGATACTTCTTTGACTGCAAAAGCTTTTTGCAAGGTTTCGATGGCCGACAGCGCGGTGCGGCGGGTTAATTCAAAATGCGTACCCGGATGCGCTTCCAGGGTTTCGACTTTAATCGTCACCGGGGTTTTCTCGCCGATCTCGGCGCTCAACACCTCGCCCACCTGGCCAGCCAGCAATTCGTCGCCGCGCGGGTCGAGCAGTTGAAAACGCCCGGCTTCCAACGCGATCAAGGTAAACTCTGTTTCCAGATAACGATCCGGCACGCTGAACGCAGCGATTTTCAGCTTTTCGCCACCCCAAGCCCAGCGACTGAACCCCCACCAGGCATCTGCTATGCCGTCATGCGCATCGTGCTTGCGAGCCAGGGTTTCGCCGATTATTGGAAAAAAGTAAGGCTCGGTTTCGATGGTCAAATTCAAGTTATCCACGACTTTGCCCAACACCGAACGCGATCGTAAAATCTCCACTTCCCGCTGTGCGCGCGGGCTTTCCGCTTCCGCAGGCGCTTGATTGTTTTCGCTGCGCAGCGTCGCGGACAGCAAGGCCTTGTTTTTATCGATCCGCAGCAAGGCATCGGCCTTGTAGGTGCGCGGGGCCAACACCAAATAAACCGTGGTGACCAGCAACACCGAACATAGCGCGATAAAAATGGTTTTCCGGCCTTCGATCAGCAAATCGACGTAGTCGCGAATACTGACGCTAGGCTCGGGCATTCGCGACTGATTCAACGGTTGCAAGACCGGCGTGGCTTCGTTTTGTGAATACATACTTTTCATAACCCATTCGTTTGAAAAAGATCAATTCCCCTCTTTGAAAAAGAGGGGCTAGGGGAGATTTGTAATTAAATAAATCCCCCTCAATCCCCCTTTTTAAAAGGGGGGAAGTCAAACATTACATCCCCATCATCGCGGCTTGCGACATGATTGCGGTAAACGAGCCGGGTAAGATTTGGTTCAACACCCGCGACCACTGCGTGACACCGGCGGTACCGATGAACAGCGTGTCGTGGGCTTGTAGCGGAAACTGATCGGCCAGAATCATCGCGTCGGGCGATTCGGCATCCAGTTGGAAAATTTCCGGATGCATGTCACCGGCGCGAATGACATAAATATCGCCGGGCCGCGAGGTATTAAAATCAACCCCAGACGCCTCGGCCAAAGCTTGCGACAAACTCATCCGGCCTTTGTTGATCTGGATGGCTTGCTGGCGATTGGCCTCGCCCATCACGAACACTTTGCTGTCTTTTTGATCGCCGACATTCAACACATCGCCGTCTTTCAACAGCAGGTTCTGGGTAGTCAGGCCTTTTTCGTACATCGATTGCACGTCCAGCTTGTAGAGTTTGCCGTCGCGGGCCAGCGCTACGTTGGCAAAATCGGAGTCCTTGGTCGAGCCACCGGCGCGGGTGATGGCTTCAGCGACCGTCAATGGCGTTTCGTTCATGGTTTGCACACCGGGACGCACGACTTCACCCACCACCGCGACTCGGTGCGCCTGGAAGGACAGCACGCGAATGTCGAGTTTGACCTTTTTGAAATATTTGGACAGCTCGCGCGTCAAATCCGCGCGGGCTTCGCTGACGGTTTTACCGGCCACGTGGATACTGCCGACGTAGGGGTAATACAGGTCACCATTCTCGTCCACCACTTTACCGGCCAGTTCCGGCATGATTTTCTCGCCGCCGGGATCGTTCAGTTCCGGATGTTCCCAAACGGTAATTTGCAATCGATCCTGTGGACCGATACGGTAGCTGGTTTTGTTGGGGTCCACCGGCGGCAAATTGTTAATAGCCTGGCGACGGTTCGCCTCGCGTTCGATAATCAAATCGGCGGTAATCGGCACGATGCGGACTTTCTCCTTGACCAATTGCCCGTCTTTTTTCATCGGCATCTCGATTTCGGTCAGACCGTTATCAGTATTCATATCCATGCCCGGCGCCAGGAAACAACCGGGCAAGGTTAAAATCAGCATGATGGGAATCAATCTAAACATGTAAGCGTTTCCTTAGTAGGCGTTTTTATTGATAAATCCGGTCAGCACGGTGCGGAAGGCGATCTCCAGATCAAACCACAGCGACCAATGCTGGATGTAATACAAATCGTGTTCGATGCGGCGGTTCAAATCGGTGTCGCCGCGCCAGCCATTGACTTGCGCCCAACCGGTGATGCCGGCTTTCACCATGTGTTTTTTCATGTAGTTGGGGACTTGGTCCTTGAACACTTCGACGAAATCCGGACGCTCGGGGCGTGGGCCAACCAACGACATATCGCCGCGCAACACATTGATCAATTGCGGCAGTTCATCCAGGCTGGTTTTGCGCAGGAAAGCGCCGAACGGCGTGGCGCGATTCTCACCAGGCTTGGCCCAGACCGCGCCGGTTTTGGCTTCAGCATCCACCGGCATCGAACGGAATTTCAGCATCGTGAACGAGCGGTTATTCCAACCCACCCGCTCCTGACGATAAAACACCGGGCCCCGCGAACTCAGCTTCACACCCACTGCCAAAACCAACATCAGCGGGCTAATCAGCAGCAACAAAATCAAAGCCAAAAGCCGATCTTCTATTTCTTTGATGTAACGATTGATGCCATGCAACGGCGATACTGAGAAATCCAGGGTCGGAATACCGGCCACAGTATTCAAGCTCAGGAATTTGCTTTGTTTGAAAGCGAAGCAGTCGATCACTAATCGGATGCTGACCGGCAGATGACGCAGTTGATATTGGGCGCGTTCGGTCAACGATTCGCCTTGGTAGGCCACCCACACTTCATCAATCGCTTGAGCCGAGATGATACCCGGCAGGTCTTCCAGTTTACCCAGACGCGGCAGTGCGAAATCATTAATTGAAGTTCTATCATCGCCCCTATCGTCTACATACCCGACTACTTGCAGCCCAGCCCAAGATGAATGATTCAACTGCCGCGCCACCGCCACCGCCATTTGATTCAAACCGACCATGACGATGCGGCCCTGCGACCATCCGCGAGCTCGCAAGAAACGCAACACTTGCGACAACACCCCGCGCGCCGCCAATACAAACACCAAACCCAGCACGCCCCAGGAGGCAATCCAGCGGTAACTGGAACCGAACCAAAAATGCAATCTGATTAAGGCGACGATAGACACCACTGCCACTAACGCCGAAATCCAGGCCCTGACGATACGGGCAATTTCGCCGCGCATCGCATCGTTACGCCAAGGCCGATACACCTGGCCGATTTCGAAGAAGATGATGGCACCCAGGATGCCCAGCGCGATGACGATCCGGTAATCCTGATCGACAACGTACTCGCGCAACCAAAAATAGTGAGTCACCCAAGCGGCAGCAAACAACATGGCGACGTCGATGACGCGCAGCAACAGAATCACCGTGTGACCGTACTGTTTAAAAAGCCCGTTGAAAATATTTCCCAAACCGAGTGGCATGATGGCTTAACCCCTAAATCGTCTTGATCCAATGACTAAGGGTCACCGTCCCTGGAAACCCAACCTGATACGAACGGGTTGTTAATCCCTATTCGCTTGGGTAGTAGATTACCGAGACAAGATGAGAGAAAGCCTGAGGGTTTAATTAAGAATGTATTAGAAACTGCTTAACTTTGGATGAAAGGGATTTTAAGCGAATGAATTATGGCCAATGACGCAGCGAGCTTTAGTCAGTGTCAAACTCATAATTGACTTTGACCCGCTGCGATGTGCCGGTTTGGGTTTCCAGATTGATGCTATCGGTGAGTTTGTATTTCAAAACCAGCAGCGCCTGCTTGCTGAACAGGCCCAGTTTGGTGCCCACATAGGTATTAGCCGTCAGATACTGTCCTGCAGTGACCAGCGTATCGGCAAACGACTTGCCTTGCTGCACTTCAAACTCGTCTATACCCAGTTTCTCGGTCAGCCACGACAGCCGCCCTGCGCCATAGGATAAAGCGGCGCTCGCGATCATATTGCCTTCATCCTTACCGGCTTGGTTCAGCGAAGCCCCGGTAATCAAATACGCCAGCGCATCGGACTCCGGCAGGCTGGGCTCGGTATAAATCTTGGTCTGCGGCGCAGTGGCCGAACCGCTGACCTGCAACACGGCCGTCACCTTCTGATCCTTGGAAACCCGATAGGCTTCGACGTCCAGCCACGGGCGATCAATCGGGCCGTTGAATAAAAACCGGCCCTTACGCAACTTAAGGTCTTGTCCATAACTTCGATAACGGCCGTCAGCCATATCGATGGCGCCATGCAAGGCAAGACGTCTATCAACTTTCAGAAATTGCAGTTGCCCGGTCAGTTTTGTATCCAAGCCAAGCCCGGAAAAACTGGCTTGCTGCCCCAACTGAATCGCCACGTCAGCGTCGATACCCGGTGGCGCTTCGATAGCCTGCTCCGAGTCCGTTTTGCCGACGATCACCTCATCGCGACTGACCGCCACCGCACTGGCCGGCAGCTCTTTGATTTTAACCATGGCTTTGTCAATTCCCAACGCCCCGGTCACTTTGGCATCACCACGGGCCGAGCGGCCCAGCTTAAGATGCGGCGCGATGGTCACTTCGGCTTCTGGCAACTTAGCCACCTCAAAGTCATTACCCAGCACATCAAGATCGGCAGTGCCATCCAGGCCCAACAAACCATCGATGGCAAGCCGACCGCCGCCAGAGCGAAGACTGCCGTGTACTTGAAGTTGCTGATCATCATTCACGGCATCGGCATGCAGCTGAATATCGGACAAAACAATACCCAGTTCATCAATTTGTAAGCGGCCATCCTCCAAGCTCAGACGCCCCTGTGCAACTGGCTGAGGCAACGAGCCCCCTAGTTTTAGATCGGCGCCGAATCGTCCCTTAAGCCCGGACATATTAGGCACCAGACCTTGAAACAAACCAAGATCGTTGATTTTTGCGGCGAAGTTTCCGGCCAAGCCCTGTCCGAGACCTTGATCCAGTTGCAACTGAGCGCGGATAAAGTCGCTACCGTCAGTCGCCAAATCAAGATCGGCAGTCAAGCGCTCGCCAGCGAGATTGCCGAACAGAATGGCCTTACGAAACGGCACCACCAACCCGTTCTGACCCACCGGCAGCGACACGCCGGCGTCTGCCAGCGCCAATCGATAATCACCCTGCAAACCGCTCCCGCGTTTGCGAACCTCGGCAGTCGCGGCCAAGCTGCCAAAAAGTCGCCAATGCGCCGGCAGATACGCGCTTAGCAAATCCAACGGATAGTCTCTAACCCGCCCCTGACCGCTCAGATCGCCATTTGCCAGATAATCGCCCTGCAAACAGATTAACGCATTCGCTTGCGTCAGACAGGTATCGGCCAGGCGCACATCGGCACCGGCAGGCCGCTGCTCTATCGTCAAGACAGCGACTTGCCGCAATTCCCAGGCACCGAGTCGAGGGACTTGCAAGGATAAAGCCTGCAACGCCCCTTGCCAGCGCGGTGCTTGCCAGCCGCCGGCCAGCGCCAGCGCCAATTGCCCCTGCGGCGCACGGACATCCAGGCTAACGCTGTGCTTTGCTGAACTGCCGCTGGCGGCTATCGCCACGCTGTCGATTGGGTCGTGACCGCTAAGTACATGTTGGGCATGCATTTGTAACTGGCTAAGGGCGTTTGGCTGAAAATCCAAGGTCAGATCAAATGCGCCGACTTGCTGTTGCGCATAGCCAAGCCCCGCCGCCTGCGCCGTCAACTCAATATCCGGCAAATGCCAATCGCCGCGCAGAAGACCGTTAACATGCGCTTTGCCGCGCAGACCGGGCCACAAACCGGCTAAAGCCGGCGTATGCAAATCAAAGCGAAGCGCGGATTCTGCCGGACCCAAACGGCCATCAGCGTGTAACCGATTGCTACCTGACGACAGTTGTAACTGATCGACCGCCACGACCTGTCCATCCAGTGTAAATTGCCCCCCTCCGCTTAAGGGTTTACCGAGCAATTGCCCATCCAGCCGATGCAGTTGGGCCTTAAGCTGCGGTACGCCCGTGTTCAAACGTCCCTCGACATCCCCATCAAGCGATAAGCGCCCCGGCAAATCCGGCACCAATACCGCCGGGTTAAAATCTCTGGCTTGCGCATGCAAAGCAAATTGGACAGCGTCTTGCCAGGCAATCGTACCGTCAACAGCCAAGCTGCCTGCCTTGGATGCCACCAGGAATCGTTGGAGTTTGGCAGACGTCGGCGCACCGTCCATCACCAAATCCACGTGTGCATCCGGCAACTCGGCTCGCCGCACATCGGCGGTCAACTTGGCCTGATAGGCTGAGAGATTACCCTGCACCGTCAGCGAACCCTGCGGACTTGTCAAATGCGGAAGATCGCCGACCAAGGGCCAGCGCGCATCGACCCAATCGCCTTGCAATGCAAAGCCGGGGGCTTGTAACAGCTCATCAATCTGACCGTGCAAGGTCGCAGCGAACGGGCCTGAGGCACTGATGTCCAGTACCAAGCGCTTCAGATCGCCGCTGAATTTGCTGGCTGCCTGCCAGTTGCCATATTCGATCGAACGAAACTGACATGTCGCGTTTAGTACGAGTGGATAGCCACCGCCCAAGCCCAACCAACCATTTAGACCAAGCTGATAATCCGCTGCCTCAGCGACCATATGGGTCAAATGCAAGCGGCCGCCTTCGGTGTTGGCAGACAACGTGAGATTGCGCAGATCGTGGCGTTGACCAGACTGGATGAATGTACTATCGTCAACCGTCAACCTATCCAAGCGCAGCGCCAGCGGGAGGGGTAGCGAGGCTTCCGGATCAAAATGGCTGCTGTTATCAGCCTTCTGAGTATCCGGCTCCAGGGTCAATTCCAGGCCTTGGGTGGCGATCTCGTCGATCTGCAATGCGCCTTTCAACAAAGCGAGCGGAGACCAAGCCAGCGAGAGGTAGCGGAGTTTGAGTTGAGTGCCATCGGCATGGTACTGCACCCCTGCCAACTGCAAACGATGCAGCAGGGTACCTTCGATGTCAGTAATACTGGCCTCGGTCGGCAGTACTTGCTGAATCAGCCAGCGACTTCCCGACTGGCTGTTGGCCATAGCCAGCACGACCGCCAACAGCAGCAACGGCAACGCCAGTACCAGGAGTAGCCCCCGCAGACACCTCATCGACCAGCGCCACAGGCTCACAAACGTGTCCCTGCGGCAAAATGGATTTGAAACGAGGAGTCGGCGGATTGCAGGGGCACCGCAAAATCCAGGCGGACCAAACCAATCGGCGAGTACCAACGCACCCCCAAACCCACACCGGTCTTCACTTGAATGCCGTCCAAATTATAGGCATTGCCGGCATCGATAAAAGCGGCGGCCCCCCAATTGTCGAGCACCGAATGTTCATATTCAACACTGACCACACTCAAAAAGCGCCCACCCACCACCGCGCCCGTAGCGTCCTTAGGTCCCAGTTCTTTGTAATTGTAACCACGTATGCTGTTCATACCGCCGGCAAAATAACGATAGGTAGTGGGTAGCTTATCGAAATTATCCACCAGCGTAGCGCCTTGCTCGCCACGCAGCACAATGCGTCCCACGTCGCCAACGGGGTGCATCCACACGCCCGCCACAGACCCTTGCAGCATACTGATATGGGACAGCGGGCTTTTGTAGCTGCCATCCACTGAGAACTCCAACCGATAGCCACGTGTCGGTCGAAGCGGATTGTCCGATACCGAACGCAACCAACTGCCGCCGGGTAACAGCAATAGCGTCGTGTCGGTCGTATTCGCCGCCGTATACTTCTCGTAACTGTAGTCGATGAACAATGTCTGCTTCCAGCCACTGGTGAATGCGTGCTTCAAGCGCGCCGATAATTTCCCTGCCCACGAGGTATAACTGGTCGTGTCTTCGCGTTTCACACCCGCACCAAAGCTCAAGGAGTCGTTGAGCGGATCATCCAGCGGTACGGTGTATTCAGCGCCGGCTGTAGCCAAGACCGGCGATAGATCCAGTTCGGCGTTGAAATAATGGCCCTGCGGATTGATCAAACGATTGAGATAAGTTCCACTGACCAAAGGCCCCTTATCGGTGTCGTATCCAAAACCCATCCCGTAATGATGGCGCTTGTTCGGATACAGACTCAGCATGACGGGCACCTGCCTATCGGCTATGCCGGCTAAATCCGGATGAATATCCACCGATTTGAAATAGCCGCTGTTGGACAGCGCATTGTGCGTATCGGCTAGCTTATGACTATCGTAATACTCGCCGGTTTTGACCTTGACCAACTTGGCAACAAACGCGGGATCAAGAACAGCCTGGTCAATCTTGACTTCGCCAAAATAAAGACGCGGCCCCGCATCGTAATGCAGCACAATATCGGCCCGATCTTGAGAAGGATCGACGCGCAATTGACTCGTGGCAAAGCGGCCTTGCAAGTAACCACGCTCTAAGGCCAATGCCTCGATTTGTTTTTTTAAGGCTTCATAATGCCCGTGATGCAGCGGGCTGCCTACTTTGGCGGATAACTTTTCCCGTAAGCTCGCGAATGCCGGATCGTCAACCGCTTCACCGAGAAATTGCAGGTCAATCGCGGTCACGCGCATCGGCTCGCCGGGCGTAATAACAAAGCGCGCCTGCCAGCAATCGGGCTTAATATCCAGATTTTTTTCTAGGCTGACGTGGTAGTGACCTAACGCGCGTAACGCATCGTCGATCTCCTGATCGGCCTTGAGGAACAGACTATTGATTTTCCAATCAGGCGCCTTGCAGTCCTGTTCACGCAAAGACAAGCTGATTTCAACATTCCTTAATAACTCACCGTCTATGCCCTGAATCAGGACATCGGCCGAGGCCTCTAACGTCTCAAAGAGGCCGACCAAAACCACCGCGTACAAGTGGAATCGATAGTTACCGGTCATCTTGGGTCATCGAAACAGGTCATAGGGAGCGCTGAAGAGGTTGCGCAGCCACTTTACCAGTGATCCAGCCCGCCTAGCAAACTGCAACCTGAGCAGTATCCGCTAGGCGGTTGGCTACTCTACAGTGCCAAGATTGGCTATGAAGCCAAGGTATGAAGTGGTAAACCTACACCCTGTCCGCCAACAAGCGTATCGGATGCACTAGCTTGCGCGCGGTTTCGGCGCGATCAGCATTGAGGTAAAACGCGCAGCTGAAATTACTGCTAACCACCACATCCGCACCGGAGCCTTCGATGGCTTGGCGCTTGGCGTGGCGCAGTTGCTGGGCGTTGTCCGGGTGGCTGAGCATATAGCTGCCGCCGGCACCGCAGCAGAGTTGATTATCCGGCAGGGCTTCGATATTTAAACCGGGGATTTTCCGCAGCAGCTCATGCACGGCACGGCCGTTTTTCAACACATTGCGCTGGCTGCACGGCTCGTGCACCGCCACATTCATATTGGACGCAGCAGGCTCCAAGTTCTTCGGCCAATGTTCCAATAAAAATTCGTTGATGTCCTGCAGGCGCTTGGCAAACCAACCGGCGGTTTCGCTATTATCGCCTTCGTACTCACTCAACATCGCGCCGCAGCCACTGGCCACGTAGATCACCGCGTCCACTTCCAATTGGTAAAACGCTTCGATATTTTTCTCTTTCAAGGCTTGCGCGGAACAGCCGTTGTGCTGATGAATGGCGCCGCAGCAGCCTTGGCCTTCCGGCACC
The DNA here is from genome assembly GCF_033949435.1 of Methylomonas defluvii. Classification (NCBI taxonomy): domain Bacteria; kingdom Pseudomonadati; phylum Pseudomonadota; class Gammaproteobacteria; order Methylococcales; family Methylococcaceae; genus Methylomonas; species Methylomonas defluvii. The sequence continues at coordinate 609,470 of NZ_JAXARY010000001.1, read as the reverse complement.
ACCACTTCATAGCCTATGGTATTGAGCAGTTTGATTGCGGCCCGTTGGGTGGCGCGGTCGAAATGCTCCGCCAGACAGCCGGTAAACAAAGCGACCCGTCCGCGCTGACGCTGCCGCCTGCCGACCGGATAAATCCCGGCCAAGCTGCCCAAGGCCGGCTCGTTAAGTAAACTTTCGGCGGTAGCCAATTTTAATTTACGCAACAAGCCGCTGGCTCTCAGCGGTTTTCGTAAACCGGAACGTAAATACAAAGACAGCAAGGGCAACAACATCCGCCGCCGGCGTTTGTGTTCGATAAAGTACATCGCCAACTTGGCTAACCAAGGGTGGGCCGCCGCCTCCTGCAATTTCGCTCGGGCCTGATCGAACAGCGCGCCGTAACGCATCCGGCTGGGACAGGCTGTTTCGCAAGCGCGGCATTGCAGGCAATTATCCAAATGGGTGCGCTCTTCGGCGCTAATCGGCGCATCCTCAACCAAAATTTTGCTGATGGTGCGGATGCGTTGCCGGGGCGTTTCGGCGTCGATTTCGAACAAGCGAAAGGTCGGGCAGCTGCTGACACACATGCCGCAGCGCATGCATTCACTGGCTTCCGGGATATACGGACCGTTGGGTGCAGGTGACTGTGAGCCGTTATCGCCCGTAAATTCGCCCATGCCAAAATCCATCATATCGAACATGTTAGCCCTCCATCATTTTGGTGTAAGCCCGGCGCAACAACTCCATTTCGGCTGGCGGCCGACCGCGTAACTCCGGCAAAGTGCGCATATGGCATCCCAGAGCCTGCATCAAGCGGTGCGGCGGGTCCAGCAACTTGAAACGCGCCATATACACCGTGACGGTGCCTTTTGGGGTATCGACGTATTCCTTAAAACCGGCTTCGGCATAGAGTAAGTCGTTATCAAACCCCAGCAGACGATTGATGGCGTTAACCAGCGTTGCCGGGTGCACGGTGATTTTTCCGTCGTTTACCGTCGCATCTTCATCGAAGGCAACCGACAGCGGCGGCAAGGACTGCGGAAAGCACACGCTACCGCCGGACTGCTGGGCAAACAAAGTTAAGGCACTAATATCGCCTTTGTACATCAATAACAATCGGTGGCTATTAAACGCCTCCGGCACTGCATTATTCATTGCTTAGCCAGGTGCACAATTGTCCCACAACGATTTAAAGCTGCTATCCAAGCGCGACAGCCGGCTGTTGATTTGGTCCAACAGCGAGTACTGCGGAAAACGCGCCTTATTGCCGTCGCGATACCATTGCTCCATCGCTTCGGTCAGTTGGGTTCTTTCGTTGAAACAATCGGCGATTTGCTGCTTCAACCAGCTAATACTGCTTTGCGGGGCCAGTTCCGCCACGCGGTAGCGTAAGCCGTTATTAAAGATCCGCACGCCGCCACCTTGCGCGGCGGTGTGATACAAGGCCGCTTGATCGACAATTTCCACCCCGGCCAGATAATCGATGCCAAACTCATGCAACTGCGGCAGCCACGGTACGGTGGGGCCCATCAACACGGTTTTGGCGTGACAGGATAGCTCCACCAAGCGCGGAAAGGTTTTATTCGGAATACTGCTGGCGGTCAAAAACACCCAGTCGGCTTGCGGCAATAAAAACTCGCACGCGGAATCCGGCAGATCGGCGGCGGACGGTTGTCGCTCCAAAATAGTTAAATGCATTTTGTCTTGATAGCGTTCGATGCCCGGATAACGGCCGATCACCACCACGTTTTTGCCATTCAGCTGCGGCAAAAAATGCTCGAACACCGCCAGATTGGCGTGTTCGTCGTGACTGTCCAACACCAGCGAATCCGGTAAAGGCCGAGCGTTGATGCAACTGTTGATAGCTGCCATGGCAACCGTGGCTTTATACGGTTCCCATTCGGTAATCCAGGCGGCTAAATCCGTCACCGGTTTGCCCACCAAGGTGCCCGACCACGGCAAGGTGCGCGTGTTCTGCCCCGGACTCATCGCCAAGCCGGCGGTCGCCCGGCCCTGACTTTGGCACACAGTCCAGACCAAACCGATCATCAGGTTGTCCACCACGGCATCGCTGCTGCAATAGTCCAGCAGCAGTTCGTACAAGCGTTTTGGGTTAGCCATTGCCCCCCCTTATTGCGGGATGTCTAGCAATTTTGCTTCGGTTTTGATGTTGTCTTGCTGGCCCCAGGCATTAATGGCCTCGACGAACCATTGTTTTTTGGTCGGGTGCGGCTGCACAACATCGTATTCGGCATAAAAACTGCCGTCGCCATGAAATTTAATCTGACCGATGCGCTGCTTACCGGCATTGTACCAATAACCCACCAGATCCTGGGTTTGGGTAAACGGGTCGGTGACTAAACTGAACTCGGCGCTATCGAATTTCGGCAAACTGAGTTCGGTTTGCAGCGGAAAGCCCAGCTTGACGATATTTTCTATAATGCGTTGACAGACTGTCTCGCCGAAAGCCCGCCGCGCCGAGACCTGCTCGGCAACCTGTTCGCTGGTCATGCGGCATCCTCCAGCACTGCATCCGCCAAATCCATAATCACCGAGGCGCCGGAACGGTCTTCCGGATCGAGCGCGCGCATCAACACCAGTATGGACTGGGCTTCCGCATCCAATTGCCGCCGCAGTTTGATAAAGGCCAGCGCTTTTAAACTGTAGAGATAAAACAGCGCGACTTCGCTGGCGTACATATCCCACTGCGCCAATTCCCGGCCCAGTTGCCGATAGTCGGCCGGAAAACCGCCCTGCCGAGCCGCTTCGTTTAGTGCCGCCATCACTTCAAGCTCGGCTTCCAGCAGACGGCCTTGGTAAAAATAGAACTTATACAAGGCAAAATAGGTTTGCAGACAAGTACCATCCAAGGCTTGCGCCTGTCTGAAATACTTTTCCGCCAAGGGCTTGTCGGCATGACTGGCGGCCACCGCCATCTGCAACAGCTTATTCACCTCTTCCGGCACATCCGGACTGAATAAAACCCGTTCTTCAAAAAAGCCGAGCTGACTCATGGTTTACCAAACCTCGGCTGGCGCGACCAAGGCGGCGACCGGCTCGCCACCCAACAAATGCTGATCGATGATGGTTTTGACGTCATCTTTGGTCACTTTGCCGTACATGACGCCTTCGGGATAGACCAGCACACTGGGTCCGAGCATGCAAGGCCCCATGCAACCGGTGTTGGTTAGGCCGATTTTCTCGAACAGATTCCGCACTTGAATTTGGTTCATGAACTCGTTCATCACCTCGGCACAGCCACTGGCAGTGCAGGAGCCGCGCGGATGGCCTTGCGGACGAGCTTGAGTACAGACGAATACGTGTTTATCGGGACGAGGCATAATGAGTATCCTTATTTTGGTTCGCTTTAAATGAGGTGTCGCTATCGCGACGGCGTATTTAATGTCGGTTCCCGCACCGACAAGCGGGCTACTTTTCTTTGTTTGGCCAAAGAAAAGTAGCCAAAAGAAAAGCCACCCGGATTTCGCCCTGATCCTGCGCTTCTCGTTTTTTGCAGGGGTTGGCGAAAGGGGCTTCCTGCCCCTTCGCCAACGAGCGGCATCCCTGCCGCTCCCCTCCGGGCGAATCCCGCAAAAAACTGCGATGCTCGGGGTCGAAATACGGGACCACACCCTTCCCCTGGAAAACAATCTTTCAATTCGAGAACAGCAATCCAATCCAGCTACACAGAGACGGTGTTCCCCCCCCTATGCCGCGCCGAGCACCGGAGCGTTTATCGAGAATTGCCCGAAGGGGCACCGCAGGGATGCGGTGCGTCGGCGGAGGGGCTGGGAAGCCCCTTCTGCCGACCCTCGATAAACGCTGCGGCGCGCAGGATCAAAGCGGCATCGGGGTGGCCTTTCTTTTGGTGACTTTTCTTTGGCCAAGCAAAGAAAAGTCACTCGGCTGTCGGTCCGAGAACCGACATTAAAAAGGCCGTCGCGCCAGCGACACAAGCTAAGCCGCCTTATGCTGATGCGTAAAACAATCCTTAGGACAAACCTTGGAGCACGCCTCGCAACCAATACAGTCAGCAGCATTTTTCAAGCTCATCACCATGCTGTTATCGTCATCGTCCTCAAAGTCGCCGTAATCGTCGCCAAAATCTTCGGCTGATAAGGCTTCGTCTTTTTCGACCAAATCAAATACGTCGCGCGGACAAACCTTGAAACAACGGCCGCAACCGATACAAGTACGCTGATTAATGTCGGTAACGTAAGACGGTATCCAAACGGTGCCGCCAAAGGTCACGCCGGTTACAAATTCGCTCATGATCGTCTCCTAAGCCGTTTCTTTGCTGGCAGCCAAGAACTTCTTGTTGGCATCATCCCAGGCTTTGCAGGCGTCGTAAGTGGCTTGCGCAATACCCATCAGTTCGCCATAGGCATCCGGCAATCTGTCTTCGATCAAATCGTGCAATACCGAGGCAGCCTCACTAGCAATACGCTTGGCTTTTTTTACGTCTTTTTCCAATACTTTCAGTTCTTCGTCGCTCATCGCACACCTCAAGCTTCGGCTACTTCTCTATAGGTTGTGATCAAACCCAGCGCTTTCTCAATGGTTGCATCGGTTTTGGCGGCCAAATCTTCCAGGCTGGGAAAACCAAAACGGTGCACGTCGCGCAAGACTTTATCGACGACTATCAATTTGCCGACCAATACCAAAGCCCGGCCGAAACCTTCGTGGGTGATGTTGATGACCGGTACCGCCATCAAGCCGCCTTTCTTCTCAATCAGCGAGGCAATGGAGTTGTAATAGGCTTTGACCCGCGCCAAAGTAATTTCGTCCGGATCGCCAATAATCGGAATCTCGCGTTTGCGTTCTTTAGTCATCACGAGTGGATCGATAATTTTCTCTTCCGACCAACCTTCGTAGGTGTCGTAGGTATCGAGTGCACGCAGTTGTTTGACCATCTCGACGACGATTTCCGAGTTCATGAACGGGTCGCCTGCTTCGACGACTAATGCGGGTTGGGCCATGGTGGTTCTCCTAATTTAATGTTTGATCAATTTGAATACATTTAATCGCGCTAGGCGCTAAATCCCGTATGCCGCGCCGAGCACCCGAGCTTTTATCGAGATCAGCCCGAAGGGGCAGCGCATGGATGCGTTGCGTTGGCGGAGGGGCTGGGAAGCCCCTTCTGCCGACCCTCGATAAACGCTTCGGCGCGCAGGGTCAAAGCGGCATTTCGGGTGTCGTTTCTTTTGGATACTTTTCTTTGGACAAGCAAAGAAAAGTATCTCGGTTGTCGGGCCGAGACCCGACTTCTAAACAACCCGTCGCGATAGCGACACAAAATCTCTTTTCGGTGTGGGCACAAAAACCGTGCCCACCCTAAGCATCTATTTACAGGCGTCCTCGCTCTCTAAGCACAATCTATTCATCCCACCCCTCCTCTTCCATCGCGTTAAACCGCTCCGGATTGGGGCCTTTGTGTAGGTTGATGGCTTTGGCCAACCAGCTGGATGGCCCAGCTTTCATTTCGGCTTGCAAATCCGCGATCAGATCCTTGACGGTGCTGCCTTCGTGGACTTTGACCGGCTGAATGCCTTGCGCGACGATTTGTTTCACTGCAGAGGCACCAATCGCCAGGCAATACACGGCCGCGCAGCCTTCCAGCAACTGAATCTTCACCGATAACTTGTCTTCGTTACCGTCCTGCGCGAGTTCGCCAAATTGCGCGGCTTCCATGAATTCGGACTGCTCCGGATCCACTGCGTACACAGCAAACGATTTGGCTGAGCCAAAATGCTGATCAACGTGCACCATGTCGGTAGTGGCAAATGCGACTTTAATAGCGGTTTCCATAGGCATCCTCTGTTCGTGGGTATGCAAAACGTGCATGCGGCGGGCTAATGACATGACGGCGAGCACGCTTGACGTTCGGATTCGGGTTTTTGCGCATACGGCGAGTAGTAAGGCTCGATCTCCTCGTGGGCAAAGTTGATTACCAAATTGGCTAAATCAAACAAGGTTTGCCGAGTGCCGCGATAGCCTATCCAGGTTTTCTGATAACCGCCGATGATGTCGTACAACGGAAAACCGATACGCAGAATCGGTATGCCCAAGCGTTCGGCGCTAGCCACGGCATGCGAGTTACCGATCAGCAATTGCGCCTTGCGTTCTTTAGCCATAACTTCCAAATCTTCCAGGTCGCCGATCTTGATGCTGTCCACCGGTGCCGTCGCCAGCACTGGTGTATTTCCGGCACAAATCGCGGTCACCACTTCCGCACCCATGCCTTGTACCAGATGAATCAAGGCGTTGAGTTGATCTGGGTCAGCAGCGATAGCCACCCGCAGTTGGCCGAGCATGAAGTGTGTATCCAACATCGCATCTTGCAATTGCGCGCGCTGCCGTTCAATCTTTTGCGGCACCGGCATTTCGCTGATGTCAGCTAGCGTAGTGATCAAGGCGTCGTTAGCCTGCAGGCCATAAAGATGATCAAAATAGAAACTGGGGACGCCGGTTTTTTCCTGCAACAACTCACCGGACTTGCGTAAGGACGCGCCGATTATCAAGCTGGCTTTAGCTTCACCCAAAGTCACCAACTCCGACACTGGCGTGCCGCCGATGGTGACCGGCGAAAAATCGTCGTCGGTCAGGCTGCCATCCAGCGAGTCGGACAAGTCCGGCACCAGCACGGGGCGTAAATTGAACTGTTCGATCAAATCGCGCAAAGCCTCCAGATCGCCGGGCGTCAGCATAGGGCTGACCAGACAATTGACTTGGCGCTGACGATTGCCCGGCTTGGTCCCTGCGGTTTCCGCGTCCGGCACCAGAGCTTTGATAATTTCGTAAATCGTCGCCGCATAGCCGGTTTCCACGCAGCCGGTGAAGTCGGGCGTGTTCACCGCGACCACGGCGACGTGAGCGTATTCCGGATAACGGTCGCGAAATTCGCGGACGTTACGGTGCACGTCACAGCCTTGAGTTTCCGCCAAACCGGTGGTCAGTACCGCAATCAAGGCCGGGTTGGATTTTTCGGCAATCGCTTTGATGCCTTCGATGACATTTTCGTCGGCACCCAACACGGAGCTGGCTTGATCCATGGCAGTGGTTTGCAGCGGAATCGGCTCTCGGAAATGCCGCACGAAAAACACCTTGGCAAACGCCGTGCAACCTTGCGAGCCGTGCAGCATCGGAATCGCCCGATCAAAGCCCAGGCAGGCCAAGGAACCGCCGGTCGGTTGACTGGCCTTTAGCGGATTGACCGACAGGGCTTTATTGCGTTTGACGATGTCGGCCATGCTATGCCGCCTGAGCCGCTAAAGGCTCTGCTGGCGCCTCGATAGTGGCCGATTTTTTCAGGCCTCCGGTGCGCCAGGGCGGTGTCGCCCGCACAGCTTCCCAAACCGGGCTTTCCAAAGTCAAAGCCAGTTGCCGGACCAGTTCCAGCATGCCTTGATAACCTTCGTAACCGAACTCGCGCTCTTGATTGATGTCCAGGAACGGAATCCGCGCTTTCAACGCGGTGTACATATTACGGCCGCCGGCGATCAGAATGTCGGCTTTGTAATCGGCAACGACTTTTAACAGCGCCTTCGGGCTGCCGTCTTCGATCATCAGCGTGTCTTCACCCATTAATTCACGAATCCGCGCTTTGTCTTCTTCGGTAGATTTCTTGGTGCCGGTAGCCACCACGACCATCCCCAAATCCTGCAGTGCCGAAATCACCGACCAACTTTTCACGCCGCCGGTAAACAACAATACCCGCTTGCCTTTTAGCCTTTCTCGCCAGGGCGCCAGTGCTTCGCGGATGCGGTTTTCCTCGCGCGCAATGATGGCTTCGGTGCGTTCGATTAAATCAGGATCGTTAATCACTCGGGCGAAATCGCGCAAAGCCTGGCTGGTATCGGTGATGCCGTAAAAACTGCCTTCGAACCACGGCGTGCCATAGCTTTGTTGTAGTTTGCGGGCGACGTTGACCATGGCTTTGGAGCACACCATCATATTGACTTCGGCTTTATGCATGGTTTGTACTTCGCGGAAGCGGGCGTCGCCGGACAAGGTACACAATACCCGCAAGCCCATTTCGTCGAGCAGCGGTAGCACGTGCCAAAACTCGCCGGCGATGTTGTATTCGCCCACCAGATTCACATCATGTACCTTGATACCGGGGCGCTCGGTGCCGGGTGGCAACGGATCAGGATCGCGGGTACCGATCACGTGATTGACCATCGCGTCGCCGGCGATGCGGTTACCCAGGTTTTTGGTGCCATAGAAGCCGGCGCAATCAATAGGTACGACCGGCACGCCCCAGCGTTCGGCGGCGGATTTGCAAGTCGCGTTGATGTCGTCGCCCACCAGAGCCGGTACGCAAGTGTTGTAGATAAACACCGCCGGCGGATTGTAGGTTTCGATGGCTTGTTTAATCGCATGAAACAGGCGTTTTTCGCTACGTCCCATCACCACGTCTTGTTCGGTCAAATCAGTGGTCATACCGATTCGGTACAATTCCGAGCCGGAAGAACGGGTGCCGCGGTTGTCCCAAGAGCTACCCGCGCAAGCGATAGGACCGTGGACGATATGGGCCACGTCGGCAATCGGCAACAACGCGATCTGGGCGCCATCGAAAGCGCAGCCGCCCGCCGCCGAGCCGGGTTTAGGTTTGGCGCAGCCGGACTTTTCCTTCTTGTTATGCTCGCAAGCCGGTTCGTCCAGCAGTTCCGCAATATCTTTGGTCGATTTCATAACACAACCTCACGTTTTTAATAATGCTTTTGCAACGGTTGTGCCAACTTATAAACGCTTGAATTTTCTATGCTTTGAGCCAAGCTCATTTGTAGCAAACCCGACAATCGACCGCTGGCGCCAAACAAAATATTGTCTGAGTTAGCCCGACCATCGGGGCGGATTTATACTTTGCCCGCCAAGCAGCACTCCCCTACCGTTCACCATCGAGAACCATGACCGCTAAGCCCAAACGCCAGCACCGCTACAATCAAGGCACGACACTTTCCGCGTGGCGCGAGGCGCTGAACCAAATTGTGTTTGGTTCGGAAACCGCCGCCGGGCGGCGCTTCGATATCGCCTTGATCGTGGCGATTTTGCTGAGCATCGTGGTAGTGATGCTGGACAGTGTGGCCGATTTTCAACAACGTTACGCGACGGCGCTGTTCTGGGCGGAATGGCTGTTTACCGGTTTGTTTACGTTGGAATACGTGTTGCGTCTGATTTGCGTACGGCGCCCTTGGCTGTATGCCCGCAGCTTTTTCGGGATTGTTGACTTGTTATCGATACTGCCGGCTTACCTGGGCTTACTGCTACCTGGCGCGGAATACATGCTGACTTTGCGGATTTTGCGGCTATTACGGATTTTCCGAGTGCTAAAGCTTTCCGAATATCTGGAAGAAGCCGACATTCTGGTGGTGGCTTTGGTTAATAGCGTACGAAAAATCACCGTGTTCTTATACGCGGTGCTGACCCTGGTCGTGGTGTTCGGCACCTTGATGTATGTCGTCGAAGGTCCGATCGCTGGCTTTACCAGTATTCCCAAAGCCGTGTACTGGGCCATTGTCACCATCACCACGGTCGGGTATGGTGACATCGCGCCGAAAACACCGTTCGGGCAGATGATCGCTTCTACCATTATGATCATGGGCTACGGCATTATCGCCGTGCCGACCGGCATTTATAGCGCCGAATTGCTCAACACCCGCAAAAACCAGAATCTGGATAACCGCGCCTGCCCGGATTGCGGCGCCGCCAGCCACGATTTCGACGCGGCGCATTGCAAGTATTGCGGGCATCGCTTGGACGAATAGTGGCTGCGCTATCCCTTAAACTACCTGTAACGCAACACAGCTAATGCTGGAAGAGTTTTGGCATTATTTGGGCGTGCGCACCGCCAGCCGCGAAGCGCGCTTATTGGGTTACGCTCGGGAAATGGCCGCTTTGCAAGTCAGGCACCGCCGCTGTCGCCAGGCTTGGCGACCGCATATCCAAGCCACTCAGCAGGCTTTGCTGAGTGCCGCACAATTGCTAGGCGATACGGGTGGCGCAGCCCTGATTATCGGCGGTGGCAGCGCACACGATCTACCCATCGCCGAGTTATTGCGGTATTTCGATCAGATAGTGTTGCTGGACATCGCCTTTACTTACCCAAGCCGACGCCTTGCCAAATATTGGTCAAACCGGGTGTTTTGTCATTCGCATGACGCCACCGGCATCGTGGACTGGCTGGCTCAGCATCGGCAAATCCCGCCAGCAGCGTTGGTGCGGAATCCTATAGCGCCCGAGTTAGCGGTCAAACCGCGTTGGGTCGCGTCGGTCAATTGCCTGACACAATTGCCTCTGCTTCCGCTGGACTGGTTGGCAAATACCGCCGCCGAGCCACGACAATTGGAAGCTTTCGGCCAGGCCTTGATGCTTGCCCACCTATATTGGCTGGATAGCTGGCAAACGCCGGTTTGTCTGATCACGGAAATTGCGGATCAACGCCATAGCCGCGCCGGCTTGCTTGATCGAACGGATTACCGGCCCGTTTTGAGTGACTATCTTCAAAATGCCGATCAATTGGCCTGTTGGGATTGGCTGGTCAATCCACCGGGTGAATTGCCGGAAGGGGGTTGGGAGTCGCGAACAGTAGCGGCCTATTTAAAGTAGACCGCTATGCTCTGTGCGAGGACTAAGTTTGATTAGGCCGAACAGAAAACAGCCGAATCGCCGTCTGGCAACGATCCGGCACTTTGACCCAAGCTATCAGAATGCACAGCCCGATTTAAACCCAAGCTTCTTCAAAATAATCGCTAGCGGTCAAAAACCACTGAACGACGCTTGCACTAAATTAGCCCCCACAAACGCGGTAAACCACAGCCCATTCGGCGAATGCCAGTGCGCCAGCGCAGCGCCAGACTGATCAGAACGAACGAGCCGGCAAACGCCATTACCAGACGATCAATAGACATATAGCCTGCTATTTCAAACGCACCACGCCGAGGAATTTCAAGATCATGCGTTCATAAAATGGTTCGCTGATGCCGTTTTTAATCTTGCGCATGAAGTATTTCTCAAAACCGATTTTGGCCAGATGCACCCATTTGCCATGGTTGGACCAAGTGGTATTTCGGGGCGGGATTTGCGGCACGGCCAAGAACGCCACGCCGGTGTCGCCCAAGTCCGCCAGGCACAAAGCGCTTAAACTCGGCATGTCCGACGGCTGTTTGCCGGCTAGTTCGTCGCGGATGTTGTGGGCGGTAGCCGTCACCATGGATTCGATCATGTAACCGGTTTTAGGGGTACCGGTCGGCACCGGGGTTTTCTCCACCGGCGGCAAGGCGATGCAGACCCCGACCGAGTAAATGTTTTTGTAGGTGGGATTACGTTGATGTTGATCTACGATCACGAATCCCCGCGGATTGGTCAAACCTTCCGCGCCGCAATGGCGCACCGCATCTACGCCGGTAAACGCCGGCAGCATCATGGAATGCTTGAACGGCACTTCATGTTTTTTCTTGTCGTTACCGTCTTCATCCACTTCGGTGACATACATCATGCCGGCTTCGATTTTGTCGACTTTAGCGTTGGTGATCCATTTAATGGTTTTGTCGCGCAGCGCACTTTCCAGCAAACCCTTGGTGTCGCCGACCCCGCCGAGGCCCAGGTGGCCGATATATGGCTCGGAGGTGACAAAAGTCATCGGCACTTTGTCGCGGATTTTGCGTTTACGCAGTTCGGTTTCCAGAATCATCAGATATTCGTAAGCCGGGCCGAAACAGGACGCTCCTTGCACCGCGCCAACCACAATTGGACCGGGATCGGCCATAAATTTGTCCCAATCCTCGGCAGCCAATGCAGCATGATCGACATGGCAGACCGACGAGGTATGCCCACCGTGCGGCCCCAAACCCGGTACTTCATCGAAGGCCAGGCGTGGACCAGTTGCGATAATCAAATAGTCGTATTCAACCGAAGAGCCATCCGCCAGATCAATTTTGTTGTTGGCCGGATCGACTTTGGTCGCGGCCTTTTGAATGAAGTTGATGCCTTTTTTCGCCATCACCGGCGCCAGCTCGATTTTCAAATCCTCCGGTTTGCGCCATTTCGGCGGCACCCAGGGATTGGACGGCACAAAGTGGAAAGTCGGCGAATCGGAAATCACCACGACTTCATGCGCATTCCCCACTGTTTCCTTCATTTCGTAAGCCATCGGCACACCGCCGATCCCCGCACCCAACACTACAATTCTTGCCATGACCTTCTCCTCGCTGCTGTTTAGATGAACACACTCTGCATATTAATTATTTTTATAGTGGTGTTATATGCTTCAAAACCTTACGGCTCAAGAACATTAGGACCTCCTGATGCAATGAACTGAAATATTCCCGGCTTTTGATTGCTTTTGATGCCGAGGTAGACTGGGTACAATGCCCACTAATTACAGCATGCGGAACACTACCATGACCGAGAAACACGATACTGAACAAGCCTGGCGCGAGAAGCTAACTCCCGAGCAATATCATGTCTGCCGGGAAAAAGGTACCGAGCCGCCCTTTACCGGCAAATATACCGATTGTGACGAAGCCGGCGTGTACCGCTGTGTCTGCTGCGGTCACGCCCTGTTTACTTCTGAACATAAATTCCATTCCGGCTGCGGCTGGCCCAGTTTTTGGAATCCGCTGAGCTCGGAAAGCCTGGATCAGCACCCCGATAACAGCCACGGCATGCGGCGAATTGAAGTGACCTGCCAGTCCTGTGGCGCTCACCTTGGCCATGTATTCGAAGACGGACCGCAACCAACAGGCCTGCGCTATTGCATTAATTCCGTGGCGCTGACACTGGAAAAATCATGATCTCCGCTCAGCAACAAGTGCAAGATTTGCTGGACTTCATCGACGCCAGCCCCAGCCCTTGGCATGCGGTTGCCAGCATAGAAGGACGATTGCAGGCGCATCAATTCCAACGCATCCAGGAAAGCGATGCATGGTCATTGGCTAGCGGCGGGCGCTACTATGTGATCAGAGACGATTCTTCAATTGCCGCATTCGTCATCGGTAAACAAGCCTTGGCGAAAACCGGCTTCAAAATACTTGGCGCCCATACCGATTCGCCGGGGCTGCGCGTCAAACCGCAGCCGCTGCTCGACTCGGACAATCTGTTGCGTTTGGCTGTTGAAGTATACGGTGGCCCGATTCTCGCTACGTTTACTGACCGTGATCTGAGTCTGGCAGGCCGTATTGCCTACCTGGATAAAAACGGCAACATTGCCAGCCGGCTGCTGCGCTTCGAAGAACCGTTGCTGCGTCTGCCGAATCTGGCGATTCATATGAACCGCGGCGTCAACGAAGACGGCCTGAAGCTAAAAAAACAAAGTGAGTTGCCACTCATTTTCTCGGCCAGTGTCGAGCAACAATTACCGGCCGACCGGTTTCGGCAATTGCTGGAACAAGCCGGCAACATTGCCGCCGAGCGAATTTTAAGTTGGGAGCTCAATGCCTACGACACCCAAAAAGGCACTCTGTGGGGTGACGGGCAGCTGTTTTATGCCGATAGCCAATTGGATAATTTAGCGTCTTGCCATGCCGGACTGACGGCTTTGCTGGATGCGCCGACACTGGATACCGACAGCACGTTGGTCTGTGCGTTTTTCGATCACGAGGAAATAGGCAGCGAAAGCTGCAAAGGCGCGGCCGGCAGTTTCCTGCCGGATGTGCTTGAGCGTATCGCCAATGCGGTAGGCAGTAACCCGGACGACTACCGGCGTTCGCTAGCTAATAGTTTTATGGTTAGCGCGGATATGGCGCATGCCTATCAACCCAACTTTCCCGGTGCCTACGAACCCGGCCACAAAGTTATCGTCAACCACGGGCCGGTCATCAAGGTAAATGTTAACCATCGTTATGCCTCCGAATGCATTTCAGAGGCGACTTTCATCCGCGTTTGCCAGCAAGCCGGCGTGCCTTATCAAAAATACGCGCATCACGGCGACCTACCTTGCGGCAGTACGATAGGCCCGATAGCGTCGGCGAAATTAGGCATCCGCAGTGTCGATGTCGGCTCCCCTATGTGGGCCATGCACAGCATTCGCGAAAGTGCCGGCGTACTCGACCATGCCTATATGATTCGGGCCTTGCGGGGATTTTTCAGCAACCGATAATTTTTCAACTATCCTTGCCTGATGATTTTATCCGGTAGGGAATAACCTTGGTTTCCGTCTTTTCCACTGATGACGCATTGTCGTTGCGGCGCGCTTTTGAGCTCGTAAAGTGGGTAATCCTATGTTGCGTTGTCAGTCAGCCGTCGTCGGCAGACGAACTGAACCTGGAATATAAGGTCAAGGCTGCCTATCTCTATAACTTCACCAAATTCATCACTTGGCCGGAAAAAGCCAGCCCCACCTTTAATATCTGTATCATCGGCCACGACCCTTTCGGCAGTCTGCTGAGCCCGCTGGAGAGCAAGACCGTTCAGGAAAAACCGATTCGCTTGTTCAAATTCGATGCGCCCAAACAGGCGAAAGATTGCGACATCGTCTATTTCGACAATCCCGAACAGCGGGCGGACCTTGCTTTACCCGGTGTATTACTGGTCGGATCGCTGAAAAAATCACTGACGGTCAGTAGTGAGCCGTTTTTTGCCGAATCCGGCGGCATGATCGGCTTTGCACTCGACGACGGCAAAGTCAAACTGCACCTTAACCTCAAGGCTTTGAAGCAAAGCGGTTTTAACGTCAGCGCCAAACTCATCGAAGTTGCCACGCTGGTGGAGGGGGGCGAGCATGAGTAGATTCTTCTCGCGGCTATCCATCAAAGGCAAATTGTTCAGCATCGCCATAACCTCCAGCCTATTTTCCATGCTGTTGGCCTTGGTGATTTTGGTAACGGTGAACGTCACCGAAGTAAAGCGCAAGGCCCAAAGCGACTTAATCGCCGTAGCCAGCCTGATCGCCAACCGAAGTGTGGCTGCAGTGATGTTCGACGACGCCAATTTGGCCAAGGAAAACTTGGTGTCCTTGAATAATCTCCCTGATTTGCGCAGCGCGTGCGTTTACACCAAAAGAGGTCAGCTGTTCACCTCGCTGGACAAGCAATCCGCCACCTGCCCGATCGTATCGCATGGCTTGCGTAATTATTTCGATAAACTCAACCTTTATGTTTATCAGCCCATGCGCCTGGATGACGAAATTGTCGGCGGAATTTTTCTATCCTCCGACCTCAGTGCGGCCTTCTGGCGAGAACTGCAATT
Organism: Methylomonas defluvii; assembly: GCF_033949435.1. Lineage (NCBI taxonomy): Bacteria > Pseudomonadati > Pseudomonadota > Gammaproteobacteria > Methylococcales > Methylococcaceae > Methylomonas > Methylomonas defluvii. Next base: position 594,305 of record NZ_JAXARY010000001.1, on the reverse strand, counting down.
TATCGGTGTGGTGCTGATTGTATTGTTTGTGGCTTTATCCATTACCTTTTTGCTGACTGCCCCCTTATTAAACCGGGTGGCGAAACCCATCGCCCAACTGGCTAAAACCGCGCAGAAAGTCAGCCAGGAACACGACTATTCCTTGCGCGCAGCCAAGCACAGCAATGATGAAATGGGCATTTTGGTCGATGCGTTCAACGGTATGCTGGATACCGTGGAGATTCAAAACAAAGCCTTGATTAGTGTCAAAAATAACTTCCAGGCCTTGTACGACAACAACCCGACCATGGTGTTTAACCTGGATATGCAAGGGCAAATCATCTCGGTAAACCGCTTCGGCGCCCGCCAGCTGGGTTTGAGCGTTGAAGAACTGCAAGGCTGCTCTATTTTCAACTTCGCCCATCCCGAAGATATAGGCAACTGCAACCAGTTCTTCCAAATCTGCCGTAATCATCCCGAACAAGTACATAAGCTGGAAAGCCGCATCATCTGCCGCAACGGCAACATCATCTGGGCCAGGGAAACCGCGCGTCTGGTGAAAGACGAAAACAATCGTTCGCACCTGTTGCTGGTTTGCGAAGACATTACCGAAACCCGACGCCTCTCGGAAAAAATCGCTTATCAGGCCAGCCACGACGAATTGACCGGCCTAGTCAACCGCCGCCAATTCGACATCCATATTCAAAACTTGGTGTTGGAGGCGCAAGCCAACGACAGCCATCACGTTTTGTGTTATTTGGATCTGGATCAATTCAAAATCGTCAACGATACCTGCGGCCATCTGGCGGGCGACGAGCTACTACGGCAACTCGGCGAAGTACTGCGCCAACAAGTACGCAGAATGGACATATTGGCTAGACTGGGCGGCGACGAGTTTGGCATCCTGATGTCGTATTGTTCTCTGGAACAAGCCATCATCACCGGCGAAAAGTTACGTAATGCGGTATGCGACTTCCAATTTGCCTGGGAAAATCGCAGTTTCAATATCGGCGTAAGTATTGGTATCGCCCCGATCAATCGCGCCTGCGGCAATGCTGTTGATGTATTGAAAGAAGCCGATGCCGCCTGTTATGCCGCCAAGGAAAAAGGCCGCAACCGAGTACATATATTCAGTCCGGACGACGAAGAACTCACGCTGCGCCAAGGCGAAATGCAATGGGTGGAAAAAATCCGCCTGGGAATCGAGCGAGACCGCTTCCAGCTGTTCGGTCAATTGATCGTACCCATAGCCGCTAATCGTGGTGGTCTGCATTTCGAGACCTTAATCCGCTACCGAGACGATCAAGATAAGGTGATTCCGCCCGGTGCTTTTCTACCTGCCGCAGAACGCTACAATATGGCTTCGCCTTTAGATCGTTGGGTGATCTCCCGTTTGTTCGAGCACTTGGCAACGACACCAGGCTTTCTGGACCGTCTGGAAATGTGTTCGGTCAATCTGTCCGGTTTGTCGCTGTCGGACCAAGCCATGCTGGGCTTTATCGACGAGCAATTCCGCAAATGGCAGATACCCACCCACAAGATTTGTTTCGAAATCACCGAAACGGCCGCCATTAGCAATCTTTCCTATGCCCGGCAATTTATCGATTCGCTGCGCCAAAAAGGCTGCTCGTTCTCCCTGGATGATTTTGGCAGTGGCCTATCGTCTTTCGCTTACCTAAAGAACCTACCGGTCGATTATTTAAAGATAGACGGGCTGTTTGTAAAAGACATACTGGATGATCGGGTGGATTTGACTATGGTTAAAGCGATCAATGAGGTGGCCCACGTGATGGGCAAAAAAACCATCGCCGAATTTGTGGAAAACCAGAGTATTTTCGATCTACTACAAACCTTGGGAGTGAATTACGCGCAAGGCTACGGTATTGCCAAGCCGGTACCCCTGCGGGAATTATGAGAAATCCTATGCTGAAAACAGTGAAGAAGCGGCTTTTCAAACACTCTCTAGTCCTTAGCCTCATTGGTCAGCAGGCCTATGCCGACCAAACCGTCAACGATTTTCTGGATTTATCGCCAGCGGAATTAGCTAATATCTCAGTGAGTATTGCCTCGGGTACCGCCAAATCGGTATCGCAATCGGCAGCGGTGACCACCGTTATCACCGCCGAGCAAATTGCCACGATGGGCGCTACCGATCTGCACGAGGTGCTGGAAACCGTACCTGGCATGCATGTTACGATCCAACCGGTGACTAACGACTATAGTTACACGATGCGCGGCATGCGCAATGAAACCAATGCCGAAGTCTTGCTGATGCTCAACGGCACACGTTTCTCCGTGCCCTACCAGGGTACGCATATGGCGGGAATGATTATTCCCGTCGAAAATATTCAACGTGTCGAGGTGATTCGCGGGCCGGGCTCCGCGCTATACGGGGCGGACGCCTTCGCGGGGGTGATTAATATCGTCACCAAAAAGGCCGCGGATATTGATGGTGTCACGGTCGGCGCACGCGGCGGCAATGCCGATACGAAAAGCACTTGGGGCCAATACGGCGGTAAATGGCAAGGCTGGGATGTGGCGGGTAGCCTGCAATATAGCCATAACGGGGTCGATCCCGAGCGAATCATCACTGCCGACGCGCAAACCCAAGTCGACCAAGCGTTGGGAACGAATATATCGCTCGCTCCCGGCCCCATGCAAACCCAAAACGAACGCTGGAACGGCCATCTCAGTTTACAGCGCAAACATTGGGATTTGGGATTTTGGGCTTTTAACGAAAGCGATTACGGGTTTCGCTCCGGCACATTCGGCGCCCTGGATAACAAAGGCAAGGGTAATGGCTCCAGCTATCTGGCTGATGTGCGTTATTCGACCGAGGATGATATAGAGAACTGGGAACTGCAAGCCCACGCCAGCTTTCTGCATACTGACGTCTCAGCCGATATATACGGTTTTCCAGCCGGTGCAATATTACCAATTGGCGCGGACGGCAACGTCACCGAGCAGTTGGCATCGACTAGGGGCTTGGTGCTATTTCCAGAGGGGCTACGCTTTGTCGCCGGTTTTAAAAATACTGTACCCAGTTTTGAGTTAACCAGTATTTACAAAGGCTTTTCCGATCATTTAATCCGCATGATCGCCGGCTTCCGCTATGAGGAGATGAACACTCAGGAAGCGCGCAATTACGGCGTAGGTGTTATCAACGGGTCCGGGCTATCGGCATTTCCCGCCATCAATGTTGCCGGCGGTTTACAAGACTTAACTGGAACCCCTCTCACATTCATTGACGACCATCATCGCGACATCTGGTCCGCGGCGATACAAGACGAATGGCAATTTGCCAAGGACTGGCACCTGACCACCGGTTTGCGCTTTGACCACTATTCCGACTTTGGCGGCACATTGAACCCCCGCGCTGCGTTGGTCTGGAACATCAATTCTGAATTGACTGCTAAATTGCTCTATGGACAAGCTTACAGAGCGCCAAGCTTCGTAGAACAATATCAGCAAAACAGTCCGCTTTTCCTTGGCAACCCGTCTTTGAGCCCGGAAACCATCTCAACTACCGAGCTGGCATTCGATTATCGTCCAACGAAAAATCTGAGAACCGCGTTGAATTTGTACCATTATGAGATCCGCGATTTGATTAGCGGCCCGATTTCCGGCGCCGGCACGCTAACCGAGCGTAACACGTCAGGTCAAGACGGCTATGGCAGCGAGTTTGAATGGGATTGGAAGTTTCACGCAGATTGGAATCTACGCGGCAACTACGCTTGGCAATTTGCACGCAGCGAAGCGACGCACACCCGGGTTAGCAATGTCCCCGAGCATCATGTTTACACCGCACTCGCCTGGAATTTTATGCCGAAATGGCAGATTCAAACCCAAATTAACTGGATAGGTCACCGCCTTAGCAGTCCGGAAGATACGCGAGTTTTAAAAGATTATGAAACGGTCGACCTAACTTTAAATGCGAAAAAACTGATGGGATATCTGGATCTGACGGCATCGGCTCGGAACCTGTTCGATAGCCACGGCAAAGAACCGGCTACCTCCAGTTATCCTTATAATTTGCCCATCGCCGGACAAACTTTTTATTTCGAGGCTGGTTTACACTTTTAGCTGCTTGCTTGCAGCGAATAATTCCGGTGGATGGCATCCAGAAGATAAGCAACGATCTTACGGCTCAACCAAGCCTCGCCGGTAGCGACTGCGTGGATCATTCTGTTGATATAGGCCGCCAGCGACTGACTATTCTGATAGCCCTTGGCGCCGGCCAACACGCAGTGCAGAATTTGCTCTTCATGCAAGTCATCGCCGATGATCACGATATTACTGGTCGGACTGGCCGCCAATAACAAGTTGGTATAGTCGGGCGTTTGGCTACCGCGCAACGCAAAATTCAGCAAAATGATGTTGGGTTGGAGCTGTTCGGCAGCATTAAGAGCTTGGATCTCATCCGAATAAAACGCAACATCCGCTTCCGCCATCAACATCAGTGGCTGGATTTGGTCGATGTTATCGATTACTTGTATTTTCATGATAAATCTTGCTGTCTGTTAGCTGACTGGCTTGCCACTTTGACCTCCGGAACTAATTTGTTAAATTCCTACGGCATTGCCCCTGACTATTGAATTCAGTTGGTAACATCGATAAATCCGTGTAATCCACGCTTGGAATCGACCGCCAGCCAACGCCTTAAGTATTGCAGCTCTTCGGTAGATTGCAATTCTTCGAGGCTTTTTTTATTTTTCAACAATCTGAACGCGGCGGAAAGCACTTTGTAATTCTCACCTACTATACCGGCTCGCCGTAAGCCCACTATGTTGAGCCGATAATGTTTCGCGGGCCGGCCACCTATCAGCATAAACGGGATCACGTCCATGTTGATCCCCGTAGTGCCTTGCACAATAGCATAAGCGCCGATCCGGCAAAATTGATGCACAACTACCGCCCCGCCCATAAACACGTTATGCCCCACCTCTACATGACCGCCAATCGCCACATTATTGGCAAAAATCGTTTTGTCACCAACCGCGCAATCATGGGCAACGTGGCTGTTGTTCATGAAATAGCAACCTGAACCGATCCTGGTAGCGCTGCCAGCTACTGTAGCCCTATGGGCGGTAAATCCTTCTCGAAATACGTTATTGTCCCCAATCTCTAGCCACGACTCGGTTTGCGCATCAAACCCCAAATCTTGAGGTAAGCCGCCTAGTACAGCGTGCGGGTGTAACACATTACCGTCGCCCATTTTGACATGCGCATGCACTACGGCATGCGCACCTATTCGACTATTCGCGCCAATTACCGCACCCGCCTCTATCACCGCAAACGGGCCAACGCTGACGTTTTCTCCAAACATGGCGCCGGTTTCGATAAAAGCGGTGGGATGAATCGATGCAGTCATGGTTAGCCTCTTGGATGATGTTGGGTATGTAATACTTTCAAACGGTGTTGGGCAATATGCGTATAAATTTGGGTAGTGGATAAATCCGAGTGGCCGAGCAGTAGCTGAACCACTCTAAGGTCAGCGCCATGATTCAATAAATGCGTGGCAAACGCATGACGCAGCGTATGCGGCGACAAATGTTTATCGATACCTGCCCGCACAGCATAGCGTTTGATAATGTGCCAAAAAGCCTGTCTGGTCATAGAAGTGCCCCGGGTGGTAACAAACAAATAGTCGCTTTGCCTATTTCCCAGGATTGCTTGTCTGGCAGTATTCAGATAACGTTCCGCCCAATCCATGGCTTCTTCACCAACCGGCACCAGGCGTTCCTTATCGCCTTTACCGACGATGCGCACACAACCTTGCCGAAAATTAATTTGGCTAAACTTGAGTTCGACTAACTCGGACACCCGCAGCCCTGTGGCGTAAAGCATTTCGAGCATCGTTCTATCCCTGAAACCCAACTTGTCGGCAACTTCCGGAGCATTTAACAATAATTCGACGTCGGTTTCTGACAATGAATCAGGCAACGTGCGGCCAAGCTGTGGCGAGTCTATTAATTGGGTAGGATCGATATTAATCTTACCTTCGCGCAGCAAATAACCGTAAAAGCGCCGCAAACAAGAGACAATTCTGGCCGACGAACGGCTGGTTATACCTTGTTGCTGTCGGTTAGCCAAAAAACTCTTGATCGTCGTGTCGTCAACAGCGGTTATATCCTTATCCTTCAGCCACTTCGCAAACAATTTAAGATCGCTGCCGTAAGCCGATAGCGTATTGTCGCTTAATCCGAATTCCAGCCACAATGCGTTTAAGAATGCCTCTATGGTCTGCGCCGAATTCATTCCCTGTCCAATCCCAAACCACGCTCGTACTCGAGTAAACGGTGTTTAAGCGCCACAAACTCGCCATCGGCCTGCCCCATAAAACCGCCGATGCCACGCTTTGCCACCACCCGATGACACGGGATAATCCCGGCATAAGGGTTATTTCGGCAAGCCCCCGCTATTGCTCTAGGTCCTGAACCCAGCGTTTCCGCCAACCCCGAATATGTTTCCACTTGCCCGATGGGAATAGCCAATAACGCACTCCAAACCGTATTAGCGTACACGCTACCCTGGCTTAGCAAGGTAACATGCAGTTCGGTTTGCATCGGGTTTAACAGATAACTTTGCACACTAACAGCATGTGGTGACAAAGTCTTAGTTAACTCTCCGCCAACGTGCCAAGATGCATCCGTAATGATTTCACCAGCCATGGTTAATATCAATTCCGCATTGAGTAGTGGCACGGCGAGCAGGGACTCTTCACCATCCGCAACATTTTGCCAAACGATATGTAAAGGCATCACATCTCTCTTTTGCTATCGGCAAAAAAAAAGGCAGCTGAGCAGGCCGCCTTTTCTCATTACCTGATTCGCTATAAACGAACCAGATTGCAGCGTATTAAGAAAGTTTCTCTTTGATACGAGCGGCTTTACCAGCCAAATCGCGCAGATAATAAAGTTTAGCGCGACGAACGTCACCGCGACGTTTTACTTCGATACTGCCAACTGATGGACTGTGAGTTTGGAAAACACGCTCAACACCCACGCCATGCGAAATTTTTCTGACAGTAAATGCTGAATTCAAACCGCGATTACGTTTTGCAATCACAATGCCTTCAAAAGCCTGTAACCTTTCCCGCGTGCCTTCAGTTACTCTAACTTGCACCACGACAGTGTCGCCAGGTCCGAATTCCGGTACATCTTTTTTCAGCTGTTCAGCTTCCAATTCTTCAATAATTTTACTCATAACCACACCCTATTAAACAACTTCAGTTCTAAATTCTTTCAACAAAGCATCCTGCTCTGCGCTTAATGTTACTTTTTCAAGCATATCCGGCCGCCTCGACCAAGTCCGCCCCAACGCTTGTTTCATCCTCCACCGCTTGATGTCGGCGTGATTTCCGCCGAGCAACACATCAGGGACGTCACCAATATCGCTATGCTCGGGTCGCGTGTAATGCGGGCAATCCAACAGTCCATCAAAATGCGAATCTTGTTTAGCAGATTCATCGTCACCAAGTACGCCAGGAATTAACCTGGTAACCGCGTCGATTACTATCAAGGCTGCCAGCTCGCCACCGCTGATGACATAATCGCCCAGCGACCATTCTTCGTCGCAAGCATGCTGGATAAAACGCTCGTCTATACCTTCATAGCGCCCGGATACAAGGATCAATTGATCATAGCAACTCGCGTCCAGTAACAACTCTTGACTAAGCAAACGCCCCTGCGGACTCAAGCAAATTACTTTGCGGTTAACCAAAACATTATGCTGTTTGGCTGCATCCACTGCGTCGAGCAAAGGTTGGCATTTCATGACCATTCCCGGCCCGCCACCATAAGGTCTATCATCGACGGTCCGGTGTTTATCGAGCGTGTAATCGCGGGGATTCCAAACCGACAAACCGACCAAGCCTCGTTCAATCGCCCTGCCGGTTACTCCGTAACTAGCGGCATGGGATACCATCTCAGGGAAGAGACTGATAACATCAAAACGCATGCCTTTAGTTAAAAGTCCGGATCCCAATCGACGAGAATCAAGCCTTCGTCAAGATCAATTTTTAAAACAGTACTCTGCTGCAAAAACGGAATCAGACGCTCTAACTCCCCGTCAACTACGACCAGAACATCGTTAGCACCGGTTTCCAACAAATGATCAACTTTGCCTAATTGGCAACCCTCTAAATTGCGTACTTCCAGCCCAATCAGATCCGCCCAATAATATTCGCCATCGCTCGCTTTGGGTAGTTGTTGCTTGCGAATCAAAATATCCGCGCCCATCAACCCTGCTGCGACATCTCTGTCAGTAATATCTTGCAACTCTGCGACGACCAAACTGCCTTGCCGCCGACCTCCAAGCAATTTAACTTCTTGGAAGTGGCTATTTTTTCGCAGAATCCATGGAGAATACTGCAATATGTTTTCACGGGGATCGGTGAAGGAATAGACTTTTACCCATCCTTTTACACCAAAAACGCCGGACACTTGGCCAACGTTCAAAAAATCCCCTTCTGACAAAGCTAAAATTAAGCGGCTACTTTATCGGCGTCTTTAATCAATCTAGCGACGCGGTCAGTTGGTTGGGCGCCATTGGCTTTCCAATATTGGACGCGTTCGCTATCCAAAACCAATCTTTGCTCACCACCGCGAGCCAACGGATTAAAGAAACCTACGCGCTCGATATAACGACCATCGCGACTGCTTCTGCTGTCGGTAACAACAACATGATAGAAAGGACGATTCTTAGCGCCGCCTCTGGACAAACGAATGCTTACCATTTGGATACCTTAAATAACATTGAATCAAAAAACTTAATCAAACTATTCTACGCGATTTTTACAATAAGTGAAGGACAAATTACGATAATCACATTCTCATGCCGCGCATATTGCTCTTCAAACCGCGCATCATGTTGGCAATATTACCCTTGCTGAATTTTTTCATCATCTTTTCCATCATTTGATGCTGCTTCAACACACGATTTACAGCTTGCAAATCCAAGCCGCAACCATCGGCGATACGCTGTTTCCGACCGCCTTTAATCAGATCGGGAAAACGCCGCTCTTGTTTGGTCATTGAGTTGATTACGGCAATCTGATGCGCCAGATCTTTGTCGTTGACTTTATCCTTAATATCTTTGGGCACTCCACCCATACCCGGCAGCTTATCCATCATCGCGCCAAGCCCGCCCATATTCTGCATTTGTTCAAGCTGCTCCTTCAGATCGTTCAAATCGAAGCTTTTGCCTTTTTGCAGCTTTTTGGCTAATTGCTCGGCCTTTTTTTTGTCGACATTTTGCTCGATATTCTCAATCAGCGACAACATATCGCCCATACCGAGAATACGCGAGGCCAACCGATCAGGATAGAAAGGCTCTAAGGCATCGGTTTTTTCGCCGACACCGATAAACTTAATCGGCTTACCGGTTATATGCCGAATGGAAAGCGCCGCTCCGCCACGCGCGTCGCCGTCGGCCTTGGTCAGAATGACACCGGTCAATGGCAAGGCATCATGAAAAGCCTTGGCAGTGTTTGCAGCATCTTGACCGGTCATACTATCAACCACAAATAAGGTCTCAATCGGCTTGATTGCGGCGTGCAAAGCTTTGATCTCTGCCATCATCTCGTCATCGACATGCAAACGTCCGGCGGTGTCGACAATTACCACATCTAAAAATTGGCGCTTTGCTGCATCTATAGCCCTGTTGACAATATCGACAGGATTTTCGCTGACATCGCTTTCGAAAAATTTTAATCCAACATCGGCGGCCAACGTCTCCAATTGCTTAATCGCGGCAGGACGATAAACGTCAACACTAACCACCCCGACTTTTTTCTTTTTCTTTTCTTTTAGATGGCGACCTAATTTTGCCACCGTAGTCGTTTTACCCGCGCCCTGAAGACCTGCCATCAATACGATTGCCGGCGGGTTGATCCGTAGATTCAGCTCTTCGTTAGCCGAACCCATCACCTTGACCAGCTCGGACTGCACCACTTTGATCATTGCCTGCCCAGGCGTCAAACTGGTTTGCACTTCCTGACCCAACGCGCGCTGAGTAACTTGATCGATAAAATCGGTCACCACCGGCAAAGCAACATCGGCTTCCAGCAAAGCCATTCTTACTTCGCGCATGGTGTCCTGGATATTGCTCTCGGTCAGACGACCTTGGCCTTTAATTTTTTTTAGTGTGCCACTGAGGCGATCAGATAAATTATCAAACATAGCTGCGTCTTTATTTTTCTAGGGTTCCGGCGGATGTCTGCCAACACAAACGGATTACAACAATTGGTCTGCTTAGTTTAACATAACCGTATCGCAACACCTTTTGATTATTCCCCTGCCATCGCCATGTACACCACACCCGCCGGCCTATTTTCGATATTAAGCTATGCGATTGCCGCAACATTGATCGTTAAAGAAATTTTTGGCGCCAAACAGCACCGGCTATCCATGCAACTGGCTTGGCTTGGCGCAGGCTTGCATTGCGCCTACACCGTCTTAAACGTACAAAACCATGACGGATTCAACTTCAGTTTTTTCAGTACCGCATCGCTGGCAGGCTTGGTTATTTGCCTTCTGCTGTTAATTGCCTCGCTGGACAAACCTGTGGCAAAACTGGGCGTGTTGATTTTTCCAGTCGCTGCAGCCATGCTGGCTTTAGATATTCATTACCCAGCTACGCCACGCCTAATTGTGAACCACAATTGGCAGATGAGCACTCACATACTGACATCGATATTGGCATTCAGTCTATTAAATATCGCTGCCTTACAAGCCATTTTATTGGCCGTTCAGGATCAACAATTGCGTCATCGCCACCCCAAACGCTTTATGTTGGCTTTACCACCTTTGCAAGCCATGGAATCACTGTTGTTTCAAATGATTGCAACGGGATTACTGTTTTTGACCGCGTCCTTGGTCACCGGCTTCTTTTTCGTAGAGGATTTATTTGCGCAGCATTTGGTTCATAAAACCGTATTATCGATACTGGCCTGGATAATTTTTTCCGCACTATTGTTCGGCAGGATTCGCTATGGCTGGCGTGGGCAAAGCGCAATTCAGTGGACCCTCATAGGCTTTACTTCATTATTATTAGCCTATTTCGGCAGTAAATTGGTTTTGGAATTGATATTGAAAAAAGTTTGACCCTTTAAAAATAGCCCGAGACCACACAGCACCACATCCGCAGTTAAAATCCAGCGGAAACCAACGCAGCCTTCATGGTGAGAGCAACTTCCAGATCAGGTTTTTGAGCCAAAATATAATCCAGCATCATGATAGCCGCATCATAGATTCCTTGCTCCGTATACAAGTTAGCCAATTTTATTTGCGCCAACGTATCGCTGGGGAATTGGCCGATGTAATTATTGTAGGCGTCTATAGCTACCATCACATCGCCATGCAGCCTTTGCATTTCCGCATATAAGGGTAAGTAGACGGGATTCAATTGCGACAAACACTGTAACGCTAAATTGGCGGTATGAGCGTCATCGCTATCGATACCGATATCCGCAATTCTTATCAGAGCCTGCTCTACCAACACACCACCACCGTCAACAATTTGTCGATATGCATCCAGCGCCTGGGCCGATGCGTGTTGCAATTCGGCCAAGTAACCAGTAATCAAATGGCGATACGGCTCAACCGCCTGCTGATCCTGATGCTTACTCAGACTAATCAGCAAATCACTCAATTCTTCGATTTTTTTATGCTTGAATAACAAGCCCGCCCTTTGCTTTAGACTTGAAAGATTTCCCTGGCTTTTGGCCTTCGCAAAATGCCGAGTATGTTTATCATGAACAATATCTAAGAAGCGTTTTTCAAAATCGGCAAATTGAGCCCGAACATCTACCGGCACCTCAGCGGCAGTAGCTTTCCAAAATCTTGCGCGCCCAAAACTTCTGTCTTTTCGATATTGCTCCATTATCAAACCAAAATCCGGCACATCCGCATATTCCTGTTGCCTGGCCTTAACTCTTTCAACAGCGTCATCCAACAAACACATCAATTTCGCCGCACCTTCCCGGTAAGCATCGTAGAAAACATTGCCAAGTTGCTTGGCTTCTTCAGCACTCCACGCCTCATCGTTAAATGCCTTCGTCAACTTTATAAAACTTCTGATACCAAAGCTTTTTACCAACTTGCTGTAATGCCTATGTTCACGCTTAAACTTCTTCTCGATCTGATCCAGTCTTTTTTTATCCTTATAGTTTCCAATGACCCCATCGGCACTATACATCTCGTCGTTGATACGGCGCGCATTCTCCGCCAGACGGGCAATTCCTTTGATCTGAAATTGGGCGCGCCCCAATTCATCAAGAATTTGTTTGTGATATTTACTATGTTCAGCGGATTCGCTAACGCGCTCGGCTACGATTTCAGCCACATTAATGGAGCCACCCCCAAATTCAATTTCGGATATGGGTAAATACTCGATATTTTCGACTTTGGCAGAACCACCGGAAATATTGAAAATCCGACATCCCATGCCAGACAACTGTTTCGCCTGAAAACCCAGCGAGAGAATAGCCTGTGAAAAGTCGCAACTAGTAGGCGCCATAAATCCGGCATTTGTCTCTACTTGCAACGATGTCAAATTAAAGCGTGGCCCGGCCAGTTGCTCGTCGCTACCGCTGGCATGCGTGAAGCCTTCTTTGGTGAAGCATAAGTCTACGCCGGCGAGCACTATTCTTTTGAAGCCAAAATGATACGCCACGCTCAGCGCAGTATTGGTCACCGTCGGACCCGCACTGCCAATATTCGCTACATTCAGTGGCGACGGCCAAGGTAGTCGCGGACCAAGATAGAACCCAAGACCGTGCCATTGGTTAACTAAAGTGGGGACAGTGTGGTAGGAATAGACAAAAATCGGTTTGCTGCTGAACTCGAGCATTTCCTTGCTGATATCAAAGCTCAGATCAGTCGGATCCACCGAAAACACAAAATCCGGCTCGATATTGGCTTGTAATAACTGGCGAGAAATTCTGGAAACCGCAAAAACCACAACGTCGTTCCGATGCGATCTGAGCCATGGTAAAACCTCATCAAGCGAGGGACCACCCGCCAAAATTAATACTGTCTTATCGACAAAGGCCTTTTCCAGCACTTTTGCCGGCCGTTGGTTATCGGCTAGGTTAATAATCTGTCTGGCAATAAACGCCTCGCTACCCAGCTCGACGCTAATTTGCCAATGCAGTTGCGATAGAACTTCCGTGATATGCCAACTTAGCTCTGCATACTCCTCTATATAATCGTCTTGCGCACAAATTGCATTGTAGGAGCGTACTGCGTTGATATACAAATAGTCGTTTATTTTGAAATTTTTAATAGCCTCCGGCCATTGCTCCAAACCAACACACAGAATCTTCTCATCCAAGCCATCAAGCAATTGGTTTTGCTTTAAAGCCTGTAAAACGCCTTCCGGCTCAATGAAGAGGTAGCGCGTACCCTTTGGTAAAAACTTGCTTTGCAAGTATTTTGGCAATAACCCTGAATCCGTGCCGATAACCACATTAAGCGTATCTTCGGCAAACAGATCCTTACCAAACTTCGCGTCAAACAATACTCCAGCACTCACTCTATCGAAGCTGTTTCTATTCAGGTTGAAAAAATATTTTTCACCAAAATTATTTACGCTTATTGGCCCTAAGTCATATTGTCTCACCTGATCAAGTTCATCATCCATTTGCTACTTCTTGATTAAAGTTTACGGAATCTCACTAGCGATGTATCAGCTTAGCATTCCTTTATTCAAATACACCGTGAATTCAGACTAAATACTGCGGCTACTTTTATTTCAATAGCTGCAATACACCTTGGGTTACCTGATTAGCCTGAGCCAACATTGCCGTACCGGCCTGCTGCAGAATCTGACTGCGGCTTAAATTCGCAGTTTCGGCAGCGAAATCGGCGTCCATGATCCGCGAACGTGCAGAGCTTTGATTTTCAATAGAAGATTGCAGATTCGATATAGTGGTGGAAAACCGATTTTGAATTGCACCTAAATTCGAACGAAATGTATCGATTCTTCTGATTGCCGTGTCAATAGCGTTGATTGCTGAGCGCACATTTCCCGAGGTAGCCGCTGATCCAATTGAATGCTTATTACCAAAAAGCGCGCTTAAACTTGTCACAGCCAGCAGATCGGATACCGTAACCGATATTTGATTGTCTGCCGCCGTGTTAGCTCCAATTTGAAAGTTCGCATTCTTTAAAGAACCGTTTAGAATTTTTTTGCCGTTGAATTCGGTATTTTGAATAATCCTTTTAACCTCTGCACCCAATTGCTTAAATTCGGTATGAAGCTTTTGCCTATCTTCACCGCTAACAGCCGCTCTGTTGGCCGCCTGAATTGCTAAATCCCTCATCCTTTGCAACGTTTCAGTGATTGTGCCCATCCCAGCTTCCGCAGTTTGCGCCATGGAGATACCGTCGTTGGCATTGCGCATAGCAACAGTCATACCGCGAATTTGCGATGTCATTCGGTCGGCAATCGCCAAACCGGCGGCATCGTCTTTAGCACTGTTGACTCTGAGACCTGATGATAAGCGCTCCATAGACATTTGCAGGCTATCGTTAGTCCGCGTCAGAAACTTCTGACTATTCAATGACGCGATGTTTGTATTGATGACCATTGATGATGGCATGATCGTTCTCCCGGTTGATACTAAATGGAATAGGCATTATTGCCGCCACTAAACATTAATCACTTTTCATGCCAATGTATAAAAATCCCTTTTAAATTCAATAATTAAAAAAATAATACGCTATTAGCATCATCAAGAACGGCTAAAACACACCCGATCAAAGGCCGTTTCGCCAATTAAACAGCCTTAAGCCAATTAGAACGACATTTTTTTGACTCTCCCCTCCGAAATACTTTACCTAGAAGAACCGCATACAAAACACTCCCAATAAAAATACAAAAAATTAAATTAAATCAATAATATATATAAATATCAGATAACTTGAGGATCGCTATTTCAATATACGAAAGGATTACAAAAACGTCGAAGAATGCTGCAAGCTGAAATCAGGCAAACAATTGAGAACCTTAGAAGAACACACAGAGGAGCGGCATTTCATTGCCGCCAGAACAACATTCAAGAAATTAAGGGGTATATCGATACACTGAACAGTGTGTTGGAACGGGATGACCCGGGGGGGGAAAACGGGGATAAGTCTGAATCAGATGACTTAGTAACTGTTATAAGCCTGCATTGCCTTGCGGCCTCGATCCAAAACTGATTGCTGAGCAGCCGAGAGCGACTTTTGCTCTTCGATATAAGAAATAAAAACCGCATCCTGCTCAAGCATCGACTGAGCTACTTGCTTGACAAGTAGTTTTTTATGCTCTGGCAAGCACGCTACGCCCGCAAAAAACTGTTCTAAACAAACTTGCCTTTTATCCAAAATATCAGCCAGACCCTCCCATTCCGCCTTTAGTATGCACTCTTGGATATTGTCGGCAAAACCTTGTAATTGTTGCTGCCACTCCAAGAAATTAGGATCCGGGAAATCAAGAGACATCAGGCAATCGCATCCCAGGCTTCTTTGACGTCTTTCATCAATACAGTTACCTCGTTTAATATGTCCTCGCTGTTTTCACTGCTTGCCTGTAACAGCCGAAAGTTGATGTAATCGTACAATTGGCGAAGATTGACGGCAATTTCGCCACCCTGCTCTAGGTCAAGCACCTCGTTCAGACCACCAACTATGCCAATTGCCTTGGATATATAGATACTTTTCGCTTCCATATCCCCGTGAGTAATTGCACCTTTAGCAGAATTGATTCGAGCCAAGAACCCTTCCATCAACATTTGAATCAGCCGATGGGGAGATTCCTCGCCAAAATTGCTGGAGGTATGGACCTCTGCGTATTGTCTAGCGCCTTTTCTATGAGCATCAACGTACATGGGAAAACCTCTTCATTACAATTTGCTGATCCAGTTACTTAGAAAAGAACCGGTTGATTTAAATTTACCTACATTGACGTCCATGGCTGTGAATTGTTTTTGCAAAGTCTTTTGCAAATTATCCAGCCTAACCTGCACGTCGGCTTTACGGCTATCCAATGCTGACAATTGTTTTTTCAGCGATGTTTGCTGACTATCCAACGGCCCACCCGATTGCAATACGTTATCCAATTTTGAATAAAGCCGGGTCGCTACGCCATCAGACGACGAAAACACGTCACTTACAGATTGTAAACTGGCACTCAATGCGGTGTTAAGCTGCGTGCTATCCAATGACATCACGCCATCTTTATCTATTTTTATGCCGATCATGGCTAGCGAGTTATAGTTGCCCGTTGCTGAAGAAACCGGATTTGCCGAATCCTGCCTGACTTGAGAAGTCACGTAACGCAGGGTAGCATCGCCGATTAACGCACCATTTCCGGAACTACTACCGCCAGTACCTCCACCATATTTGCCCAAATCTTTGGAAGTGGTATGTAACTTGTTGTACGCAGTGACGAAACTTGTCAGCGTTTTATTGACAGCCTCATTGTCCAAACTAACATCGACGTTTACTTTGGTACCCACTTGAGCAGATTTCAAATCTAAGGTCAGACCTTGGATGACATCGGTTATGGAATTGGTGCTTCGTGTCGCGGTTTGACCATCGACTTTGATAATAGCGTCGGTAGCCGTTGTCTGAGCGCTCAAATTAGAAGAAAAAATTTGTGACAATCCTGACGTATCGGCGTTGTTACCATCGTCATCGGTACCCGTCACAGTAAATGCGTTGGCGAGTCCTGAATTTTTGGCTGTGAGGACTAACTTGGAAATCGTGCCGGTGCCGGTCGAGTTGTCGACGTTAACGATACTTGCGGTAACGGAGGTATTGCCGGAAGCGTTGTTGATAGCGTCCCTGATTCCCAGCAACGTGTTATTGCCCGAAGCAACCGTCACATTGAACGAAGCTCCGGCGGTGGTTGCGATAGTCAAAGATCCAGTCCCAACGGTGGCAGCCGAGTTGGCAAACTCCCCCGAAATAGATTTTTGCGCCTTCGCCAACTGAGTAACTTCGACGGCATAAGACCCGGCCACGGATCCTGCACCCGCCGCGACTTTTAGGATAGATTCGTCGGCAGACGCGGCTTTATGCGTTTTAAACAGATTCCCATCTTTAAGTTTGCTTACGACCGTCTGGAAATCGGACAACGCGCTTTTCAAGGTCCCCAACCCACTCAAGCGCGTATTCGTTGTGTCTTGTTGCCGCTGTATCGCATTCAGTGCCGGCTGACCTTCAGCTGTCACCAATTGCGACACGAGGGTGCCAATATCGATACCGCTACCAATACCCGTCGACGAAACTATGCTCATGACACTCTCCTCATCCGACTAACTTACTAAGCACGATCCTGAATCATAGAGCCTTGTTGGCCATCTAACTCCTGCATTCTTCTGATAAACGCCAGCATTTCTTCGGACGGAATTTGCCGCACGACATCACCCGTTTCACTATCAACGACTTTCACCACTAATTCCTTGGTTGAATCATCTACTTTGAATTGGAGATTACGGTTAACCGATTGGAGCAACGAATTCCCTTTATCCGCCGCTTTTTTTACCGAATCGAAAGAAGGTTTGGCCTCATTCTGTTTGTCCTGATCTTGATTAGAAACTGAAGAGGACACAGTCGAGTCATTTTGCAACGCGGAAATACCAGGGTTACGCTTGTCAGCCTCGACCCTGGCTCCCGCAAATGATTTTTCATCCGTTTGCTTATCAGCTTTAGCAACAGTCACGGGAGATAGCTTTAACACATTTGAAATCTCACTGTTCATGACATTCACCTTATGCTTTTCGTATTAAACGGGAGGTTACGGTCCGCAACCCCCCAATCAAAACTACCTTAGCAAACTCAACACGGATTGACCGGACTGATTAGCCTGAGCCAGCATCGCTGTACCGGCTTGTTGCAATATTTGCGTTTTGCTCAAATTGGATGTCTCTGTGGCAAAATCGGCATCCAAGATACGGGATCTGGCGGCGCTTTGGTTTTCTATCGAAGACTGCAGATTGGCTACAGTAGTAGTGAACCTGTTTTGAATAGCACCCAAAGTTGACCTGAAAGTATCGATCTTTTTGATCGCACTATCAATAGCTGAAATTGCCGATCTCACTTTGGCGGAAGCCGCACCCGAGCCGATCGAATATCCCGCAGCGCCAAACAAGGCACTAAGACTGTTAACTTTTTCCAAGTTAGAAACAGTAACAGAGACTTGGTTGTCTGTCGTGGTATTGGCACCCACTTGGAAGTTAGCACCCGCCAATGAGCCATTCAAGATTTTTTTACCGTTAAATTCGGTATTCTGAATAATCCTTTTAATCTCAAGGCCCAGTTGTTTAAATTCGGTTTGAAGTTTGTCCCGGTCGGAACCACTCACCGCAGCCCTGTTGGCCGCTTGAACCGCAAGGTCACGCATACGTTGCAATGTATCGGTAATAGCTCCCATCCCGGATTCAGCTGTTTGCGCCATCGAAATGCCGTCGTTGGCGTTTCTCACTGCTACGGTCATACCGCGAATTTGCGATGTCATTTTATCGCTGATGGCTAAACCTGCCGCGTCGTCTTTTGCAGAGTTAATCCGCAAACCCGAAGACAAACGCTCCATTGATGTCGCCAGTGAATCGTTGGTTTTATTTAAAAAACGTTGACTGTTCAACGAATTGACGTTTGTGTTGATTACCATTGCCATGATGTTACCCTCCAAATTTCGAGAACGTTCAGCGCTTCGAAGATTTTGTGTTGTGTTGAATTAAAAAGATTTGTTTCAAACTCGAATGATGTATCGGCCCGAATTTGGAGAACTTTAACCCTCTCATTCAGAAATACTTGGCGAATTCGCCCTGTGCCCTTAGAAAATCGGCTTCGCGTCCTATGTCCAACCAATAGTCATTGACCGGAAACATAGAGACTATCTCGCCTGCAGCCACTTGCTGGTTTAATAAGGTCGGCATATCCAGCTTTTTCTGGGCTGAGATGCTATTAATCAAACTGTGATCCAGCACATAAATTCCCGCGTTGGCCAAGCAGCTTTGCAAGGGTTTTTCTTCAATCCCCACCACTCTTTGCTGCTCCAATCTCACGACACCGTAAGGAATTTGGTACTCGTATTGGCGCACACACAAGGTAGCAATCGCTTGCTGTTCGTTGTGATAGGCCAACAATCTGGAAAAGTCGATCTGGGTCAGAATATCGCCATTCATCACAATCAACGGCACATCCGGCAAATTGTCCGGCATTAAACCGATTGCGCCGGCAGTCCCCATCGGTTCGGTCTCATCAATATAGTCGATCTTAATTCCCCAACGTCCGCCATCTCCAAAGTAGTCTTTGATTTGCTGCGCTCGGTAATGCACGGCTATATAAAACTGTCGAAACCCTGACTTAACGAAATTCTCGATGATGGTTTCCAAAATGGGCTTGCCGCCGATTTCTAACAGCGGCTTGGGGCATTCGTCCGTATAGGGACGCAAACGGGTACCGAATCCACCCGCCATCAAAAATACCGGATTGGGGAATGCCGGCTGCTTGTAAAGCGCCTGCAACGACTCCAGCCGCACCACCCTGCCCTGTTCATCGACAACCGGCAATTGGTAGAGATGATGACCCTCCATCATGGCAATCAACTGGGTCTTACTGTCATTTAAAGCGGCAACTTTCGGCCGCTTATTCATCACCTCGAAAACCGGATGTTCCAGGGATAAGCCGCGAATCAAGGCGCGACGAATATCGCCATCCGTCACCACACCCAGCAGTTTTTCTTGGTCGTCCACGACCAAAGCAATCTGCAATGCCGCGCGATCAATCACCTCGATGGTCGCTCGCAACGTCGCTTCCGGACGAATCAATACCTGCTGCCAATGCTGTTTCATTTATCAATCCTGTTGCAAATCCTGTATGTGCGAACGCGGCGGATAGACAATCTGCTTGCAACCGACATCGCGCGTCACCACGCTGCCCGCACCCACCACACTGCCGGCACCGATGCGTATACCTTGTATGATGGTGGCGCCGGTGCCAATGTGCACCTTATCGCCCAATTCCACTCCGCCACTCAGGACCGCGCCGGGCGCTATATGGACATCCCGCCCGATCCGGCAATCGTGCTCGACAATCGCCCCGCTGTTTACGATGCAGTTTTCAGCAATTTGTGTGCCTGCCTGAATAATGGCACCCGCCATGACCTGTACGCCCTCAGCCAGTTGCACATCGCTTGCTGTAAACGCGCGAGGATCGACCACTGTTTGAAACCGATAACCTTGCGCCACACATCGTTGATACAAGGTCTCGCGCAAGCCTGCATCGCGCGGTAGAGAACCAATGCCGTTAACTAACGCGATACCATCCGCCGCATAAGCCCGTATAGCCGAGTCGTCGCCCAGTACCCTCACTCCGAAGTGCTCGCTGCCGGGCAGTCGGTGAGGATCGGCTATGCCCAGTATCTCAATCTCCAACCGCCGTAACATGTCGAGCAGCACCCGCGCATGTCCGCCGCTTCCCAGCAAAATGACCGGCTTACTCATTCGATCAAGTCATCCACGTCATAACAACGATGACTGGTTTGACCAAGCAATCGCCAATATTCCATCGGACTCAGACCGGTTCCAGGCCGCTTGGTCGTCAAATTTTCGGCGCTAAAAGTTTCACCCACTGCTATCAAACTATTCGCCACCAAACTTTTGCGGGCGACCGTGCGATTTTGCAATTCCACCGCTTGCGGCATCTTGCCGGGACGGCCAAGTGCCTGTTCGACGGCGCGAATATCCTGCACCATTTGCTTTAATTCAGCCGGTTCCAGTGACACTTGGTGATCAGGGCCTTTTTGACTTCGGTCCAAGGTGAAATGTTTTTCTATCAATACCGCGCCCCGCGCCACGGCGGCGATCGGCACGACCAGCCCTTCGGTGTGATCCGAATAACCGACCGGCAGGCGAAAAGCCTGCTGCAACACATCCATCGCCCGCAAATTCACGTCCGCCATCGGCGTCGGATATTCGCTGGTGCAATGCAGTAAGGTGACTTTTTCCTGTAAAACCGCTTGCCCCGCTTCCGAACTGTAGGCTTGCTGAAATGCCGCCAGAGACGGTTGCTTCCCACCCAACAAGCCAAACGCCAAAACCCCCAGCGCGGTTTCCACCTCACCTAGCGTGGCCATGCCGGTGGAGACAATGATGTCCTTGCCGGTTTTGGCATGGGCCAGTAAAAACGGTCCATTGGTAATCTCACCCGATGGAATTTTCAATCTGCATAGACCTAGCTCGCCCACCAAAAACGCCAGACTATCGAAATCAAATGCGGTCGAAAGAAACTCGATACCTAGGCGCTGACAATAATCACGCAACTGAAAATGAAACTCGTATTTCAGCTCCAGCTTGCGCAACATATCCAACTGGCTCTCGGCTGCGCCTGTGGTGTGTTTTTGATATTCAGCCTTCGTAGCGGACTGGGTGACCAGTTTCTCGGCTTTAAAGGTCTGGAACTTCACCGCATCGGCACCCGCCGCGACTGCAGCATCGACCAATTGCATAGCGGTTTGCAAACTACCGTTATGGTTGACGCCCGCTTCGGCAATAATGAACGCACTCATTCAAGCACCTCTAAATCGAAAAAACGCTTCTTCAGCAGCCCATCCACAGGCGCGTGTTTCAGAAGCTCTTTAATCTTCGCCGAAGCCCCGCCCTGACCGTAGGGATTTTCGACACGCGCCAAGGTATTCGCAAATTCGCCGGAAAATATTTTTAGCAGGGCGGCGCGGATCGCATCGGTTTGCGGCGCGCAGTGGATTACGCTACCGGCACAGATCCGTCCCCGCTGGCGATCACCGATATTGACAGTAGCGATACGAAAAGCCGGCGCTTCTATGATACCGCTGGACGAATTGCCGACTACCGCATCGACCAACTTCAGGGTCGACAAATAACGCAGAGAACCCAGGGAAACATAGCTACTTACTCGGCGGGAATGGCGTCGTCGATACTCCTCTATCATGCTGGCGATAACCCGGCCGTCGGCATCGGCATTGGCATGGGTGAATATGATATGCACATCGTCAAACTCATCCAAAGCCCGCAACAACTCGGCAAACTGCTCAGCCGCCGTCGCCGCTTCCAAAGTCACCGGATGAAAGGTGACCATCAGGTTGCGTGTCCCAAACTTGAAATCCAGCGCTTGTTCCAGCTCAGTTTTATCCAGCAATGGCAACTTATAAACGCTGTCTAGTCCCGGTGCGCCGACGTTGAACACGCGATTAGGCTGCTCACCGAGCTGAATCACCCGCTGCCGGTAAACCTCGGTTGAGGTGAAATGTAGATGGGCCATTTTGCTGATGGCATGACGAATGGCATCATCCACCGCGCCTTCGGTCAGTTCGCCGCCGTGGATATGCGCGATGAGAAGGCGCAAGTTCATTGCTGCCTGCGCCGCCGCGAATATTTCGAAGCGATCACCCAGCACCACGACGATGTCCGGTTGTAAATCGTGTAAGGCATCGGCGAAACCGATCAAGCCCAAACCCATGGCCTTACTGATGCCGACCGGCGTATCCGACGACAACAACATTTCCACCTTGCGATTGATCGTAAAACCATCGGCAGCAATTTGCCGCCAGGTCAAACCGAACTCCGGCGACAAGTGCATGCCGGTCACGACTAACTGTAAGTCTAGGTCCGGGTCCGCTTGAATTTCCTGCAGTAGCCAATACAGCAGGCCGTATTCGGCTCGGGAACCGGTCACGACACAGATTTTACGTGGCGCCCCAGTCGTCATACGACCACGCTACTGGGCACATTGACCAATCGCTCAGCCAGTTGGCGCGATTGCCGCAAGTCATCCCGTTGACAATGTTGGTACATTGGCAAATCCGCCATCAACTCCCATAGCGGTCGAGTCATCACACCGCGGGTATTGCACAATTCCAGAAAGGCGTCGCGCTGCGTATGGTCATCGAGCAACAAAGCGTTGAGCCAGTAATTGGCATCAGCGCCAGCCGGTTCTTCGACGATTTGCGCACCGTTGGCTTGCGCCCAATCCAGATAACGTTGCGCCAATCCACGTTTAAGTTCGACAAATCTCGGCAATTGCTCGAGTTGCGCCAGCCCCAGGGCGGCATTCAAATTCGGCATCCGGTAGTTGTAACCGATTTGGTCATGTTCGAATTTCCAGGCATGCGGTAATTTAGCCGTGGTCGTCAGGTGTTTGGCCCGACGCGCCAGTTCCTCGTCGTCGGTCAAAATCATGCCGCCGCCGCCCGTGGTGATGATCTTGTTACCGTTGAAGCTAAGCACCCCAAGTTTGCCGAAAGTGCCGCAATGCTGGCCATTGAGTCGGCTACCCAACGCTTCCGCGGCATCTTCCACCAACGGCATGCCGAAGTCGTCGCATACTCGAATCAACCCAGCCAGATCGCAAGGATGGCCGAAGGTATGCATCGGCAAACAGGCGGCGATGCGCTTGCCGCTGGTTTTGTTGTAAACGCCATCATCGCAGCGTTCGCCGAATCGATCCAAAAACTCCGCCAAGGCCAGCGGCGACAAACCTAGCGTCGCCGCATCAATATCAACAAACACCGGCTCGGCACCGCAGTAATGAATCGCATTGCAGGTGGCGACAAAAGTCACCGCTTGAGTAATCACTTCTTCGCCGGGCTGAACGCCGGCCAGCAACAGGGCAACGTGCAGCGCCGCGGTGCCGTTGACGGTGGCTATCGCGTGCTTGGCACCGGTGTATGCAGCGATTTTGCTTTCGAACTCGGTGACATACGGGCCGACACTAGACACGAAGGTACTGTCGATCACATCCAGCAGATACTGTTTTTCGTTACCGGCGAAGCGCGGTTCGTGCAAAGGGATGAATTGTTCGGTTTGATAAATCTCCCGGACCAAGCGGATAAAGCTGTCAAACATTGTAAATATCCGCTTTGTATCGTTTCAGATTATCCGGCTCGGTAAACCAGGCTACGGTGCGGCGCAAACCCTCCTCCAAAGTCACTTGCGGGGCAAAACCGGTCAGTTGTTTGATCTTGGTGTTGTCGCACCACAAGCGGTTCACTTCGGACTTCTCCGGCCGCAACCTTTGCTCGTCCACCAAAAATTCGACATCGCTGGCCATGATGCTTTTGATCAGATTCAGCGTTTCGCCGACAGAAATTTCGAAATTGGAGCCGATATTCACCGTCTCGCCGATGGCTTGCGCCGACTCGGCCAACGCGATAAAACCCCGGCAAGTGTCTTCTACATAATTAAAATCGCGCGTCGGCGCGACATCACCCAGTTGAATCTGTTTTTTACCGGCGGCAATTTGCGTAATGATGGTCGGAATCACCGCGCGCGCCGATTGCCGGGGACCATAGGTATTGAAGGGTCGTGCAATGGTGACAGGCATATTGAAGGCATTGAAAAAACTCATCGCCATCGCATCGGCGGCAATTTTCGACGCACTATACGGAGACTGCGGCTGCAACGGATGTTTCTCGTCGATCGGCACATATTGTGCGGTGCCGTACACTTCACTGGTTGAGGTATGAATTAGGCGTTTAACGCCATTATCCCGAGCGGCCTGACAGATGTTCAGCGTGCCGCGAATGTTGGTATCGACATAGCTGTCCGGCGCCTGGTAGGAATACGGGATGGCAATTAATGCCGCCAAATGAAACACAACATCAATATCCCGACAAGCAATCCGGCAAAACTGCGGATCACGGACATCGCCGCAGATCACCTCTATCTCATTTTTACAGGCAGCCTCCTCCAGCCAACCCCAACTATTAAAAGAGTTGTATTGGGTGAGTGCACGCACCTGAAAGCCGCGCGCCGCAAGCATTTCCACCAGATGCGAGCCGATAAAACCGTCGGCGCCGGTGACTAAAACCTTGTTCATACCAATCCTTGTTTAATGTACGCCTCAGCGATGGCCCAATCTTCTTCGGTGTCAATATCCAGACTTTGGATTGCATTCATGATCAGCGGCACCGTCTTTGGCGGGTAAAACGATTTGTGCTCCAGTAAATAATCGGTCTTGCATAAGTACATCGCGCCATTCGGCGTCAGCAGCGGCTGGCTTTGTTGCCGCGACGTCTGGGTGGGTTTTTGATTGTCCAAGGGCTGCATAAAGCCGCTCTCAAGGCGAAACAAAGTAGTCAAATCGCGGTGAATTTCCTTGCAGCCGACTACCGCATCAACTTGCCTATCGCTGACCATGGCAACAGCCTCCCGAATTATAGCCGTAGAACGAAACGGCGAGGTTGGTTGCAACCACATCATTAATTCCGGCCGGTAACCATATGCAGCGATAAACCAATCTGCAGCATGCTCAACCACCGAGAAAGCCGCGACACTATCTCCCGAATAAACAGAAGGACGAAGAAACGGAACGCAGAGCCCTTCTTTACGCCCCAATACCGCATAATGCTCAGAGTCAGTCGATAAAATCGCCAAGCTATCCGGAACAGCCGCTCGGACAACGCTTTCGGCAGTCCAGGCAAGTAAGGGCCGCCCGTCCAGCAATTTCACGTTTTTATCCATCAGTCCTTTGGAACCCGAGCGGGCCGGCACCACGATCAAAACCCGTATTTTCATCTATCGGTCTGGTAGATAGTTAGCAGACTGAATCGGCCAACAATGCGTTCCGCTGCTGCCCGCAAAGCTGATAAAACGCAATCAAACGCTGAATTTGTTTATCCATACATAAATACTCTCGAGCGGCCAACACACCTTCACGTAGCTCCCGCCAATCCAAACCTTGCAAGAAATTGGGCAAGTCGTGAAGTTGGGCACTGGAGATAGCCACTCCGCAGCGATGTTGCTCAACAAATTCGGCAGTTGCCTCAGCCCGACGACTCACTAAGACGGGTAAGCCCGCTTCCAGATACATGAACAATTTAGCAGGAATCAAGGTTTTAAAATGTTCCGGCCCCACTAAAAGCTCATCAGAATAATCGTAAACGATCAAACCCAGATCGTAAGTGCTAATGATTTGGGCAATACGCTCCGGCAACTCACCCTTTAGGAAACGGTAATTCGGGTATTGTTCTGCCAGCGTCAAATGGGCTGCATACACATTTGCATAGTCTTCTTCGGCAATCTTGAGCGGATTGTTGTATACGTCCAGAACCAAACCCTGACTGATGATCGTTTCGACGGTATCGACCAACTGCGCATCACCGAACAGTTCGGCAGGATGCTTGGAATTGATGGGAGGAACGCCACCGGCAAACACCAGCCTAGGTTGTTCGGGTATTGGCCTTTCAGCATTGGCAGTGACGCAAAACTCCGGCAGCGGGTAACACAAGAACTGTAACCAGCGCATCCTCCGCCTGGCTCCATCAAACAAATCGACAATGCGGCTACTGCCCTGATAGACAACGCCATCGACATGGTTTACCAAGTATGTCTCACACGCCAGTTGTACTTTTTGCATCGCATCCACACCATCGCCCCAAGTTTGCCGCATATAAGGCAGTAACTGCGGTAGGTCATCCGGTGCAAAAAAAAATGAGTTTAAATCCATCAACTCAACGAACTGCCGGCAGCTACTCGGTAAAAACGCATCGATTAACACGGGAATATGGTAGCGAAACAGCCAACCTTGAGTATGAATTACCGCCCCACTTGCGCCTTTCAACCACAACAAAAAACTAAGCAGATCGGTCGACAGAATCTCATCGAAATATCCGGCCTTGTGGTCTCGCAAATCGGGATTAAAGGTAACCGCTAACGTGTAGAAGCCCTGTCTACGCAAACTAACACTCATTCTTAGCTGGTTGTAATACGCATTTTTGGCGACAAACAAAACCACTGGCGCAGTAGCTGCTAATCGTTGATTCAATCGCTCTGCCAAGTCCCGTCGATGCTGATTCAATAACAAGGCATAAGCAAGTTCCACATCGGGATTGTCAATACCCAGCACACCGGCTTCCGTCGCGTTGGCCTTATTAGCGACAAGCGCGTTAAGTACGGCATCTGCAGTTCGACCACGCTGCAGCGGCACACCACAATATTGACGCCGATTCGTTGAATTATCGAGCGGATCAATCGCTACTCGATACGGCAGGTCGGCCAGTTGTTCGCATAACAAGCCGGTCACTGGCGAAATCCCACGAATCGCCACCGTGCCGCTAGGTAAATACTGTCGCAACACGGTGATCAAGGCTTGCGCGTAAACCGCATGATTAAACGACTCGCCATTCAGCATTTCACGCCAACCATCGCCCAATGCAGCCAGCGCCGCTGTTCTTAGGACAGCGGTATCGGTAAGTGCATCGCTAAGATTCATGGCAGTACATCCTTCAGCATTTGGATTAAGGCTTGATCAGATAGGCTGCCGGCGAGTTAGTCCACTCCAATGTGAGCAGCCTTAGATTCGGCTGATTCGCAAAAAACTCGTCCACCGCTTGGCTTTCGCCTTCCCATTCCTTCAAGGCATATTCATCGAACAGCACCACTCCCCCCCGACTAACTTTCGGCCAAATTGCCTCTAAGGCGGCTTTGGTCGGCGTATACAAATCGCAATCAAAATGCACTAATGAAAACCGGACGCCAGGATTTTCAGCCACAAATCGCGGCACAGTGTCACCAATATCCCCTTCGATGAGTTTCACCCGCGGCTTCCAAGGCACAAACCGGTCAGCATCGAAAATAGCCAATGCCGCTTCCAGCTCGGATTTAAAGCCCGATGAATCGTAACCACCCAGGACTTTATCGACTTCAGCAGTGGGCTTACCGTCCTGCGCAGCGAATTCGGTAAATCCCCGCCAATTGTCAAAGCCATAAACAACTTTGGTTCGATCACCAATCGCATAGGTTTCCAGTAAATTAGCCCAAGTCATCAGACTTAGGCCCCGAAACACGCCAAACTCAGCAATATCGCCCGGTACGTTCAACGTGTGTTTGAACAGCTCGGCATGCGCCAAAAACCGTTTTAACCACTGCCGACGCGCTAACACTGGAAACAGCTTGACAGCAGTCAGCGGATCGATATCAAAGTTGGCACAATGTTGTTGCAGTCTGTCTTCGGTGGATTGATCGGTACCCGTTTTGCGAAAACCGTCGAATGTACTCATACGTCTCCTGAACGTTTAAAGAAGCTGTTTGGCCTAGGCCGGCGGCAGCAGATAATTACTACCCGCACCGATTCGGCGGCAAATTTTTTCAGCCGTGCTGCGGGGCAGTGGCATCAAGATATTGCCTAATTCCGATACCTCACTCGGCGCAAATACCGGGCATCCTCGATAAAGTTGCCCCTGACGAGTCCGATCCTCATCCACGAAGAACCCTACCCGCTCCGCCAGTAAACCATGTAACCAGTTCGCTCCAATCGAAGTACCGAAAATCCCTAAGCGCCCGCTTTCGACACTCAGCGCTTGATCTTGCAGGTCGCGCAGCCAAGCAATGCTGGCCTCTACTTCATCTCGCGACTTGGCCAACTCATTAGCCGAATGAACTACTGAAGGTTCGCCAGGCTTTACGACAATGCTGATTTCCTTGGGGATCAAATCAATATCGATAGTCTCGATCACCAATCCAGCCCTCGCCAGCAGGCTTGAAATACTCGAGCACGTGAAGTGTGAGCAATGATCAAAAATCGCTAAATCAAAGGGGGAGCTGGGAAAATGCGGAATCTGGATCAAAGCCCGGCTATCGGTGTGCATCAATGCCCGCATACCCTGCAGAAAGCAGAGAGGCTCGGTGACATGCTCAAGTACATGCACAGCGGTTATGAGATCGAATGTACCGACAATTTCGCACAAATCGCCGGCAAACACTTCCTGCACGCCGGGGACGGCAAGCACCCGCTGCCGATCCGGCAAATTTGGATCGAAGCCAAATAATCGCCAGCCGTTTGCAAGCTTGGAAAACGCTGTCAAGGTTGGGCCTGTGCCGCAGCCCAGATCAAGAAATGTACCGCCGGACGTCAATGGTCGCCGTTGAAAATAATGCCCAAACATCAACTCCGAACGCGGCAGGGCCGTTCCGCTAAGCTGATCAAAAATCACTTGCTCGGTACGATTGGGCGTTTGATGGTAAAGGTCATAACTAGCATAAATATGTGCAGCGGACTGTCGCCATAAGGCATCGACCACTTTTTGCACCAAACCGCAGTTCAAACAAATCGCCACAGCAAACGATGCCGGCCAAGCTCGGCAATCAGAAGAGACTGCTGCTAAGTCAGCCGACTCGTTAAATACGCTTAACGAATCGGCGCTGCAAGCGTGGCAGACAGGCACTGCCGACATATCCGGCATTGTTGAATTAGATTGCCCGGACAATGCTCAGACCAAAGGAAAAGCCGAGCAATCGATCAACGCGCCAGCAGCCAAATTGATTTGGGCATTCATGCTGGCTGCAGTACCTTGGCGCGGCGAATAGCGGGTCGGACCAACTAAATAACGCAACGAAATCGCTCGTCGTTGTCGGGTAGTGGAAGTATTTGGAAACGAACGATGCCAAGTTCGACCGTCGTGCACTGCGACGCCACCCACCCTTAAGCTAACTGCAAACGTGTCGAATTTATCGTCGGCGAAATCGGCCGGGGTCAAGCAAATTTGCCCATCGCCCAGGTTCGCACCGGAATGCAAATCAAACGGCGCACTGACACCGGCTTTATGGCTGCCTATTGCATATTCCAATCCACCATTTTCGGGATCGACATCATCCAGAGGAATCCATAACGCAATCTGATTTTGCGGATCAAAAGGAAAAAACGGATTGTCCTGGTGCCAGCTAAGCATACCGCCCTCCAAAGGAGGCTTGGAAAACACGATAGTCTCAAACAGACGCAGTTCCATTTCACCTTGACTGACTTGCGCCAACTGCCGGGCAATTTGAGTAGCCGCGTGCCCAAGCGCTATCTCGGACAACGCGGGGAACTCAGCCAGCGGCCTTATGCGCTTTACGTCACCCTGAACGTGACGCCAAAACACCGCCGCCGGGCGGTCGACCGGTAGCTCGCTCGGCGTCGCGCTGACGCAGAACGCTTGCCATTCCTCTGAAACACGCAGCAACAAATTAGTATCAAAATAGTCGTTAACGGCAATAAAGCCCTGTTCGCAGAACCGTTCGGCATTTAATACCGACAGGGGTTCCGGTAGGTTAGAACGACCTCGAGAATAGTGATTTGACATATGTTGTATGTGTACCCAATTGATTAACACTTGACCTACCCATCGGGCCACCCCGATGGACGCAATGAATTCAAACGCTTTCCAAGCAACATGTGGCGACCTCAAAACGACGCCATGCCCAGACAATTTAGTTATCGGCAGCGGTAGCAGAAACCTAAAATACCGACATCCAACTCTATTTTGTCAGATTTCATCCGGCCTTACCGCAGATGACCCCCAAATAAAGATTGCCGGAACTAAGTCCCAGTGAGAATCAAAGCTGCCGCCCAAATCACTGGATGCCAGTCTCCATGTTGGTGTAACGGGCTTACTTCAAATCAGACAAATTAGATTAACAGGCGACTTTATAACCCAAACCGGCCAAATCAGCCAAAATGGCTTCGGCCCGATGCCGCCAGGTATGGGCCTGACGTACCGCCTTTACTGCAGCGGAACGAATCTTTTGCGCAGCCAGTGGCTGATTTAGGTAATATCGGCATATATCACCGACCTGATCGACATCGAATTCCAGGTAATGCAACCCAGGAACAAAGAAATTCCTGATTCCGCCGCCTACTAATTCGTCCCAGTGATTTTTTTTAATTAAAATCAAACCACCGGAAGCCATACAATCCATCACCCGAAAATGCGCAGACTCGCCTTCGTGCAAGTTGATTTGCGAACCGGCATATACTTGGCGCATCTGCATAACACTATCCAGCTGGCAATGATAATAAGGCCGATAAACGTCCCAATCATTCCAGTTTTGCGGACCAAACAGCGCCAAATCAGTTACTGTCAGGATATTGTCAATTAACTCGCGCCGATTCAGCATGCGAATTAATCGCCCGCTGACGTCATATTCGAGTTTATTAGTCAGCTTTACCGTTCGATTGAAATGCTCTTTGGCAACAGTTTGCAGCAACGCCAAATAATCGTCATGCACGTTCAAATAATTACGCTGGCTAGTGATACGACTCTCTAAAATCGGCAACACTTCGCCAAACCGCAACGGTATAGAATCTGCTGAAATATCGGCATCCAATTCGTCCATAGACCAGGGCTTGGGGATATGCCCAACAAAACTAGCGGGGTACCGCACATCGGGAGTAGCGGGGTAATAATCGTTCAGGCACGCCCCCGGCGCAAGCCAACGATAAAAGCCATCGTAGCAGAACTTATCCAACCAATTGGCGCTGAACAAGTACGTTATCTCGCTACCATAAAAATCGCTAATGACACGACCATTAAAATCGACAAGCCAACAAATATGGATAATATGCTTCGGTAAAAACGGTACATCGTTGCGAGCTCGATTCATTTCAAAAATCACATCCGGACGATACTGGTTTATCCAATCGGATAAA
This sequence comes from Methylomonas defluvii, assembly GCF_033949435.1. NCBI lineage: Bacteria > Pseudomonadati > Pseudomonadota > Gammaproteobacteria > Methylococcales > Methylococcaceae > Methylomonas > Methylomonas defluvii. The sequence continues at coordinate 562,890 of NZ_JAXARY010000001.1, read as the reverse complement.
CCGGCCTGATCGAGCAAGCCGCAGCAGTAACTTACCTCCAAACCGGCTTGGCTAAACCCTTGCGCCATCTGTCTCGACAACATCCGATACCAACGGGTATCACGGGGTAAAAATAACGAAACCCGGCGAATTTTCATGCCTCGGAAATGGCGTTGCGGAAAAACTGATTCCAACAAATCACTTTTTTAGGTGTCACGTTCTGGTGTTTCAGCCAGTCCAAAACTTTTTGATATTCGACCCAAGGTAAAATCACCACGTTCTGCCCGTCGAGTTCCTTAACTCGGTCAATATCAAGCAATTGGGTCCGCCTATCCAAAAATAACTTGTCCTCTCGAAATGGCCGTGTATCGTAAACCGCTGCGACACAGGTTTGATCAATCTTAATATCCTCTAAAAAGACTGTAGCAAACCGGTCTAGTGCGGGAATAAAAATTGCGTGCTGCTGATTTTCCGCTAAAGCATCCATTTCTGCCTGAAATCGGTCATAAACCAATTTCATGTGAGGAATATCCCTGGCCTTCAAATGCATTTTCCGCCCGCAATCCGGGCATAATACATTCATGCCCTGCACGCCAACGGGACCGTTTAAAAGAGGACCGTTTTCGTCCTGTTCGAACGGGAAAGGCAAATCCAAGGTTTGTTGATGACTGCAACACGGGCATTCAATAGTAATTCTTGATTTCCAGCGTTCCAATATCTCCCCGGCTACCACTTTGGTGCAGCGCTTGCGGTGATTTTCATCGTTCAGCTCGCGCAGCGAGATATACCAATCCTTGTACTCCTCGTCGCTCATCTGCGTCATATTGACCTGACTGTTGTATAGATAGCCGGATATATTGCACAAACTGCGCATAAAGGTTTCACGGTCTGCAATTAAGCCTTTTTCCAGCGCATAATGGTAAATGGGGGTACCGGCATAGGGAATTACCGCGGACCAATCGCAAAAATATAATTGATTGTCTTGTTGAAATTGCAAACTCTCGCGGATGGTTTCCTGCGTTTCGGCCGGATCGCCGAATAAAAAATTACCTTGAATGCCGATTTTCGCCTCGCGCACAATTTTTACCGCATCGGTAATTGTTTGCTTGGTAATCTTTTTCTTCATGCTGCCCAATATCGCGTCGCTGCCGCTCTCTATACCGAACGAAATATAATTACAGCCGGTTTCCTTCATCATTTTCAGCATCGGCAAATCCAGCTGATCCATACGCAATTGGCAAAACCATTGAATATTCAGATTGCGCTGTTTCAGTAAATCGCAAAACTCGACCACCCTAGCCTTATTGGCCGAGAATAATTCGTCGTAAATCGAAAAGTTATTGATGCCGTAAGTTTGAATATACCCTTCAATTTGGTCGACCACCCTGCCAATGTCATGTTTTTTATACGTGCCCATGCCGGCGTGATGGCAAAAAGTGCATTTAAACGGGCAGGACCGACTGGCGGCAATCGGAAATGAGCGACCGGCGTCAAGCCGGGTCAAATGATAGGAAAACTGGCCGTGTTCACCCTGCAAGCCGATATGCTCGCGTATTCCAAACGAATCCAAATCAGGCAACGGCAATTCGTCCAGGTATTTAGGCGACTCACCCTCGCCGGTGAATTTGGGCTTATCCGCGTCCCAGCACCATATCCCGGCGATTTTACGAACGTCGTCACCTTCTTCCAAGGCTTTCAACAAACGGGTGAAGATCAGCTCGCCCTCGCCGACCACCGCATAATTCGGCTGCAGGGTGTTCATCATCAATTCGCCTTCCACCGAGGTAATGCCGCCGCCCAATACGATGGGCACGTCGGCGCGAATTTCCCGGATCACTTTAATCAAACGGTCGATCTCGTTATACGCCACGGTCAATCCGCTGATGCCGATAATATCGACCTCTTCATGCAACAAGGTATCGCACAAAGCCGGATTGCGCTTTTCCATAGGCATGTGATTGAAGTTCAAGCCTATTACCTGATGCCCTTGGCTTTGGATATAGGCCGAAATATAAGCCAAGCCCAGAGGAAAGTACGAAGCGTTGGCCTGAGGATAATAACTGGGGGAAATCAAAAGGGTTTTCATCGCAATTACCTTTTAGACATAGGCTAAGTCGTGAATGATTTTTTCGGCACGGGCGCGCCAGGTATGTTTGGCTGCTATCAACGCCCGCACCTCGGCGACAATAGCCTGCCCCATCGCTCGGCCCTCTATGGCCTGCTGGTAAACATATTCGAAATTTTCGCTTTTAAACGCAAAGTAGTGCCGACTGGCGTCAAAGTGGTCGTGCAAACCGCGGCCAAGTAGAACTTCTGAATCGACCTCGTCGTTATCGTACCAAAACAATAAGCCGCCGGAAGCCAGGCAATCGATCGCGCGAAAGTGAAAACTGACCCCGTCGTGCAAATTGATGCGCGAATATTGATGTACTCGGTTCAACTCGGCCGGACAGTCTAAAAAATGCCGATAAAACGGCCGGTATTCGCGCCATTGCGCCCAATTGTCGCTACCGTAAATCGCAATCGATTTCGACTTACCCAGCGCGAAATTCAATAGCTCCGTGCGGTTTTGCACCCGCTTGGTCCGCTCCATCAAATTGTAATAGCAAGCGTTTAAAAATTCGGGTTCGGGGGTCGCACCGGCTACGTCCAACAAATCGTCGATGATACGTTTTAAATCGCCGTGAGTTTTGATCTGCTCGCGTGTGGTCTGTAAATGCCTGTCGTAACGCTGCAACAACTCGGCAAAGGTCAACGTCGAGTCAGCGGCGACCGGTCGCGCCAATTCGGCAGCACTCCACGGCAACGGGATATGGCCGATAAAATTGAATTCCACATCCAGCGGCAGAGCCCCGGGCAACGGCTGAAAGGTTTGCACGCACGTGCCGGGCGGCAACCAATCTTGCAGCCCCCCGGTACAGTAGTTGGCATCCCAGCCGGGATCAAAAAAATAAGTGATTTCGCTGCCGGCGATTTGCGCCTCGGTCCGCCCCTGAAAATCCACGATCCAAGCGATATGCGGAATTTTATACCGGTGTAAAGCCGGCACTTCGTCCTTGACCCGATTCATTTCGAACACTGCGTCCGGCTTATGTTTGGCCAACCAAGCCTGCATTTGCGCCTCGTCCAGCAAACCGCAACCGCCGCTAACCCGAACGTCCAGGCTGGCGAATGCGTCGCGCAAAAAACCGTAAACACGCCGATAAAACGGGGTATTGCGCGGCATGAACAACGCCAGATGTTGCACCCTCATGTCGGCTCCAAGGCGGAAAAGCGCTGCACCGCCGCCGCCAAAACTCGTTCGGCGACAGCCCGATATGACAATTTTTGGTCCAGGCCGCGCAGCGCATTGGCGGCGACCTGCTCGCGCGCCTCCGGGTTGTTCAGGTAATACTCGACTTTGGCCAGCAAATCGGCCTCGTCGCGGTACAGCACCACGGCATTGGCATCGAAGAACTCGCGCAACGGCGAACCGTCGTAAAGCATCTGCCTAGACAACATAAACCGGCCGGCGGCGATGATTTCCAAGGCCCGCATGTGCAGCGTGACACCGGGATTGGCGTTCAAACAAATTTTAGCCCGTTGCATGATGCGGTTTAGCGCCGTACCGTTTTCAGCGACGCCACGGGCCAAGTCGGCAAACGCCGGATATGCCTCCCAATGCTTACCGTAAAGTTGAATTTTCAAGTTCGGAAAAGCATCCATCAATAGCTGGATGGGCCAATATTTCATGCGATTCAAATATTCGCAATGCAGACGGTTGCCTTTTATGCATAGCAACAACTCGACTACCTCGTCGCTCAGTGAATAGCCGTTGCCGGCAAACAATGCGCGAAAATCAGCAATGGTTTTGCCGGGATGCACTGTGCAAAACTCCTCGAATTCAGCCATCGTCATTGATGCACAGTGGCGTTCGAGCACGGCGTACAACTCGCGCAACTGTGCCAAATTCAGTGCACCGCTTCGAAGCATAGCGTCTTCTTGCTCAAGCAAGCTCATATCCAAAGAAGGGTCGCGCAGGGGTTGTAAAGTTTTGCCTGGCGCCTCCAAATGACTGACCAGCAACACGTCGCAATCAATGGTTTCTTCCTGCAGCGGGTAATATTGGCTGTCATTGAATCCCAAAGGTAAAAACTGCAGCGGGTAGTCACCGTACAAGGGCAGCGTGTTGAAACTCAGCCAGCGCCGAGCAAACACAAAATTCAAATCGAACGGACCGGGCGCCATTTCATTGAAGCGAATGTTCGGCAACATATCCTGTATCCAGTTTACAAAAGGAACAGTTGCCGGGATACCTTCAAATTCATGCCGAAAATGGTCTATGGTTAAAATCAAGTCCGGTTTGAAGCGGTTGATCTCGTCAATCAGATACTCAATGTTGGTTAGATAATAATTTTCTGTTTCGCTACACAGTAGCACCGTCGCACCCAATCTTTGAAAACCGTCAAGCCAGTCGCGCATGCAGTATTTCAAAAAGCTGGAAAAGCGCGAGATAAAGCCCATTACCCGCAATTCGCCAACTTTTTCCGCGCTGAATTTTTGCCGCCACTCTTCAACGCTGATGCTCTGGTAGTAGTCAGTGACTTGCCGCAAATTAGCGGCATGCCGTTCGGCGCGGGCCTGCTTTGCCTCGACCGACAGCTGATAAACGCGCACTGAGCTGATAGCGGCGTCGGGGTCCGGATTGAACAACATATCCGGCAGGGCTGCTTCGAACTTCGAAAACTCGGCGGTTAAATCAGCCTCCGCTGCGAGGTCGGAAAAAATCCGCAGACGCCCGGCCGCCAGCAACGGCTGAAGGTCATGCAACAGCAAATTTAACAACCATACGGCCGGCTTGGTTTCGATCAAATACACCGGCACCTCAAATTCCGCCATTTCCGGAATCGGCGACTCGGTGGCGCGGGACGCCGCCAACAATTCGTAACCGGCACCCAAACCGACCAGCGCATAACAGCAGGTATTTTCCCGGGTCATCGTTTGCGCATTTTCGGCAATCAGGCGTCTGTGTTCGAACAAGGCGATGTTATCCAGGCGATAGATTTGTTCGCCAGCCTGCGCTACCGATACCCGCCAGTACTCACCGCGTATAGCCTGATCAACGAAGATCGTAATAGGCTGTTGCGACCAAGCTGCCAACAGGGCTTCGTGCAAAGCCGGGCGATGCTTGGCCAGGCAAGCCAGATTGGTTTGCAACTGTGCCGAAAAAGTTTCCGAGCCAAATTCCGCGCCGGCAAGCACATGCAACTTATCGCCGAACAGTTCCGGCAACAGGGCGACTGGCTCCGGTGCGGGCTCAGCCACTTTAGCCAACAAGCGCAAGTCGCTCAGCTCGATCAAGCGTTCGGCAGCGGCCCGATAGGTAAACTGCGCGGCCAAACCCTCCGGCGCCTTGGCCGGTTGCAAGCGGTTATGCAGAATGTTGCGCAACTGATCGGCCGTCTTGAAGAACAAGCAATAGTCGTCCCAATACGGCGGCTCGGCCACATCCCGGCAATCGTAAACCACCGGGATACAACCGCAAGCGGCCGCTTCAGCCAACCTCTGCGAATTGATTTCGAACGGATGGCAAACCAAAGCATAGCGGGTGGAACGGTAAACCTCAGCCACTGCTTCGCCGTGCGGCAATTCGCCTCGATAAAACGGTGCCACCTCGGCATCCTGATCCCAGTAGCGTCCGTAAACATCCACCGGCAGACCAGGATCGGCACACAGCCACTTCACCGAATAATCGCGAATTACATAATGCAGTAATTTCCAGAACACAAATTCATAACTTAGCCCGCTGGCCTCGGCAATTTGCCGCACGCTCGCTTCGTCAAAGCAAGCGCCGGATTCCATCGCCGCAATCAAGCTATCCAAAGCCTGCCGATGTTGGCTATTGTCGATATCGATCACCGGCAGATAGGAACTGCCGACGAACACAATCTTGTCGGCTCGCGCCTGATTGTTACCGGCATGAAACACCACATCGTCTATCACAAAATGTAAGCGTTGCACCAAGGCGGCCTGGCGTTGCTCCAGATAACGATCAAACAACGGCGAAATCGAGAAATTGAAATCCCGGGCTCGCCATTTCAGCGGCTGGGAATCTTTTAATTGCGGCATCAAATCCTGCCACCAGACGATATTGACAATATCGTCGTGCATGAAACTGTTGTTCAAGCTATTGACATACAAGCAGGCATGCGGGTCGAAATCGATATATTTTTCCAGCATATCGACCATATTGCTGCCTTCCATGTCGTTATCCTGAATGTAAAACAGCACCTCCCAACCCAGAGCGGCAAAGGCCTTGGCCAAGCCTTGCGAGCTATATTGCATAACGGTGGTCAAACGACTCGTCGGGATAAATATCCGCGGCGGCCGATTGCCGACCCAACGCGGTGGCAAGGCCTTGGCTTTGTTCAGCAATTGTTGGATCAACCACAGGCGCCTGCGCTTGATCGATTCACCGGCTGTGACAATATCCTGCCGGATGGCGGCCTTAACCTCCTCTTCCAAGCCGTCAGGAATATCGATATTTTCCGGAATACGAAAACGGGAGCGGATGAAAAATTCCTCGTAATCCGGCAATTCCAGATGTATCAAGTTCGGTAAGTCCGATTCGGGCAACTCGCCCCGGTAATAGCAAATCTGCAAACCGTCTATGGTGGGATGGCCGCAGGAAACTCGATTGGCCTGCTTTGCCACGTTTAACGCCTGGAGCGGATCGATAAAATAGGTATCGAAATGCACATAGTCCGGCACGCGATATTGATTGCGGTACTGCATCACTTCGTCAATGACATCGCGGGGCATGTCGTTGAAATGTACGGCGCCGCCTTGTGAAACGGCGATCAATTGCGGTATCGGTAATGAGTTGTGCGAAAAAAATTCGACAAACTTGTCGGCGGGAACCTGAATAAAATTCGGCAACACAATATCGGTCAACAGCCCGTCGTAATAGCAATATTGCCGGCGCAAACTGCCGGATTCATCGACGATGCTCTGTTGCTTGGACGCCTCCGCGTAGGCGTCCTCGATATTCAGAAAAAATATGTCCTTAACCGCCGAATTCATCGTGCATTCCAGCGCAATCAAATGAAGTTGATGTGTTCCGGCGGATTCTTCAAATCCCACAAAAACTTGTTCACATAATCCTGCCGGCAACCGATGGCGCAGTCTTTATGCACATCCACCGACTCGGCCACATCTTTATGCACCTGCCAGTAGCGTTCGCTGGTGGCAACCAAGTCGTAAAAGGAATCGGTGTGCAAATCGCCTATGTAAAAACGCTCTTTGTTAAAAAACGGTCCGCAAGGATAGATTTTGCCGTTGCCGGAAATCTGCAATAAAAACGGCGTGCCGAAACATTGGTCGTATTTGCGGTAGCCGTCCTTATAAAGATTGGTTTCGCCGGCAGCATTGATTTTGTTCCACTTGGCCTGGACCACATAATTTTCATTGCTCAGCGCCTCGGCCTGCTTCAGAACGTCGCCTATTTTCAGATAGGCGTCGTAATCGATGCCGATTTCCTTGTATTCGGAATCCGAACAATGCTTGATCACGAAATAATCCACACCCAATTCGGCGCCCAGTTTGGCTTCCGCCAGCACTTCGTCGAAGCATTCCGGGATTAACACCATCTGCAAGCCCAGTGTACATTTATAGTTGTTGGCTTTTTTGATCTTCACCAGTTCGCGAATCTTGTCGATCAACAAGTGAAAATTGACTTCCTTGGATTGATGCACTCGCCTGAAGCCTTCCGGGGTACCGGCGGATAGATTGAAGCGGATGTAACTCATGTTTTTCAGTAAGTCGTGGGCGCGATCCATATCCAGCAATAAGCCATTGGTGGCCATCGCGGTGTCGATGCCCAGTTCGCCGGCCAGCACAGTGGCATCGTAGAGGGTTGGGTTGAGCGTCGGTTCGCCGTCGCCGATAAAACCTAAGGAGCGCACCCCCAATTTGCCGCAGTCGCGGACAAAATTGAGCAGCGCTTCGCGGCCAATCATGGTGCCCTTGGTCATGTTCTGTACCACGGCATAGCAATACAGACAGGCGGTATTGCAAAACTTGGTCAGCCCCATATCGATATGCACCGGCGCAAAGCGTTGGCCGTTTTGCCAGGCCTGCACCCTATCCAAATGATGCATCATTTTGTGTCCGTCGAAACGGAAGCGTTCTCGCTGAGTGCGAAAACTGGGGCCGGTGAACTGGTTGGGAACGTGTTGTTCATGCTCGTTCCCCGCTTCCAGACGAATGATGCCTTCTTGATCGTCGTGGGAAATGCTCTGTAATTTCTGTCCGGGCAATTTCGCCAACTGGCTGGTGTCGATCACCTGATATTCGTTCGACAAGGCGCTGCGGTCCACGATGTTATTGGAGGTACGCAATTTATGCCCGGGCTGACTGAACATAGGCACATTGTCGGGTATATCGGTCACGGCGCTGTTGCCGAAACGATTGGTTTGTTCAATTTTTGCCATGGTCTGATGCTCTGTTCAATGCGTTAAAACGGGCCGACGAAGCTGCGGTCGGGTTGATCTTTGGGCAAGTCGGACTGCAAAGCGCCGATTACCGAGGCTGTTAATTCCGATCGACCCACCATGTCCAACACGGCACAGGCGATCTGCTCGGCGCCCGGATAGTACTCGTTGGCGACAAAATGCGAGGTCGGCACCGGATGGTTGGGATAAGCAATCAAGCGCGGCGCTTGTTGTAAACCATGTCCATGGGCCAACACCAGTTTGGATAGCAACTGATGACCAATTGACGCCATTTCCGGCGCGCAATCCGCTACTAGCAATTTGCCGCCGGTTTTTGCCAGCGATCCGGCAACGCTATCCACATCCAAGCTGCTGACGCAACGCATATCCAAGACTTCGGCGTCGACACCATACCTTGCCAATACCGTGGCGGCTTTCAAGGCTTCTATGCTCATGTGCGAGAATGCTGCCAAGGTAATATCGGTGCCTTGCCGCAGCAAAGCCGCGCCGGACAACCCGGCCGCCGGACGAAGTTTGTCGACCTCACCTTGGACATGGTGTAACCAGCGGTGTTCGATAAACAGCACCGGATTGTTATCGGCAATCGCCTCCAGCATAAAATGGTAGGCATCGCCAGCCGTGGTCGGCATCACCACTTTCAAGCCCGGCACTTGCGCAAACATGGCTTGCAGACTTTGCGAATGTTGCGGCCCCTGCCCCCAACCGCGACCAATGATGACGCGAATTACCAACGGCACTTTTTGTTGGCCGTCAAACATGTAATGCCACTTGGCGGCGTTATTGATCAACTGATCGACCGACAGCAAGGCAAAATCGATACGCTGATGTACCAGCACCGGGCGCATGCCGGCCAGCGCTGCGCCAATACAAATGCCGGTCATGCCGTTTTCAGCCAGCGGCATATCCAGCACCCGCTCGGCGCCGTACTTCTCGCGCAAACCCTGAGTTGTGGCAAAGATGGTCTTCGGGTCCGGCACACCTTCACCAATCAGCAACATGTCCGGATATTGGGCCAAAGCATCATCCAAAGCCTCGCGGATTGCCTCACCATAAGTCATCGTCTCTACTTCACGCATACAGATGTTGCCTCATGCTATCGACAGTCGGACGTGTGCCTTGCAAAGCCCAAGCAAAAGCTTGTTCAATTTCCTCGGCCAAGCGGGTTTCCATTTGCGTTAGTGCGGCATCATCACTCAACTGCGCGTCAAGCAAGGCCTGCCGGGTTTGCAGTAGCGGGCAGCGCAATTTCCACTCGGCCAATTCACCGGGGCGGCGATAGCCTAAGTCGTCATCTTCATTAGGTCCGCAATGCTCCGGCCAGCGGTGAGTATGCAATTCCAAAAACTGCGGGCCCAAGCCATTCCTAGTGTTGCCAACCGCTATTCGCGCCAGTTCATATACTTCATCGACCCGATTACCGTCGCCGCTAACCGCGTTTAAGCCGTGGGCGGCGGCTATTTTATAAATATCGCGTTTGGGTTGGCGTTCTGCCAACGGTGTCATCACCGAGTATTGGTTGTTCTCGCAGACAAACAGCAACGGTAGCTTTTTTAATACCGCAAAATTCATCGTTTCGTGCATCACGCCTTCTTCAAAACAGCCATCGCCGAAGAAAATCACCACGACGTTGGTCGCTTCCGGCATCCTGCCTCTCGCGACACTGGCACATCCCTGTGCGGCGCCGGATTTTTTCATCTGCTCGGCCCAGGCATAACCGGCGGCTAATGGCACGGTGCCGCCGACGATAGGCGTGGACGCAACAAACCCGGCTTCCAGGTCGGTCAAATGCATCGACCCACCCCGGCCGCCGCAGCAGCCTTCGGCATAGCCGTACAACTCCGCCAGCAGGCGCGGCAAATCACCGCCTTTAGCCAAATAATGGCCGTGGCCGCGATGATTGCTGAACACCTTGTCCTGGTTGGTCAAATGTGCACAGACCCCGACAGCAATAGCTTCTTCGCCGATGCAAAGATGGGTGGGACAACGCATTTGCTGTTCGGCATAGCGCCGGGCAATCGCTTCCTCGACTCGGCGGATGCGCAACATTTGATAATACAGCTGCTTCAAATCGGCAGGCGTAAGGTTCATGTCTGTCATTTCAACAAGGTAGTGATGTATTTGAATAAAGCCACTGCCCGCACCGGTTCGCGGTTACATACAATCTGCACATCCAGTGCGGCCGCGGCGCTACCGGCGAACAAGGCTTGCTCCGGTGACAAGCCGCCGCCCAAACACAAGCCGGCCACAGACAGAAAGGCATCGCCGGCACCGATGCGATCCACCACTTTGGAGGACAACGCGGGAATCTTGTAAGCCGTTTTGGTTTGATCCAGCATCAACGCGCCTTTAGTACCGCGGGTGATGGCGATGTGCTGGGCACTTAATTTGTCGGCCAACTGGCCGGCCAATTCCTCAATGGCAGCACCTCTATCGTGGCTCGCCAACCGCAATTCCGGTTCGTTTAACGACAAGAAGTCTGCGTTCGGATACCGCGTGATCAAGTGGTACCCCCGATTGCCGCTGTTAACCTGCGCATTCACCGCCAGATATTTAGCGCCTTTGGACAAGGCCGCGACCATTTGATTGGAGATAAAGCCGTTGCCGAAATCCGGTACGATCACCACATCGTAATCGCGCAAATGTTTGTCCAGCCAAGCCACGATCTTGCGATTGGTGTCCTCCGGCAACGGCGCATCGTTATAAAAATACACTTCAAATAACTTGGCGATGTCGGCATCGACATAGCGTCGCTTCACAATCGTCGGCCGATCCTGACTGAAGAAGAACACCGGATCAATCGCCGGGTTCAAATTGGTACGAATAAAATCTTCGTGGCTTTTCGTGGCGCCCAGGCCCGAAAGCAACGTGACATTATGGGCAAATTCCGCTACGTGATTCGCCACCGCGATAGCGCCGCCGGCAAAGCGTTCGTAATCATTGTATTTCACTGAAAACACGTTGCCTTTGCCTGTTTGGCCCAAGGGGGAGGTGTAATGGTATTCGTCGACTATCGCTTCGCCGACCACCAGTACATTCAAACCGCTTAAGGCCTTGAGTTTGTCGATAATCTCGTTGGCGCCGACCGTTTCCTTGAACTGATCCAGGTACGCTGAGATTTCCGGGGAGAACACCTCAAAATACTCGTTCAATAAGCGCGTTGAGCTGGACGTCAATTCGTCGGTAAAGTAAATCCTGCCGCCGTGCCGTTCCACGGCGTCTTTTTCGTGCTGGATATTGCCGGTCAGATCGTCGCTGGTACTTTTGTAATCGCTACCCTTCACATATAAATCAGGCTTCACCTGATCCAATACTTCCACGGCGGTAATCGCATGGTTGATCGCCACACTATCCACACAAGCCAGCGCCGCAATGTTTTCGGCGCGCAAATATTGATTAAACACCGGCCGACCGGGGCCTTTATTGACATATTCGTCGGCGGTGACGCTAACCAATAATGCATCTGCCTGCCTTGCTCCGCTTTGCAAATGACGGATATGGCCAATGTGCAGTAAATCAAAAGTCCCATGGCATAAAGCCACGGTTTTGCCTTGCGCTTTCAGTTCGGCGGCACGCTGCGCCAGTTGTTCGATAGAAACGATTTTTTCCGTGGACATGAGCTTATTTCCTGAGCAGATGATCGGTAATATGGTGCAACACGAACAGATGCCCCAACTCGACCATGCCGTAATGACTGCTGTCCAGCCAGCAATTCCAGCGCCCAAGTTTACGGAGCGGATTTTCGGCTTTGAAGCCACTTAAGGTCATGACCGGCAAGCCTTTGGCATTGGCAGCCTGCACCGCATTGACGATATTCAAGGATTGCCCGGAACTGCTGATTGCGATCAATAAATCGTCCGGATTCGCAAACGCGGTAATTTGTTTGGCAAAGGCCTGCTCGTAACCGAAGTCGTTAGTAAAACACGTCAAGGGCGCGGCTTCGTGCAAAGTCAAGGCGCACAAGCCGCCGACATTGCGCAAGTCGGTAATCACATGACTGGCAATCGCCGCGCTGCCACCGTTGCCCAGCACCATGATTTTGGCCTGCTGTTCGCGCACTCTGGCAAACTCGGTCAGCAATTCTTGGATTACCGTTTCGCTGTCCAAGGTTTGAGCCTGCGCATCGGTAAATACGCTGTTATTCAATAAGTTTGCAAAATCCGCTGCCGCTAGTCCAATAGCCATCAGCCTCTCCTTATTTGTCCAGGTATTTAAACCAGTCGGCAGTAGCAGCGGCTATCGATGTCGAAGTCCACAACGGCGCGTTTCGCCAGTAATCGATATGCGCCAGCATGTTGGCGACGCCTTGCTCGAAACTGACTTGCGGCTGCCAACCGAGTTTTGCCTTGATTTTGCCGGTATCGGCAAAGGTGCAATCGGGCTCGCCCGGCCGCTTGGGGATGTATTCGATAGGGCCGCCCAACAATCCCACCAACTGGTTGACGCTATAAGTACCGCCGCTACCGACATTCATGATCTCTCCGCAAAGCGCCGATTCGGCGGCTGCAATAAAGGCGTTGGCCACATCGGTGACATAGGTAAAGTCCCGAGTCTGTGTGCCGTCGCCGACCACGGTAAAGGGTTTACCGTTAATCTTTTGCGCCAGAAATACCCCGAACACCGCCCCATAGGCGCCGGTGGTGCGGGCGTGCGGGCCGTAAACATTGAACAAGCGCAACGACACAGCCGGCAGGTCGTAGAGTTGAGCCCAGTGCATCACCAATTCCTCGCCCAGGTATTTGGTTAAAGCATAAGGATACTGTGGCTGAACGGGCGCGGATTCCGGCGTGGGAAATTGATCTGGAATGCCGTAACAGGACGACGAAGCCGCATAGACAAATCGCTTGATACCGGCGGCGCGCGCGGCTTCCAATACGTTAAATGTACCGCTGACATTGGTCTCGTAATACGCGCGTGGCTGCTCAATGGACGGAACGATGTCGGCTAGCCCGGCTAAGTGGAATACCCAGTCGATCCCAGAAAACAAAGGTGCGATGGCGTCAGCATCGCGAATATCGGCGTGATGGAATTCGAAACGTTCCTGGCCGACCAAATCGGCAATCGTTTCTTTACGGCCGCCAACCAGACTATCAATCACGCTGACCTGATAGCCTTGTTGCCATAACTCCCGACTCAAATGACTGCCGATGAATCCTGCGCCGCCAGTAACCAATACTTTCATGCGTCTGTCCTAGATAAAATTGATATGGGCCGGCTGATTGGCCGTGAGTTTGTCCAGATATTGGTTGACCGCTTCCATCCGGCAATTTTTGCGGCATTGGCTGATATCTAGTTCCTGAGTGATGTACTGCCAGTTCTGCCGACGTTTCTCGCCTTCCCAAATATCTTGGAACGATTGTTTATGGATATTGCCGTAGGCAAAGCGTTGATCGGTCAAATACGCGCTGCAGCCGTAGACTTCCCCATCAGCCATGATATAGCCCCAAAAATTAGGGGTGGCATGGCAGGTTTTATAACGCTGGGTTTCCGATTGGCTGTAGTTCTTCATGGTCTGCTCGCGAAAAACCACGTTAAAACCGTCGCCGTTGAATTGGGCCAGTTCCTGGGCCATGCCCAGTAGATTGTCGTAACGCAGGCTTTCATAGCGGCGGGTTTCGCTGAATAGATGTTGGGAGTAAGGTTTGACGACCAGATAATCCAAGCCTACATCGCGGCAGATTTTTGCCAGCGTGGTTACTTCATGCTGGTTTTCCGGCAACAACAAAATTTGCGCACCTAGCGTGCAGGACAATTGCTGGGCTTTTTTATTTTCGACTGCGCGGCGCAGATTGTTCAGCACCAAGTCAAAATCGGACGCCTTGGTTTGATGAATGGCCGCGTAATTTTCGGCGCTGCCGGCATTTAGCGATACCTTGATCCAAGATACCAACGGCAAGGATTGCTCGACAAAGCGTTGATTCATCAGAGTGCCGTTGGTAGTGAAAGACACATCGATACCGGCGTCGAAAGTCCATTTGACGATGTCATTAATCTCCTTGTGCAACATAGGCTCGCCTTCGCCGGCGTACATGATGCTTTTCACGCCAAGCTTGCCCATCTCCGTCAAACGCTCCGCCAGAATTTTGACATCCAGCCGCTGCGCTTTATAGCCAATATAATCGACTGCACAAAACGTGCAGCGATGATTGCAGGCTCCTACCGGCGAGACTTCCATGTAAATGGGATACACGGCTTTCGCTTGCTGCCAATCATGCCTGCCGTCCAACCACTGCGCCACCCGCTGTGGGTGATACACCAATTTATGGCTGTCGATACCGTATTTGTCTGCCATTTTTTTGTCGTTTAATATGCTTTCAGAGTGAAAAACCACTACAGAACGGGATAAAGCGATTTCTATGCCAATATCCGGTTCAGGTAACTTGCTGCTGTTGATTGTTATATCGGCATCACAAAGCTTAGCATTAAACGATTAGTTTCAAGCCCGGCGGCAGCGCTTCGCCGAAGACTTGTTTTTCCTGTTGTGCATCCAGTTGTTTGAATTCGGCGACCATGTCTATCCAGGAAGATGGGGATTTAGTTTGTTTGAGCTTGTCGATCACCTGCGTGCGCAGCTGATCGTCGATGTCCCTGGCCCGATCGTCGCAGCGCCTGGCCAGCAAGGTGGCGGCAAAACCGGCCTGGGTTAGCTTTTTCCAGTCAGCTTTCAGTAGCTGTTGCAGCCAACTCTCTACCGTGGCGGCTGGAATAACCTGATGATTGCTGCCGTGAAATAAAATCCGTCCGCCGATACGGCCGACCGCCCACCAACTTTGCTCGGGTTCCCCGGCTTTTTCCAGACGCTTTAGCAGCCATTCGCCCAGTTGAATTTTATCGGTAATTGTCAGTCTTTCCAGCGCCGCCGCCAAACGCACCATATCTTCGTAACCGCGTGTCGCCAGTTGCTTAGAGACGCCGGGCTGGCGCGCGGCAGCCGGGTTGATGTATTTAGCGATGTCGTTAAAGATGCGTTGCTGGGCATCCGCACTCAAGCCGCCGGCAACGCGCCGCCATAAGGTCCACCATTCGGCCCAGTTTTGCTTTTCGTTGACGAATTGCAAGCCTTCCGCATATAGCTTCCAAAGCTGCTCTACCCGCCAATCGTCAAGCGGGTAGCCAAAACCTGGCCGCAGGCAAAAGCCGGCCAGACTTAACCAGAGGCGTTCGTGCTGTTCACTCCGCCGCCGATATTTACTGCCTTCCAACAAGGCCGTAAACAACTCGCGCAGCAACGGGGTTTGCCAGTCGCCGCGCGGTGCAGCGAGAACTTTTTCCAACTCAGCACGCAGGGTTTTGACCGCCTGCGGATCGACTTGTTTGGATTTGGCGCCGAATACGGCCTGAATTTTTTCCAGCGCTTGCGGTAATTGGCCAGGCAGTTCGGCGTTGGCGATAATTTGGGCCTTTTTACGAATCTGAAACTCTACGTCCCATCGCTGGCTGGAATCGTCCACCGCCACGCACTGTATTTGCAAGGTACCGACTTCCGTATAAGTTGCCAGTAATTGCACCGCCACTTCGATTTTTTGCTGGCCTTCGAATGCCACCGCCAGGGGAGGCAAGCTATGAAAACGTTCGTCATCGAGTTCGACAATGTCGCCTGGCTGGTAAGTACTGTCTCCGCTACTGGACAACAAATGAAAACGTACCGGTTGCCCAACCCTAAGAGCGAATTGCCGATCATTCAACAGAATTTCATGACCTTCCTCGCTTCCTTTCGGCAGGATACAAACGCCATGCCCGCCAAGCTTCCCATCACCACTTTTGGCCGCGGCATCAACCAGCAGAAAATAACTACGGGCGGCGCCACCGCCGATTTTCAACTTCTTGTCGCGGCGGGCAACGGCATAACTGACCGCGCCGTAAGCCACCGCCAATTCCGGATGGCTGTTATCCAGCAATAAGGGGGGTTGCCCGCCGCGCCAACTGGCTAATAAATCGATTAAGCGCTGCACCAAGGCCGGACTGCGAAACACGCCGCCGTTCAGTAATAAGGCGTCGGGGACTATTTGATGCTCTGTGCCCGTTCCACTCAACGCCATTTGCGCAGCCTGGGCATGCATTTGCAAAAAGGCGGCAATATGCTTACTGATAGCCGGCTCCGCCGCATAGGGCAAGCCAAACTCCACCACGCCGCTACGCTTCCTATCCGGCAGGTCTTGCAAGCCGGACATGGGTAAAAAGCCATCCAATGCAATTTGCTTAACCTCTTCTTTGCTCAGGGACGTACTTTTTGTGCCGCCAATCAACCTGGAGCCGCCACCCAACAAGGTTATGGCAACCTGCTCGAGCGCGTCGTCAGCTAATAGCTGTTCCTTGGCGATCCGACATTGCTCCAGCAATTGCGATAAATCGGCAGTCGAGAGTTTTTTATCGCCGGTTCGCAAGCGGCTTTCCGCTAGATGCGCCAGAGCCAGATCGATATTGTCGCCTCCCAACATCAGGTGGTCGCCGACACCTATGCGCGTTAGCTTAGGCTCGTCAGCCCCCTGCTCAATCTTGATCAAGGTCAAATCGGTAGTACCACCGCCGACATCGCAAACCAGCAATAATCGCCTATCGGCCAGACTGGATTTGATAGTACCGGCATGCCGGCGCAGCCAGTCGTAACAGACTGCTTGCGGCTCTTCCAGCAATCTTACACCGCTCAAGCCGGCCATCTTGGCCGCTTCCAATGTTAAGGAGCGCGCGGACTCGTCAAAGGAGGCCGGCACCGTAATCACCAGTTCCTGAAGCGCAAGTGGTGCTTTGGGAAAACGGTGCTCCCAAACGGCGCAGACATGTCGCAAATAACTAGCACTGGCTTCCAGCGGCGAGACTTTAAATACCGATTCGTCACTGCCCCAGGGCAAAATGGCCGCGCTGTGATCGACCGAGGTGTGCGACAACCAGCTTTTAGCGCTGGTAACCAATCGACCTTGCGACTTTGCACCCAGCGAGCGCGCCGCTTCACCAAGCAAAGCGCCTTTTTCCTGAGTCAAAAATCCGGCTTCTTCCGTTATTTCGCCTGGCGCGGGATGGTATCGCACCGACGGCAATAGTGGCTTGGCACTCACTTCGCCTGGCGCGATCAACTGCGGAATTTCGAACAAGTGAATAGCTTTAGCAGGGTCGCCTATATCGGAGTACGCGACCACCGTATGGGTGGTACCTAGATCGATTCCGACCGAATAAGTAGCAGTGTAGTTTTTCAAAAGGACTTAGTATGTTTATTCTAATTATGTAGGGCAGCCTGACAAGTATTCAAGCAGGCGCGCGCGAGCGCCTATTTTAGTCGGCTTTCTGATCGAACACTCTCGTTTTTCTAGATAGCACTATCCAAACCGTGGTTGCCAAGTGAAATGAATTTCCACAAAGAACAATCTTTCGATGTGTTTCGAATAAAATGCTTGCGCGCCTAATGTTTGCGATGTTACTTTCCGCCTACGGCAACCATCAGTGCATTGCATTACTGAATGCGCCCACCGAGAACAATATCTAGCGCTGTAAAGTAGTCGAGTCGGATCACGACCGGGCACCGCAGCAATTATTAACCAACTTGAGCGAGTTAAATTCATGCTTATTAAACCTTCCGCATTAGCCGGCGTCGTGTTGCTGGCCGCCAGCCAATCAACAGAGGCAGTCGTCATCAATTTCGACTACACCTACGATGGCGGCTTTTTCTCCGGCAGCAACGCAAGTAGACGAGACATCCTGGATGCCGCAGGCGGGTTTTTGGGAGGTATCTTAACCGACAGCTTGACTGCGATTACATCCGGCGGCATCAATAATTTCAGCGCGGTATTTCAACGTCCTGATACCGGCGCCAGCACGACTCTGAGTAATTTCAGCCTGGCAGCCGACACACTCACGGTGTTTGTGGGTGGACAGACCATGGGCGCCGGCAACCTGGGCTATGGCGGCTATGGCGGTTACAGCGTCAGCGGCACCCAAGATTTTTTGACCAATGCAACACAGCGCGGCCAATCCAATGCTACCTCCGGCCCGTCCGCAACTGATTTTGCGCCATGGGGCGGCCAATTGACCTTCAGTAATTCGGCAAACTGGTATTTCGACACGGATCTTTCTACCACTGAGACATTCAGCGGTAATGATTTTTATTCGGTGGCACTGCATGAGTTAGGCCACTTATTGGGCCTAGGCAGTTCGGACTCGTGGGATAATCAAGCCACTGGCTCCGGCTTTACCGGTGCTAATGCGGTAGCGGCTTATGGCGGCAATGTACCACTGGAGGGCGATAAGGTTCATTGGTTAGAGGGCACCAAAAGCACGGTAAACGGGATTGAGCAAGAAGCCGCCATGGACCCTACTTTGCGCGTCGGCACGCGCAAAGTATTTACGCAACTCGACCTCGCCGCGCTAAAAGATGTGGGCTGGCAAGTTTCGGTAACCGCAGTGCCGGTTCCTTCCGCCGTTTGGTTATTCGGCTCTGCTTTATTGGGTTTTATTGCCAGCAAACGTAAGCAGCATTTGAATTTCTAGCCAATTCACCACTGTCGCGCCGGACACGCCAATTGGCTAATAAAACCGGCGCGATAAAACGATTAAAATTTATTGACTGACGCCGGATAAAAACGGGACAAAACTGACCCGCTCTATTACTTCATCCTCAAAGCCGTGCTCGGTGCGGGTTACCCGATGTAATTCCTGCATCCCTTCCAGCCCGACCGGAATCACCATCACGCCCCCCACAGCCATTTGCTCAAGTAAGGCTTCCGGAATTTCCGCCGGCGCGGCTGCAGCTAAAATCCCATCATATGGCGCGTGCTCCGGCCAGCCCCAGCCACCATCGCTATGCTTAAAACCCACAGTCTTGATACCCAACTCCCATAGGGTATCCCGGGCTTTTTTCATTAACGGCGCAATCCGTTCCACCGAATAAACTTGCGCTACCAGCTTCGACAATATTGCGGTTTGGTAGCCGCAACCCGTACCAATTTCCAGTACTTTGAGCAGCGGACCTTTTTCCAATAGCAATTCCGTCATTTTGGCGACGATATACGGCTGCGATATAGTTTGATTGTGGCCGATAGGTAAGGCAGTATCCTCATAAGCACGACTCTCCAAAGCTTCGTCGACAAAAATATGCCTAGGTGTGTCAGACATTATCGCCAGGACTTTACTGTTATAGATGCCTTGCTCGCGCAGCCGAGAAATCATCCGCTCCCTGGTCCGCCGAGACGTCATGCCTATACCCTGGATGCGTCTACTCATACGAGCGCCTCCATTGCGAGCCATTCGCTCAATCCCTCTAATCGTTCATATCGCGTTAAATCCAACTGTAACGGCGTTACGGACACGTATCCGTTTCTTATCGCATCAAAATCGGTACCTGGCCCGGCGTCTTGTTCGCTGCCGGGCGGTCCCACCCAGTAAATAACCTGCCCCCGCGGATCATGGGAACGTATTACTGGTTCCGCTTTGTGTCGCTGCCCGAGTCGGGTAGATTGATAACCTTTTAATTCAGCAATCGGTAAATCAGGCACGTTGACGTTTAACAAAGTGTCTTCCGGCAAGGGATGAGCGAGGATTTTTTGCATTATTGTCACAGCCACATGTGCCGCCGTATCGAAATGTTTAGGGTCGCTGGATGCTAAAGAGATAGCCACCGCAGGCAGCCCAAGAAAACGCCCTTCGGTAGCCGCAGCCACGGTGCCAGAATAAAGCACATCGTCGCCAAGATTGGCACCATGATTGATACCGGCGAATACCATATCCGGTTCGTTCGCTAATAATCCTGTAATCGCCAGATGAACGCAATCCGTCGGCGTACCATCCACCCTGACAAAACCGTTTTCACATTGAGTGGCGCGCAAAGGCATATCCAGGGTTAAAGAATTGCTTGCGGCACTCCGGTTTTTATCTGGCGCCACTACTGATACGTTGGCGTGTTGACGCAGAGCTTCGGCCAATGTGTTGATGCCTTGCGCTAAATAACCGTCGTCGTTGCTGATTAGTATGTGCATACTGCCGTGAAACGCTTTAAAATTCACGCATAGTAGCAAAAAAAGCGCAAAACCAGCAGCTTACGTGACAAAAAAAACCACTTCCGCAGACGATGTCCTCTTGTTTCGAAACTCGATCGGCAAAGTCCAGACCATAGACACCAATACCGTTATTCTTAAGCCTGATAAGAAACCGCGGCCAATACCTTCATTTAAGCCACTCGAGCAGGTTGATCCGTTACAAAAAGATGTTGAGGGTAGCTTGGAGACCCTGTTCCAAGAAGACAAGATCGCCTTCCTGGTGCCAGGCATGCAAAAAAGCGTCATCAAAAAACTTCGGAAGGGATATTACGGCCTGGATGCCGATATAGATTTACATGGCTTAAGTAGCCGAGATGCACAACAGCAGCTATTACGATTTTTACACTATTGCGTTGAAGACGGTTATCGCTGCGTACAAATCATTCACGGCAAGGGGTACAACTCTACGGACAATCAACCCGTTTTAAAAAATGATATAAACCTTTGGCTACGCCAACATAAAGATGTCCTGGCGTTTTGCTCTGCGCCCCCTAGGTCTGGCGGCACAGGCGCCTTATTTGTGCTATTACGCTTATCAGAAAAATTTGTTACATCTGAAGACGAGCCTCAATAACCCCCTTTTAGGCCAACCCCAAATCTATGGCCTCTACCCAAACAAACGCAACCCCGTTCGTTATATTTTGCTTTGCCTTGACTTGTCCGGCTTGTTGCTCTAGTTTTTCAGCATTGCTGCTCCTTATCATGAAAATAATAACGAAACCAACGCCATGACCACAAATCAACACCAGCGGCCTCTCCAAACCACAGGAGAAATTGGCGTTTCTACGCAAAGCACTATCGAAGCGGGGATTTTCAACAATGAGCCTTAACATTGGGATCGTGGGTTTAGGCAGAATTGGTCGCGGGGTATTAAGAGGAAATTTCGCACAAGAAAAAGGCGGCAGATTCGATATACGTGTAGTCTGTGACGTAATGGCTATCGATCACGTTGCTTACCTATTAGCAAACGATAGCACCTATGGCCGCCCCCCATTTAATGTAGATTGCGATGGCGACGATTTAATCATAGACGGCAAAAGAGTTCGCTATCAGAAGGTAGACCGGCGCCGTAGTTCGCCCGATGACGGCAGCTGGGAAGTATTGCGCCAATTTGATCTTGATGTATTATTTGACGCCACGGGCACCGCCACGATCCATGATTTCCGCTCATTAATAACGCAGGAAGTCGCTAAAAAAATCCTTTGCACTTGGAATGTCAGCGGTTGCGATATCAGTGTGGTATTCGGAGTAAATCATTCGGCGTACGATCCATTACACCATGACGTCATCTCTGCCAGTACCTGCACGGGTAATGCTCTGGTTCCTATCTGTCATGTACTTGATAAGCACATTGGCATCAATTTCGCCCGAGCCATCACTATCCATCCGCAACTTTCAGATCAACGTGTATTGGATGGTTATCACGCATCATCCCAACTTGGCCGTGGGTGCGCGTCTTCCATTATCCCAACCAGCACGAACGTAGGTAAATCCACGACATTGGTATTACCAAGACTGGAAGGCAAATTGGACGCTATGTCCTACAGAGTGCCAACTGCAATTGTCTCAGTTATTGATTTAACAGCCACTCTTTCTAGGAAAACGTCACTAGAAGAATGTGTAGAACTGTTTGAAGACTACGCCAACAAACAATTAGCAGGAATTATTCATTGTGACTATGGCGCATGGGGCCATCAAAAGGCTAGTATCGACTATATGGAAACCCAATATTCCTCCATATTATTAATGCATCATCTCACTTTAAGCCAAGGCCACCATCTCGGCCTATCTTTAATGCATGACAATGAGCACGCATATTGCTGCCGAGTATTAGACGTATTGGGCATTTTATAAAACTAGTGCCAGCAAGTTTAGAACACTCAATGAAACCCGATCACATTCTGGCAGAATGAACCGAATAACAAGCTTCTCAGCGGCCTCTTCACCGGATGCAACAGTTTTGATTCTGGGCAGCATCCCTGGAAAAGCATCACTGGAGGCTAACCGATATTACGCGCATCCACAGAATCAATTTTGGCCTATCATAATCGAACTTCTGGAACTCAATCCTAGTAGCTCATACTTAGCGAGAATAGAATCAATAAAATTAGCCGGCATTGCACTATGGGATGTAGTTAAGTCATGCCATCGGCACAACAGCAGTCTCGATGCAAAAATAGACAAAAACAGTATTGTTACGAATGATTTTCCAGGATTTTTCCTAAACCACCCCTATATTACGCATATATTCTTTAATGGCTTAACTGCAGAAAAAACCTTTCAAAAGCATGTTCAACCTTATATATGCACAGATCGGTTTACGTACCACCGATTACCCTCTACAAGCCCGGCGCATGCAGCGATGGCTTTTCAACAAAAGCTGGACAGTTGGCGCATATTAACCACAGCAATAGCAGAAGCCACTTACAGCAAAACAATAGAGACTTCAAAAACAAACCAAACAAGCAGACCAAGAAATATATTCTAGGAATATAAATTAACGCTGAACATTACACAAACAAAAACGGCAGAGAAGCCGTCTAGCTAATCTGCCGCTACAAGCCCAATATTAAGGCATTTATTCTTCAGTTTGTACAGGCTCTGGCCTATCTACCAACTCGACGTAAGCCATAGGTGCGTCATCACCAGGCCGAAATCCGCACTTAATAATCCTCAAATACCCACCGTTTCTGGATTGATACCTTGGACCAAGCTCGTTAAATAATTTCGTCACAACATCTCTATCACGCAACTTAGAGAACGCCTGACGACGTTTCGCGACAGAGTCGTTTTTAGATAATGTAATCAAAGGCTCGGCGATCACGCGCAACTCTTTTGCTTTTGGTAACGTAGTCTTGATTAACTCGTGTCTAAACAAAGAGCAAGCCATGTTGCTAAATAGCGCTTTTCTGTGGCTACTATTTTTATTTAACTGTCTTCCAGATTTACGGTGTCTCATTTTTCAAATGCCTTATATTCAAATTCCAGCTTGCGATTGATCAGCCAGATTTTCAGGTGGCCAGTTTTCCAAGCGCATACCCAATGACAGACCTTTAATTGCAAGAATATCTTTAATTTCCGTTAACGACTTCTTACCCAGATTAGGTGTCCTCAACAACTCCACTTCGGTCCGCTGAATCAGATCGCCGATATAGAAAATGTTTTCCGCCTTTAGGCAGTTGGCAGAACGAACCGTCAACTCCAAATCATCTACAGGACGTAGCAAGACTGGATCGAACGACTCTTCCTCAATTGCCACCTCCTCATGTATCTGCTCGTTAACTTTTTCAAAATCTACGAACACAGATAACTGGTCATGAAGAATCGAAGCGGCCAACTTGATCGCCTGCTCAGGATCAACCGTACCATTTGTCTCCAATTCTATAACGAGCCTATCCAGATTAGTGCGTTGCTCGACACGAGTGCTTTCTACATGATAAGCGACCTTTACTATAGGACTAAACGCCGCATCAACCATTAACACACCGACCGGCGCGTCGTCATTCATCTCTTTCCTCAGACTGGCAGGAACATAACCCCGACCTCTCTCGACCTTAATCTTGATGTTGAGTGAGCAGTCTTGATTGTTGATGTTTGCGATTATCAGATCCGGGTTTACTAACTCCACATTATGGGGTAGTTCAATATCCCGAGCAGTTACGACACCAACACCCGATTTAGCCAGCGTGAGAGTCACTTCATCCTTAGAATGAACGACGACAGCAAGTTTTTTAAGGTTCAGTATGATGTCTATGACATCTTCTTGAACACCTTCTATCGTGGTGAATTCATGCAACACGCCTTCGATAGAAATTTCTGTAACTGCGCAACCTGGAATTGAAGACAGCATGACCCGCCTCAAAGCATTGCCCAAAGAATGCCCGAAGCCGCGCTCCAGAGGCTCGATAACGATTCTCGAGTGGTTGGCCGATTCGTTAATCACCTCGACAAGTCTAGGCTTAAGTAGGCCAACAATAGAACTCTGCATAATTTAAATCCTGGACTTATTTATTACTTAGAATAAAGCTCAACAACCAGCTGCTCGTTGATGTCAGAGCCTAAATCCACGCGATCAGGCACAGACTTGAATGTTCCACTCATCTCTTTGGAATTAACTTCTACCCAAACTGGAAAGCCATACTGCTCGGCAACAACCAGCGAGTCTTTAATACGTTGTTGGCTCTTAGCTTTTTCTCTAACCTTAATTACATCGCCTGCAGCGACTTGGTATGAAGGTATATTAATTAACCTATCGTTTACCAAAATCGCTTTGTGAGATACCAACTGCCTTGCTTCCGCCCGGGTAGCAGCGTAGCCCATACGGTAAACGACGTTGTCCAATCGAGACTCTAAAAAATCAAGCAAATTTTGACCAGTAGCGCCTTTTTGTAGGTCAGCAGCTTTGTAATAGTTCCGGAATTGCTTTTCCAAAACCCCGTATATGCGGCGCAAGCGCTGTTTGGCGCGGAGCTGCATAGCATAATCAGAATTCCTTGTACGCTTAGCGCCATGTTGACCAGGTCTTTGTTCTAATTTACATTTGCTTTCCAGAGATTTACCTCTGCTTTTCAAAAATAAATCAGTACCTTCCCTACGACTCAGCTTGCAAGCAGGACCAAGATATCTTGCCATTAAATTTACTCCACTATCCTAAACACGACGTTTTTTGGGTGGACGGCAACCATTATGAGGTATGGGAGTAACGTCCACGATATTTGAAATTTTGAACCCCATACTGTTCAAAGAGCGAACAGCAGATTCCCTACCAGGGCCGGGGCCCTTAATCATAACATCCAGATTTTTCATACCGTATTCCTGAGCTACCGCTCCTGCTTTCTCAGCAGCCACCTGCGCTGCGAAAGGTGTGCTTTTGCGCGAGCCACGGAAACCGGATCCACCAGATGTAGCCCAAGATAACGCGTTACCTTTTCTGTCTGTAATAGTAACGATTGTATTGTTAAAGGAAGCGTGGACATGAACGATACCGTCCGCTACTTCTTTCTTAATACGCTTTTTAACTCGATTCTGGGTTGCCATCAAAAATGCCTATCTAGATGTATTTATTTAGTAACTGACTTGCGCGGACCTTTACGAGTCCGAGCATTTGTTCTGGTTCTTTGTCCTCTCAATGGCAAACCACGGCGATGCCTGATACCACGATAACAACCCAGATCCATTAATCTTTTAATATTCATTGAGACTTCTCTGCGAAGATCACCTTCTACAGTCATCGCAGAAATAACCTTACGTATAGATTCAACTTGATCCTCAGAAAGGTCTCGAATCTTGACGGTTGGCTGAACCCCAACTTCATCGCAGATATTTCTAGCAGTTTGTCTGCCAATTCCATAGATAGCAGTCAACGCTATCTCCGCATGCTTATGGTCAGCCACGTTTATACCGGCAATACGAGCCATTCAGATACTCCAAAAACAGTACTATAAGGTTAAACAGGGGATTATATCACCCTGCAAAATAAATCACAAAAACAAGTTAGCCTTGACGCTGTTTGTGTCTGCCATCTTTACAGATAACTCGCACAACGCCGTTTCTTTTAATTACTTTACAACTTTTGCATATGGCTTTAATTGAAGCTCGTACTTTCACGGCAAACTCCTGGAAATTTTAAGATTTTTTCAAATTGGCTTTTTTCATCAAGCCTTCGTATTGCTGCGACATTAAATGCGTCTGCATTTGCGAAATAAAGTCCATCACAACAACCACAATGATAAGCAAAGAGGTGCCACCAAAAGAAAAGGGCACATTCCAATAGACGATCAGAAACTCAGGCAACAAACATATCAATGTGATGTAAACAGCACCTATCAAAGTGAGCCGCGTCATTACCTTATCGATATAACTGGTAGTGTGAGCCCCCGGCCTAATTCCAGGCAAATAAGCGCCTGATTTCTTAAGGTTTTCCGAGGTTTCCTTTGAATTGAAAACCAGAGCGGTATAAAAGAAACAAAAGAACACAATAGCCAACGCATAGCATAGAACATACACAGGCTGACCGGGAGAAAGCACTGACGAAATATCCTGAAGCCAAGAAAAGCCATCAACATTCCCGAACCATCCTGCTATTGTCGCGGGAAATAAAATAATGCTTGATGCAAAAATCGGCGGTATCACGCCTGCCATATTCAACTTTAACGGCAAAAAAGAACTCTGCCCCGAATAGACCTTGTTGCCTTGCTGCCTTTTTGGATAATTAATAGTTATCCGCCTTTGTCCTCTTTCAACGAAAACAACAACACCCGTTACAACTATCGACAAAGCGAATAACACAACAATAAACGCCCCATTCATTTCACCAGTACGCGCAAGCTCTAGGGTTCCGCCAATTGCGGAAGGCAATCCAGATACGATACCGGCAAATATAATTAGCGATATACCATTGCCTATCCCCCTTTCCGTAACCTGCTCCCCAAGCCACATTAAGAATATCGTACCGGTGACTAGAGTAATAGTTGTTATAAGAACGAAACTGATACCAGGCTGGATAACAACAGCTAGACCACCCGCAGTTTGGTTTTGCAAGGCTACCGAGATGCCTATCGATTGAAACATCGCCAAAACGACGGTGCCATAGCGAGTGTACTGAGAAATTTTTCTACGCCCGGACTCACCTTCTTTTTTTAGCTGCTCCATAGCAGGTATAACAATAGTCATAAGCTGCATAATAATAGACGCTGAGATGTATGGCATTATACCCAGCGCAAACAGGCTCAAACGCATCAACGCACCACCGGAAAACATGTTAAACATGTTTAATATAGAACCCGACTGCTGCTCAAACATTATTGATAACGCTTTTGGATCTATCCCCGGAACAGGGATATGAGCGCCGATTCTGTATACGACAAATGCGCCTAAAACAAACAACAATCTTGACTTGAGCTCACCAAACCGAAATGTGCCCGCAGCAACATCAACTCCTTTAGCACTCACTTAAGCCTCGACTTTGCCACCAGCAGCTTCAATAGTTAACTTTGCACCAGCCGTAACGCCAAGTCCTTTTAAAACCAAAGACCGAGTAACTGTTCCAGTATTCACTACTTTAACTTGTTTTGAAAACACCGGGATAATGTTCTCACTGATCAGTAGTTGAATATCTACAACATCAGCCTGAAGAGCATCAATTTCAGCCAAACGAACCTCGGCAGTAAATTTCTTTGTTCTGGACGTAAAGCCAACCTTTGGAAGCCTACGCTGCAAAGGCATCTGACCACCCTCAAAGCCCACTTTATGAAACCCCCCGGAACGGGCCTTTTGACCTTTATGACCTCTACCGCAGGTTTTACCATCAGTAGATCCTATACCACGCCCAACGCGCTTTGCCTTTTTTCTGGCGCCGCATGCAGATTGTATTGTGTTCAGATACATTAAACTTCCTCAACCTTTAGCATATATGCGATTTTATTGATCATCCCGCGATTTTCAGGCGTGTCGATAACCTCAACGACCTGCCGGATTCTGCTCAAACCCAATCCTTTTAAACACTGCTGATGACTCTTTAAGCGACCATTTTTACTTTTTGTCATCATTACGCTTAATTTTTTGCCACTCATATCGTTTTACCCTGTTATTTGATCAACAGATAAACCGCGCTTTGCTGCGATTTTCTTAGCGTCATGCATTGCGGTCAAACCGTTAATTGTCGCGCGCACAACATTGATCGGGTTACTCGTACCGATACATTTAGCCAGTACATTATGCACACCGACAACCTCGAATACGGCGCGCATAGCACCGCCGGCAATGATTCCGGTACCTTCTGAAGCCGGTTGCATGTAAACCTTAGCCGCACCAGTGTTAGACATAATTGAATATTGTAACGTACCTTCTTTCAACGCCACTTTGCGCATATTCTTCCTAGCCTGCTCAAGCGACTTTTGAATCGCTACAGGCACTTCTCTTGCTTTTGAAACGCCATAACCAACACGCCCATCGCCGTCACCGACGACCGTAAGCGCAGCAAAACCAAAAACTCGACCGCCTTTTACTACTTTTGCAACACGTCTTACCGAAACCAATTTTTCCTGTAATCCGTCTGTACTACCTTGAGATGGTGCTGTTGCCATGCTATTCCCCTAAAACTTCAAGCCAGCTTCACGTGCAGCGTCGGCTAACGCCTTTACGCGGCCATGATATTTAAAACCAGAGCGGTCAAATGCGACCTCAGTTACACCAGCCGCAATCGCTCTTTCAGCAACGACACGCCCCACCTCAGTAGCGGCTTTAATATTACTAGTATTACTCAAACCCGCCTTTACGTCAGGTTGTAGTGTAGACGCTGCCGCGAGGGTAGCTGTACCATCAACACTGAGAACCTGCGCGTAAATATGCTGGGAAGTTCTATGTATGGTAAGC
Organism: Methylomonas defluvii; assembly: GCF_033949435.1. NCBI lineage: Bacteria > Pseudomonadati > Pseudomonadota > Gammaproteobacteria > Methylococcales > Methylococcaceae > Methylomonas > Methylomonas defluvii. Next base: position 534,026 of record NZ_JAXARY010000001.1, on the reverse strand, counting down.
CTATTTACATTTAACTTCTTGATTTTGCAGCGCAATCTCAACGCTCTTTTTAATCTCGATGACTTCTTATCCATCACTTCACCTATTTCTTTTTGGCTTCTTTTCTAGCCACGTATTCGTCGGCTATTCTCACACCCTTCCCTTTGTAAGGCTCAGGCGGGCGAAAAGCTCTGATCTCAGATGCGACTTGGCCGACTTTCTGCTTGTCACTGCTCTTCACATGCAACTCTGTTTGCGTTGGCGCTTCAACGGTTACGCCTTCGGGAATTAAATATTCGACAGGATTTGAATAACCCAAGGACAAAGTTAAAAGATTGTCTTTAACTTGCGCCCTATAACCAACCCCAACCAACAACATCTTTTTGACGAATCCCTCGGAGACGCCTTTTACCATATTGTTAATTGACGCCCTAGCTGTACCTGCGTGGGCCTTAGCACCTTTTACACTATCGTCCCATTTGATTCTGATTACGTTAGATTCGATTTCAAGATCAACTGCGTCGCACAGATCAAACGCAAGCCGACCAAGTTTACCGTTAACTATCATTTGCTTGCCGTCAACTCTTACATCAACGCCTGACGGCAAAGTTATAGGCGCATTAGCTACTCTAGACATGATATACCTCTTTAATTAACAGACAGTGCAAATGACTTCGCCGCCATGCCCTATTGCACGCGCAGCGCGATCAGTCATCACACCATTAGAGGTTGAAACTATGGCTATGCCTAGACCACCTAACACTTTCGGCAACTCGTCTTTAGACTTGTATATTCTAAGCCCGGGACGGCTAACTCGCTTAACGCTCTCTATAACAGGAAGCCCGTTGTAATACTTTAGCTCAACGGTCATTTCTGTATGACACCCGGTAATTTCGGTTTTAAAATCAGTAATATATCCCTCATCTTTCAATACCTTAGCGATAGCCAGCTTTAACTTAGATGAAGGGATTTTTACACTCTTTTTGCCAGCAGATTGACCATTTCTAATTCTGGTTAGCATATCTGCTATTGGATCTGTCATACTCATTTTTCAATTCTCCAAAACTTAAACAGAACTACCAGCTAGCCTTTGATAAACCGGGAACGTCGCCACGCATCGTGGCCTCCCTCAATTTATTTCTACTAAGACCAAATTTTCTGTAGTATCCATGAGGACGCCCTGTCAGATTGCATCTATTACGCAATCTGGACTGACTGGAGTCTCTAGGTAGTTTTTGAAGTTGAACTTGAGCGCTCTCTTTCTCTTCAAAGGAGCTATTTGGAGACCTAATTATTTCTTTTAATTCGCTTCTTTTTGCCTGATATTTTTTTATCAAGCCTTCACGCTTTACTTCGCGCGCAATCATTGATTTTTTAGCCATGCCGATACGCCTTAGTTTTTAAATGGAAAATTGAATAATTTCAACAGCGCTAAACCTTCTTCATCTGTTTTAGCCGTTGTTGTGATACAAATATCCATACCACGAAGCGCATCAATCTTGTCATAATCTATTTCCGGGAAAATAATTTGTTCTTTTATTCCCATAGAATAGTTACCACGACCGTCGAAGCTCTTAGAACTCATGCCTCTAAAATCACGTATTCTAGGTATTGAGATCGTGATTAATCTATCCAGAAATTCATACATTTTATCGGCGCGTAAAGTAACCTTACAACCGATTGGCATGTCGTCGCGAATCTTAAACCCAGCAATAGATTTTCTAGCCAATGTAATCACTGCCTTTTGTCCTGATATTTTTTCCATATCAGAAACAGCGGACTGCAGAACTTTTTTGTCTGCGATAGCCCCGCCAACGCCCATATTAAGCGTTATTTTGGTGAGCTTCGGGACTTGCATTATTGTTTTGTAGCCAAATTGCTCCTGCAGAGCAGGAACAATTTCGGTTTTATATTTATTTTGTAGTCTAGCCATAGCCTTATTACCTTAGAGACCAACGTTTTCGTTCGTAGATTTAAAAAATCTGACTTTTTTCCCATCGTCAAGAATTCTAAAACCCACTCTGTCGCCTTTTTTTGTTTTTGGATTAAATAAAGCAACATTTGAAATGTCAATTGGCATGTTTTTATCAACAATACCACCAGAAACACCGAGATTTGGGTTACCTCGCTGATGCTTCTTAACTAAGTTAATACCTTCGACTAATATCTTGTGGCCTTCAAGCACCTTACTAACTTTCCCTAGCTTGCCTTTATCTTTTCCAACTATTACGATGACTTCATCGCCTTGCTTAATCTTTTGCATCTTTGGACCTCTACAATACTTCTGGCGCTAGAGAGATAATCTTCATGAATTTATCGCCTCTTAATTCACGAGTAACCGGCCCAAAGATACGAGTACCAATTGGTTGTAGTTGGTTATTTAAAATTACCGCGGCATTACCGTCAAAGCGTATAACCGAACCATCGGCCCTACGAACACCTTTACGAGTTCTTACAACCAAGGCATTATATACATCGCCTTTTTTAACCCTAGTGCGCGGCATTGCGTCTTTGACGCTCACCTTAATGATGTCGCCAATGCCAGCGTAGCGGCGGTGCGAACCTCCAAGGACCTTGATACACATGACCTTTTTTGCGCCACTGTTATCGGCGACGTCAAGGCTAGTTTGCATCTGAATCATTTTTAAAATCCCAACTAAAATTATTGATTATCTATTGGCAGCTTCTAAGACTTCCAACAGCTTGAATGCCTTATTCTTAGAAATAGGGCGACACGAGGTAATAGAAACCACATCGCCTTCTTGGCATATATTGTTTTCGTCGTGAACGAGAAGCTTAGTGGATCGCTTTATATACTTTCCGTACACAGGGTGCTTAACCAGGCGCTCTACCAAAACCGAAGCAGTCTTATCCATTTTATTGCTAACAACACGACCGGTTACCTTACGTACAGTATCTAGATTTTCGCTCATATCTATACTCTTGCCATTTCACTTAGAATAGTACTAATGCGGGCAATGTCTCGCCTCACCTGCTTAATTTGACTCGACTTGCTAAGCTGTCCAGTTCCCTTTTGCATTCTCAAATTGAACTGTTCGCGAGACAATTCCAAAAGATTGGAATTCAACTCTTCTTTTGTTTTGCTTCTTAAATCTTTCGCTTTCATTACATTATTGTCCGTGTAGAGAACGTAGTTTTCACCGGCAGCTTAGCGGCGGCCAGTTCAAAGGCCTCTCGCGCTAATTCCTCGGAAACACCCTCAATTTCAAACAGCATCGTGCCGGGTTTGATCTGAGCAACCCAGTATTCTACACTACCTTTACCTTTACCCATACGAACTTCTAATGGTTTTTTGGTAATAGGTTTATCTGGAAAAATTCTGATCCAAATTTTCCCACCACGTTTCACGTGACGACTAATGGCTCTCCTCGCGGCCTCAATTTGCCGGGCGGTCATTCTACCACGGCTAACTGACTTCAAACCATACTCCCCGAAGCTCACTGACGAACCACGCAATGCCGTACCGTTATTTCTACCGGTATGTTGTTTGCGAAATTTTGTTCTTTTTGGCTGAAGCATCTCTTATATACCCCTTCAACTATTTTTTTGAGTCGGCGTTTAATGATGCTGCATGAGCATCCATATCAAATACCTCACCCTTAAATATCCAAACCTTAATACCGATAATTCCGTAAGTGGTTTTCGCTTCAGCTGTTCCGTAATCAATATCAGCCCGCAACGTATGAAGCGGCACGCGACCTTCGCGATACCATTCCGTTCTGGCAATTTCAGCTCCATTTAGCCTGCCAGCAACAGTGATTTTTATACCTTCAGCGCCTAAACGCATGGTGTTCGTCACAGCTCGCTTCATCGCTCGGCGGTACATGATCCGCTTCTCTAACTGTTGAGCTATGCTTTCTGCGACTAAATACGCATCAAGCTCCGGCTTACGAATCTCTTCGACGTTTAATTGGACAGGAACCCCCATCATCGCGGATATGCTCTGCCTTAAAACATCGATATCTTCGCCTTTTTTACCTATCACAATCCCAGGACGAGCGGTGTGCACAGTAATATTGGCATTATTCGCAGGGCGATTTATTTGCACCCTGCTAACAGATGCGTGAGCTAACTTTTGTTTGATATATTCTCTAACCTTCAAATCCTGCAATAGAAATACAGGGTAATTCTGGCTATTTGCATACCATCTCGAAGTCCAATCTTTTACTATCCCGAGACGAATCCCAGTGGGATGTACCTTTTGTCCCATTTGCTACCTCTATTTCTCTGCTACTTTAATTGTTATGTGACAAGTTCTTTTTAGGATGTGATTTGCACGTCCTTTCGCCCTTGCGCTAACTCTCTTTAACGTTCTGCCTTCATTAACGAATACAGTCGAAACCTTTAATTCGTCAACGTCCGCACTTTCGTTATGTTCCGCGTTAGCTATTGCCGACTCTAGAACTTTTTTGATTATCGCAGCAGCTTTCTTAGAGCTGAAACTAAGCAAATTCAATGCTTTTTCAACAGGTAACCCGCGTATTTGATCCCCCACAAGCCGTGCTTTTTGCGCAGAAAGAGGAGCATTACTTAATTTAGCCGAAACTTCCACATTCACTCCTTATCTTGATTTCTTGTCTGCTATATGGCCTTTATAAGTCCTTGTAGGTGAAAACTCACCCAGCTTATGCCCGACCATATTTTCTGAAATCAATACCGGCACATGCTGCTTCCCATTATGTACCGCAATAGTCAATCCCAGCATATCAGGGCTGATCATTGACCTTCTAGACCAGGTTTTAATCGGTTTCCTATTATTCGCTCTCACCGCTTCTTCGACTTTCTTAAGCAAGTGATGATCTATAAATGGACCTTTTTTAATTGAACGTGGCACGTCAAATACCTCTTATTTTTGCTTACGGCGTCTGACAATCATATTATCAGTACGTTTGTTTTTTCGAGTTTTATAGCCTTTTGTTGGCGTTCCCCAAGGAGAAACAGGGTGTCTTCCACCCGAGGTTCTGCCTTCACCACCACCATGAGGATGATCTACGGGGTTCATAGCCACACCTCTAACAGTAGGTCTAACACCACGCCATCTTTTCGCACCTGCTTTTCCTAACGAAATAAGATTGTGCTCAGAGTTTGAGACCTCACCAACTACGCCTTTACAATCTGACGGTACTTTTCTCATCTCTCCAGAGCGTAGGCGGATAGTGACGTATGCGCCGTCTTTAGCAACCAATTGAACAGAGGTTCCTGCGCTTCTAGCTATTTGTGCGCCTTTTCCTGGCTTTAGCTCGATACAATGAATTGTGGTACCCAAAGGCATATTTCGCAGAGGCATACAGTTGCCAGGTTTAACCGGCGTTGTTTCCCCACTCAATATCTCTTGACCAACCTCTATCCCTTTTGGGGCGATTATGTATTTGCGCTCACCATCTTTAAAAAGAATCAGCGCTATATTCGCAGTTCGGTTAGGATCGTACTCAATGCGCTCTACCAATGCGGGGATATCAGTTTTGTCACGCTTAAAGTCTACTATCCGGTAGAATTTTTTGTGTCCACCACCAATATGTCGAGTGGTTATCCTGCCGAGATTATTACGACCGCCTGTGTTGCTTTTTTTGTCAAGTAGTTGCGCAAATGGCTTACCCTTATGCAAATCATTATTTTGTACACGCACTACAAACCGAGAACCCGGAGATGTCGGTTTTGATTTTAGAATAGCCATGCTCTTCTACCGCTCCTTATTTGCTTTAAAGTATTATGCTGTCGCTAATTCAATGTTATGACCGGGCTGAAGCTTAACATAAGCTTTTTTCCAGTCGGATCGCTTACCTAATGTTCGTCCGAATCGTTTTATTTTTCCTTTAACATTCAGAACACGAACGGCAGCTACTTCAACACCAAACATCAGTTCAACAGCATTTTTAATCTGCAATTTTGTTGCAGATTTTTTAACTTTGAATACAAACTGATTATTTTGATCAGCCGCGTTGGAACTTTTTTCCGACACAATTGGCGCAAACAAAACACTTGCTAATTTGATCCGCTCAATACTCATGCCAAACGCTCCTCAATCTGTTTCAGCGCTGTTGCCGTCGCAATCACCTTATCCGCTGAAACCAAAGACACTGGATCCACACTACTTGGAGTGACTACCGCTATATAAGGAATATTTCTCGCTGCCAAAATTAAATTTTCATTTAGGTCGTCCGCAACCACCAGCAGTCTTTTTGCATCGATGCCCTTTATCTTACTCAAAAATTCCTTTGTTTTCGGTGTTGCCGGCGTTATGTCGTTGCATACAGCCAACCTGCCCTGTCTCAACAACTCAGAAAAAATAGATCTAATACCAACCTTGTACATTTTTTTGTTCAATTTCTGATCAAAAGATCTTGGTTGAGCAGCAAATGCAACACCCCCTGTCCGCCACACCGGGCTTCTGGTTGTTCCAGCTCGCGCACGACCAGTACCTTTTTGGCGGAATGGCTTAGCGCCGCCGCCACTCACAGCAGCACGATTCTTCTGGCCTTTAGTACCCGCTCTTGCTGCTGAAAGATATTTGGTTACCAGTTGATGCACCAGGGTTTCGTTAAAATCCTGTCCGAACACTAATTCGGAGACATCTAGCGCCTGTATAGACTCTTGATTATTGATTGCAGGTATTTGCAAAGTCATAAATTAACCTTTATTTAACATTTTTACTGCAGGCGTGATAACTACATCACCACCCTTGGCACCAGGCACAGCGCCTCTGACTAAAATCAGGTTCCGCTCAGCATCTACAGCATGGATAGTCAAATTCTGTATCGTAGTTTTAACCGCCCCCATATGCCCGCACATTTTTTTACCCTTAAACACGCGGCCCGGAGTTTGGTTCATACCACTAGATCCAGGCACCCGATGGGAACGTGAGTTACCGTGCGTCGCATCTTGCGTTCTGAAGTTATGGCGCTTAACAGTTCCTGCAAAGCCTTTACCGATACTTGTACCGGACACATCTACTACCTGCCCAGCTTCAAACACGTTAACTTTTAACTCTGCACCTGCAGAAAACTCGGCAGCCTCGCTCTCGCTCAGTCTAAATTCCCACAAACCACGTCCAGCGGTCACATTGGCAGATGCGTAATGCCCAGCCATTGCTTTGTTGACTTTTGAAGACTTCACATCACCCGCTGCTACCTGGATAGCACGATAACCATCAGTTTCAACGCTCTTCACCTGTATGACCCTATTGGAGTCTACATGAAGTACGGTAACTGGTACCGAAGAGCCATCTTCGCAAAATATTCTGGTCATACCACATTTACGACCAATAAGACCTATTGACATCTGCCAATCCCTCTAAATTATTACTTGCTGCTATTTAAGCTTAATTTGAACATCAACCCCAGCCGCCAGATCCAACTTCATCAGGGCGTCAACGGTCTTATCGGTTGGCTCAACGATATCAAGCAACCTCTTGTAAGTTCTCAGTTCATATTGATCACGAGCATCTTTGTTAACATGCGGCGAAATCAATACAGTAAAACGTTCTTTTCTAGTAGGCAAAGGAATGGGGCCCTTTACTTGGGCGCCCGTTCTCTTCGCTGTTTCTACTATCTCACCCGCCGACTGATCAATTAATTTATGATCAAAGGCTTTTAATTGGATTCTGATAGTTTGATTAGCCATCTTGATTACTCGATAATAGAAGCAACAACACCCGCACCCACGGTGCGACCACCTTCGCGAATCGCAAAACGCAAGCCGTCTTCCATCGCAATCGGTGAGATAAGTTTTACGGTAACGGCGATATTATCGCCAGGCATAACCATTTCCACGCCTTCTGGCAAATCTACCGCACCGGTTACGTCAGTCGTTCTGAAGTAGAACTGCGGACGGTAGCCATTAAAGAATGGAGTATGACGGCCACCCTCTTCTTTAGACAGGACGTAGATTTCCGCCTTGAAATGAGCGTGTGGCTTAATGGAGTTAACGTGCGCCAGTACTTGACCACGTTCCACGTCTTCTCTTTTAGTACCACGCAACAGCACACCGACGTTATCGCCCGCTTGACCTTGATCAAGCAGTTTGCGGAACATTTCCACACCTGTGCAGGTTGTTTGAACGGTATCTTTGATGCCGACGATCTCGACGGCTTCGCCTACTTTGATGATGCCCCGCTCAACACGTCCGGTTACTACGGTACCGCGACCTGAAATTGAGAACACGTCTTCGATAGGCATCAAGAATTTGCCGTCGATCGCGCGCTCTGGCTCAGGAATGTAACTGTCCAAAGCTTCAACCAAGCGAACTACGGATTGTACACCAATTTCGCTTTGCTCGCCTTCTAAAGCTTTCAATGCGGAACCAACGATAATGGGAGTGTCGTCACCTGGAAATTCGTATTGATTCAATAACTCGCGAATTTCCATTTCAACCAGCTCAATCAACTCAGCGTCATCTACCATATCGGCCTTGTTCAAGAACACAACAATGTAAGGCACACCGACTTGACGTGATAACAGAATGTGCTCGCGCGTTTGCGGCATAGGACCGTCCGCAGCAGAGCAAACCAAAATCGCGCCGTCCATTTGGGCAGCGCCGGTAATCATGTTTTTAACGTAGTCAGCGTGACCAGGGCAGTCAACGTGGGCATAGTGACGGTTGGCTGATTCGTACTCTACGTGTGACGTAGAAATCGTTATACCGCGCGCACGTTCTTCCGGGGCGTTGTCGATTTGATCAAAAGCCTTAACTTCGCCGCCTTGCAGCTCCGCCATGACTTTTGTTAATGCCGCTGTCAATGTGGTTTTACCGTGGTCAACGTGACCAATGGTGCCTACGTTTACGTGCGGTTTCTTTCTTTCAAATTTTTCTTTAGCCATGATTCAATACCTGATATGTAAAAAATTTAAGATACTTTTCTAATAATCGCTTCCGCAATGCTTGCAGGTGCTTCGTTATATCTTTCAAACTGCATACTGTACGTTGCTCTGCCCTGAGTCGCCGACCTAAGATCCGTGGCATAACCGAACATTTCGGCAAGAGGGACTTCGCACTCTATTACCTTTCCGGCCGGAACATCTTCCATTCCGTGAATGACACCTCTCCGTCGATTAATATCGCCCACCACCTCACCCATATAATCCTCGGGCGTTACCACCTCGACTTTCATAATAGGTTCAAGCAACGCAGGATTTGCAGTCTTAGCTCCATCCCTGAAACACATAGATCCTGCTATCTTGAAAGCCATTTCATTCGAATCGACATCATGATATGAACCATCGAATAAACTAACCTTTACATCAACAACCGGAAAACCTGCCAAAACGCCATTTTCCATTTGCTCTTGCACACCCTTGTCTATGGCCGGGATATACTCCTTGGGAATAGCACCGCCAACCACTTCGCTCACAAATTCATAACCAGTGCCCGGCTCTTTTGGCTCCAACCGGAGCCAAACATGCCCGTATTGACCCTTGCCCCCAGATTGCCTGATGAATTTTCCTTCGCATTCCACAGCACGCTTTATAGTTTCCCTATAAGCAACTTGGGGCGCCCCAACATTTGCGGCAACATTAAACTCCCTTCTCATCCGGTCAACGATAATTTCAAGATGCAATTCGCCCATTCCTGAAATTATTGTCTGACCCGACTCAGGGTCGCTACCCACTCTAAAGGAGGGATCTTCTTGCGCAAGCTTAGCCAGCGCAGCACCCATTTTATCTTGATCAGCTTTTGTCCTAGGCTCAACAGCCACAGCAATTACAGGCTCAGGAAACTCCATTTTCTCAAGCAGAATTGGCTTTTCAATATCACAAAGAGTATCACCGGTGGTGACGTCTTTCAGCCCGATCAGGGCAGCGATCTCGCCAGCCCTCACTTCATTGATTTCGACGCGACTATTGGCGTGCATCTGAACAATGCGTCCTATTCTTTCTTTTTTACCTTTACCGGCATTTAAAACCGCATCTCCAGACTTTACCAAACCGGAGTAAACCCTAAAAAATGTCAAGGTTCCAACAAATGGGTCAGCGGCTATTTTAAATGCTAACGCTGAGAAGGACTCATCATCAGAAGCGCTACGAGTCGAACTAATGCCAGCATCTGACAGACCTTCTACAGGCTTTATATCGAGAGGGGATGGCAAAAATTCAATCACACCATCAAGAACACACTGCACACCTTTGTTCTTAAAAGCCGACCCACAATAAGCCGGAACCAACTTATTCTGCAGAACCTGCGCCCTTATACCCAGCTTTATTTCTTCGTTTGTCAAAACACCTTTTTCAAGATATTTATCCATTAATTCTTCGGACGCATCCGCAGCGGCTTCAATTATTCGCTCGCGCCAATTTACAGCAGATTCTTCCATTTCTGCTGGAATTTCCGTTTCCGTAAAACTCACACCCATGTTGGCATCTTCCCAATAGATTGCCTTCATTTTCAGCAAATCTACAATGCCTTTAAAGTTCTCTTCCGCCCCGATCGGCAATTGCATTGGAATTACATTGCCACCAAGCCGAGATTTAATTTGCTCGACGACGCGCAAAAAATTTGCACCGGAACGATCCATCTTGTTTACAAACGCCAGCCTTGGCACATGGTATTTGTTTGCCTGGCGCCAGACCGTTTCCGACTGAGGCTCCACCCCACCCACCGCACAAAAAACAGCGCACGCACCATCCAAAACACGCAAAGACCGCTCCACTTCTATAGTGAAATCGACATGCCCAGGCGTATCTATAATATTAATTCGATGCTCCGGGTATTGCTTTTCCATTCCCAACCAGAAGCACGTAGTCGCAGCAGAAGTGATTGTTATACCCCTCTCCTGCTCTTGCTCCATCCAATCCATTGTCGCAGCACCATCATGGACCTCGCCCATCTTGTGCGAAACCCCGGTGTAAAACAGTATCCGCTCGGTCGTGGTTGTTTTTCCGGCATCTATATGCGCCATAATGCCTATATTACGATAACGCTCTATAGGCGTCTTACGAGCCACAACAACTACCCTGCTTAACTTTTCTTACCAGCGATAATGAGCAAACGCTTTATTAGCTTCAGCCATTCTATGCGTGTCTTCGCGTTTCTTTGCAGCCGCTCCTCGACCCTCAGAGGCATCCAACAACTCACCCGCCAACTTAGCCGCCATGGTTCTTTCATTACGCTTACGCGCCGCATCAATCAACCAGCGCATCGACAGCGCCAACCTTCTGGCAGGACGCACTTCGACAGGCACCTGATAAGTAGCACCACCAACCCGGCGCGACTTAACCTCAACGCGCGGCTGAACGTTTTCCAATGCTTTTGCAACCAAATCTAAAGATTCTTTATGACCTTTACCTTCGATAACATCCAAAGCACCGTAAACAATTTTCTCAGCGACAGACTTCTTACCATCCTCCATAATCATATTCATGAATTTTGACAGCATATCACTACCAAAACGCGGATCTGGATTGATGACTCTTTTTGCAGCAACTCTTCTTCTTGACATCTGTTATCAACCTTTATTTCTTAGGTCTTTTCGCGCCATATTTGGAGCGACCACATTTTCTATCCTTAACACCAGAAGTATCGAGACTCCCCCGAACCACGTGATAACGCACACCAGGCAAATCTTTCACACGACCACCCCGAATCAGCACCACAGAGTGCTCCTGAAGATTGTGTCCTTCACCGCCGATATAGCTACTTACTTCCGCTCCATTGGTCAGCCGCACCCTCGCAACTTTACGCAAAGCCGAGTTCGGCTTTTTCGGGGTTGTGGTGTAAACCCTGGTACAAACCCCGCGCCTTTGCGGACAAGCCTCCAACGCCGGAACGTTAGTCTTTTCTATTTTTTTAGCACGAGGCTTACGGACCAATTGATTGATCGTGGCCATTCTTAACTACTCCGAATATGCAATGTTTAATAAGCAATAAAGGAATCTGTGCGATCACAGATCAATACAGCTCCGCCCAAACCTATTGGCTGATGTGAGCAGAGCATAATACCTTTACAATAGACCTAGGTCAAGCCTTTTTAAGGTTCTCTACTCTACATTCAAAGCTTGTTTCAACGCTTCCTCCACATCGACCGCTTCAATGGTCTGGGTAGAAGCTTCTGAACCGGAACCAGAGTCCGCCGCTCTTCTCTGACGTCGTTGTTCATGGTAAGCCAAACCAGTACCCGCGGGTATGAGACGACCAACAATGACGTTCTCTTTTAAGCCATTCAAGCTATCGCTGATACCTCTTACCGCCGCATCTGTCAACACCCGAGTCGTCTCTTGGAACGACGCCGCCGAAATAAATGACTCGGTGGCCAACGATGCTTTCGTGATACCCAGCAACAACGAATCGTAACTAGCCGGAATCTTACCTTCACGTTCAACTTGGTCGTTCACTAAGTTAATCATGGTACGTTCGACCTGTTCTCCTTTGACGAAATCCGTGTCTCCAGAGGCGGTAATCTCGACTTTTCGGAGCATTTGGCGGATGATTGCCTCAATATGCTTGTCGTTGATTTTTACACCTTGCAGACGATATACATCTTGAATTTCTTTTACCAGGTAGTCGGCCAATTCTTCGATACCGCGCAGTCTTAAAATATCATGCGGGGTCAGCTCACCTTCAGCGATGGTTTCGCCTTTATCAACAAACTCACCCTCGAATACGGTGATATGCCGCCACTTTGGAATTAGGGTTTCGTATTGCTCGCCTTCCGAATCCGTGATGATGACGCGCTGCTTACCCTTAGTTTCTTTACCAAAGGAGACCATACCGGTTGCCTCCGCCAAAATAGCAGGGTCTTTGGTTTTACGCGCTTCAAACAAATCAGCAACCCGCGGCAAACCACCGGTAATATCCCTCGTTTTACTGGATTCTTGCGGAATTCTCGCTAAAACGTCACCAACCTTTACTTCCCCACCGTCCTTAACCCCAACGATAGCGCCTGCTGGTAAAAAGTATTGAGCTGGAATATCAGTACCCGGCAAATTGATTTGCCCACCTTGCTCATCAAGAAGACGAACCATAGGCCGCAACTCTTTACCGGCTGAGCTTCTTTGTTTAGGATCCGTAACCACTCGCGAGGTTAAGCCAGTGACATCATCTGACTGCTCTTGAACGGTGATCCCGTCCATAAAATCAATCAGCTGAATAAAACCGTCTACCTCGGTGATAACCGGGTGAGTATGCGGATCCCAGTTCACGATAATATCCCCAGCACTGACCGGGCTACCATCACCCACCGACAATACGGCACCGTAGGGAATTTTGTAACGCTCACGCTCACGACCGTAATCATCCATAACCCCAACCTCGCCAGACCGAGATACCGCAACAAGATTGCTCTCTCTGTTCTTGACGGTTTTTAGGTTATTGAGCTTTGCGGTACCGCTGGATTTAACTTGCACGTTGCTAACCGCAGCAGACCGCGAAGCAGCACCACCGATGTGGAAGGTCCGCATCGTCAGCTGAGTACCAGGTTCACCAATTGACTGTGCCGCCACAACGCCCACGGCTTCACCAATGTTAACCAAATGACCGCGCCCTAAATCACGCCCGTAACATTTGGCACAAACACCTTGCCGCGATTCGCAAGTAATCACAGAGCGCACCAACATCTTGTCAACGCCATTATCTTCCAGAACCGTGACCAAATTTTCGTCAATCATGGTGCCGGCAGGAATCAAAATATTATTGCCGGCAGGATCGGTTACGTCTATCGCCGCGACTCTTCCCAACACCCGATCTGCCAACGGCTCAACCACGTCCCCGCCTTCAATAATCGGCATCATGGTCAGACCGTTTTGTGTACCACAATCAGATTCAGCAATCACCAAATCCTGTGCGACGTCGACCAAACGTCGAGTCAAATAACCCGAGTTAGCGGTTTTCAGCGCGGTATCCGCCAAGCCTTTGCGAGCACCGTGGGTTGAAATAAAGTACTGTAATACGTCCAAGCCTTCACGGAAGTTCGCAGTAATCGGCGTCTCAATAATGGAGCCATCCGGTTTAGCCATCAAACCCCGCATACCCGCCAACTGGCGAATCTGTGCGGCGGAACCCCGCGCACCGGACTCGGCCATCATAAAGATGGAGTTGAACGATTTTTGCTTTACATTCTCGCCTTTTGAGTTGACAACTTCGTCTTCACCCAAACCTTCCATCATTACTTTCGCGACCTGATCATTGGCGCGAGACCAAATATCAACAACCTTATTGTAACGCTCACCATCCGTTACCAAACCGGAGGCGTACTGGTTTTGAATTTCATTAACCTCGGCGTCGGCGGAACGAATGATGTCGGCTTTCTTGACGGGAATTTCCATGTCTTCGATACCGAAAGACACCCCGGAGCGCGTGGCATATTTAAATCCGAGGTACATGATCTTATCTGCCAACATCACGGTTTCTTTGATACCGAGATAGCGGTAGCTATAGTTGATCAGCCGGGAAATATTCTTCTTGGTCATGTCGACGTTGACCAATTCGTAAGGCATACCGTCCGGCACAATACCCCAAACGATTGCGCGCCCTACCGTAGTTTTCTTTCTGCTGACTATGGTTTCGAAGTCGCCTTCCGGAGTTTTCAATTTCTCGGTGACGCGCACTTCTATTTTACTTTGCAATTCAACAGCTTTAGCGTCAAGCGCTAACATTACCTCTGACAAATCGCCAAATACACTACCCTCGCCTACCGCATTAATTTTTTCACGTGTAATGTAATACAAGCCCAATACCACGTCCTGAGATGGATTTATTACAGGCTCACCGTTGGCGGGCGACAAAATATTGTTAGTTGCCATCATCAAGGTACGCGCTTCCAACTGCGCCTCAATAGACAACGGAATATGCACGGCCATTTGGTCGCCGTCGAAATCGGCGTTGAACGCACTACAGACCAAGGGATGCAACTGAATGGCTTTACCTTCGATCAAAATCGGCTCAAATGCTTGAATACCTAATCTATGCAACGTCGGAGCACGGTTTAGTAATACCGGATGCTCACGAATTACTTCTTCAAGAATATCCCATACTTCCGCACCTTCACGTTCCACCATTTTCTTGGCTGCTTTGATCGTCGTCGCTAAGCCACGCAACTGCAATTTGCTGAATATGAAAGGTTTAAACAACTCCAAAGCCATTTTTTTCGGCAAACCGCACTGATGGAGCCTTAATGTCGGCCCCACCACGATAACCGACCGTCCGGAATAATCGACGCGCTTGCCCAGCAGGTTCTGCCGGAAACGACCTTGCTTACCTTTGATCATATCGGCCAAAGATTTCAAAGGACGTCTGTTGCTACCGGTGATAGCACGACCGCGGCGACCGTTATCCAACAATGCATCGACGGCCTCTTGCAGCATACGCTTTTCGTTGCGGACGATAATGTCCGGCGCATTCAAATCCAACAAACGGGTCAAACGATTGTTTCGGTTAATCACCCGGCGATACAAATCGTTCAAATCGGACGTCGCGAAACGACCGCCATCCAATGGCACCAATGGGCGCAACTCGGGCGGCAGCACTGGCAACACCGTCATAATCATCCATTCCGGACGATTGTTAGAAGCCAGCAAAGAATCAATAACTTTCAGACGTTTCGAATATTTTTTGATTTTGGTATCTGAATTCGTCGCGTTGATTTCTTCACGTAGCGTGTTGATTTCTTCTTTTAAATCAATTGATTTGAGCAAATCATAGATTGCCTCGGCACCCATTTTTGCAACGAAATCGTCGCCGTGTTCTTCAACGGCGTTCAAATATTCTTCGTCGGTCAGAAGCTGGCCTTTCTCCAACGGCGACATGCCCGGATCGATCACGACGAATGTTTCGAAATACAACACCCGCTCTATCGAACGCAATGTCATATCCAACAGCAAAGCAATCCGGGAAGGCAGTGATTTCAGAAACCAAATATGCGCCACCGGGCTGGCCAAATCGATATGGCCCATTCGTTCGCGGCGAACTTTAGACAAGGTAACTTCGACGCCGCATTTTTCGCAGATGACGCCGCGATGCTTTAGGCGCTTGTATTTACCGCACAAGCACTCGTAATCGCTGATGGGTCCAAAAATCTTGGCGCAAAAAAGACCGTCACGTTCCGGTTTAAAGGTACGGTAATTGATTGTCTCAGGCTTTTTCACTTCACCATAAGACCATGAACGAATCATGTCCGGCGAAGCCAATCCAATCCGGATATTGTCAAAATCATCTGCTCGACCTTGACGTTTTAAGAAATTCATTAAATCTTTCAAGAGCTTATCCCCTTTAAATGTTATCCGATATTGTCCAGAATCTATCTCGCAAAGAACAGAATTAGTCTTGTTCCATTTCGATATTCACTGCCAGCGAACGAATCTCTTTCACTAAGACATTGAATGATTCCGGCATGCCGGCTTCCATTGAATGGTTGCCATCAACAATGTTTTTATACATTCTGGTTCTGCCTGTCACGTCATCGGATTTGACAGTCAACATTTCTTGCAATGTGTACGCGGCGCCATAAGCTTCCAGAGCCCAGACCTCCATCTCACCAAAACGCTGACCACCGAATTGCGCTTTACCGCCCAACGGTTGCTGCGTTACCAAACTGTAAGGGCCGGTCGAACGCGCATGCATTTTGTCGTCCACCAAGTGATTCAGTTTCAGCATATACATGTAACCCACAGTAACTTCACGCTCAAACGGTTCGCCTGTTAAGCCATCGTACAGTACGGTTTGCCCGTGCTCCGGTAAATCGGCCAAACGCAACATGGTACGAATATCTTCTTCCGAAGCCCCGTCGAAGACCGGGGTCGCCATCGGTACACCGGCAACCAAGTTGACCGCCATCTCTAGAATTTCTTTATCGGTAAACGAATTCAGATCTTCCTTTCGGCCGCTGCAATTGTAAATTTTCTCCATGAAACCACGTATTTCCGCGACTTTTGCTTGAGCTTCCAGCATCTTACCGATCTTGATACCCAAGCCTTTAGATGCCCAACCCAAATGCGTTTCCAACACCTGACCAACGTTCATCCGCGATGGTACGCCAAGAGGATTTAACAAAATGTCGACGGGGTTACCGTCAGCGGTATACGGCATGTCTTCAATCGGCACGATTTGGGAGATAACACCCTTGTTACCGTGACGACCGGCCATCTTATCGCCCGGCTGAATACGTTTTTTAACAGCCAAATAAACTTTGACCATCTTCAACACACCCGGCGCCAAGTCGTCGCCCATGGTGATTTTTTTCTTTTTCTGCTCGAAACGCTCGTCGAACTCTTTACGTTGCTGCTCTACATGCTCGGCAACGGTCTCCAATTGCACGTTGACATCTTCGTCTTGTGTGCGGATTTTCAACAACTCGGAAGGCACCAAGCCATCCAGATAATCAGCGGTAATTTCTTCGCCTTTTTTCAAGCCATTCGGACCCTTTTCGGCTTTTTTACCCGCTAACAAGGTTTTTACCCGAGCGAAAATATCGTGCTCGACGATTTTCAGCTGGTCATCCAAGTCCTTCCGGTAACGCTTAATTTCCGCGTCTTCGATTTCCAGAGCTCGCTTGTCTTTTTTCACACCATCACGAGTGAAAACCTGAACATCGATTACAGTACCGCGAACATTGCCCGGCACACGTAGCGACGTGTCTTTCACATCGGCTGCTTTTTCGCCGAAGATGGCTCTCAGCAATTTCTCTTCTGGCGTTAATTGCGTTTCACCTTTCGGCGTCACTTTACCCACTAGAATGTCACCGCCCTTCACTTCCGCACCGACGTATACAATCCCGGATTCATCCAATTTGGATAAGGCTTCTTCACTAACGTTTGGAATATCCGCAGTAATTTCTTCCGGACTGTGCTTGGTTTCGCGAGCTACGCAGGTTTTTTCTTCGATATGAATAGTCGTAAAGCGATCTTCCTTTACTACTCGCTCAGACACCAAAATGGAGTCTTCGAAGTTATAGCCATTCCAGGGCATGAAGGCTATCAACATGTTTTGACCCAGGGCCAATTCGCCGATGTCGGTCGAAGGGCCGTCCGCCAAAATATCGCCGGCTCTGACGATGTCGCCGAGTTTAACCAGTGGTTTTTGGTTGATACAGGTGTTTTGGTTGGAACGGGTATATTTAATCAAGTTGTAGATATCCACGCCTGGCACACCCGCAACGGTCTCTTCGTCATTCGCACGTACTACGATACGCCCGGCATCAACCGCTTCGATACGACCACCACGAGTTGCTACCACGGTTACACCCGAGTCTTTTGCGACGACACGTTCCATACCTGTACCGACCAAAGGCTTCTCTGCACGCAATGTGGGAACCGCTTGACGTTGCATGTTCGAACCCATCAGCGCCCGGTTCGCGTCGTCATGTTCCAAGAACGGGATGATGGATGCCGCCACGGATACGATCTGCTTGGACGATACGTCCATATATTGCACGGTTTCGGACGAAGCCAAGGTGAATTCGTCTTTGTAACGACAAGACACCAAGCCTTCAACCAATTTGCCGTTTTCGTCAACCGCCACGCTGGACTGCGCGATAACGTATTCGCCTTCTTCGATTGCGGAAATGTAATCGACCTGATCGGTTACTTTACCGTCGACCACTTTCCGGTACGGAGTTTCCAAGAAGCCGTATTCGTTGGTTCTGGCGTAGACAGACAATGAGTTAATCAAACCAATGTTCGGCCCCTCTGGCGTTTCGATAGGGCAAACTCGACCATAGTGAGTGGTGTGAACGTCACGAACCTCGAATCCAGCGCGCTCTCTGGCTAAACCGCCAGGACCCAGTGCCGAAACCCGACGCTTGTGGGTAACTTGCGATAACGGATTGTTCTGGTCCATAAATTGCGACAACTGGCTGGAACCAAAGAATTCCTTGACTGCCGCAGAAACAGGTTTAGCGTTGATGATTTCCTGCGGCATATAGCCCTCGGAATCCGCCAAGGTCAAACGTTCTCTGACAGCCCGTTCGACTCGAACCAAACCGATGCGGAACTGGTTTTCGATCATTTCGCCAACAGATCGTACACGTCTGTTACCCAAATGGTCGATATCGTCCACGGTACCGTTACCATTTCTGATTTTGATCAGTTCTTTCAAAACATCGATGATGTCTTCTTTGCTTAGCGTGCCCGGGCCTTCGGTTTCTTCACGCCCCAATCGACGATTGAATTTCATCCGGCCAACGGCGGATAGGTCGTAACGTTCGTCGGTAAAGAAAAGGTTTTCGAATAGGTTTTCCGCAGACTCTACGGTAGGCGGCTCGCCAGGACGCATCATTCTGTAGATTTCCACCAATGCCTCCAGGCGATTTGTGGTGGTATCCAAACGCATCGAATTGGAAATGTAAGGTCCTCTATCCAAATCGTTAACATACAGTGTATCGATCTCGCGAACACCCGCATCGATCAACTTCTGTAATAAATTGTCGGTGATCTCGTCATTAACGCTGGCCAACAACTCGCCGGTGGATGTATCGACAACATTGTGGCCTAGAATTTTTCCGTACAAATAGTCCCTAGGCACTTCGATTTCAGTGACGCCGGACTTTTCCAGTTGGCGAACATGTTTGGCAGTAATTCTGCGCCCCTCTTCGATAACGACGCTACCGTCGTGCTTAATATCGAAAACAGCCATTTCACCGCGCAACCTATCCGGGATCACGTGAAACATTAATTTTTCGGCGCTCAATGAGAACTTGTTGGTTTCGAAGAAAATTTTGATCATTTCTTCGTTTTCATATCCCAAAGCCCGTAACAAAATAGTCGCCGGAATTTTTCTCCGTCTGTCTATACGCACGTAAACGGCGTCTTTATGATCAAATTCGAAATCCAACCATGAACCACGATAAGGAATTACTCGTGCGTTGAACAGCAACTTACCGGACGAATGGGTTTTACCTTTGTCATGGTCGTAAAATACACCGGGCGATCTGTGCAACTGCGACACAATGACCCGTTCAGTGCCGTTAATCACGAACGTACCGTTGTCGGTCATCAGAGGCAGTTCACCCATGTAAACTTCCTGCTCTCTAATATCCTTAACGACTTTGGTATTAGCAGGCGCGTCTTTATCATAAATAACTAGACGCACTAAAACACGCAACGGCGCTGAAAATGTAGCGCCACGCTGTTGACACTCTCTTACATCGAATGCGGGTTCCCCCAAGCGATATTTAACATACTCCAATACGGCATAGCCTGAATGACTTACTACCGGAAAAACACTGGAGAATGCGGCATGCAGCCCTTGATTGCGCCGTTTATCCGGATCTATGCCGGACTGCAAAAAATTTGCATACGAATCAATTTGTGTTGCCAAAAGATAGGGAACTTCCAATACTTCGGAACCCTTCCCAAAATTATTACGGATACGCTTTTTTTCGGTAAAAGAATAGGCCATATTGCTTCTATACCTTCGTCGTCAGAGATTATTTACTACTGTTTTAGAAACAGTAAAAGGCCGACGGCAAAATGCCGTCAGCCCGGTTTGATAGGCTTATGCCTGGTATGCAGTCAAGATGCTTATTTGATTTCGGCAGTTGCGCCAGCTTCTTCAAGCTCTTTTTTCGCCGCTTCGGCTTCGGCTTTGTTGACACCTTCTTTAACAGTAGTAGGTGCGCCTTCAACAGCGTCTTTCGCTTCTTTCAAGCCCAAGCCTGTCAAACCGCGAACCGCTTTAATAACCGCTACTTTGTTTTCGCCGAAACCGGTCAAGATAACATCGAACTCGGTTTGCTCTTCAACAACAGCCGCCGCTACAGGAGCTGCAACCGCTACTGCCGCAGCAGCAGAAACGCCAAACTTTTCTTCCATCGCTGAAATCAGATCAACGATTTCCATCACAGTCATGTTAGAGACTGCTTCCAAGATGTCTTGTTGTGAAATTGCCATTGTATATTCCTCTAAAATTAATGAGTTTTAACTGGTTAACGCGAGATTATGCCGCTTCTTTCTCGTCTCTGATTGCAGCCAGAGTACGTGCGAGTTTCTCAACCGGTGCTTTCATGACCGACATCAGCATACTGATACCTTGATCACGGGTTGGCAATCTTGCCAATCTATCCAACTCCGATCCGTCAAAAGCCTGACCACCGATTGCCACTACTTTCGCGATCAGTTTGTTATGGCCCTTGGAGAATTCGCTGATGAGCCGTGCAGCGCAGCCTGGATCTTCCATGGAAAATGCCAGTATTAAAGGACCGACCAGCCCTTCCTGCATACATTCAAACTCAGTCCCAGCGACAGCACGTTTAGCCAGTGTATTTTTGACTACGCGCAAATAAACGCCCGTTTCTCTCGCGGTTTTACGCAGCTCCGTTAATTCGGTAACTGTCAAACCCCGATATTCCGCCGCGATGGCGGAATGGGCTTTAGCGGCGAATTCAGCAACTTCCTCTACGACAACTTTTTTGCTATCTAAATTGAGTGCCACATCTACCTCCGGTACTTTCCGATTATCCATCGGAATCTATGAAACGCATCTTACGATGCCCCTTTCACGGTCCCTTTCACCAGCTTTGCGGCTCCAGCTCCCGTCTGCGTAGGAAAATTAAGCTTTCGCACCTACGGTCTTTGACGGTTGCCGATAACTCGGCAACCCAAAGCCTTACAACTTGTTAAATTCTTAAATGTCGATACTGCCTTGATCGATCCACAAGCCAGGACCCATGGTCGAGGACAATGCAATCTTTTTCAAATAGACGCCTTTGGCAGCCGTCGGTTTAGCTTTTTTAAGATCTGAAATCAAAAACTCCAAATTTTGTTTGAGCGCAGTTTCATCGAAAGATACTTTACCGATAGAGCAATGAATAATGCCTGATTTATCTGTGCGGTATCTGACCTGCCCTGATTTGGCATTTTTAACTGCTGTTACAACGTCAGGCGTCACGGTACCTACTTTCGGGTTTGGCATCAGGCCTCTTGGACCTAAGATTTGACCCAATTGACCCACTACACGCATTGCATCAGGCGAGGCAATGACCACATCAAAGTTCATTTCGCCACGTTTTACTTGCTCAGCCAAATCGTCCATACCGACGATGTCGGCACCCGCTTCGCGAGCCGCATCTGCATTTGGGCCTTGCGTAAATACAGCAACTCTTACTGTTTTGCCGGTACCGTTCGGTAACACGGAAGCGCCACGAACGTTCTGATCAGATTTACGAGGATCAACACCCAAGTTAACACTCACATCCACAGACTCATCGAACTTGCTATTGGCAAACTCTTTTAATAGTGCTACAGCTTCGGCAACCGTATATTGTTTGCTTCTAACTACCTTTTCTTTGATAGCCTTTGCTTTTTTAGTTACTTTTGCCATTACACGCCCTCCACGTTCAAGCCCATGCTGCGAGCGCTTCCCGCAATAATTCTTATCGCCGCCTCCAAATTTGCTGCGTTCAAATCTTCCATTTTGGTTTTAGCGATTTCTTCCAGCTGCGCACGCGAAACGGTGCCCACTTTATTAGAATTAGGCTTGCTGCTTCCGCTTTTAATACCCACTGCTTTTTTCAACAAAACCGAAGCAGGTGGCGTCTTGGTAATAAAAGTAAAGCTTTTATCACTATAGACGGTGATAACAACAGGCAAAGGCAGGCCTTTCTCAACTTCTTGAGTTCTTGCATTAAACGCCTTGCAGAACTCCATAATATTGACACCACGCTGACCCAATGCAGGACCAATTGGTGGACTAGGATTAGCCTCACCTGCTTTAACTTGCAGCTTGATGTACGAATCAATTTTTTTTGCCATTTTATACTCCTAACGGGTGCAAACGCTTTTCAGCTCCCCAACAAACAAAAATCCCGGCCATGCAAATGACAGGGATTCGTAAAAATCTCAAATTGTAGTCTAGACTTTTTCAACCTGTCCAAATTCTAATTCAACCGGCGTAGATCGACCAAAAATAAGAACCGATACACGCAACCGGCTTTTCTCGTAATTCACTTCTTCTATATTGCCGTTAAAGTCTTTAAATGGGCCATCAGTAATCCGAACAACTTCCCCAACTTCGAACAGTACTTTGGGCCGTGGCTTATTCACACCCTCTTCGACACGATTTAATATTGCCATTGCTTCCTTTTCTGAGATTGGTGACGGCCTATCTGATGCCCCGCCTATAAAGCCCAATACCCTAGGAACATTTCTTACTAAATGCCACGTTTCGTCATTCAATTCCATTTGCACAAGCACGTATCCGGGAAAGAATTTCCTTTCACTTTTACGCTGCTGACCCATGCGCATTTCAACAACTTCTTCAGTAGGGACCAGAATTTTTCCAAAAAACTCTTCCAGCCCTTCGCGTCTTATACGCTCTTCAAGAGCCTGCTTGACTTTATTTTCAAAATTGGAATACGCATGAACGACATACCAGCGAAGCGACATTATTTAATCCCCTGGCTCATCAAAAGCTGAACACCCCAAAACAAAAACATATCTAGCAACCACAGTATTAAGCCGACTATGAATACCATCAAAAACACCATCAGCGTAGTACGAACCGCCTCGTCTTTAGTGGGCCACACTATCCTTTTGAATTCCTGCTTGGACTCCAGCATAAAGCCCCATAGACCGCGACCCTTAGCAGTAGTAAAAGCAACAGCTATAGCAGCCACTAAAACAGCCACCAAAACTAAAACGCGGTAAAGAAGCTGCAAATCAGAAAAATAATAGAACGCTGATATGCCGACAACAACAAAAACCAAAGATAAAGCCAACTTTACGATGTCCACCACTGAGGAGACCTCTTCTGCCTGTGCGTTCATTTAGTCAACTTGAATTAAATTATGAAGATTTTCTGAATGGCAGGCCAGGAGGGACTCGAACCCCCAACTTGCGGTTTTGGAGACCGCTGCTCTACCAATTGAACTACTGACCTATTCAGAAAATATTTTTTGAATCAAAAACGGCTATTACTCGATAATAGAAGCAACAACACCCGCACCCACGGTGCGACCACCTTCGCGAATCGCAAAACGCAAGCCGTCTTCCATCGCAATCGGTGAGATAAGTTTTACGGTAACGGCGATATTATCGCCAGGCATAACCATTTCCACGCCTTCTGGCAAATCTACCGCACCGGTTACGTCAGTCGTTCTGAAGTAGAACTGCGGACGGTAGCCATTAAAGAATGGAGTATGACGGCCACCCTCTTCTTTAGACAGGACGTAGATTTCCGCCTTGAAATGAGCGTGTGGCTTAATGGAGTTAACGTGCGCCAGTACTTGACCACGTTCCACGTCTTCTCTTTTAGTACCACGCAACAGCACACCGACGTTATCGCCCGCTTGACCTTGATCAAGCAGTTTGCGGAACATTTCCACACCTGTGCAGGTTGTTTGAACGGTATCTTTGATGCCGACGATCTCGACGGCTTCGCCTACTTTGATGATGCCCCGCTCAACACGTCCGGTTACTACGGTACCGCGACCTGAAATTGAGAACACGTCTTCGATAGGCATCAAGAATTTGCCGTCGATCGCGCGCTCTGGCTCAGGAATGTAACTGTCCAAAGCTTCAACCAAGCGAACTACGGATTGTACACCAATTTCGCTTTGCTCGCCTTCTAAAGCTTTCAATGCGGAACCAACGATAATGGGAGTGTCGTCACCTGGAAATTCGTATTGATTCAATAACTCGCGAATTTCCATTTCAACCAGCTCAATCAACTCAGCGTCATCTACCATATCGGCCTTGTTCAAGAACACAACAATGTAAGGCACACCGACTTGACGTGATAACAGAATGTGCTCGCGCGTTTGCGGCATAGGACCGTCCGCAGCAGAGCAAACCAAAATCGCGCCGTCCATTTGGGCAGCGCCGGTAATCATGTTTTTAACGTAGTCAGCGTGACCAGGGCAGTCAACGTGGGCATAGTGACGGTTGGCTGATTCGTACTCTACGTGTGACGTAGAAATCGTTATACCGCGCGCACGTTCTTCCGGGGCGTTGTCGATTTGATCAAAAGCCTTAACTTCGCCGCCTTGCAGCTCCGCCATGACTTTTGTTAATGCCGCTGTCAATGTGGTTTTACCGTGGTCAACGTGACCAATGGTGCCTACGTTTACGTGCGGTTTCTTTCTTTCAAATTTTTCTTTAGCCATTTTGGAACACCCTAACTACGACAAAAACAAACCTAAATCTGGAGCTCATAACCGGATTTGAACCGGTGACCTCTTCCTTACCAAGGAAGTGCTCTACCTACTGAGCTATATGAGCGAGTAATTTACCCCGAAATGGAGCGGGTGATGGGAATCGAACCCACGCAATCAGCTTGGAAGGCTGGAGTTCTACCATTGAACTACACCCGCAGATCCCATAAATTTGGTGGTGGAGGGGGGAGGATTCGAACCTCCGAAGGTAGAACCGGCAGATTTACAGTCTGATCCCTTTGGCCGCTCGGGAACCCCTCCGTTACTTATTCGATCAATTATCCTTGTTTCAAAAACCCCAGTCAAGTGTTTTTTAATTCAGCTGAAGTAACAATCAAACTCCAATTGAATTCAAATCACCCAAAACCAACGCATCCATGCTTTTCGCTAACTCGCCAAACAAACCCAGCATTCGAGCCTGACCATCACAAGACAAACTGGACAACACATAGTCCGCCACACCCACCCCCGCGACAGGACGACCTATACCAATTCTCAACCTGTAGAAATCACGAGTGTCGATATGAGCAATGATGTCACGCAACCCGTTATGCCCACCATGCCCCCCGCCTTTTTTCATCTTGACAACGCCCTCGGGAAGCTCAAGCTCATCATGAACCACAAGCATTTCTTCGGACTTAAACTTGTAATATCGCAAAAACTTACCGACAGACAAGCCGCTTTTATTCATAAAAGTCATCGGCTTTAGCAATACAAGCCCGTATCCGCCAATATTGCATTCAGCCACCTCACCGGAAAACTGACTACTGCTCGACCAACCAGCACTAGCAAGCCCCGCCAGATACTCCACAAACAAAAACCCGGCATTGTGCCGGGTTTTTTCGTACTGTCGCCCAGGATTACCCAGACCAACAATCAGCTTAATCATTCAAACACTATTAGTCAGCAGATTCCACAGATCTTGGCTTGACTATTTGAGCAACCGGATGATCATGCTCAGCACCATGCTGCAACGCTGCAATCTCAACACCAGCCGGCAAAATCAAATCAGACAAATGTATTGTCGAACCAACATCTACACTAGCCAAATCTACTTCAATGAATTCCGGCAAAGCAGAAGGCATACACAACACCTCCACATCAACCATTGCATGATTGACCAAACCACCTTTTTTAACGCCTACCGAAATAGCTTCATTGATAAAATGCAAAGGAACATGAACTTTCAATTTATGCGTATCATCAACACGCATAAAGTCCATATGTAGGACTATCGGCTTTGCAGGGTGCCTTTGTATATGCTTAAGAACAGCTTTTTCTGTTTTGCCGTCGATTTTAAGATCAAGCACATGGGAATAAACCGCCTCATGCACCAAATGCTTAACCACTTCATTATGATCCAGCAATAACATCTCAGGAGCACCACTACCACCATATACTACTGCCGGGACCTTACCCTGACGACGAACAACTTTGGCAGCGCTACTGCCCGAGGCACTGCGAGCTTCTGCAACAAATTCAAACACGTTAGCCATTTTTTTCTCCAAAAGCTTGTTCCACAAGCACTACTTTAATTCTTATCAGTCAACATAAAGCGAGCTTACAGACTCGCCCACCGCTATTCGACGTATTGTTTCTGCCAACATTTCCGCAACGCTTAGCTGCCTAATCTTATCAATCCCGGACAATTCTGTAGTTAACGGTATCGTATCCGTAACTACCAATTCATCAAGAACGGAATTTTTAACATTTTCCGCGGCCGCACCAGACAACACCGGATGAGTACAGTATGCAACAACCTTTTTGGCACCATTTTTCTTGAGCGCGCCTGCCGCGTGACACAAAGTACCCGCCGTATCAACCAAGTCATCCACCATGACACAGGTACGCCCCTCTACATCGCCGATGATATGCATTATCTCCGACACATTCGGACGCGGCCTTCGCTTGTCGATTATCGCCAAATCAGCATCACCTAGACGCTTTGCAATGGCTCTAGCCCTCACAACACCACCAACATCCGGCGAAACCACAATCAAATCTTCGTATTCTTGCCGCCAAATATCACCTAGCAAAATTGGCGAAGCATACACATTATCAACCGGAATCCCAAAGAATCCCATGATTTGATCTGCATGCAAGTCAACAGTCAACGCCCTGTCAGCCCCAGCATTACCTATCATATCCGCAACCAATCTTGCAGTAATGGGCACCCTAGCCGACCTCGAGCGCCTATCTTGCCGCGCGTAACCATAATACGGCATAACAGCTGTTATTCTCGCCGCAGACGCTCGCCTCATAGCATCAATCATTACCAACAATTCCATTAGATTCTCGTTGGTAGGCGCGCAGGTAGGCTGTATGACAAATACATCTCTACCTCTAACATTTTCTTCTATCTCAACAAAAATCTCGCCATCACTGAAACGACCAACCGTGGCCATGCCGAGGCGCATATTGAGCTTCTTCACAATACCTTCAGACAACGCCTTATTGGCATTCCCGGAAAATACCATTACCGAGGCCTCACGCATTCAAGCACTCCTAAGGAACTATTGTGTGGAGATTATGGCTGGGCTGCAAGGATTCGAACCTTGGTATGCGAGGATCAAAACCTCGTGCCTTACCGCTTGGCGACAGCCCATTAAATTGATTAAACAGATCCTTGTCTTAATTTTTCATGCAGAGGCGAAACATTAAGTCCTCGAGCCAAATAAACTAACCAACTCTGACTCAACACAGAAAATGCCTCACGCGCCGACTCTTCCGAATCGAACTGGGCAAACACACAACCCCCAGTCCCCGTCAATCTTGCTTCTGCATATTGAGATAATGCATCCAATGCATTACTCACCGGCTTATATAACTTGCTAACGACTGGAAGGCAATCATTCCGCCAATCGCCTGCAATGAAGTCGCGCATTGTGATGGGTTTGCTATCTCTTGTCAACTCTTCCGTCAAAAAAATCTGTTTCGTGTTCACATGACAATCCGGCTTGATTACCACGACCCATTGTTCCGGAATCGTTATGGGCTTTAATTCCTCACCAACCCCCTCACCCCAAGCGGTGTATCCATAGACAAAAACAGGCACATCGGCACCAAGCTGCAAGCCCAACTCCATCAACGCTTCTAAGGGTAAATGCAGATTCCACAACCTATTCAGCACCACCAGCGTAGTAGCAGCATCGGAACTACCACCACCCAAGCCACCACCCATAGGCAGATTCTTTTCGACATCGATACACACCCCGGATGAGCACCCAGTATATTGTCTCAATAAGTTGGCGGCGCGAACGGTTAAGTCTTCGTGTTCCGGGACACCAGGAATCGGATGACGCAAATAAACCCGGCCATTTTCCGCTGGATAAAATGTTATCCAGTCACACAAATCAATAATCTGAAATACTGTTTGCAGCAAATGATAGCCATCTGGGCGACGCCCGGTGATTCTCAGCATTAGATTCAACTTAGCCGGCGCAGGCCATTTCTCACGCCAACCCACCACCTGTTCTTGCATTCCCGTCACGACAAATCCCATTGATCCACTATTAATTTGATTCTTGTCTTATCTTTTTCCGCATTGATTTTTCTCGGCAGTACTAAGGCGTTAACATGCTGGATTTCTCTGAAACCAACCCGCCACCCAGACTGAAAAAATCCATCAACCTGCTCGACAAACGACTGCTCCGGATCAGGCAAGCCAAGCACCCAATACCTAAAAGCACTCACAGGAATCGCGACACCTAACTGCTCCGCCAGCACCTCTTCTGCAGGCCCGCGAAATTCTTTGTGATTGTCGCCGTCATCCACCGCTACGAAATCAGCTTCGACAGTGATCATCAGCTTACCCTGAGCCAATGGCCCCGAAAGCTCAATATCATCTCTCCCAGAGCGATGCCGCCAACTCACCGACGCAGAAAACGAATCCTTCTCATCAGCCAGAGCCAATCGCCCCTCAAAATACCATTGCTGTTGCTGTTGCAACACCCTCATATCTTGCAAACGGTAGGCTTCGCTCGGCTTTTCTGACAATAAAGAACAGCCGGACAAGAACGCCACAGCCAACAAGAACACACCGCCCTTAAAAATCATTGCCCGTTTTGCAAAAAGCGTTTTTTAAACTCCAACAAATATTCGTCATCAGGAGATTTTTTATAAACACTGTCGAAAAGCTCTTTAGCTTCCTTTTTCTCACCTAAAGACCAAAGCACTTCGGCAATATGCGCGGCAATTTCATTTTCCGGCTGCTTCTCGTAGGCTCTACGCAAAAACTCCAGCGCCCGCTCGGGCTTTCCTAGCTTAAATTGCAACCATCCGTAGCTGTCTATTACCACTGCCTCATCGGGCTGCAAACTGAGAGCGCGCTCCAAATATTTGGCCGCCTCCTCATAGCGCTGTGTCCTATCGGTCAAGGTATAACCCAACGCATTCAGCGCCCCCACATCGTCCGGCTTTTTCTCTAAAATTTTCTGCAGGTCGGATTCAAGCACATCCAGCTTATCCAAGCGTTCGGCAACCAATGCCCGTGCATATAGTACTTCGCGATTATCGGGCATGTCTTTTAAAGCCAGTGTCAGAACATCAAAAGCTTCCTGGTATTTACCCAATTGATTGTAAAGCTCTGCCTTAACCATCAAGACCCGCAAATGCTGCTCAGGATATTTGTTATCCATGCGTTTGATGCGCGCCTCAATCTCGTCGAAGCGTTTTTGATTCATCAACAAAGACACCGCCGCCATATCCGCGTCGAATGCGTAATTGCCGTCGCTCACCCGATCAAACCAATTTAACGCCTTATCCGGATGCTGTTGATCAACTTCAATCTTGCCCAGGTAAAAACTGGCCTGCCCTTCCCACTCGGGATTATTCAGCAGCTTCTCAAGTACGTTTTCAGCCTTATCGATCTGACCTTGCTGCATATACACCAAAGCCATGGTAAACAGCGTTTCAGCATCATCCGGCTTGTCTTCCAACACATTCTGGCAAAGCTTTATCGCATCGTCATAGTCGTGACCGTTAACCAACACCTCTAACAACATCTTTCTCAGCATTTTATCTTCCGGCGCAGCCTTAAGCGCTTTTTCCAAAGAGGCGCGCGCCTTGGTCAAGTCGCCGGAGCGTCCGGCCAGCTGTGCCTGCAAGATCACTGCCTTATTCCAATCAGGCTGGATTAACAATGCTTGATTAACTTTCTGCTGGGCCAACTCGTTATTTTGCAGAACCGACGCCAAAACTGCCTGCAAGAAAAACACACTGGCTTGATTAGGATGCTCAACAGCCAACTCTTCCAACACGTCGTAGGTAAATTGTGTGCGACCTTCTTTTTCCATCAACTTGGTCATTTCCAGCACACCAGCCTCAAAACCGGCCGGATCATCTGCCAGCATGGCATTGAGATTTTCGACAGCCGCCTTTTGATCTGAGTTTTTAATCGCCAGCAACACGGCAAACTTTCTCGCCGCTAAATTCTTTCCGTCCTTGGACAACCAAACCGTCAAGGCCTCACGGGTACGCTGCTCGTCTTTTAAAAACAAACCGATTTTGACTGCCCGCTCCGCAATCCGCGGATCATCCACTCGCTTAGCGGCCTGCAAATAAGCATCCATGGCCAAATGGTACTGATTACGCTGCCCTGCCAATTCCGCGGCCATCAGCAAATACAGCACCTCTTCGTCGATCACCGTGTTGCGATTAACTCTGCTTTCCAAACCCTCAGGCTTGACTGGCAAACCTTCTGCCTCAGGCTCTTTCTCAGGAGAAACCGCACATCCTGACATCGATAAAAACATTGCGATGGCTATCCATTTTTTCATGCAATCAATTGACCCACTTTTGAAAAACTATTGACGATAGATTACCAGAAAAAGCCCCTGAATCAGACTGTCGTTTCATTGTGTTTGGACAAAAACAGCGCATTCCTTAAAATAGTGCACTTTTCTTGTGCTATTGTTCGCAACCAATGACTCTTCTTGCCGTAGGGATAAATTACAATACAGCGCCGGTCGCCATCCGCGAACGCTTGGCGTTCCCGACGGACATGCTCGATAACACGCTGAAAAACTTGTGGAATCTTCGCGAAATCAGCGAGGCGGCCATTCTATCCACTTGCAATCGCACCGAGTTTTACTACCAGGCCGACAGCGACAACCAATCCTCGTTGGTAAATTGGATAGCCGACACCAAACAGATCAAACCCGCCGACTTCATTCCTTATCTTTACAGCTACAAAGATAGCCAATCGATAAGACATATGTTCCGCGTGGCCTGCGGACTGGATTCGATGATCCTGGGCGAACCGCAAATTCTCGGCCAAATGAAAACCGCCTACCATGCCGCTTCACAAGCCGGCACGCTGGGCAGAAATCTCAGCAAATTATTTCAACACACCTTTTCCGCAGCCAAAAAAGTCCGCACCGACACCGCTATCGGCTCCAGCCCGGTGTCTGTCGCATTTGCCGCCGTGCAACTGGCACAACAAATTTTCGACAAACTCAGCGAACAAACCGCTTTATTGATAGGTGCCGGCGAAACGATAGAACTCACCGCCCGCCATCTATACCAACACGGCATCGGCCGTATCATCATTGCCAACCGCACTTACGACAAAGCCCATGCCTTGGCGATGCAGTTCAACGGCTACGCGATCAACCTCGCCGAGTTGCCAAATCACTTAGCAGAAGCAGACATTGTGGTGTCGTCCACCGCAAGCCAATTGCCGATCCTCGGTAAAGGCCGCGTAGAAAGCGCGATCAAAATCCGCAAGCACAAACCGATGTTCATGGTCGATTTGGCCGTGCCGCGCGACATTGAGGCCGAGGTTGCGCAGCTACGCGATGTTTATCTTTACACCGTCGACGATCTACAAAACACCGTCAATCAAAACATGGACTCGCGCCGCCGCGCCGCCGAGCAGGCTGAGGAAATCATCGACACTCAAGTCGAACACTTTATGGCCTGGCTACGTTCTCAAGGCGCGCAAGAAACCATCCGCGATTTCCGCACTCAGGCCGAGCAGACCCGCGACGAAGCCTTGCAAAAGGCTTTAGCCCAACTCAACAGCGGTGCAGCGGCCGACGAAGTATTACAGCGCCTAGCGCACACCTTGACCAATAAACTGATTCACACCCCCTGCGCACAACTACGCGAAGCCGGCGCCAATGAACGCCACGACCTGATCGCGGCTTCCCGCGAAATTTTCAAATTACGATAAGCCACTGAATGAAACCCTCGATACAAACCAAACTGGAAAACCTCGGCGAACGCTTCGAAGAAATCACCGCCCTACTGTCACAACCGGAAGTACAAAGCAATCAAAACCAATTCCGCAGCCTGAGCCAGGAATACGCGCAAATCGAGCCGCTGGTCGCCTGTTACAAAATCTATCAGGAAAACGAAGCCAATCTCGAATCAGCCCAGGAAATGGCTAAAGACAGCGACCCGGAGTTACGGGAAATGGCCAAAGAAGAAATCCAGGCCGCCGAAGCCCAACGCGAGGAATTGACACAACAATTGCAAATCCTGCTGCTACCGAAAGACCCGAATGACAATCGCAATGTGTTTTTGGAAGTACGCGCCGGTACCGGCGGCGACGAAGCGGCGATCTTTTCCGGTGATCTGGCGCGCATGTATCAACGCTATGCAGAACGACAAGGCTGGAGCACTGAGATCATCAACGAAAATCGCGGCGAACACGGCGGCTTTAAAGAAGTCATCATGCGAGTAGCCGGCCAAAACGTGTATTCGCAACTAAAATTCGAATCCGGCACGCACCGCGTGCAACGGGTACCGGAAACCGAGTCGCAAGGCCGCGTGCACACCTCAGCCTGTACCGTGGCGATCATGCCGGAAGTCGATGCTGTAGACGAAATCGACATCAATCCGGCCGATCTGCGCATCGACACCTACCGCGCGTCCGGCGCCGGCGGCCAGCACGTTAACCGCACCGAGTCCGCCATCCGCATTACCCACATCCCATCCGGCGTGGTCGTCGAGTGCCAGGATGAACGCTCGCAGCATAAAAACCGCGCCCGCGCCATGTCGGTATTGCAAGCCCGTTTGATGTCGGCGGCCCAGGAAAAGCAACACGCGGAACAATCGGAAAGCCGCAAATTACAAGTGGGCAGCGGCGACCGATCCGAGCGTATCCGCACCTATAACTACCCGCAAGGCCGACTCACCGATCACCGCATCAACCTGACGCTTTATAAGCTGGAAGAAATCATGGAAGGCGGATTGGAGCATGTGATTCAACCGCTGATTCATGAACATCAGGCAGAATTGTTGACTCAGCTGGGTAATGTCTAAGCAACCTGTATGGACAGATACCAGCAATACGATTCATAGCCTGGTAGCCACTGCAAGCGCAAAGCTAAGCGCCACATCCGAAACCGCAGTACTGGACGCTGAAGTTCTGCTTTGCCACTGCCTAAACAAAACCCGCTCGTTTCTCAGAGCCTGGCCAGAACATCAGCCCGGCCCGCAACAAATCGCGCAATTTCAATTGCTGGTAAATCAGCGCGCGCAAGGCACGCCGGTTGCCTATTTAACCGGCCAACGCGAATTCTGGTCGCGCAATTTCAAAGTCAACCCGGATGTCTTGATCCCCAGACCCGACACCGAATTGCTTATAGAGCTCAGCCTGTCGCTATTACCTGCCGACCAGCCCTGTAAAATCATTGATCTCGGCACCGGCTCCGGGATTATTGCCGTCACACTGGCCGCCGAACGTCCATTGGCCCAAGTATTTGCCAGCGATCTCAGCTCGGCGGCTTTGGACGTCGCCCGCTATAATGCGCAGCAACTCAAGGCTGGCAATCTGTGTTTTGTGCATTCTAATTGGTTCAAAAACATCGAAGAAACAGACTTTGATTTGGTCGTTAGCAATCCGCCCTACATTGCCGATAACGACCCGCATCTAACCATCGGCGACGTGCGCTTTGAGCCTGACAGCGCGTTGATCAGCCCCAACAACGGCCTGCAAGACATTCATCAGCTTGCCGAGCAAGCGCGTCTGCATTTAAAAGACAATGGCCAATTATTGGTCGAACACGGCTACAATCAGCAATCCGAGGTACAAGCCATTTTTCACGAATTTGGCTACCAGCAGGTCAACACCCATGCTGATTTATCCGGCAATCCACGAGTGACATCGGGAATATGGAAACCACTATGAACCACAAAGAAATTTCTCTACCGCGCAAGCTCACCAACCAGTTACTGCACTTGGCGCAACTATCCCCGGATACCGAGGTTTGCGGTCTAATCGGCGCGGACAGTACCGGTATGCCGGCGAGTTGTTATCCAGTGGAAAATAGCGCCGCCACGCCGCAGACCCGATTTTTATTAGACGCCAGCCAGCAAATCGAGGCGATGCGCCAAATCCGCGAAAAAGGCGAAACGCTATTTGCTATCTACCACTCGCACCCGCACACGCCGGCCCAACCGTCAGCGACCGACATCCAGGAAGCCAGCTATCCGGACGCACTGCATTTGATCATTTCCTTAAATACCAAGGGCGTATTGGAAATGCGCGGCTTTAAAATTGCCGGAGACAGCGCGGAAGAAGTGGAATTAAATCTGATTGAAGCTTAATCCAAGCCGTTGCATCCCTAACCGCGTGCTCAATGCTCCCAAGACGCGGCATCTTCGATAGGTTCTAGATGCGTGTCGATGTCGATGTTGTCGAACCTGTCCTTGATTCGCTGCTCGATGGCTTCCAGCAAATCATGACCCTGCTGCACTGTCCAACTCCCAGGTACCAACACATGCACCGACATGAAACGTCTGGCGCCGGCGTAACGAGTCCGTAACGCATGATAAGCAATACGTTGGCCGGCCACATATTCATCCAACACAGCGACGATTTCCGCAATTTCCTCCTGCGATAAGGCCGCATCCAATAAACCGGACACGGTCCGGCGAATCAATTGCAAGCCGGCCCAGACGATATTGAACGCCACGCCGATGGCAATAATCGGGTCGAGTATTTCCCAGCCGTTCAGGCCCAATTGCTTGGCAAACGCCAGGCTCGGCTCGAAACGGTTTGCCACCGAGATGATGGCGATACCGACCAAAATCCCGACCGTCGTCCAGACATCGGTCATTAAGTGCTTACCGTCGGCTTCCAACGTGATCGACTGCCGGCGCCGGCCGACACCAATCAAAACTCGGGCAACCGCCAAATTGATCAACGAAGCAAACACCGAAACCGCAATACCCAGATCAAGTTGCTGCAGCGGCAGCGGGTTCCACAACCGTTCCCAGGCCGCATAGCCGATACTAAAAGCCGCCAACAGAATCATGATACCTTCCGCACCGCTGGAGAAATATTCGACTTTTTCGTGGCCGTAGGCATGGGTATCGTCCGGCGGCCGCGCCGAAATAGTCAGCACCACCAGCATGATGATCGCCGCCACCAAATTGATCAGCGACTCCAACGCATCGGACAGCAAGCCCACGGAGCCGGTCAACCAATAGGCGTAGCTTTTTAATGCGATAGTACTGATTGCGGCAGCAATAGAGAGCCAACCGTAACGGGCTAGAGAGTGTTCACTCATAACTTTCGGAGTTTTTTTGATAGGCTGATCAGTCTAGCAGACTGTCTGACTCAGCACTCACCTTGTGCGGATATATTCACGTCGCTCCGCGATAATCAGGGTCAACATGAGTACTCGAGAATATAGTGATAACAAAAAAGCCCCGATTCGCAAGAAACGGGGCTTTTATTTTTAAACCAGAAATTCTTTTGGAGCGCCGAGAATCAGCGCTCCGCCATCAATTAATAGTTGAACTGCAACTGGGTACGGATCAAATCGCCGCTGGCTTGTTGCAAGAATCCAGCCGCCGTTGTTTGCGTCTGAATTTGAGTACGATTCATCGTCGCATAAGCCACGGTTAACTCCAACGCCTTGTTGATTTGATACTCAACACCGGCCTCAACCTCGTCCACATTGACTCTTGGAGCGTTGGCGACACCCTTCCAGGCACCATCATAGGTTTGCCATTTGACATAAGGCATCATGCTACCTTTAGTACCGAATACGTTATCGATTTTATACATCGCTTGTACATAGCCACCTTCCAGATTTTGTCTCTCAATACGGTTGGCAGATGGATTAAGCGTAGGGCCTGCGCCCCAATTCCATTCCGCCTGCAAACCAAACGGTTGCGGGAACAACACGGCATGAACGCCAACTCTATCTTCGCTATTATCTCTTGCGGTCGGCGTGCCTGACCCAAATCTGCTGGTATAGGCACTGGTGGACCGGTTGAATCTTCCAGACATTGCATCCGCGCCTACTTCGATGACTTGCCCACGCAAGCCCATGAAACCTAAGTCAAACGGATAAGTCGAATGAGCGACCAAATATAAGTTGTCGTTAGCTTCCGCTTTGTTAATGCCTTGACCGTTATAAACACCCAAACCCAAGACGCCGTAATCACCGGAGGTTTTCAGATTTTTCTTGGCTAGGTCTTTCCAAAGTTTTTGCACATCGCTAGGCGACCAATAGGCAAACAAACCCAGGTCACGTTCGCTGGGCACCGCGCTGTTCAATGCGTCGTCACGATCCAACGTCAGGCGGTTTTGCGAGGATTGCAGGTTTTCCCAACCGAACGGGACTTTGGATTGACCGGCACGGATTCGATATTCGTGAGCCTTATCGAACGCCAAGTCGGCATAGGCATCCCGCAACTGCGCAAAGTTCAAATCACCGTTGGTGGTTGCGAAATCCGGTTGCAGATACAAGGAGATATACTCGTTGATGTCGCCGGAAAATACCAAACGCACTCGACGCAAAGAAAAACCTTGATTGTTACCTATCGAGCCATCACCCACCGATTTCAACTCCGGCTCGCCCGCTGTTCTATCGCCGGATAGTGCTTGGTTATACCGCAACTGGGTATAGCCGCGAACATTGATTTTATTAAACCATTTTTCGTCGTTCTTGGCTTTGTCTTCGCGCTGCGCAACGATATGCTCGTCGAGCGCTTTCAGTTCGTTGGTTTTCAGCTCGAGATCCTGCTTGATTTTGTCGATCTCAGCTTTTTGTGTTTGATTGTCGGCTTCAACTTTTTTAGCAACCGTATCTTCGACTTTTTCAAATGAACCCAACTTAGTGCGACCTGGACCCGGTTCGGCAAAAATCTGCTTGGTTTTGGCATCAACATACAAATCCAGCGCCATCGCCTCGGCGCAAATACCCGAGCCAATAATGGCGACCACTGCCAGGCTCAGCTTAGAAAGTCTCATCAAATTTCTCCAATAATTATATAAATCAATGCGTTAACTCAATGATCACGATGACCAAAAAGCTTGATCGCATTGTATGGAGGCAATATGACAACTTTATGACAAAACGAATTTAGTTGGCCTATCCGTTGTTTTTTTGCGACAAAAACCGCATTCGATACAAGTCGTTAGCGTATCGGCAGCTTGATGATGGGATAGTCGAGCTCGGCCCCTGTCACCTTTAAGCAACAGATATTCCGATAATGATAAGAACCCAAGCGGGCTTAGACAGTGGGATAGAACAATTTAAAAATGACTTCGAACTCGTCGCTGATTTTGTCCAGGATGAAACTGATTTGTTCGGGCGTCAGATTCAAAGCATTGACAGCGTGGGCATCGTAGGGGTTTTCGATTCGGCTCAAGCAGTTCGCCAGTCTGACCATGGCGGCCAAATCGGCGTAAGGCCCGATCAAATCAGGAAAGCAATGCAAGCGAATACTTTCCACAATAACGTCCGGTAACATCCATTGCTTGCACAACTCGGCACCGGCTTGAAAATGGTCGAAACCGATCACGTTCTGCTCTACCGTGACCTCTTCGTCCACCGCGAGCGGGGTTTGCGATTGCAGTAATAAGTCGACTTCCCGGGCCAATACCGGAATCCGCCGATAAAACACCAATTGTCCGATGTTGTGGACCAAACCGCACAGAAATGCGGTGTCGGCATAGTGCTTGCCGAAATGAATATCCAATTCGCGTGCAATCAACGCGCAACGCAAATTTCTGGCCCAAAAATCGTGAATGGAGAAATGTTGTCCGGGTAAATCGGAAAAGCGTTCGACAATCAAGGTACCCAGCACCAGGTTCTGCAACTCACGGGTACCAATCATGGTGATGGCTTTGGTAATCGAACTGATTTGGGACGGAAAACCATAAAAAGCACTATTCACTATCTTCAGCAGCTTTACCGCCAATGCCGCATCGGCTTCTAGCACCACAGCCGCGTCTTTCGCGGTCTTATTCGGGTCTTCGACTATTTTTTTCAACAAAAAATAGGCATTCGGCGGCGAGGCGAGTTGCAAATCACCTCTCAGCAAATCGGCAACAGTTAATGTGGACGGTGAGTAAGCTATCATCAATAATTCTAAAAAATTAAATTTACACCTATACTGAAAACCAATAGCATAGAAATAGCATTAAAGGCTGCGCTTAAACCTAGACCAATTATATGAAAATACAAGCTTATTAAATGCTGCCCTCCTCCTGACCTTATGCCGACTGCTCCCGATTTTATGCCAATACCTGGATGGTATTAGATGATTGCCAATGACGCGCTCAAAGAAAAACTGATTGTCGTTGCGGAGCATAATGAAGTCTCCGCTCAAAAAATCGTTTCCACATTGAAAACGAAGGGTTTTACCGATATTCGTGTAGCTGAAAATGGCGAACAAATTTACGAGATATTAAAGCCTTACGCCGATCAACCCGACAGGATCGGTCTGATCGTGCTGAACGCAAGGCTGCCGCTTTGCCAAGCTCGGGAAATGTGCCAGAGTTTATCCAGCGCCAATTCGGTATCGGTCATTCCGGTAGTAATTCTGAACGACGACAGCTTTGCCTGTGAGCTCGACAGTTGTCAACCGCAACAGGACAATTGTCTAACTTACAAAATCAACACCCCCGTCAATACCCAGGAATTAATACTGGCAGTAAAATTTTTGCTGAGCCTGAAACAGGAACGCCAACTGCGCCACCGTCAGGAAGAACAATTGATCAATGAATTGGCCGCCAAAAACGTTATTGATGCCAAACTCAAGTTTCTGGTTGCCCACGACGAATTAACCGGCTTATTCAATCGCAGCAGTTTCGAACGTCAGCTGAGATTGGTATTAAATCACAGCAATAAAACGCAAAAAGACGGGTCTCTATTATTCATTGATGTGGACCGCTTCAGCCTGATTAACGAACTGGAAGGCTTTGAAGTAGGTGATCGTTTACTGGTCGAAATGGCCATTCTGGTCCGAAAGCTATTACCAGCCGGCAGTTTATTCGCCCGTATCGGCGCCGACGAGTTTTGTTTATTCCTGGAAAACAAAACCAAAAAGCAAGCACAGATTCTCGCGGAAACCATCAAAACCACCGTGGATAATTTCCGGTTCTTCACCGGCGAAGTGTCTTACAGCGCCTCGGTTTCCATCGGCATTGCCGCGCTGGACAATACCGTTTCCGCGTTTCATCCGGGCGAAATGATTTTACATGCCCGCCAAGCCTGCAACTTTGCAAAAAGCACCGGCAGAGACAAAATCTGCGTTTACAACAGCGATGATCTCATCGTCAAGGAAAGACGCCGCGACATTTACTGGGTGCCGCTGATCCGCAAGGCCTTGCGGGATAACCAGCTATTTCTGGTGTTCCAGCCGGTGGTACAGCTGTCTGATGGCAATGTTTCGCACTATGAAGTGTTATTGCGTATGCGCGGCGAAGGCAATGAAGTCATCACGCCGGATCAGTTTATTCCGGTAGCTGAAAGAACCGGCTTGATTCACGCGATAGACCTATGGGTCGTGGAAAATGCCATCGACTTTCTGGCGGCACTGCCCACTTACATGTCTTATATTTCCCTGGCCGTGAACCTTTCAAGTACCGCGTTTCAGTATCCGGATTTACTATCCACTATTAAGGATAAACTGGAAATGACCTGGATAGACGCCAACCGTTTGACCTTCGAAATCACCGAAACAGCCGCCGTGGACAATTTTGAAAAAACCCGGCACATGATTAACAAAATCAGAGCCTTAGGCTGCAAATTCGCGCTAGACGATTTCGGCGCCGGCTTTTGTTCGTTCAACTATCTCAAAACCTTTCCGGTCGATTACGTGAAAATCGACGGTCAATTCATCAGAAACCTGCTCGACAACGAAACCGATCAAATACTTGTCAAATCCATGGTGGAAATTGCCTCAAAACTCGGCAAGAAAACCATCGCCGAATTCGTCGAATCGGCAGGTACAGCGGTAAAGCTGAAGGAAATCGGCGTAAACTTCGGCCAGGGCTACGCATTCGGCAAACCCGAGCAGAATCTACTGGATGGTCAGAAGGTTTCGCTTAACCTTTTGCTGGGCAGCAATCAGGTGACCAGTCTAATCACTTGAAACGGATTAAACGTAATTCGCGAATTTTTTAGCAATTGGGGTATTAGTTTACCGACTTGATTAGCTCTGGTATATTCGCTCGCGGTGTTTAAAACGTGTCATCACATTGTTCTGAATCTTAATAAATAAAACAAACAAAAGGGGAAGGGTTATGGCTGAATTGCTTTTTATAGCGACAACTATTTTTGTAGCTTATGTAGTATTTGTAGTCATGGGTGGCAAAAAGGAAAAACCGGAAACTAGTAAACCCGAGCCCGCCAAGCCGGAAGCGAGTAAACCGGCCATCCAAACCGAACTGACACCGCCTCCTCCCGCAGCTGTAAAAACCGCCGAAAAATCCGCTCCAGCCAAAGCCGCCACACCCAAACCCGCCGCCCCCAAAGCCAGTAAATCCGCCCCGGCCAAAAAAGCCGCCGCCCCTGCGCCAGCAGCGCCAGTCGATAGTCTGAAAAATCCAAAAACAGGTGAAGTCGCCAAAATCCCAGCGAGTTATGCCTTTGCCAAACGCTGGATCAAAGATGCGTTGGTAGAAGAAGGCCTGTTGGACAAAGTGTATAAAAACAACGAACTAGACGATGCCGCAAACGCCAAAATTCAAGCCGCGCTGCAACAATTGAAAGGCATGAGCAAGTATCAATAAGCATGCCTGTGGATATTTAGGCGAGTAGCACGCCCCTACTCGCTTCAGTTTATTTTCTGTTATTCAAGACCCAACTTTTTCAAGCGATACCGCAGCGAACGGAAGCTTAGGCCCAAGTATTTAGCGGTAGCGGTTTTGTTCCAACGATTTTCTTCCAGCGCCGCACTCAAGGCTTTTTTCTCTATGTCTTCGAGATAGGCTTCCAGCGACATTTTCTCGGCGTCGAAATCTTCGACCGCAGCCAATTCCATGCCCAACGGCAAGTTCAGATCGTCGGCTTCAATCACGCCGCCATCGTGCAAGGCCAGCGCCCGCTCCAATATATTTTCCAGCTCCCGAACATTGCCGGGAAAATAGTAGTGCTTTAACGCATTTAGCGCAGAGTCGCTGAGTTTGGGCAAATCCATACCGTTGGCATTAGCCAAGCCCGCCAATAAGTGTTCGGTAAGCTGAGGAATATCAGCAGGCCGGGCGCGCAGGGGTGGCAAACTCAGCTCGATGACATTGATCCGGTAGTACAAATCCTGCCTAAAACTGCCTTCTTGGACCATCTTGCTCAAATCCTTGTGGGTTGCACTCAATAAGCGCACATCGACAGGCACTTCCCGCTGTTCGCCGACCGGGCGGACTTTTTTCTCCTGAATCGCCCGCAACAATTTAACTTGCAAGGGCAAAGGCAAATCGGCCACTTCATCCAAAAACAAGGTGCCGCCATCGGCCGCCTGAAACAAGCCTTGCTTGTCGGCTACCGCGCCGGTGAAACTGCCTTTTTTATGCCCGAAGAATTCGCTTTCCATCAATTCAGGCGGAATCGCTCCGCAGTTAATCGCAATAAACGGTTTCTCGCCGCGCGGGCTTTGCTGGTGTATCAATCTGGCCACCAACTCCTTGCCCGAACCGGACTCTCCGCTGATATAAACCGGCGCCTGGTTGCGCGCCACCTTGTCGATCTTCGAGCGAATAGCGCACATTAATGCCGATTCGCCTAGCAAGATGTCGCGGGTACGGCGCTCCTTGTCGGAAACCCGGGTCAGCGAGGCTTGCAGCGCATGACTGACCAGCTGCCGCAATACCCCCAAATCGACCGGCTTAGACAGGAAATCGAAGGCGCCTTTTTTCATGGCTTTTATCGCAATATCCATGCTGCCATGCGCAGTAATCACCGCCACCGGCAATTGCAAACCGGCCAATTGAATATGATCGACCAAGTCTAACCCGTCGCCGTCCGGTAGTTTCATATCGGTCAGACACAAATCAAACACCTCAACGGCCAGTAGCTGTTTGGCCTCGGCCAAATTAGCCGCGCAGCGGGTTTGAATGTGCATGCGGTTCAGGGTTATTTCGAGTAATTCTCGGATGTCGGGTTCGTCATCGACAACCAGGGTGACAGGCATATTCATATTTCAATGACGGCGTGATCGGCATTAGCCAGCAACAAAGTGAAACAAAGTTTTCCGGAATGGGCGGCGTAACTTAACTCCGCTTGATTCAGTTCGGCCAATTCCCTGGAAATATACAACCCTAACCCGGTACCTTGGTGGGAAGTGGTAAAAAACGGTTCGAACAAATGCTGCCGGTGCTCTGCGGCAATTCCGGCGCCATTATCGATAATTTTAATGCACGGCGCCTCCTGCATCTGCGACACTTCAAGCACGATGGCCCCTAGCTCAGGCTTACCGTATTGCAAAGCATTGGCGCAGAGATTATCGAGAATTTGCTTCAAGTGGCCGCTGTCGATACAGGCATTCAAGCCTTGCGCTTTAAAAGTCAATTTAAAACACTCCGCCCGCTCGCCCAGATTCAATTTCTGCTCGTCAAGGTAGGCCGGCAACCACTGGTCCAAAGCGATTTTTTGTTTCTGCGACGGGTTGCGCCGAGACAACTTGAGAATGTCCTCGATGATGCTGTTTACCCGCTGGCAATGGTGCTGGATGATTTCCGTCAAACGTAGCTCTTGCACATCTAAGTCCGGTGCTTCGGATAACAATTGCCCGGCATGGCTAATGGCGCTGAGCGGATTGCGAATTTCATGGGCAATACTGGCGGTCAACCGGCCCAGAGACGCCAGCTTGCTCTGTTGTAGGCGTTGGTTATACAAGGCGATGTCCTCGAAGATCAGCATGTACAACGCTTCGTCATCCATACTTAATTCGGAAAATCGCACTTGCACTTCGTTGCGATTGGCTAATTGGATAATGGCAAAATCCTGATCCCGATTGGCGCGCCACAACTCAAAAGCCTGCCTCAGCTCCGGCGCCACCTCGGCCAGTTCCTCCGGATGCAAGACCAAGCCCAGCAAACGCAACGCCGATTGATTGGACAGTTGAGTCACCTGCCGCTCATCGACGATCATGATGCCCGATTGCAAATGCTGGATGATATAGCGGTTAAGACTCTCCAGTCTGGCGATAGTATGCTCGTGCCGTCTGGCCAACACCGCTGATTGTTCGGCA
Source organism: Methylomonas defluvii (assembly GCF_033949435.1). Taxonomy (NCBI): domain Bacteria; kingdom Pseudomonadati; phylum Pseudomonadota; class Gammaproteobacteria; order Methylococcales; family Methylococcaceae; genus Methylomonas; species Methylomonas defluvii. The sequence continues at coordinate 490,519 of NZ_JAXARY010000001.1, read as the reverse complement.
CGCTGTGCCAGGATTACCGATAAAAACGCTATCGAAAAAAAAGCCACGCCCAGCATCCCGGCATAAGTCAAGGTAGTATTTTCGAAGGCATGCGTTTCTATCGCATACACCTCTTCAGCAAGAATTGCCAGACTAGCCAAGGCCGCAAACAACATCGCGCAGCGCCCGCCAATTAACAAACCACCCGCCGCTATCGAGATAGCCAGCAAGATGCCAATGCCGCTGCCAATCCCACCGCTGGCGTGCATCAGCAAGGTAATGAAGACTATATCGGTAAAAATAAATAACTGTGCCAGACTGGCATAAGCCCAACGCGGTCTAAATGCGACCGGCGCGGCAATCAGCGAAATCCCCAGATAGGCAACACTGGTGAACTGGTACAATGATGCGTCGTAGGAACCCAATAACGACGGCCCAAAGCGCAAATAAAACAGCATTACAAACAGGCAGGCGGTAACAAACCGATAGAGGGCGAAAATCTTCAACATCAACCATGCTTGCCGAACGGGAATGCCGTACCCCTTGGAAAAAGGGCAGGGATAAATAGTATCGACCGATGAAGAAAGCATTGCCCGAGTTTTTATGCAGAGTTAGTTAGAATGTTTGTCAGTTCAATCATAGCACCAACTTGAGACGCGATTTAAGCCATCCATGGAGCACTAAATGAATATTCACGAATACCAGGCGAAACAACTCTTTAAAGCGTTTTCGATCCCCGCGCCACAAGGCGCCGTGGCGTCCACAGCCGAACAAGCGCAGCAAGCCGCACAGTCCTTAAGCAGCTCTGCCTGGGTGGTAAAGGCCCAAATTCATGCCGGCGCCCGAGGTAAAGCCGGCGGCGTAAAAGTTGCCCGGACCCTGGAGGAAGTAAAGGCTTACAGCGCGGCGATGCTGGGTACACGTTTAGTGACGCATCAAACCGATGCCGCCGGCCTGCCGGTCAATAGCGTTTGGGTGGAAGAGGCTTCTGCAATCAATCAAGAATATTATTTGAGCCTGTTGCTGGACCGGGAAAGTGAACGGCTGATATTTATTGCCTCGGCCTCAGGCGGCATGGACATCGAAGTGGTGGCTGCTGAAACACCTGAAAAAATAGTCAAGGTGCCAGTGCACCCCGCAGCAGGTTTACACCCTTATCAATGCCGCCAAGTAGCCGCTGCACTAGGCTTGGGCAAGGAACAGCAAAGTCAGCTACAAACCATTATGACCGGCCTGTATCAACTGTTTTTAGCCAAGGACGCCAGCCAGATCGAAATCAATCCACTGATCCAAACCGATGACGGCAAACTCGTAGCGCTGGACGGCAAAATCAATTTCGACGACAACGCCATCGCCTTACATCCTGACATAGCCGCGATGCGCGATGCCTCGCAAGAAGACGCCAAGGAAGCGGAAGCCAAACAGTTCGATCTTAACTACATCACGCTGGACGGCAATATTGGCTGCATGGTCAACGGCGCCGGCTTGGCCATGGCAACGATGGACATGGTCAAACTGAAAGGCGGCGCGCCAGCCAACTTCCTGGATGTGGGTGGCGGCACCAATAAAGATAAAGTTAAAGCCGCGTTTAAATTGATTTTGTCCGACGGCACCACCAAAGCGGTACTGGTGAATATTTTCGGCGGCATTGTCAAATGCGACGTGATTGCTGCCGGCATCCTGGCGGCCGTCGAGGAAATGCATTTGACCATACCGGTCGTGGTACGCCTGGAAGGGACTAACGTCGAACAGGGCAAAGCCATGCTAAGCCAATCGGGACTGGGCCTGGTAGCTGCGGATAATCTAAATCATGCTGCCGAATTGGCGGTAAAACTGGCGCAAGAGGTAGCTTAATGTCTATTTTGATCGACAAACAGACTAAAGTCATTTGCCAAGGCTTCACCGGCAAACAAGGTACATTTCACTCCGAACAAGCGCTCGCCTACGGCACGCAACTAGTGGGCGGCGTCACACCGGGCCGCGGCGGCTCCAAGCATCTGGATTTACCGGTATTCGACACCGTCGAACAAGCCGTTAAAACCACCGGCGCCACGGCAACGATGATCTACGTACCGCCGTTTTTTGCCGCCGACGCGATTTTGGAAGCGGTCGACGCCGGCATCGAGCTGATCGTCTGCATCACAGAAGGCATCCCGGTGCTGCAAATGTTAAAGGTCAAAGCCGCAATGCAAGGCACGAGTTCATTACTGGTCGGCCCCAACTGCCCCGGCGTGATTACGCCAGGGCAATGCAAGATCGGCATCATGCCCGGCCACATCCATCTGCCCGGTAAAATCGGCATCGTTTCCCGCTCCGGCACCCTGACCTACGAAGCCGTGCATCAAACCACCCGCGAAGGTTTGGGACAAAGCACTTGCGTCGGCATTGGCGGTGACCCGATCCACGGCATGAACTTCATCGATGTACTGAGCCGTTTCCAAGACGACCCGGACACCCATGGCATTGTCATGGTCGGTGAAATCGGCGGCAGTGACGAGGAACAAGCTGCGGAATTTATCAAGGCAAAAGTCACCAAACCGGTGGTCGGCTACATCGCCGGCCAAACCGCACCGCCCGGCAAACGTATGGGCCATGCCGGTGCAATTGTCACCGGCGGCGCAGGCACAGCGGCTGGCAAAATTGCGGCGATGCAAGCAGCCGGCGTCAGCATGGTCAGCTCGCCTTCGGATATTGGTGTAGCGATGCGGGATTGTTTTTCCAAAGCATAATGTCGATAAAAATAGCGCTAGCCCAACTGAACTTAACAGTTGCCGATATTCAGACCAACACCGGCAAGATTCTGGCCGCCGCTGAACAAGCCAAACAGCGGCAGGCCGATCTGGTCGTGTTTCCGGAGCTATGTGTCACCGGTTATCCACCTGAAGACTTACTGTTTCGACCGGATTTTATTCACCAGGCGCAACAAGCCGTTGCCGAAATTGCCGAGAAGGTCTCCGGCATAACGGTGGTGATCGGTTATCCCGAACAGCGGGACGACAGCCTCTACAATACCGCAATAGCCTTACGTGACGGCCGAATGCTTGCCGAGTACCATAAGCGAGCCCTGCCTAACTACGGTGTATTCGATGAACAGCGTTACTTTACCGCCGGCGCACAAACCTGTCTGTTTACGGTTAAAGACAGCCAGTTGGCGTTGACGATTTGCGAAGACATCTGGCAGCCCGGCATCATTGCCCAAAACCGCGCAGCCGGCGCTGAAATCATCCTGACCCTGAACGCCTCACCATTTCATGCCGGCAAAATGCAGCAGCGCGAGGATATTATTTGTTCGCAAATTAAGGCCGAACAGATACCGTTGGTTTATGTCAATCAAATCGGCGGCCAGGACGAGTTAATTTTTGACGGCGCCTCGTTTGTCGCTGATTCTAACGGCAGCGTAGTATTTCGAGCGGCGGAATTTGCAGAGCAACTCGATATCGTCGAATTTGTCGATCAACAACCGCAAATATCCACCATCGCCGACTTGTATCAACCCGTGGTCAGCGAATACAAGGCGCTGGTGTTGGGCATTCAAGACTACGTACGCAAAAACGGCTTTCACGGCGCGATTCTCGGCTTGTCCGGCGGTATCGACTCCGCGCTGGTATTGGCGTTGGCGGTTGATGCACTGGGCGCCGATCATGTCGAAGCGGTGTTGATGCCATCGCGCTATACGCAAGACATGAGCAACCGAGACGCAATCCAGGAAGCCGAAGCCTTGGGCGTCAAATATCACATACTGCCCATCGAGCCTGCGGTGACTGCGTTTAATGACATGCTGGCCCCGCTGTTTGCCGGCAGTCAAAAAGACACCACCGAAGAAAACATCCAGGCCCGCTGCCGTGGCGTGTTGTTGATGGCAATTTCCAATAAACAAGGCAAGCTGTTGTTGACTACTGGCAACAAAAGCGAAATGAGCGTGGGTTATGCCACACTTTACGGAGACATGGCCGGCGGGTTTGCGCCGTTGAAAGACGTATCGAAATTACTGGTCTACCAACTCGCCGAATACCGCAACACTCTGTCACCAGTCATTCCGCAACGGGTCATCACCCGTGCGCCCTCGGCGGAACTGGCGCCGGACCAAAAGGACGAAGATTCCCTGCCGCCCTATTCTGTGTTGGATCCTATACTTGCTTTGTATGTGGAACAGGACAAATCCGCCGCCGAGATCGTAGCACATGGCTTCACGGTTGCCGATGTGCATAGAGCGATTTCGCTGGTGGATAGAAACGAATATAAACGCCGGCAATCGCCGCCCGGTATCCGCATCACGCCCAGAGCGTTTGGCCGTGACCGCCGCTACCCTATTTCATCCGCTTATCGCGGCACGGCCGCGCTTAATCAACCGGCGCCCGACAACGTTAAGGAGTAAATCATGTCAAAAATGCGTACCCTGTTACTTACCACCGGCTTGCTGCTGACTGCACAGACCGGTATGGCCCGCGAAATCAATATTCCGGTGCCAATGGAGTACGGTTTAATCAAAAGTGTGCTGGTTAGCGAGCTGTACGACGGCCCGAATGAATCGGTAAGAGCCTGGAAAGACGGCAAACAATGCAGTTTTCTGGATCTAGACCATCCGCAAATCAGCGGCGAGCAAGGCCAGGTCAAAATTCAGAACAATGTTCAAGCCCGAGTCGGCACCGCGCTGGGCGGCAAATGCATGACATTGATCGAATGGTCCGGCATTTTGCAAACCTTGCAACAACCGACCTTGGATGCCTCCGGCAATGTACTGAGCTTCCCGGTCACCCAACTGAATGCGTTTGATCGCAACGGCCAGCCATTAAATATCGCCCAACTGCAATCGCTGATCAAAAAAGCCGCCGAACCTAAGCTGGCCGCCCTGAAAATCGATTTAAACCAATCCCGCCCGGACATTACTAAAACGCTGCTTCCCTTCATCGCCGCCGAAGACAGCGAAGAGTTGCACGACACCATCAACAGCCTGCGCTTCAATCAAGTCAAAGCCGATGAGAAAGGTATTTTAATCAACGTGGGCTACAGCGCTACCAACCAAAATGCCGGCGGCTTAAAAGCGGCCCCGGTATTGAACGAAGCGGAATTGAACCAATGGCGCAAGCTCTGGCAAGGTTGGCAGATGTCTTTGGAAAAGAATATTGAGAAAGCCCCTATCGCCACCAACGCTGACGCCAGCCGGGCAAGCTTGCGCGATGTCCTGCAAAAAGCCGGCGTCGCCTTTGAACAAGGTCTGACGGCGGAATATGTGGCGGAAAACGATCCGGTGCGCAAGTTCTTCAACAGTTCCTGGGACGTGCTAGCCCCTCTACTACGTGACGCTTCAACCCAGTTACCGGGTAATAGCAGCCTGCGCTATGTGACGTTGATTGCCGCGACGGACTTGATGTACGAGTTGGAATCGATAGGCTCGCCACTTGGGCTGGAAGTATCCTCCAACGGCTTGCGGAAGCTAGCCCGTTCGCTGATCGCCCACGAAAATCCCAAAGGCAAGACCAAAGCCAAACGCAAAGGTTAAATCAAGCGGGCTTGCCCCATATAAAAACAGGGATACCGGCCACAAGACCGGTATCCCTGTTTTTTTTAGGTATAGCCGAATCTAAACTGCGCCCGCGGAGTATGGCCCTAAAGGGTCGGCGCCCAAAGTACCCACCAAAGACTGCAAATATTCCGGCGAGGCCAGTTCCACCAGTTTCTGTTGCGCCTGCCTATGCCGTTCGACCAACTTCAGCTCGTCGATCAAAGTCTGGTGACTGCTTTCGTGCAAGAACCTGCCCAAATAATCGACATGCCGTTGCCATAACGCGATGTCGCGCTGCTGCTTGATCCGCAGCCGTTCCTGATACCAATCCGAAGCCAACAAGTAATCGCGGGTAAACATCGCCCGTATCTCCGGATGATGCGCATCCTTACCCTGATAATGACCATCGGCCATGATATGCAGCAGCGCATACAGCGGCGGACAGGCATCTTCTATGCTGCCGTCCTCGATATATTGCTGGGCCACGCGCTGCTGGGTTTCGACGATATTATTGATGCCGTCGACAAACACCTCCAGATCCTGGCGCTCGGGCTGCAAAATCTCGTCGGTAAAAACCGCATACGGGTTATCGAAGATCTTACCCATCAAGCCGTGCACGAAATGACTGGTGATGCGATAACCCAAACGGCTGGCCAAGACAATTTGCCCCTTGTGTTCAAAATCGGTTAACGGTTCCAGATAGCCATGTTCCAACAAAAATGCCGGGTGGCGCTCTTCGCGCGACAGCCGCGCCCAAATCTCCGGAATCAACAAACTAATATCGTGATCGACGCGGGTATCCGGACCGATAAAACCAGCCGAACTGGAAAAACCGGGATAGCCGGTCAAAATGAACGAGACCAGGGCATTGTTCAAATCGGCGGTACCGCGCAAGGCATTGAACGGCCCTTTAGTCAGCGCCCCCTCACTACCCGCTCCGGTAGTAGACGGCGATTTGCCGGTCAAGGAACAGACAAAATCCATGAACAGTTCCGGCAACTCTTGATAATGAATCGGATTGTAAACCGCCAGCGCGCGGATGCCCGGTTCGGGCGGATTGTTGCGGCGACCGGTCAACACCGCGTCCACCGGATGACAGAGCGGTTGATTGAGCGGAATCTTGCGATGTAAACGCGCGCCCACTTCGGCCACGTATTTCCGTAAGGGTTTCACCACATCGACACGGGTTTCCAGGTAGCGCGGGTTTTTCGACGGTTTGCCGTTCACCAAACGCGGATGCGCGGAACACACCACATAGCCTTTCCCGTCCTGGTAAGCATCGCTCAATAGCTTTTGCATGGGCGCGGTGAATTTGGAAAAAGTCATCACATCTTCGACCACCGCCGATAACTGCTCGTGATCCAAAGGCTCGAAATTGGCCATGAAGTTACCCGGCCCGGACATGTTCAGCTCGGTTTGTTTGTCGTAACCGGGAATAATCGCATCGTCCGGACGTTGAAACAGCCGGTATTCGCAGTTGCTGACTAGCTTCAGACTCGTTTCGTAGCCATCGTCCGGCAGCCATGCGCGTACCGCAGCGGTCGGCACTACCACCGAGGCACTGATGTCGTCTTCCATCTGCACTTTCTCGCAAGCGATATAGTCTTGCCGCACTTTGAAAGTGCGCCAGCCGCCGTCTAGGTCAAAACCTACCCGTAAATAAGTGGCGACGATCTTGCGCTGGTTCAGTTTCAACTCGTGACCGGGGGCGCCATCGATAATATCCACCGACAAATTGTCGCGCCAATTGTTGCCCCATTCCGGCCGGTAAAAGCGCTTGATCAAAAATACCAAAGCCAGAATACTGGGCGGAATGGAGCGCAGCCAATCGTTAAATTCCGGCACATGGTTGGGAGAAGGCGTCAATAACTTGATCACGGAACCCAGACTGCGCTCCGAACTGAGCACGGTCCGGCTAGGCCCGCGATCATCGCGCTCGAAGCCCGGCAAGAAGCGGCCGGTATAGTCTTTATCGAAAATCGCCTGCACCCGATCCAGATCGTGCTGTAAATCGTCCACGAACAACGGGCCGTAGATTGCCGCGTCCTCTATGGATTTGGAAATTTCCGATTTGCCGCCGCCGGACACCGTACAGGGCTTATGACAAAAAGTGCCTTCCGCGACGGTGCCGATCAAGCGCCAGGACGGCGCACCGGGATGCTTGCACATCTCGATTTTATAACCGTTGGGCTGCACGTAAATTTTGCCCGGTTGCAAGCGAATGCTATGGCTTTGGCCGTTTCTGATCCAGGTAATTTTCTGCGTCGCCAGACTCATCCGCAAATCCTGCGGCACATAAATAATCTCCGGAAAATGCCTGTCCACCGCATAACCTTCCGGATGCACATCCATAATCGCGCCGTAGTGATAGGTCATCTCGTCGAAATCGTAGCCCGGCTCGCGGGTCAGACTGCCAATGCCAAATTCATCACCGTGATTGACACGACGAAATGCCAACGCTCCGCCGGCATGCTCCTCTTCTGCCAAACCGAACAAATTGGCGGCATAGCTGATCTGGGTTTTGACTTCCTTCTTGCAATAACCGTAGTAGTTGTCGGCCAGCAAGGTGACAATGACACCGCTGGTGTCACGCGCAGTCAGTTTAAACGCCTGACCGTCGTTATACAGTTCCTCGGGATCTTGCCAGCACATGCCATCGGCGCGCTGGCGTTCGGTGGCTTCATCCCAATGCGGTAGACCCAGCTGTTTTTTGGTGAGCTTGGTTAAATGCGGGGCCAGAATCACGCAACCGCTGTGGCCGGACCAATGTTCGACATCCAGGGCCGCATCGCATTCCGGCAAGGCAGGATTGCCGCCGTTGCCGAAGATGCTCTCAACAAAATCCAGATTGCTGACCAGATTGCCCGGCGCAAAAAAGCGGATTTCCATGGATTTTTCGGCTGCAACACCCGGGATTTCCGGACAGACTACCGGCCGCATCAATAATGATGCAAACATCCGCGCCGGCTTGGGTTGGTGGGCGGTAAACGGTAGGACCATCAAATCATTAGGCGGATTTAACGCCTCACCCAGCATCAAAGCAAACGTCAGCTTGGGGACCTGCTTCTTGTCGCCGGGCACCGGCAATCCACCCTCGGCCACATGAAACGAGCCTTGCGTGGTACGCCGGTCGCTGGCTGGATTGTGCAAAATGCCTTGCTTCACCCGAAAGCTGGAGACGATTTCGGAACGAAATTCATCCTCGCCCAAAGGCAACGATAATTCACGCGCCACGCCGTGCTTATCCAACTCGAAAGTCATCGTCGGCAAGCTGGGGATTTTGGCAAAGCCCAGATCCGCGCAATAGCGCTCCAGGAAATCTTGAATCCGTCTATCGGCGGGATAAAGGGAGGAACTGGCCAACAAGCGGCTTTTTTCCAGATAGCTATTCAGCAAGTCCTGGGCGGTATCCATAAACTGCGCCGACTCGGTATCGATACACGTCGGCTGCCCGCATGAAGCCAGTTTCAGATTGATATAAAGATGCAACTGTTGCTTAACAGCTTGCTCGTCTTGCCCCACCGACCCCAGACCCAGCGCCCTTAGCTTATCCATAATCCTCCCCCTTTAGTTTTAGAAAACGATACTTCCATGATATAGCAAACTTGGGGTTTGGGTCAGTAGCAATCCAAGCAGCGCGCCCTCGACCCAGAGCGATTGCGCTCAACCAAGCCGGTGCTCAGCACCGCAGAGGCCTGGCTGGTGAAAATCTTCCTGTCGGCAATAGTGTCAATTTTTCTCGGCTTCGGCCTCGCCAAGATTGTTTAAAAACCACATGGCCGCGATTTGCTGGTGTAAATGGTCGAACTTCGCTTGCAAGCCGTCCAGCACCTGATGCAATTGCTCCGGGGTAGTCTGCTTAATCTCAATGCCCAGCACCTGCTGTTCCAATTGTTCCAGCTGCGGGAATAGTTCGACAGCATGCGGCAAGCGTTTGATGCAATGCGTAATCTCCTCAATGCAATGCACCACGGCCCTGGGAAAATCCGGGTTTTTTAACAGATAGTTCAAAACATCCTCGCCTTTAATTCGGATGCGGACGTGCTTGCGGTACATCAAGACCGCACTCAACGACTTCAAAACGTTGATCCACAGGATAGTCTCGTACTCGCGCATTTTGGTGCTGCGATTTTCCGCCAACAGCACGGTGCCGAAATCCATGATCCGGCTGGTCATATCGGCGCGTTCCAGGTTGCGGCCAATACAAATAAACCGGGCACTGTCGCTGCGGCTCATAGACCCGGCCATAAAACCAGTAAAGCGCTGGCAACCAGCCATGATTTCCTGCAAGAACAGCGCCCGCCCCCGCCGATTGGACAAGCTATCCAGATTGTTATTAGCATACAGATACATTTCGTTGACCTGCTGCCAGGCTTCGTCCGGCATCAGCTCGCGGCTGGTGCGGATATTCTCACGGGCAAACGACAACGACGCCAATAAGGAGCCGGGATTGCTCATATCGACTAATAAAAACCGGGTGGTGTTCTGCTCGCTGGGATTTTTAAAGCGTTGATAAAACGCCTCTTCGACGCCGCAAATATTTAATAAATTGCGCCAGCCTAATTCCACACCATACGGCAAGTCGTAGATCAAATGCATCGTGGCGCTGATCAGGCGGGCGGTGTTTTCGGTTCGCTCCAGGTAACGGGCCATCCAGTACAAACGTTCGGCGGATCGCGATAACATCTTATTGCTCCCTGTTGATAATCCAAGTGTCTTTACTGCCGCCACCCTGCGATGAATTCACCACCAGCGAACCGGCCCTGAGCGCCACGCGGGTCAAGCCGCCAGCGGTGACAAAGCTGTTCTCACCTTGCAGGATGAAGGGGCGCAAGTCGATGTGCCTGGGCTCCAGACTATCACCGCACAAGGTCGGGCAGGTTGATAAAGCCAAAGTTGGCTGGGCGATGTAATTACGCGGATTGTTTTTAATCAGCTTATGAAATTGCTTGATTTCCTTTTGGCTGGCGTGCGGGCCGACCAACATGCCATAGCCGCCGGACTCGTTGGCCGGCTTAACTACCAACTCCGGCAAATGCGCCAGCACGTAGGCGCATTGTTCCGGATCGCTACAGAGATAAGTCGGCACGTTCGGCAAAATCGGCTCTTCGTTCAGATAGTAGCGAATCATTTCAGGCACATAGGCATACACCACTTTGTCGTCCGCTACCCCGGCGCCTGGCGCATTAGCCAGCGCCACATTGCCGGCTTTCCAGGCCCGCATCAAGCCCTTCACGCCCAATACCGAATCCTTATGAAAGACTTCAGGGTCGAGAAACAGATCGTCGATGCGCCGATAAATCACATCGACTTTTTCCAAACCCTTGATGGTACGCATATAAACGCAATCGTCGTCCTTGACCAGCAAGTCGCCGCCTTCCACCAATTCCGCACCCATTTGCTGCGCCAGGAACGCATGTTCGAAATAGGCCGAGTTATAGATACCGGGCGTCAAGACGGCAATTTGCGGGGTATCGTCGGCGTCCGGCGCCAACGACGCCAGCATTTCGAACAACTGGGTGGGGTAATCGTCGACCGGTAAGATATTCAGATTTTCCAATAACTCCGGAAAGATCCGTTTGGTAATTACCCGATTTTCGATCATGTACGACACGCCGGATGGCACCCGCAAATTGTCTTCCAGTACATACAGCTTGCCGTCGCCAGCCCGCACCAGATCGCTGCCGCAGATATTGGCCCATGTACCGAATTTGGGCTGCATGCCCAAACATTCCTTACGAAAATTGCTGGAACTGTTGATCAAATCAGCAGGCACCAAACCATCCTTGATAATCTGCTGCTGGTTATAAACATCGTTGATAAAGCAATTCAAAGCTTTCAGACGCTGTTTCAGGCCTGCTTCCACGGCTTGCCACTCCTGGAAATCAATCAGCCGCGGGATGATGTCGAACGGCCAAGCCCGGTCGATATTGCCCTCGTCACTATAGACAGTGAAGGTGATGCCCATCTCCATGATGGCCGCCTCCGCCGCCGACAACCGGCCCTTAATTGCATCCATGCCCAAAGATTGTAAGTATTGACTCAAACTGGCGCAGGTATCACGCGGCTTGCCGCCCGCAGCAATCATCTCGTCGTAAGCCTTATCGGCGCTGTAATCCGCCCAAATTGTCGAAGTAACCATGCTGTATGCATCCGTGATATTTGCTTTTATGGTGCAAGTCCGCGCGAAATTGGTGCAAAAACGACCGCACCATTTCAACGCAAACCGGTTCTAATGATTTACCCGATATAAAGCAATAGCAATGCCAAGTTGCGCGCCTACGGCTATCACTTGCTCGGCCGTGACCGACTTATCGTGCCTTAGCACTGGCAAATACCCTTTAGTTCAGAAGCTTGAAGCCAAGCCAATGCTTTATATTGGACGACTCTAGGCAGAGCCACCGAATCCAAAAGATCTATGCCGCACTCCGCTCTTTCTGATCGTAACGGCATGCTTTTTGCGAGTTTCTTAGACTACGCATTATCCAAAGTCTCGTCAGAATCGGCATCTGCACTAAAAAACCAGCTTAGAAAACATAAAAAAACGAGATTAGCTTTGATCAATTGCGCTATACCCGGTAAACCGGCAAACTAAACCTATGAAAACCTTAAGCACACCAGAAGCTTTCGCGCCGGGATACCGCCTCGATAAGGGGGCCCACGACGAAATGCTGGACGAGACGGGCCGGGTTAGACCGCATTGGGCCCACCTGATGCAGGCGTTGCAACAGCTTGGCCCCCGCGAAGTCGGCGAACGCCACCAGGAAGCGCTAAGACTGCTGCGCGAAAACGGCGTCACCTACAACGTTTATGACGACCCGGACGGTATTAACCGCCCTTGGCAACTCGACCCGATACCGCTATTGCTTTCCGGCGACGAGTGGTTCGACATTGAGGCCGGACTGCTGCAACGCGCCGAACTGTTGAATCTGATTTTGGCCGACCTGTACGGCCCGCGCCAGCTGATCAAGAAAAACCTGCTGCCGCTGGAACTCATCTACAACCATGGTGGCTTTCTGCGCGTTTGTGATCAAGTAAGCTTGCCCGGCCAGCATCAATTGGTATTGTGCGCCGCCGACCTGGCCCGCGGCCCGGACAAAAAAATGTGGGTACTCGGTGATCGTACGCAAGCGCCATCCGGCGCCGGTTATGCGTTGGAAAACCGCTTGGCCATGTCACGGGTGTTGCCCAGCTTGTTCCGCGACACTCATGTCCATCGTTTGGCGCGTTTCTTTCAATCCCTGCGCGCTGGCCTGAATGCCGTCGCCCCCGGCGACGCCGACACCCCGCGTGTAGTGGTCCTGACCCCCGGCCCACTGAACGAAACCTTCTTCGAACACGCCTATTTGGCCTCCTATCTGGGTTACCCCCTGGTACAGGGCGACGACCTGACGATTCGCGACGGCTATGTCTGGCTGAAATCGCTGGTCGGCTTGCAGCGGGTGGATGTGATCTTGCGTCGAGTGGACGACAATTACTGCGACCCTCTGGAACTGCGCGAAGACTCGCGGCTAGGCGTCCCCGGCCTGTTGGAAGTGGTCAGGCGCGGCAATGTGGCGATTGCCAACCCGCTAGGTAGCGGCATATTGGAAAATCCCGGCATCATGCCGTTCCTGCCGGGCATCGCCAAATACTTCCTGGGTCAAACCCTAAAGCTAAATTCGATCGCCACCTGGTGGTGCGGCCAAGCCCGCGAGTTAAATTACGTCCTCGCCAATCTGGAACGCCTGGTCATCAAACCGATCTACCGCAAACCCGGCGAACGTTCGGTGTTCGGCCATCAGCTCAGCCGTGCACAACTCGCTGATTGGCGCGCGCGCATCAAGGCCCGCCCGGCGCTTTACGTCGGCCAGGAATACGAGAGCTTTTCCACCGTGCCGGCGCTGGTGGCGGGTGGCTACGAACCGCGCCAAACCGTGCTGCGCTGCTTCATGGTGGCGCGGGCGGACGGTTATACACTGATGCCTGGCGGTTTGAGTCGCAGCGCACCGCAATATGGCAACATGATGATCAGCAACCAAACCGGCGGCATCAGTAAAGATACCTGGGTGGTTGCCACGGAACCACAGCATCCGGCCATTCCGGCTAAGCGCAGCAGCAGTCTGGCCGGCCACGGCAATGCCTTGCCCAGCCGCGCCGCAGACAATATTTTCTGGGTGGGCCGCAACGCGGAACGCGCGGAAGGCGGCGTACGCTTGTTACGCGCCACGATCAAAAAACTGTTCAGCAACCCTGACCGCGATAGCCCGGACTATCAGCTCAGCCTGGAAACCCTGCTGCGCTGCGTCACCAGCATGACCGGCACCTACCCCGGTTTTTTTGCCGAGGATAACGAAAGTTTGTTGCAGTCGCCGGAAGCCGAATTACTGGCAGTGGTCGCCGACGAAAGCCGGGCAGGCAGCTTGGCCAACACGGTAAACAGGATGACCCAATCCGGTTATGCGGTACGCGATTTATGGTCGTCGGATACCTGGCGGGTCATTGACGAAATCGAGGAACAGGTTTCCGAAGCGCGCCGCCTGGGCAAAGTCGGTTTGTGGTCGATGCAGGAGCAAATGGATCAGCTGATCACCACGCTCTCCGCATTCAGCGGCCTGGTGATGGAGAGCATGACGCGCGGCAACGGCTGGCTGTTTCTGGACATCGGCCGGCGCCTGGAGCGCGGCTTGCAGTTGGTATCGGTATTGAGAACCGCGTTTGCGATGCCGCAAAGCGAAGCGGCGGAAACCCGCTTGCTGGAATCCCTGCTGGATACCAGCGACAACCTGATTTGCTACCGCCAACATTATCGTAGCAACCTGGAGTTAGCCTCGTTTTTGGAACTGCTGCTGATGGACCCCAACAATCCCCGCTCACTAGCTTATCAAATCGCCCGTTTGCAGGAGCATGTCGGCAAACTGCCGCGCGAACCCAGTACCCGCCGGATTAGCGCCGAAGAGCGCTTGCTATTAGAGGCTAGTTGTCTGCTGAATATCGCCAATATCGACGACTTATTGAGCGTCTCGGAATCCGGGATTCGCGAAGCGCTGGACCAACAGCTCAGCAAGATTTACGCCCTATTGGCCGCGTTGTCCGATACTTTGACCGCCAATTATTTCCGCCACGGGGACGCGCCGCAATCGCTGTCCTAAGGGAGTCACCATGCGTTATCGGGTTACCCATACCACTACCTACCGCTACCAACAACCGGTGGGATTGTCTTACAACGAAGTGCGGATGCAGCCGCGCCCCTGCCCGAATCAGCAACTGCTCAGCTCGCAGCTGAAAATTACCCCCTTGCCCTGCGACTATCGGACCCGTACCGATTTTTTCGGCAATCAAGTGGCCTGGTTTTCGATTAGGGAGCCGCATCGGGAGTTTGTGGTCACCGCCAGCAGCGAAGTACAGATTTTTCCGCAACCGGTGCAGTTGGATTTCAGCCACGGCATGAGCTGGGAACTGGTCAAGGAAGCGCTCTGGAACGACAGAAGCGAACCACTACTGGAGGCACGGCAATTTGCCTTGGATTCGCCGTTCATCGCCGCCGACGCCGAGCTGGCCGCTTACGCGCAAACCTCATTCACACCCGGCAAGGCACTGATTGAAGCGATACACGATCTGATGCAACGCATTCACCGCGATTTTACCTTCGACCCGGAATTCACCAACCTGGCCACCCCGCTGACCACCGTACTGGAACATCGGCGCGGCGTCTGCCAGGATTTCGCCCATTTGGCCATAGGTTGCATACGCTCGCAAGGCCTGGCGGCCCGCTACGTCAGCGGTTATATCGAAACCCTGCCGCCGCCCGGCAAGAAAAAACTGGTGGGCGCCGACGCTTCGCACGCCTGGTTCTCGGTGTATTTACCGGATCTGGGCTGGATGGACTTTGACCCTACCAACAACCAATTGCCGGGGGACAGGCACATCATCGTCGCCTGGGGTCGGGACTATAGCGATGTTACGCCATTGAAAGGGGTGATTTTCGGCGGCCAGAACCACGAATTGAAAGTGGCGGTGGAAGTGGAAAACCTGGGCGCGTAACCCTAAGCGGATACCGAAGAAAATCACCCGCATAAAACCACGTTTCATCCGTTAGGAATGCCCGAAAATCCCCGTACTTAGCCCGTGACAAAACCTTGCATTTCGTGAGATAAACCAAGATATTGGGCTTGTCCCTTCACCTGCTTTCAATACATCAAGGTAATCTCTTGCGCCGTTTTTCGACCTTTTCCACCGCAGCACTAGTCCACGTTTTCGGCTTGGCTGTCGCCTACGCGCTGGTTGCCAAACTGGTGTTGATGTTTTTCGCCGCCAATCACGTAATATCCGTCATCTGGCCGCCTAGCGGCATCGCACTGGCAGCCTTGCTGCTCGGCGGTAAAAAACTCTGGCCCGGCGTGTTCCTGGGCGCATTACTTGGCAATTTGTGGGCAGGCAACCCGCTGGAGCAAGCCTTGCCTATCGCTTGCGGCAATACCGTGGAAGCACTTGTCGGCTGCTATCTGCTGGGCGAGATTCGCAAACTGCAACAGCCGCAAGACTACTTACGCATCCTGTTTGCCGGCGCCTTGGCTTCGGTCGTTGCGGCCATAGCGGGTTCCTTAATTCTGTTACATTTCAACGCCATAACGGCGCAGCAATGGCCGATCAGTCTAGCGCATTGGTGGATGGGCGACGTCTTGGGTATTGCGATTGTCACGCCGCTTATTTTGGTCTGGCGGCAGCCGCCAAGTTTTGACTGGAACCCATATCAAGTTTGGCGCGCGTTACTTTATGTCACAACGGCGTTTCTGGCGGGACAAATGATTTTCCTGGAGTGGCCGTGGCATCTTGACCACTACGACAAAGCATTTTATATGTTCGCTTTTCTGGTTTACGGCGCACTCTACTTTGGCTTGCATGGCACCTTGTTACTAATCAGCATGGTCATGCTGCAAAGCATATTCGGTGCAATTTTTCAGGTAGGCTTTTTTGCAGCCGACAGCAGTGAGACCGGCCTATTGCTGCAATGGTCGTTTTTGCTGGTGCTGTCCAGCGTCGGCATTTCCCTGGCGCTGGCTATCGAGCGCTACCAGCGCTCGGAACAATTCAGCAAAGCCCTAGGCGATTTCAACAAACACATTCTGCGTTCAGTTCAGGAAGGCGTGATTGTTTACGATCTGCAGGGCCGTATCGAACTCTGGAACCGTTATATGGAAACCCTGACGGGATGGCCGCAAGCCGCTTGCCTGGGAAAATACCCTGTTGAAATATTTCCCTGGCTGGCGCAAACGCCAATTCCTGACGGCATTCAAAAGGCGTTGCAAGGCGAAACGGTCTATCAAACCCCGTTTACCGCAGGCGACGGCCGCTGGATCAGTTCGATGCAAATGCCCATACGCGACGACCAGGAGCGGATTGTCGGCGTTATCGAACTGGTCAAAGACGAATCCTTAAACGTCGAGTTCGGCAAATCCCTGTCGGTCAGCGAATTGCGGTTTCAAAGCATCCTGGACAATACCCCCACGGTGATTTACAGCAAAGATCTGCAAGGCCAATACCTGCTGATCAACCGCCAATTTGAAAAACTGTTCGCGGTTGACAATAAGACTGTCAGAGGCAAACGGGATATCGACTTATTTCCGGGCGACGACACCGAACTCCTGTGGAAAAACGATTTAGAGGTCGCTAATAGCGGCCAGGCACAGATTTTTGAAGAAAAGATCACCCATCATGACGGTAATATTCATACGTATTTGTCGCATAAGTTTCCGCTACGTAATGGGCAAGGCGAAATCTACGCGGTATGCGGCATTTCCACGGACATCAGCGAGCGCAAGCTATCGGAAAAATTATTGCAGGAAAGCGAATTGCGCTGGAAATTTGCGCTGGAAAGTGGCGGTGACGGCGTCTGGGATTGGGATTTGACCAACGGTAAAGTGTTTCTGTCGCCACGCTGCATGGAGATTCTGAATTTCAGCGAACAAGACAGAGACAACGATTACCGGAATTGGGAAGCCACGATACACCCGGAAGACAGCGCCCGGATGATGGCCGACTTGCAAACGCATCTGGAAAATCGCAGCTCACGCTTCAGCAACGAACACCGGGTAAAGCACGGCGATAACCAATGGCGCTGGATTTTAACGCGCGGTCTGGTGATCAGCCGCGATGCCCAGGGCAAGGCTTTGCGGATGATCGGCACCCAAACCGACATTACCGAACGCAAACAGCTGCAATGGCTGCAATTGTCCAAGATTGTCGATGGTTCGCCGGAAGCCACGTTTTTAGTTGGCGAAAACGGCCTCATCAAACTCGCCAACCCGCCCGCCGCGAAAGCATTTATCTACACGCTGGATGAGTTGATAGGTCTGAGTGTCGAAGCGCTGGTACCGGAACGGGCCCGCGCCAAACACCCGGAACAGCGCGCGCGATTTTTACAAGAGAATAAAGCCCGGCCTATGAGCGCCAGCCGCTCCCTAACCGCAATACGCGGCGACGGCACGGAATTTCCGGTCGAAATCAGTTTGACACCTATCGATATAGACAACCGGCGTTACATACTCGTATCCGTTTTGGACATCAGTGAACGGAAGCGGCTAGAACATGAAATGCAGTTGATGGCGATGATTTACCAAGCCATCGGCGAAGCGGTGATGGTCGCGGACACCGACAACCGCATCATCGCGATTAACGAAGCGTTTACCCGCCTGACCGGCTATACCGCGGAAGACGCGATAGGGAAGTCCACAGACATTCTAAAATCGGGCCGCCACGATCCGGATTTTTATCAAACCATGTGGCACTCGCTGTTACAAACCGGCCACTGGCAAGGCGAAATTTGGAATAAACGCAAAAACGGCGATATTTACCAAGAATGGCTAGTGATCAACACCATCTACGGCGAACACGGCGAAGTAGAGCGCCGGGTGGCGATGTTCTCGGAAATTACCGAGCAAAAACATGTCGAACAAACCATCTGGCGCCAAGCCAATTTCGACCCGCTTACCGATTTGGCCAACCGGCGCATGTTCCAGGATCGATTGAACCAGGAAATCAAAAAAGCCCAGCGCGACAAAAACAGTCTGGCGGTCATGCTGCTGGATCTGGACCGTTTCAAGGAAATTAACGACACCCTGGGCCACGGCATGGGCGACGTTTTGCTAAAAGAAACCGCCCGGCGCATTTTGGCTTGCGTACGCAATGTGGATACGGTGGCTCGGCTCGGTGGCGACGAGTTCACTATCATCCTGGGCGAGTTGGACTCGGAAACCAATATAGACCGGGTCGCGCAAGCCATCCTGCACCAGCTTGCCGAACCATTTCGCTTGGGCGATGAATTAGCTTACATTTCGGTCAGCATCGGCATCACCTTCTATCCGCAAGACGCACAGGAAGCCGAACAATTAATCAAAAACGCCGATCAGGCCATGTATTCCGCCAAGCAACAAGGCCGCAACCGCTACAATTTCTTCACCAGCGAGATGGAGCAAACCGCGCAAAACCGGATGCGTCTGACCAGCGACCTGCGCCAAGCGCTGACCAATCAAGAGTTTTGCCTGTTCTATCAACCGATAATCGAACTGAGCAGCCGCAAAATGCATAAAGCCGAAGCACTGATCCGCTGGCAACATCCCACGCGCGGCATGATCAGCCCGGCGGAATTTATTCCGTTGGCGGAAGAGACCGGCCTGATAGTGGAGATTGGCGACTGGGTATTTCGGATGGCGGCAAAACAGGTTGCCGAATGGCGTGCCCAATTTCTCCCGGATTTGCAACTGGGTATTAACAAATCGCCGGTGCAATTTACCCGCAGCAATCTGGGCGACAGCAAATGGATAGACTATTTGCATGAGCTGGGCTTATCCGGCCAATGTGTCGTCATCGAAATTACTGAAAGCCTATTGCTGGATGTCGACAATATTGTCCGCGACCATTTATTTGCTTACCGAGATGCCGGCATCCAGGTGGCTATTGACGATTTCGGCACCGGCTATTCGTCACTGTCTTATCTAAAAAAATTCGACATCGATTATCTGAAGATAGACCAGAGTTTCGTACGCAATCTGGAAGCCGATTCCAGCGACCTGGCGCTGTGCGAAGCGATTATTGTGATGGCGCATAAACTGGGCTTGAAAGTGATAGCCGAAGGCATCGAAACCGCGCAGCAACTGGAGTTGCTGACTGCCGCCGGCTGCGACTACGGCCAAGGCTATCTGTTTTCCAAACCACTGCCTGCTGCTGAGTTTGTGCGGCTGTTCGATACGAAAAATCAGCAGCCGGCGTCCGCCTCAAGGGCAACAACACCGGCAAAACCAGCCGGACGCGGCGATTCCAGTATTTCTAAATTGTTCGGTTCGGACAAATAAACGGCAGGCGGCGATGCACACACGTTTTCAGAATGAACGCTTTCGGCAATCTGCGGCCGAAAGCCTCATACTTTTATCAGAATACCTATTTGAAACGGAGCTTTTATGCTGATCCACAAACTGTCTTTTCCGATTATTTTACTGAGCGCCGCTGCGCTAATTCAGCAACCGGCATGCGCTCAAGACGCCCCCAGCCCACAGCAAGCGCTACAGAACTTCGGCATCAGCGCCGCGCAAATCCCGCCATTGGAACGCGGCGAAATCGTCGGTTACGACGTCAGCGAAACCAGCCAAAAAGAACTCGCGATTGGCGTAGCGATGATCATACCGGTAGGCTTGCCACAACTGGCCGACTACATCAAAAAGGGCAAACTCAATGCCGGCGAGAGCGACATCGTCGCCACCGGCATGCTGGGCGATAACGCCAGCGTCGATAGTTTTAAGAAGTTTGCTTTTACCGAAAAGCAACTGGACGAAGCCAAGGCCTTTCTGGAAGCGGAACCGGGTGACGAATTCAACCTGTCCAAAGCCGAACTGGACAGCTTGAAAAGCCTGCAAGCCGGGCTGGAAGATGCCGACAACAAAACCTTGCTGAAAACCGCCAATCAAAAATACCGCGAATTTTTACTGCAACGCCTGCAAGCCTATAAAAAAAGCGGCTTGGCCGGGATTGCCCCTTACAGCCGAGATGGCGGCACAGCCGACCCGGCCGCGGAACTGCGCAACGACGCCGTGAACAGCAAAGCCTGGGCGCGTTACTTTCCGGAATTGCAACAAGCCTGGTTAAACTACCCTGCCGCGTTGCCGGCCAATACCAGCGAACAATTTTTATGGTTGAATCGGCGCGTGGAAGACCGTCCCACCGCCGTGCTTAATCACCGGGTAATCGCCATCGGCGAAGGCGGCGGCCTTATAGTTTCCCGGCAGTTTTACGTCGGCCACTCCTACAACTCCAGCCACGTGGTCGCCGGCGGCCTACCTTATAAAGACGGCACGCTGGTGTTTTATTCCATCCGCAGCTCCACCGATCAAGTTGCGGGCATGGGCAGTAGCCTGAAGCACTCGATAGGCCGCGAACAGATGAAAAAAGAAATGATCAAGCGCCTGCAACGGCTGAATAAAGACATGAAACTCAAACCGGCGACAGTGGCCAGCGAAGAGTAATGTCGATAACCACATGCAACGGCGTGTAGCGCAAGCCCAATCAGATACTAGTATTAAGCTTGATTGTCTTGCGGATTGCCCCCATCCTGGTAAATATCCCTATAACCTTATTCCCCAAAGCTACTGAATCTTAGATGAATATAAAACACAAAGCCCACCCCTGGCATGGTATCTCGCCCGGCGACAACACCCCGGACATCGTCACCGCCTTCATAGAAATCGTACCGTCCGACACGGTGAAATACGAAATCGACAAAGACAGCGGCTATTTGAAAATCGACCGGCCGCAAAAATTCTCCAACATGATCCCTACTCTTTACGGCTTTATTCCGCGCAGTTATTGCGCAGAAAAAATCGCCGAATACGCTGCCGCGCGATCCGGCAAACCGGTCAGCAAGGGCGACGGCGACCCATTGGATATTTGTGTATTAAGCGAACGTAGCGTGACTCACGGCGACATCCTGTTACAAGCCATTCCCATCGGCGGCTTCCGTTTACTGGACGGTGGCGAGGCCGACGACAAGATCATCGCAGTGATGAAAGGCGACGAATTCTACCGGCAATGGCGCGACGTCTCCGACTGCCCGGAATCGTACATCAATCGCTTGAAGCATTACTTCCTGACCTACAAACATTTACCCAGCGAAAAAAGTGTCTGCGAAATTACCCATGTCTACGGCCGCGAAGAAGCACATGAAGTCATCAAACGCGCAATCGCGGATTACCAATATCATTTTGGCTGCCAGGACGACGAGTAGGTTTGTTTGGGAATGGATGCGCTGAGTTGTTTGCAGCGCATCCTGGCTGATTAATACATTTTCCAGGCTCCTCTAACGACAAGCAACACAGACTCATCACAGGCTAAACTAAGTTAACTTGGTTTACTGGAGCTCATCGTGCAAACCGTCAACATCCACGAAGCAAAAACTCACTTATCTCGATTGGTTGAACAAGCCGCCAAAGGCGAACCGTTCGTGATTGCCAAGGCGGGTAAACAGCTCGTCAAGGTTTCCGCGCTGGACAGCCCAACGGGCGATCAAATGCGACGTTTGGGGTTCCTGAGCGGATATATCAAAGTGCCTGACGATTTCGACAGAATGGGCAGTGAAGAGATTGGACAGTTATTCGGCGCGGACGATGAAACTACTGCTTGATACCCATCTGCTGCTTTGGGCGGCTGGCTCGCCAGATTTGCTCCCTGAACAAGCTCGCCGAATGCTGGAAGATATGCAAAACCAGCTATTTTTCAGCGCCGCCAGCCTCTGGGAAATCGCCATCAAACGCGGCATCGGCCGTGACGATTTTCAAGTAGACGCAAGAGTGCTGTGGCGCGGTTTGCTGGACAACGGCTATACCGAAATCCCCATCGGCAGCGATCACGCGGTTTTCATCGAAAGTCTACCACCCATCCACAAAGACCCGTTCGGCCGTATCCTGGCTGCGTAAGCCAACGTAGAAGGCATAACGCTTTTAACTGCCGATGCGCTGGTTGCAAAATTCCGGGGCCGGTCAGGTTAGTTTGATACTCAAAAACTTTATTTTTTTGGCCGGAATATACGGAAGCATTTCTGGACTACCTGCTAATCTCAACGCAATTTTGAATCCGCCCAGGGACCAAGCGGAGTTTAATCCAGCGATACCAACACGAGTATTGTGTATCTCCAAAGCATCAGTCCAAATCAAGTGAGGATTGCCAGGTAAAAGATGTAAAAGGTTATAACTGGTAAGAAAGTTCCGATAATTCAACAGCCTTTCCATAAACCTTTGCCATTGCTTATTTTTTTCATCCCTCATCATCGTAATTACATCGTCGAGTTTGAGATTTGGTTGGCGTATCCATGCTGTTTGATCTGGAGTAATTTCGTTTCGATCTACATCATGATTGCCAGGTACCAAATAAAGACTGCGAATTGGAATTTCTGGAATAAAAGCCTTGCGAATAGCGTCCAGAAAATCACGGACTAGCAGGTATTGGTCGTCCATGCTTTCGCCCGAAACTGCCCCGAAAACCAAATCGCCAGTGAAAAATATAAGGTCTGGACGCAAACCATGTTCTATTTGCATTTGCTTCAAATCACAGACAAGTGCGTCGGTGATTTGTCGTGAATCCCAGCCATCACGTTCGCGGCCATGGAAATCGGAAAGGTGCAGCCGGTCAGTTTGCGAGACATTTTGATCCGTCAAAGAAGTTAGCCGTGAGCTCAGCCAAACTCATCCAGGTCATTTACACCAACCGGAAAACGTATATACTTCACGTAACTACATTTTACATATGGAGTGCCCCTATGACCTATGCCCGTATTTTCCAATCCGGCAATAGCCAGGCAGTGCGGCTACCCAAGGAATTTCGCTTCAATACTGACCGAGTGGAAATTTTCCGCCGGGGCGATGAAATCGTATTGCGGGAAACGCCCGCCAACGCCGCTCTAATATTCGACGCCTTAGCCGCATTGCCCGACGACTTTATGAGCGATGGTCGCGAAGATGCGCCGCCCCAGGATCGTGAGGCGCTTTGATGAGCGCTCACTATCTGCTCGATACCAATATCTGCATTTATATTGCCAAATACAGTCCGCCCGCGGTGCGCGAGCGTTTTGCTCGCCATGCAGCCGATGAATTGGCAATGTCTGTAATAACCTTGGGCGAGTTGCGTTTCGGCGCGGAGAAAAGTCAGGCCAGGGAAAGGGCGTTAGCCGGCATTAACGAACTTACCGGTTTGATTCCGGTGTATGGCTTGCCGGAAGCAGCTGGCGAGCATTACGGACAGATACGTGCGGCGCTGCAAAAGATCGGGCAGCCCATCGGCAATAACGATTTATGGTTGGCGGCTCACGCCAGAGCGGAAGGCTGGATTTTGGTCACCAACAACGAACGAGAATTTGTGCGAGTACCGGGGTTGCAAGTAGACAACTGGGTAAACTCATCAGGCTGAACACCTAAGCAAGCGCCTCAGGCAGTGGCTTAGTCTGGGCTCCAAACATCATCCTGCGTCTATTGACTAATTTTCGTTCATCCTATTCAACTTATATGAGCTCAGGACAATCCGAATGAAACATTTATCAATAGCAATAATTTTGTTGGCTACTTTCGCCGCCTGCACAACAAGCTCTCGATATACCCAGCCATTAGCCGCAGTCGACCCGGCGCCAACGCCAAAATCCCTATCAACCGCCTCGCTCTACCCGCCAGCAGCGGCTGAAAAAACCGGTCCCGTGAATGTTTATCTGATTCCGTTGAATGATTTCTCGGAAGATGTTGCAGCGCAAATCGGCAGGGATTTGAGTAAGGAGCTCGGCCTGTGTGTTAAAGGCACGGTGGCGATGGGCCCACAAGGCCTGATGCCGATGCCGGGCAGTCAACAATTCGCAGCGGAAGACATCTTCGAGCAAGCGAAAACCGTGATACAGCGTTTGCCTGAAGCGGACAGCAACACCTATTTCATATTTCTGACCAACCGCGACATCAACAGCCGCGCCCGGAATTTTCGTTTCCAGTTTTCCTTCCACGACAAGGTCTGCCGCTGTTCGGTGGTTTCGGCTGCGCGCATGCATCCGGAACCCGAAAATTCGCCTGGTAGCCGCCAGCATCTCGAATCGCGCTTCGTGAAAATGACCAAACGTGCCATCGGTCAAATGGTTTTGGGTTGGGAACGCTCCAGCGATATCAACGATCTAATGTATTCGCCTATTATGAGCTTGGACGACATCGATCACTTGGGCAATCGGCATCCGGCCATACCCAAGAAGTAACCGTATCGGAAGTTAATCTTAGAGGCCGCCCCTTTCCACGAGCGGCTTAATCGGGGTATTCTGCCGCCTTCGCGCTGGTATGTATCAGCGCGGAATCATTGCCACATTAAACCCAACCCTTTAAACATGTTTTCCGCAATATCACGCAATGCCTGTGTTATCGGCTGTTTATCGTTATTGACGCTGCTCAGCCCCGCCGTCTACGCCCACGGCGTCGATGCCAATACCGAACGGTTTTTGCTGGCCAACCAAGGCGTTGCCATCGGGCCGTTTTTGTACATCGGCGCCAAGCACATGGTCACCGGCTACGATCATTTGTTGTTTTTGGTGGGGGTGATTTTCTTTTTATTCCGCACTTGCGACGTGCTGGTCTATGTCAGCCTGTTTACCTTGGGACATAGCTTGACGCTGCTGTTCGGCGTGTTAAGCAGCATCTCGGTCAATCCGTTTCTCATCGACGCCATTATCGGCTTGTCGATTGTGTATAAAGGCTTCGACAACCTGGGCGGTTTTCAACGCCTATTGGGGTTTCAGCCCAATACCAAATGGGCAGTGATGATTTTTGGCCTGTTTCACGGCTTTGGCCTGGCGACCAAATTGCAGGATTTTTCACTACCCGCAGCCGGGCTCTGGAAAAACTTGTTGGCGTTTAATGTGGGCGTGGAAATCGGCCAATTTCTGGCCCTGCTGTTTATCTTGATCGCGCTGGACTTTTGGCGCCGCCACCGCAGTTATTACACCTTTTCCACGGCCACCAACACCCTGTTAATGTCCGGAGGCTTGATTCTGTTCGGCTACCAAATCACGGGCTACATCATCCATGGATAACTCGATGCAAGACCGCAATCCGCCAGTCCAATCAACTAAATCGCTGACCATCGCCAGCCTGTCGGCAACGCTATTGGCGGGCGTTGTGCTGATCACTGCGGTGTTGCCCGCTGAATACGGCATAGATCCGACCGGGTTTGGGCAAATGACCGGTTTAACTAGCTTGGCGTCGCCAAGTGAAACAGGCAGCGCTTGCTCGGAGCCGGTGCAGGCGGTGAGCGCCGCGCAACCGGCAGCGCCCTCGCAATGGCAGGATACGGTAAAAATCGTGGTGCCGGCTGGCGAAGGACTGGAATACAAATTTCATCTCGCCAAAGGCGCAAACCTGGAATATTCGTGGTCCACTAACGGCGCGGCGCTATATTTTGATTTTCACGGCGAGCCGCAAGGCGATAAAACCGGCTATTTCAAAAGTTACAAAGAAACGACCGATAGCCAATCCAGCGGCTCGTTAAGCGCGCCCTTTGAAGGCTCGCACGGCTGGTATTGGGAAAACAAATCCAACGCGCCGGTTACTGTGGTTTTAAATACGAAAGGGGCTTATCGGATTTTGGGCTTGATGTGATCTAAAATCATCGGCTCAAGGAAACCAAGCTGACTGACATCAAAACGGGGGATGCCAACAAACGAAAACGTTTAGTCTTCCGGCCCAAAGCACTGCTGGTAATCCTTACAAACCTCGCAGGACGGCGCCCGGCAAACGTATAAGCCTTCCGCTTCGCAGAGTTGTTTGTACAAAAACTTTTTCCATTTCATGTCTTTGCTGTTGCGCACCAGCAATTCCGGAAAGTTGTAGCCCAGCATGGCCGACAAATCGCTGCGCGACCATAAGCCCAAATCCTGCCACAAATGATCGCTACCCAAACAGGCGGCGACGATCAGCGCGATCAGCCATTCGGTTTCCGCGCCGGGATTGGCGGCGAATTGCGCAAGCAGGACTTCCAAATCCTGTTTTTCCAACATGCGGCTGTAATCCAGACTGCTACCGGAAAAAGCTTTCGGCGCCAAGGAATAGCCGGGAAAGTAGCGGTCTAACAACCGCTGAAATTGTTCTGGATTCAAGCCCAAGCTATCGGGAAGCACGCCGTCGCCGACACACCAACTGGCGATAATTTGCGCCAACCAGACGCTGTTGGGCGACTGGTCGGCACAGGCCAGTAGATCCTCATAAATGTGTTGCCGCGACTTCATAACCAAGGGCTCTACCCTATCATTCGATGCCATGCTAAGTGTGCAACTCATACTCGATTCTCCGGCCTTATTAACGATGACGCAGACGCTTAATATTCGACGCGAATATCTTCATCCCTAACGATCATCTGACAAGCCAGACGCCATTCCGGCGGCAGGTCGTCGACGATCATTTGCTCCAACTGTTCGGTAGTGACTTTACCGATTTGTTTCAGCAGGGCTTTTTCCTTCTCGGTCATCGTGCCACCCATGCGCTCCAGCTTTTTATCGATGCTGGTGACGCGGACCACGCAAGTGCCGCATTCGCCATCTTCGCATTCGAAATTGATGGGGATCTTGTTTTCCAATGCCAGCTTCAAAATAGTCTGGGTGTGACTGCCGGCAACGGCGTAAACGGTTTTATCCCGATATTCGGGACTGGTAAATGTGACTAATGCCATGTGTTACTCCTTTTGCGTCTTTTAAACTGGTTTAAGGGAAATTTCGCCGCCCAATACTTGCGCTTGGCAAGCCAGACGGTTGTGTTTGCCGGCCATGTTTTCCCGCAAAATTTTGTCTTCCAGTACGGACGGCTCGGTCAAGTTGTTCCAACCGGCAGTCACTTTCATGATGCAGGTTCCGCAATCGCCTTCCCGGCAACCGTAAGTAATGCCGGAACCTACTTTCTCGGACACCTCAATCACCCGGGTGCCGGCGGGGACGGTAACCGTCACGTTTATATCTTCAAATGTAATGGTCGCTTTGGCCATTGTAAAAACTCCATAAGGTATTAAAAGTCATCTCGGCAGCCTCTAATCTGAGGACCAACCGGTTTGGAATCGAAACGATTCCTGATTTTCACCGGCCTTGCGGCCGATGAGTTCACCGATGCGTCCGTGGATCGGTTTAGCCTACGAATACCGCTGTAGACTCAATAGCAAGCGTCTGTTTAATCCGGTTTACAGGTCCGCAAAATTAATCACCCGCGACTC
Source organism: Methylomonas defluvii (assembly GCF_033949435.1). NCBI lineage: Bacteria > Pseudomonadati > Pseudomonadota > Gammaproteobacteria > Methylococcales > Methylococcaceae > Methylomonas > Methylomonas defluvii. The sequence continues at coordinate 462,804 of NZ_JAXARY010000001.1, read as the reverse complement.
TCTGGCCCCGGTAAGCTCCTGGGCCAACTCAAGGCCAAAGGCTTTGCACTCGTGTATCTCGTCGTCAGTGGGAATCAGCTTGACGCGCAGGCCTTGAATCGGCACCCGCAACTTCAAGCCGCGCAAGCGGTCTTCCACTAGGCGCACGCCTTCGCCGGTCCAGCCGTAAGAACCGAACACGCCGCCGAGTTTGTTTTTCAGATTTACCACCGCGAGCGACGAGAGCAGATCCCATATCGGCTTGACCGCATCGCCGTTGATGGTCGGCGTACCCAACACCAAACCGTCGGCCTCTTCGATCAAATCGACAAACGGCGCCACCTCGCCACCCTCCAGGTCGTAAAGCGATACGCGCACATCCTCGACTTGCATCGCGCCTTGATATATCGCTTCCGCCATGCGCCGGGTATTGCCGTAAGAGCTAATGTAAAAAATCAGCAGGGTTTTTTGATTGGGCCGCAGTTCGTTATGCAAAGCAGGGCTGGATAACTGCCTATAACGCTGGATGTAATGCTGCGGGCGGTCGCGCAAAATCGGGCCGTGGGTCGGTGCAATCAATTTCAACGGCAAGGGTTCGATCAACTCCAAGGCCCTGACCACGTATTCCTTGAACGGCCGCATGATGTGGGCGTAGTAATATTCGAAGGAAAAGCGGAAATCGCCGACTTTGTCGTTGTACAAGCGGTTATCGCAAAAATGGCAGCCAAACACGTCGCCGGAAAACAGCATCGCTTCTTCCGGCGCGTAGGTGCATTGCGTGTCCGGCCAATGCAAATACGGGGTGTGCAAAAACTCCAGACTTCGGTCGCCCAGCGAGACCTTGTCGCCGGTCAGCACTGGGGTAAAGCTCAACTCGTCCTGCTTCAGCAGGCCTTTGAGCATGGACTGAGCTTTTTGGGAAATGAACAGCTGCGCGTGCGGCGCCCGTTTCATCAACTCCGGCAAGGCGCCGGTATGATCGGGTTCCAAATGATTGAGGACGATGACTTTGATTTCCGAATAGTCTGCAACGCTTTCCAGGCGGGCGAAAAAGGCGTTGGCAAAGCCTTCCTTGACGGTATCGATCACCGCCACACCTTCGCTGCCGCGAATCACATAAGCGTTATAGCTGGTGCCGTTGGCGGTCTTCAGGATGATGTCGAAAGTGCGCAAATTCGGATCCAGCGCACCGACCCAATGCACGCGCTCCGACAAGGCCACCGCCAGCGGTACGCCGTCTTCGCTCTCCAATCTGACGCTGTTCATGGCTTGCAGGCCTCAGAGCGTGACTGCTTGGGACAGGTTTCCAAATCCTTTTGCGAAGCCAAGGCAGCCAAGCCCAACCAGGCATCGACCTGTTGTTGGTCGAACCCGCAGACGCGCTGTTCGTTGACCTCCATCAAAGGCCGCCGAATCAACAACGGCTGCGCCACCATCAGCGCGATTGCTTCGTCTGCACTGACGGCATTCGGATCGACCAACCCTTGTTTGACAGCCGGCGCGCTGCGGTTAAACCAATCCGCCACCGGCATGTCGCCGAAAAACGAGCGCAACTTGCCCGGTTCCCTGCCCCACGGCTGCTGCAATAGATCGTAAACCACCAGCAAATGGCCGGCGGCACTCAGCAATTGCTTTTGCCGGGTATTGTTCAAGCAGCCCGGCTTTTCATAGAAATGCACGGTGGCCATAGCCGTTAATGGGCTTGTAGTTCCGCCATCGCCTCGGCCATTTTTTCGGGCGGGATACCGGTCAGCGAGCCGGGCGGGTTGATAGGCACACCCAGTGCGTCGAGAATCGCGCCTTCAATCGGGCAAATGCTGGCGCATTGCGTGTCTTTATAATCGCCCTCGCATTCGGTGCATTTTTTCGGGTTGATCCTGAAATGCCCGGCTTTTTCCGACATGTAGATGGCTTTGCTGGGGCACAACGGCTCGCAGGCATAACAGTTGACGCAGGATTCAATGATTTGTAAGGCCATGACGTTACCTTTGTATTCGATGGTTAATCAGTTCTAACAATCTCCCTCTCCTGATAGAGAGGGCTGGGGTGAGGAGAATTGAATAAGCAAAAGCTTTTTGATTCACCTCGCCCTACCCTCTCCGGCCGGAGAGGAAATATTGGGCTATGCCGTCGCCCGCTCTTCTTGCGGCGCAGCCTCATCCAACTTGCCGGCTGCAGCCATTTCCTTGTAAACCGCCATCACCGCTTCTTCGATAGGCTCCATCGCATGCTCGCCGTTGGGTACGATGCCGGCTTTTTCCAGCAAGTCCCAAGGCTCATAGCCGATTTTGGAGCACAGTACCGCTTCACAGCCGGCCAGAGAGCGAATGGTTTGTTGCAACACGCTCTCGCCGTCGCCGCAGGTATCGTCGCCGCCGCAATACAAGTCTGTCTTGCGATGACTCATGAAACGCACGCCGTTCGGGGAGGCTTCGTAGATAAGAAACTCTTTGGCATGTCCGAAGTGCATATTGATGACACCTTGACCGCTGGTGGCGATGGCCATCAACACGGGACGGGTATTCAGCTTGGGCTCGTCGGCGTGGCCGGCAGCTTTTTCGGCTTTCGCGGCGCGCTTGCTGTGCATTTCCTCGGCAATCGCTTCGTGGATCACTTTGCGTTTTTCCATCGCCGATTGGTAATCGATTTCCATCGCCTCGATTTTGTCCATGGTGAACTCGTCGCCACGGTCTTCGCCCAATAGGCCAACCGCGTCGGCCCGGCACTGCCGGCAGTGACGCATCATATTCATGTCGCCGGAGCACGAGTCTTGCAGATCCATCAACTCGTCCTGAGTCGGACCGCGTTGACCCATCACGCCATAGAAGGTGCCGTGCTCGGCTTCGGCGATCAACGGCATCACATTGTGCAGGAAAGCCCCCTTGGCTTTGACGATTTTGCTGACTTCCGCCAAATGCTTGTCGTTGACGCCGGGAATCATCACCGAGTTGACCTTGACCAAAATGCCTCTGGCAGTCAGCATTTCCAGGCCTTTTTGTTGCTGTTCGATCAGGATCTTCGCGCCTTTCACGCCTTTGATGCGTTTGTTTTCCCAGAAAATCCACGGATAAATTTGCGCACCGATTTCCGGATCAACACAGTTGATCGTGATCGTGACGTGATCGATGTTGTGCTTGGCCAGTTCCTCGACCGATTCCGGCAAAGCCAGACCGTTGGTGGAAACGCAGAGCTTGATGTCCGGCGCTTCTGCGCTCAAACGGCGGAAGGTTTCGAAAGTACGCTCCGGATTGGCCAATGGATCACCAGGGCCGGCGATACCCAGCACGGTCATTTGCGGAATGTTGGCCGCCACCGCCATGGTTTTTTTCACGGCTTGATCAGGCGTCAGCAACTCGGACACCACACCGGGACGCGACTCGTTGGAGCAATCGTATTTGCGGTTGCAATAGTGGCATTGGATGTTACAAGCCGGCGCTACTGCCACGTGCATGCGGGCAAAATAGTGGTGCGCGTCTTCCGAGTAACAAGGATGATTTTCTACCTTGGAGCGAATCTCGTCGGACAAATGCCCGAGTTGATCGTCACTTGTACCGCAAGAATGGGAGGAGCAGCCGCCTGCGCTGGCTGCTGGAGTTTCGTTGATTACTGGCAGTTCCATATTCTTCACCTCACTTGATTGGTTATGCAGTGAGAAAGCACAGGCCATGCCAGTTATGAAATCAATTTAACTTACTGATATATAAATTCTTTTTTAAGATAAACTACCAAACACCCCAATATACGGCCGCCTAATGTTTGTAACGGCACAATCCCCGCCAGCCGATTGTCAGGATTTGGACAAAGCGCCAAAGGCCTGAAAGCAGGCAATTTCAGAGGCAACTCAGACGCCAGGCATCGTTCAGTACATACGCTTGCGAAATAGCCAGCCGGCGCAACTCAAACAGCACAAACCGATCAGCGCCAGCGGCCAGTATTGGTCGGCTAAATCGGCGATCCCCAAGCCTTCCAGAAATACGCCGCGGATAATGATCAAAAAATAACGTAGCGGATTGACGAAGGTCAGCTGTTGCACCAGTTCCGGCATATTCTCGATGGGCGTAGCGTAGCCGGACAGGATTACACCCGGCACGATGACCAGAAATCCACCCAGCAGGCCCTGTTGTTGGGTGACCGATAGCGAGGAAATCATCAAACCGGCACCGATCACCGAAAACACATACAACACGATGCCAATATACAGCGCGGCCAAGCTGCCCAACAACGGCACCTGAAACCAGAAGACCACCATGAAGATACTGAAAGAGGCTTCGGCTACGCCGATGATCAAGCCGGGAATGGCTTTGCCGATCAGAATTTCCGCCGGGGTGAATGGTGTCACCAGCAGTTGGTCGAACGTGCCCTGCTCGCGTTCGCGCGCCACCGATAATGCGGCCACCGTCATCGTCACTACCAAAGTCAGCAAGCCGACGATACCGGGCACAATAAACCAGCGGCTTTCCAGATTGGGATTAAACCAGGCCCTGATGCGCAATTCCGCCGGCGGCCCTGTTTGGTTGTGCTGGTGCGCCCAATCGCTGTTGAACTGGCTGATCACGTTACGGGCATAGCCCAAGGCAATCTGGGCCGTATTGGAATCGCGGCCGTCCAGTAATATCTGCACTGGCGCCGATTGCCGGCCGCCCAGCAAATCGCGGCTGAATGGTTGGCCGATATGCAACACCATCAACACCTGCTTGCTATCCAGCGCTGCGACGATTTGCTCCTGGCGCTCGATGCGCAACACTTCGCGAAACGCCGGCGCACCGTTGAAGCGGGCGATCAAATCGCGGGCGGCGCTGCCGCGGTCTTCATTGTATATCGCGATCGGCAGTTGGTTTACATCGTAAGTAGCGGCATAGCTGAGCAAAAATAACTGCACCAGCGGCGGCACGATCAAGACAAAGCGGCTTTTTTTATCCTTCAGCAGGCTGAGGAATTCCTTGATCAATAAAGCCTGAATACGCCACCACATATTCGTCACTCCAGACGGCGCGGCGCTCGCCACAGGGCCAATGCCAGGAAGGCCGAGGCCATCAGTAACAAAGCCAAAGCGTTCGGTAAAATCACTTCCCAAATATCGCCGGCCAGAAATACGGTCTGCAAAATCGCCACAAAATAACGAGCCGCCACCAGATGGGTAAACAGCTGCACCGCCCACGGCATGCTATCAATATTGAAAATAAATCCGGACAGGATAAAGGCCGGCAGAAAAGTCACCACAATGGCAATCTGCCCGGCGACAAACTGATTTTTGGCGGCTATGGAAATCAGCAAACCCATGCCTAGCGCCGCCAGCAAAAATAATGTGCCCGCCACCAGCAACACCCACAAAGAACCGACCAAGGGCACCTGAAACAAAAATACCGCCATGCCTATCGACAGCAACATGCCACCCATGCCCAGCAAGTAATAGGGAATCAGTTTACCGAGCAGCACTTCGCGGACGCTGACCGGCGTCGAAATCAACGCTTCCATGGTGCCGCGCTCCCATTCGCGGGCCATCACCAAAGCGGTCAGCAACGCGCCGATCAAGGTCATAATCACGGCGATCAAGCCCGGCACCAGGAAATTGCGGCTACGCAAGGCGCTGTTGTACCAAACCCGGGTCGCCAATTGCACCGGCTGCGGCGCTTCCTGTCCCTGCCAAGCAGCGCGAGCATTGAGCCAGGTTTCAAAAACGCCTTGCACATAACCGCTGGTCAGGCGGGCAGTATTGGCATCGACGCCATTGACGATAACCTGAATCGGCGCCGTTTCGCTACCGGTTAGCCGTTTGTCGAAATCGGCCTGCAAATGCACGATGGCATTGATTTGTCGGGTCAATAAGGCCTGCCGGGCCTCACGCAGGTCGCGGAAGTAATGCGCCTGAAAATAGTCCGAATAATCGAAGCCGGCGCTAAAACTGCGCGATTCCGGCGAGACCTGCTCGACGACCAGACCTATCGGCACGCGGCGCGCATCCAGCGACACCCCGTAACCGAACAACAACAGCAAGAACACCGGCATCGCAAACGCAATCGCCAGGCTGCTGGGGTCGCGCAGCACTTGTAAAAACTCCTTGCGAATCAAGCCCAACAGGCGCTGGCTGGCGGCACTCATCCGGCCGACGCTCCTGTGAGTTCCAGCAAGCGAATGAAAGCTTCTTCCATCGTCTCGGCCGGCGCTTGTTCGGCGGTTTGACTACGGCTACGAATCTCGGCCGGCGTGCCGGCGGCCAGGATGTCGCCCTCGCGCATGATTAACAGCCGGTCGCAATATTCGGCTTCTTCCATGAAATGCGTAGTGACCAATATCGTCACGCCTTGCGCCGCCAGGCTATTGATGCGATTCCAAAACTCGCGGCGCGCCAGCGGATCGATGCCGGAAGTCGGTTCGTCGAGAAACAGAATCTCGGGCTCGTGCATCAACGCGCAAGCCAGCGCCAGCCGTTGTTTGTAACCCAGCGGCAGATCGACGCTATTGGTGTCGGCAAACTCAGTGAGGTCAAACTCTTGAAGCGCCCAGGCTATGCGCTCTGTTCGCCACTTATGGCGTAAACCGTAGGCATGGCTGAAAAACTGTAGATTTTGTCTGACCGACAATTGTCCATATAAGGAAAACTTTTGCGACATATAGCCCAGTCTGGCCCTGGCCTGGGCTGCCGCATTGCGCAAATCCAGACCGGCCACCCGCAAGCGGCCATTGCTGGCCGGCAGCAAGCCGCATAACATTCTGAATGTCGTGGTCTTACCGGCACCGTTGGCACCGAGCAAGCCGAAAATCTCGCCGTGCCTCACCTCGAAAGACAGTTTCTTAACCGCCTGAAAATTGCCGAACCAGCGATCAACTTGCTCGACTTCAATCACTGCCGGTTGCTCAGTCGCCAAAAACCGCGAACCATTGCCGGGTACAAAACAGACGGTTTCCACTGGCGACTTTTCCTCGTGCCGCGCCAGCAGCAACATGATAAAGGCATCTTCCAGACGCGGTGGCACCGGGGTAATTCGCACTTGCTCGGCAGTATCGAATATCGCCGTCCAATCCGGCGGGCAAGCAGGACGCGCCACGGCCCGCACCGCGTCCCCCTGTACCACCGAGTCGATTAGATCGGCATGCATCTGCAAACGTTGTTGCAGCATGCGTTTACCCAGCACCGGGCTGGACAACTGGTAACTGCAAGCCTCGGCCAAGCGATGAAAACCGGCCGGCGCATCCTGATGCAGAATTTCGCCACTATCCAGCAATACCACCTGCTGGCAACGCTCGGCTTCATCCATGTACGCCGTGCTAAGTAAAACGGTGGTGCCGAACTCCGCCACCAGCGACTCGATAATTTGCCACAATTCGCGGCGCGACAAGGGATCGACGCCGACCGACGGCTCGTCCAGCAGCAATAATTTTGGCCGATTCAACAAGGTGCAGGCCAAACCCAGTTTTTGTTTCATACCGCCGGATAGCTGGCCGGCCAGACGCTGATTGAATTTTTGCAGATTGGTCATGCGCATCAGCTCGGCGAAGCGCTGCCGCCTGTCCTGCAGCGATATGCCGTAAAGATCGGCGTAAAGATTGAGGTTTTCCAGCACGCTCAAGTCCTCATAAAGACCAAAACGCTGGGGCATATAGCCGATTAATTGGTGCAATTGGGCACCGGCGGCAGCCGTATCCAAACCAAAACTGGCTATGCTGCCGCTGTCGGGCAACAACAAGCCGGCCGCCAAGCGTAATAAGGTAGTTTTACCGGCACCGTCCGGGCCAACCAAGGCCGTGACTTGGCCGAGCGACAGCCGCAAGGAAACATCCCGCAAGGCCGGTACGACCCGGTCACCGGCGGTAAAGCGTTTGCTTACCGACCTGAAGGTCAATGGCGCCTGTGCGGCATCGGCCGCGATGGCAATCACGGCGCGGGTTCGCAGCTCGGTTGTGCCATCGGTGCTTGCTGGGTGTCTATCGTTACCGTGACCGGCATACCCAGCCGTAATTGATCGTCCGGGTCGCAGGTGTATATCCGTACTTGATAGACTAGGCTGGTGCGCAGTTCGGTGGTTTCCACCGTTTTAGGCGTAAATTCGGCCGTCGGCGACATGTACCCTACCCAACCCCGATAGCTTTTATCCGGAAAGCTGTCGCTGGCCAAACTAGCCGGCAGACCATAACGCAGTCGTCCCAAATCAGCTTCCGCCACATAAGTTCTAGCCCACAACGGCTCGCGCAAGGCCAACGTCAATACCGGCTTTTGGGCATTGGCCATGTCGCCGGGCTCCAGGATGCGGTTCTGGACCACCCCATCCTGCGGCGCGTACAAGCGCGCATCGGCTAAGACTTTATCAGCCAGCTGTAACGCGGCCTGATCAGCTTTCAGTTGTGCTTGCGCCGCTTGAATATCTTCCCGGCGCGGGCCGATTTCAGTCAGCGCATATTGCTGTTTCAAGGCTTGCAGATTCTCCCTGGCCGCGTCGTATTGGGCTTGCGCCCGATCCAGGGACTCGGCGGAGCTTAGTTTGCGTTTGACCAGCGCCTGAAAACGGACCAACTCTTTCTTAGCCAGTACCACCGCCGCTTCCGCCGCTTTGACATCGTTGCCGGCCTTACCGATTTCTTGCGGCCGCGAACCGTGCAACAGTTTATCCAGCTGATGTTGTTGCACATCCACTTTGGCTGCGGCCTGATCGCGGCTATATTGAAAGCGCTCCAAAGCCTGCGTCGCCAGCAATTGACCGCGTTTGACCCGCTCGCCTTCCTGAACCAGGATCTGCTCGACGCGCTCCGGATCGTGAAAACTCAGTTCCACCTGGCGAATATCCATGTTGCCGTATAGGATCAAGGCATCGCTCCGCCGGCTGCCATCCTTGAGATAAAAACCGCTGGCGACCAGCACAACGGCAGCTACTCCCCCAACGAGATACAGGCCTGGTTTACTAATCATCTATGAATTACCCGCCGCTGATTTAAACGTGTCGGCTCAGTATACTGAAAGCCGAGCCTGAGATGCATCTAACAACTTACCCCGCCAGTTAATCGATACTGTCCTTGGCCTTTACGCAGCTTCTTTAGTACACTGCGGGCAACCTTATTTTTCAGGCGCAGAGCGTATGACTTATTGTATTGCTGTCTCTCTAAAAGACGGACTGGTATTAACGTCGGATTCCAGAACCAACGCCGGCATCGACAATGTCAGCATTTACGGCAAAATGCACCCGTTTTGTACCGCATCTGATCGGAAAATCGTGCTGCTCAGTGCCGGCAATCTGGCTACCACGCAGGCCGTGATCGACCAGTTAAAGCGCGATATGAAAGAAGAGACCGAAGTGAATCTGGACACGGTCAACTATCTGTCGGAAGCCGCCGCCTATCTGGGGCGGATCAGCGTCGAAAAGCAGCGCCGTCATGTGGATGCCGGACAAAGCAGCTTCAATCCGTCCGCCACTTTTATTTTGGCGGGGCAAATCGGCCAGGAGCCGCACGGCGCTTATTTGATTTATCCGGAAGGCAATTGCATCACCACATCCAGGCAAACCCCTTATCTGCAAATCGGCGAAAACAAATACGGCAAACCGGTGCTGGACCGGTTTTTAAAAATCGATACCGCACTGCACGAAGCCGGGCGTTGCTGCTTAATTTCGATGGACTCAACGATGCGCAGTAATGCCAGCGTCGGCGCGCCGGTGGAGCTGTTGATTTATCACCGGGATACGCTGACGCTGGACGAGTACTATTGCTTCCAGGAAGACAACGAATACTTAAGCAAAATCCGCAAGATGTGGCACGAAAAACTCAAAGAAGCCTTCGCCACCTTGCCGCAGTTCAGCAAAGAGGATTCCCGTCCGCTGCCGGGCTGCATATAACGTCCACGCTTCATCCTAACTTGGGGCTATGGCACACAGATCATAGTTCCAAGCGGTTTCATTTATGCTGGGCATAGCCAATCCCGTTCGCCCTGAGGCAGGGTGGGTGGGGTTCTGCTCAGGAACTACGCCTGAGTGCTCTACCTATCGCATCCATGCACGGTTTACAACCGCCGCAACGGATTTTCAGGTTTATCGTCGATAACTCGTCACAATAGCCAGTAACCGCTACAATTGCCGACCCTAATCCAATTCCTGCCCGCCGACCCAGCCATGTTGCAGTTCGGCGATCAGAACCGCAGCTGGCGATGGCACAAACTCTAATTCAAAAAATCGATTACGGCTGGCGTTTACTGGCCACTGCGATCAGCTTTACCAGCTTCGGGATCGGTGGCGTGATGCTGTGGCTGCTGGTGTTTCCGCTCTTGGCAATATGGCCGGGCAGCCGCGCCGAAAAAGCCGGCCGCGGCCAATACACGGTGCATCTGAGTTTTTATATGTTTATAGGCTTGATGCACAGACTGGGCGTCATGAGCTATGAAGTGATAGGACTGGAAAAACTCAACCGTCCCCGCCAGCTGATTGTCGCCAACCACCCGACGCTGGTGGATGTGGTGTTTTTAATCAGCCGAATCAAACAAGCCAACTGCATCGTCAAGGCCAGCCTGTGGCACAACCCGGCGATGCGCGGCCCAATCTTAAATGCCGGCTATATCAGCAACGCCGATTCTGAAACGATGGTCAACGATTGCGCCGCTTGGCTGCAAAACGGCGGCACCATGATCATTTTTCCGGAAGGCACCCGCTCGGTGCCGGGCCGGCCTTATCGTTTTCAACGCGGTGCCGCAGCCATTGCTTTACAAGCCGATAGTATAATCACGCCGGTAACGCTGACCTGTAAACCCAGCACCCTCACCAAAACTCAAGCCTGGTACCAAATCCCGCAGCGGCGTTTTCATTTGCAAATGATCGTCGGCGAGGATGTGGAATTGCAGCCTTTCCGGGAACTGCAACCGCGCTCGATAGCGGTGCGGCGTTTAACGCAGTATTTACAGGATTATTTTACTCAACAACGAGAACGCCATGAGCGAGATGGAAACTGAATTAAAACACCTGATTATCGACACGCTGGCGCTGGAAGATGTCGATGCGGCGGACATCGACAGCCACGCCGCGCTGTTCAACGACGGCCTGGGCCTGGACTCTATAGACGCACTGGAACTGGGATTGGCGATACGTAAAAAGTATCAGGTAAAAATTGATGCCGAACGCGACGATGTGGTGAAAATCTTCGGTTCCGTGGCGGCCTTGGCGCAATTTATCGAGGCGGCGCGGAGTTAAGAGGGTTTTGACGAGCGATGCAATTCTAATGTTGCAGCGAAAAACTACAGACCTTATTCCGGCCGCTGTGTTTAGCTTGATACAAACCCTTATCAGCCAAATTCAGTAAATCGCCGATACTGCTGTTTTTATCCGTCAGGGTAGCCACGCCAATCGATACGGTAAATTGCAATTCAAACCCCGATTCAACCGGAATCACGCTGCCGGCCACCACGCTTCGGAGTCGCTCCGCCACCTCAAGGGCTTTAAGCAAGCCGGTTTCCGGTAATAAGATCGCAAATTCTTCGCCTCCCATGCGGCCGGGAATGTCGATTTCCCGCAAAACTTCCACCAAAATGCAGCCCAGTTTTTGCAAGGCCTGATCGCCGGCCGCATGGCCGTAGTTGTCGTTGACGGCTTTAAAATAGTCGATGTCCAGCATCAATACCGACAACGGGTTGCCGTAACGATCACTGCGCGCCAACTCCGCTTCGCCCTGCTCCATGAAATAACGGCGATTGGCAATCCCGGTCAGATAATCGATGCGCGCCTGGCGCTCCAGCTCCGCTTGCAGGGCTTTGCGCTCGCTGATGTCGCGCACGAACGCGCAGTTATACTCCAGGCCTTCGAAGACCAGATAATTCGCGGCCACTTCCACCGGAATTTCCCGACCGTCTTTACAGCGATGGATGGCTTCGGTTTTCAATGCGCCTTTTTGTTTGACTTCCTGCCAATGCGCGGGCCAATTTTCCGCCGTTAAATCCTTGTCTATATCCATTACCGAAAATGTCAGCAACTCCTCGCGGCTATAACCCAATACTTGGCAGGCGGTGTTGTTTACAAATTGGAATCTGGCGTCGGCGGTTATCCAGTACAAACATTCAGTGGCTCTATCCACCGAAAACTGCGTCAAATGCAAGGCTTTTTCCGCCAGTTTGCGCTCCGTGACATCGTTGTAAATCGAGACAATTTCGCCGCCAGGCAATTTATACACATAATTTTCCCGCCAACCCTGAATACGCTCGTCGCGGTAAAACGCTGGCGGAAAAGCTTCCGGCGTTCCGGTTTTGGCCACTCGATGCAAGACTTCGAATAAGCCGAATTCGAATACCCCCGGAAACATTTCGGTAAGTTTTTTACCGATCAATTCTTTGCGGGTGATTTTTTCGATCTGCTCGGCGGCTTTGTTGAAACCGATGATAATGAAATCCCGGCCGTCCTCGCTGGCTCGGTATACCGCCACGCCGCTACTCATGTGTTTGAATAATGCCGATAAGCGTGCTTCGCTGGCAGCCAGGGCGCGTTTTTCCAGCAGCAACTGCTGATTGTTTTGAAACAGTTGCTCGGTTCTTTCTTCGACGCGCCGATTCAGTTCGTTATTAAGCTCCGCCAATTCCGCCGCCGCCAGTTTTTGCTGCAACCGGTCCGCACCGTGTTTGGCAAAGGCTTGCGCGAGGTGCGCGTACATTTCCGTGATAGTTTCCAGCCGCTGCCTGGCAATGACCGGGACCTTGCTGATGCTTTGCAGATAACTAGCTTCCTCGAACCCATATCGCCTGGCCTGACTGCGGAAGAATTCCAGATCCGGAGGATCAATAAAACATTGACCGGTAAAAATATTGGCGACGTGCTGGCCCTCGACGATAATCGGCATAGCCGAATCTACCAACCCGTTCAGACATTTGTAGATTGCAAATCGCTCTCCCTTCAACATGCTTTCAACCAATGCCGTATCGCTTTCTATGCAGTTACTGCAGGTGTTGTGGTTGACCCGATGAAATTTTACACAGGCATCTTGCCAGCCGGCGTTGGTGATAACAACGCCGTCGGTATCGATAATGGCGTTAGGTATGCCGATCACCCGGTACAAATCGTCCATCAGCGTTTGCAGACTGGCAAGATCGACAAGTTGGGCGTATTTGATGGTGTTTTCGGACATCAGCTGGTGTGGAATCGAGCAGTGAAGTTAACAGTCTGTCGTGTGAGCTTGATAATAGCAGCATTCCCGTGAAGCGGAACTGAAAAACACTGGATTTTGGCTAGCGATAAATACCCGGCAAGCTTTACAGGCATGGCATTGACGCGAAAGAATGCTTAGCAAGCATGCTATGGCGCCCAAGCTTGGCCGTTCGCCAACGGGCAAAGCACGGTCCAGCCGGAATTTCTCTCGCAACGATCCGAACAAGAAATTCAAGAAAGCATCATTGGGCGGATGCGCAAAGCCCTATCCTCCGTTCAACGGACAAACGGCCTCCCGATGAACGGTTACAGCTTAGTCAATTTTTCTTGGCTCCCCATTTGCGCTAAATCTGATGGCTGATGTTAGAAGGCGTACCTGTAGAGTTACTCAATGCGGTCAATATCTGGTTTTTCATTGTTATCTGGTTCCCACGCGCAGCGTGGGAACCACAATGTTCCGCACTGCGGTCACGCACACGCCGCAGCGCGGCCAAGCCCGACATCCCCACGCAGCACGTGGGAACGAGAAAAATATTTAGTCTGGTTGAGCACAGGATAAGACAATCTCCAATTTTCTTTTGTCAATCAAACCTTGCTCCGCCGACAATGGCCAATACTTATGTTCGGATTTTGTAAAAGCCACCTTTCCAACGATTATATACGATTGATATTCTGCCATTTTGGCCATTACCGAATACGATCCCAGAGCTGATTTACAACCGCACTCAGCAATTGATTTAATTATTTTGGCATCAAACGAGAGGACAGGAATCCCATTCTCGATGGACGTTTGTATGTCATTAACAGCGATGCAGGCAGACAACTGATTATTAAGTTGTATGGATTCTGGTTCATTGGCTATCGCACACGAAACGATAAAAAAAACGCCTAAAACACTAATCTTTCGTGCCACCATTAGTAGGTCTCCCATCAACATAAGACACCTTGATAATCAATGCGCTCTTTTGGGTTGTTTTATAATAAGTTGTAGTACCATCAAAATGCTATCGTGATAGCAAAAGCCAGGGAGGTACGCGGTGCGTACCCTACCGGGCTTTTAGGACATTCCTCTTAGAGGTTGCAATTACAGTTTTAACGACAATGGTTTCCCAAGTCGGGCGCTTTGGAATACACGCCAGCCAAACAAAATAAAACAGCTAGGCAGAGCAATTGAAAAAGGGGCCAACAGCAAATACAACACTGGGGCTTCGCTTTGAAGCAAAGTTACACTCTGCGTTCGAGTGCCGAACGAGATTACACCTTCAATTAAACAGAGATATGTCAATACGATTGTGGTAACTAAAGAAAGACCAGAGATGTATAAACCAATATACATCGTTTGAAGTCTCCTTCTGGCATCCTTTGTTTTAACCATGAAGACTGGTACAGCAATACAAATAAGCAATCCAGATATAACAAAAATTGCGATCATCATAGAAACCGGCTCCTTGCAAAGGGCTAACCAGGCGCAGCCTAGAAAGCTAGAATAAAATATAAAAAGGTCGTAGATACCAATTAGAAAGGCGTAACCGAACGAACGCGGTTCAACCAACCACTCTAAACGCCTTTGACAACCCAACAACCTCCGCCTTTTTCAACGACTTGCTCAGCAACATATAAGTATCCCGATCAAAAGCCGGCCGACCGCTCTGCAACAGCTCCGCGATGTCCGCTTCGTTTTTCGCAGTCCCCAGATAACACCAGCGATCAATCACATGCAGTTCCGCGCCTTCGCGCACGCCAATCGCGCCCGGATACGGCCAGACCGCGAGTTTGAGTTTTTGCATGGCGATCAACAGCCGCGCCGCGTGCGCCAACGGTGCTTCCAAACCGACGCAGGCGCCGCGGCATTTTTTGATCTGGTGGCCAAAGCAGGGCCGGCCGGCGGCGGTTTTCTCCAGGCCCAGTACGCTTAAACACAGGCCGTGCTGCTCGGCGACGCCGCGCAAGGCTTTTTGGGCGTCGCGCAGACTGTGGTACAGGCCGTACAAATTATCCTGGGCGCCGAAATCCAATTCGCCGGCCCAACTCAATACCGGCTTGAGCTGTTCTCCCTGTTGTTGCAATTGCCAGGCGCACAAGGCGTTTTTGCGGCGCAGACGCTGATTGTGCACCGGGGTTTTTTCCTTAATCAGGCGCGCTTCCAGCAACAGCGCGCCCAACTCACCTGCGGTTTCGATCCAGTCGATGCGTCTCAGTTGTTGGGCCAGACTCATCTCTTTGCTGTTCTTGTGGTCGGCACCGAAATGCGCCAACACCCGGTTGCGGATGTTGACGCTTTTACCGATGTACAGCGGCAGGTCGTTCTCGCCGTAAAACAGGTAAACGCCAGGGGTTTCCGGCAAATCGTGGATTAAGTTTGGGTCGATGTTGGACGGCAGACTGGAGCGGCCGACCAAACGCTGGGCGGCTTGGTCGACCACCGCCTCCGAGAACTGCTCGCAGGCTTGAGTCCAGAATTGGTGAATCAATTGGGCATCGGCCAAGGCCCGGTGCCGGTCTTTGGCTTGCAAACCATGCCGTTCGATCAGGCTGTCCAGATTATGCCTGTGGTACTGCGGATACAAAGCCCGCGACAGTTTGACGGTACATAACACTTGCGGCCGAAAGCTCATGTCCAACCGGCTGAATTCGTTCTTCAAAAACCCGTAGTCAAAACGGGCGTTGTGAGCAATGAACAAGCGCCCTTCCAGCAATTCCGCCACCTCGCCGGCCACTTGCGCAAAACTGGGCATCTGCGCCACCATTTCATTGCTGATGCCGGTCATTTGTTCGATGAACAACGGAATCCGGGTTTGCGGGTTGACCAGTTGGTTCCATTCCCGCACGCCGTCTTCATCGACCAGCACGATACCGATTTCGGTGATGCGATCCTTGGTGGCAGTCGCGCCGGTAGTTTCCAGGTCGACGAAGGCCAGCGGCTGGTTAACGAGTTTCGACATCGCACTCCGTCGCGGCTTGCGCCCAGTCCAGCGGACAACTGCAAAATACGTGGCGGTCGCCGTAGACGCTGTCGATGCGGCCGACCGGCGGCCAGTATTTGTCGTCGTGCTGGTGGCAGTCCGGGAAGAAGGCTTTTTGCCGGGAATACGGCAAATGCCAGTCCTCCAGCAACAGGCGGTGGGTATGCGGTGCGTTGTGCAACACGTTGTGCTGCGGGTCGGCTGTGCCAGTCTCGATCTCGCGGATTTCGTCGCGGATCGCGATCATCGCCGCGCAAAAGCGGTCGATCTCGGTTTTGTTTTCGCTTTCGGTGGGTTCGATCATCAAGGTATCCGGCACCGGAAACGATACGGTCGGGGCATGAAAACCGTAATCGATCAGACGCTTGGCGATGTCCTCGACCGTGACGTTGGCGGTTTTTTTAAAGGCGTGGCAATCGATGATGCATTCGTGCGCGACCCAGCCGTTGGCGTCGGTGTACAGAATCGGGTAATGCGGCGCCAGGCGGCGGGCGATGTAATTGGCATTCATGATTGCGGTCAAAGTTGCTCGGCGCAGGCCGGTGGCGCCCATCATCGCGATGTAGGCCCAGGAAATGGTGAGAATGCTCGCAGAGCCCCACGGCGCCGCCGATACGGTACCCACCGTGCCGTGTTCGCCCTTGGCGGGATTGACGCCTTCCACGAGTGGGTGATCCGGCAAGTACGGCGCCAGATGCGCACCCACACCGATAGGCCCCACGCCGGGACCGCCGCCGCCGTGCGGGATGCAAAACGTCTTGTGCAAATTCAAATGCGCCACGTCCGCGCCAATCTTGCCGGGCCGACATAGACCGACCAAGGCGTTGAAATTAGCGCCATCCATATACACTTGGCCACCGTGTTGATGAACGATGTCGCAGATTTCCCGAAACGCTTGTTCGTAAACGCCGTGGGTGGACGGATAGGTAATCATCAAGGCCGCCAGCGTATCCTTAAACTGCTCGGCCTTGGCGCGCAGATCGGCGACATCGACATTGCCGTGGTCATCGCAGGCCACGACCACGACCTGCAACCCGGCCAAAGTAGCGCTGGCCGGATTAGTGCCGTGCGCCGAGGCCGGAATCAGGCAGATGTTACGTTGGCCCTGGCCGTTGACCTGGTGGTATTTGCGGATCACCAGCAGGCCGGTGTATTCGCCTTGCGAGCCGGCATTGGGTTGCAACGAGAAGGCATCAAAGCCGGTTAAATCGCAGAGCATGTCCTCCAGCTCGGCGAATAATTGCTGATACCCTTGGGCTTGATACAGCGGCGCAAACGGATGCATGGCATTGAATTCGTAGAACGAAATCGCCTGCATTTCGGTAGCGGCATTGAGTTTCATCGTGCACGAACCCAGCGGGATCATCGCCCGGTCCAAGGCAATATCGCGGCGCGCCAGCCGGCGCATGTAGCGCATCATCTCGGTTTCCGAATGGTACAGACTGAACACTGGATGGCTCAGAATTGCGTCGTCACGCAATAGCGTATCCGGGATGCATTCGCCCAGCGTCGCATCCAACGCGGCGATGTCCGGCAATTCGGCAATCGGCGAAGCGAACACCTGCCATAAGGTGCGTAAATGCTCGCGGTTGGTGGTTTCGTCCAGAGCAATACCCAGCGTATCGGCATCGATAACCCGCAGATTGATATTCACATCAGCCGCCTGTGCGGCGATGCGGCGGGCGCGATTCGGCACGCTGACCACCACGGTATCGAAATAACATTGGCTCAGTACTTGATGGCCGCCTTGCACCAAACCCGCTGCCAGAATCTGCGCATAGCGATGCACCCGGCCGGCGATTAGGCCCAGCCCTTCCGCGCCGTGATAAACCGCATAAAACCCGGCGATCACCGCCAATAACACCTGGGATGTACAGATATTACTGGTGGCCTTATCGCGGCGGATGTGTTGCTCGCGGGTTTGCAGGGCCATTCGCAAAGCGATCTGGCCGTGACTGTCTTTGGACACACCAATCAAACGCCCAGGCATCGAGCGTTTGAATTCGTCGCGGGTAGCAAAAAACGCCGCGTGCGGGCCGCCATAGCCCATAGGCACGCCAAAGCGCTGAGCGCTGCCTACCGCGATGTCGGCATCGAAAGCCGCTGGCGGCTTAAGCAAGACCAAACTCAGTAAATCAGCCGCTACCGTGACCAATGCTTGTTTGCCGTGGGCAATCGCGGTCGCTTCGGTCAGATCGCGGATTTCGCCGCTGGAGCCCGGATATTGCAGAATCAAGGCAAAGAAATCGTGTTGCGCCAGATTGTCGAACGGATCGGCGACCACCACTTCGTAGCCCAAGGAACCGGCTCGGGTCTGCACCACCGCAATGGTCTGCGGATGGCAATCTTTGTCGATCAACACGGTGTTGGACGGGCTTTTTGCTAGCCGCCGCGACATGGTCATGGCTTCCGCCGCCGCAGTCGCTTCGTCCAGCAGCGAGGCGTTGGCGATATCCATACCGGTCAAATCGATGATCATTTGCTGAAAATTCAATAAAGCTTCCAGCCGGCCCTGCCCGACTTCGGCTTGATACGGCGTGTAGGCGGTGTACCAGCCGGGGTTTTCCAGGACGTTGCGCTTGATCACCGCCGGCATGATGGTGTCGTAGTAACCCATGCCTATCATCGATACCAACACCTTGTTGCGCTCGCGCATTTTGCGCAAGTATTTGATCACCGCCCGCTCGCTGATGGTATTGGTAAGTTTCAGCGGTTCGTGATTCAAAATATTGGCCGGAATCACTTGGCCGACAATCTGTTCCAGATCGCTCAAGCCCAGCTCGGCCAGCATCTCCTGAGTCTGTTGAGCATTGGGACCGATGTGGCGTTGAATGAAATTACCGCGCATTTCCAGTTGGTCGAGACGGGCGTTTTTTGCAGACATGGCTTTATGTTCTCCGGTAACGGTGCGGAACGAAAGGTAGCGAAGTGACCGTCACCGAAATAGCAGAGTTCCGCACCAGCGCGGTTAATCCGGTACCCGGCTCGGCAAATCGGCGAGCCAACAGCGCCATCGCCACCGGCCGATTTAGACTCGGCGAGAAACTGCCGCTGGTCACCGTGCCGATTGGCTGGTCTTGATGCACAATCTCACAGCCGTCCCGCACCGGAATACGGCCATCCACCGTTAGGCCGACGCGCACTCGCTCCGCGCCATCCTGCCGTTGCTGCAGAATTTTTTCCGCGCCGGGAAAATCGCTGTGGCCTTTTTTGAATATCCACTGCAAACCCGCTTCGATAGGTGTAATCGATTCGTTAAGCTCGTGACCATACAGGCACAAACCGGCTTCCAAGCGCAGCGTATCGCGAGCCCCCAGGCCAATCGGTTCAACGCCCTGTTCCGCCAACAGCAAACGGGCGATGCGCTCCGCGTCGGCTTGCGGCAAGGATATTTCAAAGCCGTCTTCGCCAGTGTAGCCGCTACGGCTGATGTGGCATAGGGTTCCGGCAATCTCGGTGGCGCACGCTTGCATAAATTTCAGCTCGCCAGTCTGCGGCGCAAACTTGGCCAGCACCGCTGCCGCAGCCGGCCCTTGTAAGGCAAACAAGGCTAGCTCAGCTAACGCTTCGAATACGCAATCGGCCGGTAATTGGCTGCGCAGATAAGCAAAATCCTTGTCCTTGCAACCGGCATTGACGATGAGGGATAAGCCGGATTCGATGCGGGTGACGATGATGTCGTCGATAACGCCGCCGTCGGCGTTGGTCAAGACGGTATATTTCTGCGCGCCGCACTTTAAATCGACAATGCCGCCGGGCGTGAGTTTTTCCAACGCCTCCGCCGCGTGTTCGCCAGTTACCCTACACTGGCCCATGTGCGAAATATCGAAGAAACCGGCCTGGCTGCGGCAGTGCAAATGCTCGTGAATGATGCCGTTGTTGTATTGCACCGGCATCTGGTAACCGGCAAACGTGGTCATCTTGGCACCTAGTTGCCGATGTAAATCGTATAAGGGAGTTTGCTTTGAACTATTCACCTGGCCATCCCGTGTGGATTAGTAATGGTGCAAGTCTAGCCGCGCAGTGCGGCCAAACCAAGGTATTTAGCATTAATGCCGCACGCAATATCGTTTGGCAATTTTCGAAAAAACAGTTTTGCGTTCCACCAACACGGCCATTCCGCAGTCCGTCAATCGGCAATCGCCTGGAGATAATGCGCCCGCGATAATACATACACGGGGCTGGAGGAAATTGAGACGATGGCCTGGCCCACGTTATCGACGGCCAGTTCCCGCGCTTGCCCGACGACATCCACCGCCACCCAGGCTTTGCTCGGGTCCAGCCGTATTGGCCAGTCACTGCGGGCATCATCCGTCCGCCAGATCATCAAAGTCTCGCCGAAATAGGCAGCCTGGACCTTATCGTCGTGGGTATCGACGGCTCGATAAGGCCAGCCGTCGATCAGCGCGCCGGCGGTATACATGGCCGCTTCGCCGGGCTTATGGCCTAAGGAATAGTCCCAGATTCGGCCGTAAGCCAGGTCATATTCGTGGGCAATACAAAACGCTACACCCAGATAATCCTGACGGCTGTTGACCCAGGCGATGATTTTCGCTACCTGCTCGGCCTGCCAGCGCCGGCCGCTGAAACCGTGCATGGCCTTGGCACCGGTTTCGCCAAGCCAGAACGGCAATTTGTTGGCTTTGCCTAAATCGGCATAAGCGGCCAGCACGCCCCGCTCATCTTCTGTGGAGCCATTACCAATCGGCCCGCCGAAACGCGGCGGCTGCTGCGGATAGGCATGCACATCCCAAGCATCTTGGTAGTTGTCCAAACCCAATTGCAATACCTGTTTAAACCAATCGCCCTCGCCTGGTCTGACCAAGCTGCCGCCGACATAATGCGCGTCGCTGCGGGCTTGATGAGCTTGTTGATATTCCCATTTCGCTCGTTCGACCCAATGCGCCGGCTCGCGCAGCGTTTGCCAATCGGCTTCATGGCGAATGTCTATTTCGTTTGTGGCTTTAAAATAGCGAGTGTAAGCCGCCGCAGATTGGATAAAGCTTTGGCCGTCAACAGGCTTGTCGTTCAACCAATTGCTGTCGCCTGAGGAATCGGCAAATAGCTGCAAGCCGCGCTGCTTGGCTTGTTCCCACAGCGGCTGATAGTCGGGAGCAAATCCCGGATAGCTACCGTAGCTTCTGAAAATCCCCATCCGTTCCAGCCAAGCAAAATAGCCGCCAGACTGCCTGAAACTTTTGTCCCCGTCGGCCAGCGCGTAGTAGTCGTTGTTCCAGAGTTTCTTTTGCGCCAGCCTTTGCTTTTGGGCGGCATTGCCGCCGACCAGACTAAAACCGTCGGCTGGATAATGCATGATCAAGCGGCCGTCGGTCGTATACAAGGACGGATAGACCGCGTAATAACCCGGCTCAAGAAGCTTGCCAAAATCGGCTTCAATCTGACCGGGAAAGGTATCGCTGACTTCCCGTTCGGCGATTTGTTTACCGCTGTAATCGACCAGGCGCAGACGGCATTTTGCCGGAAAGCGCAGTAACGGCGCCGATAAAGTAGTTTCTTCCAAAATCGGCTGCCAGCGTAAATCCACTTTTAACCTCAGCGCATCCCCCGGATGCAGCAGGTTGGCCGGCGCATCAACGAACACGATAGGCCGTAACTTTGTGGCAATCTGTTGTAAAGCCAGATCCGCATCGGGATCGCTAACTTGGGTTGTCAAGCCTGCCGATGTCTGTCCGGCTGGATCGGTGAATGCCCCGGAGAAATAAAAGCGCTGTCCTTGCTCATGTTGCATTACCAGTTTCAGCAGCAGGCTATGCCAGCCGGGCGTCAAGTTTAGCGTCGCCACTTGCGGGGACAGCCTACGCTCCGCTGATGCAGTTGCCGGCAAGCCTTCGGTGGTCAAGCCATGCAATAGCGTTTTGGCTTGAGCACCCATGGATTTGGCAAAGCCGGCTGGTGGGTTTGGATCATCGGTAAACGTAATAGATTGACCATCCAGCCAGCCGGCTGATTTGATACCGGATTGCCTTAGATGCAACAGCGTTGGCGTTGCTTGCCGAGCGTGGATGTAAAGTTGCGCATAGCCGGTACCGCGCGACCAACCATAAGCATGTGCCGTGCTGGCTTCTATGTCGGCGTCACCGTTGGCCTGGGTTGCTGCGATGCGCCAATCGCGCATTTTGCCACCCATCATTTCCAGGCTCAGATAGGCTTGCTGAGGGTTGGGCCGTAAGATAGTTTCCGTATCCAGGCCAAACACCGATACGCCGGCTTGGCCGTCTTGCAAACCTCCGACCAGCCAAGCCATTGGCACACCGTTTTGCAACGGTGTCGGCGGCAGGGGATTCACTTGGGCGGGTATCGGCATAGTGCCGAATTTGCCGGGTTCAGTCAGAAACTTGAGCACCTCCGCTGCTGCGGCCGGTTGAGTCAAGACGCCGAGCACGGTGAAATGGTCGTCGGCGATTACTGCGGCGGGCAGAGTCTTAATATTTAACTGCCCGGCCATCGCTTCGGCTGCGGGGCCGAGCAAATAAGTGACCGGCAAATTTTCATAGACCGGTCGCGCCGCATCCGCAGCCAAACCGCGAAATAACCTCTCGGCATGTTCGCCCTTGCCATCCAACAGATAGAGGCGTCGCGGGCCTGCGGCGGCAGGTTTGGTCAACGCCAAAAAGCGATTTCTGGCCTGCGCTTGCTCGGCGGACATCCAATCGCCGACCGGCTTATCAAGTATTAATAAAAATGCGTCGAAAACTTTGGCCCCGTCGGCCTTGCCGCTATTTTCGATGTCCAGCCAACGGTCGCCAGGCAACAATGTCACACCGGCGGATGCCGGCAACCATTGGTATTCCCACGGGGTGTTGTTAGTCAGGGCAAACTCGGTGCGAGTCGCCAGTTCTTCAGGTTTTGCACCGGCCTTGACGATGAAGCGTTGTTTGACCTGAGACACTTCGCCGCCGCTTTTATAGCGGGCCAGCAATCGATATTCCCCGGGCTTAAGGGCTGTCGGCAATGCAAAACGAAAACTACCGCCCCAATCGCCAAACCCTTGATGAAACAATAATGCTTCATCCTGCTCGATGGCCAGTGCGCCGGTATTGTGGCCTGCCGTGGCGCTACCAGTAACAACGTCGAGATAGCGCGGCTTGGGCAACGCCGCCAAGATTGGCGCCTTGCCTAATTCCAAGAGCACTGCCGGTTGATCCGCACGACCCTCCCAGGGCAACGCCGCCCACGGCGGAGCCAACAAAAACGCATCGAACACTTTGGCATCGTGACCATTGCCGCTGTTGCGAATTTCGATCACCGTATCACCGGCTTTCAGCGGCACCGGCTTATCACCGGTCATCCAGGCGTATTCCCAGCCGCTGGGTTTCAGCGCAAAGCTGCCGCGCAACGCCAACTGACCGGTATCCGGTCCCGCCCAGATTTCAAAAGTCTGTACGCAAACATTTGGATCGCCGCCCTGCCGCCAGCGCGCCCAAAATTTAAAATCACCCGCCGCAGGCTGGGTTAAGTTGAACCGAAAAGCCGCCGGCCATGCGCCAAAGCCGGCATGCAACACGTTGACAGCATCAGGTTCGACTTGCCAACTGACGCCGGCTTGCGGTTCCGGCAGCGCTTGGCCTTGCACGATCTGGACACCGGGCAGGGTATGAGATAGTGCAGAAGGCGCACTGCCCAACTCAAGCAAGAAGGCCGGGTGCTGCGGCGTCGGATTAATGGGAAGATTATGAGTTGCGTCATTTAATCCGGCCTGGCTCGCACCAGGAGCGGCAATTGCCAGCAGACAGGTAAAAATGCAGCGCGCGGAAACCGAAAACAGCCGAAGGGATATAGTGCGGGGAGGCATCGAAAATCCTTGTCAGTTATAAACACCCGAGCCCAGCCCGGGAGCAGACACATCCTTGTCGACACCATGATAAAACAGCTTGGCAAAAATTTCCGCTTTAGTGCCCGTTCATTAGCCGATGCAAATCATTGGGCGTTGCGCTGGAACAAAAACAGAAACTCAATTGACGGCCTGAGTTAGCTGTAGAAGTGGCGGGCTGAAGTCGAAACCGAAATGCTTAGGGTCTTCGCCTATCACCGCCGCCGAGACGATGTAAAACACGTAATCGTAGGTTTCTACTGGAATTTCGTATTGCTGGATGAATTTCCAGAAATTGCGGTCGCGCGGGTTATCCGGCATTTTTTCCACCATCCCGCGTACCTTATTGTGGCCGTAGTTGTAGCTGGCCATTACCAACAAGCCCGATGCTTGAGCTTGCTTGCTGTAGATGTATTTCAGGTATTTAGCGCCGGCTTGAGTGGCCTGCGCAAAGTCAAAGCGCGCGTCCTGCTCGTCGTACTCCCTAACATTCGCCAGCGGTCCGGGCGGCAGCCCGTATTCCTGTCCGGTGGTCGCTAAAAATTGCCAGGCCCCCTTGGCAATGCCAAAGCGCGTTTCCGGCCCTATCGCTTTCGTGTCGTAATTGCTTTCCTGCAACGGCAAATAGATAAAATAAGCGGGCAGACCTTCCTTATCCAAGGCCTCCAGTACCATCGGGCCGTAATGGTTGTCTTGCATGTTTTTAATAGCCAGGCGCAATCTGCCGGTATCTTGCCAGTTTTTGATGTATTGCCGCACTTGCGTGACAAATTCTTCAGGCAGTTCCAATTCGCTTTCGCCAAAGCCTCTGACCACACGAGTGATTAACTCACGTTCATACTGTTCGTCGGTCGGAAAGCTCAGGCGTAGAAAATCGATTTCTTTCAGGTATTCCTGATACTTGGCTTTCATCAGCTTCAGCTTCTGCCGTTCCTCGGCCAGGCGTTTTTTTTCTTCCAGAATTTTCGCCTGCTCGGCTTTGATGCGCTCCTGCGAGACCTTTAGTTTTTCGTCCTTTAACTCCTCCAGAGCCTTACCCAGAGATTCGATATTTTCCGCCAAGCGAATATCGGCTTGCGACAAACTGACTTCCAGGGTTTTGACGTCGTAAAACATGTTGATCGCCAGCTTACGGGCATTGTCCAGCGCCAGGTATTGGTAAGTGACCAAGCCGGCGGCTATTACAAACAAGATTCCCAAAGACCAAATCAGTTTTTTATAGTTTTTGGTTCTGACGGTTCTATCCTCGCGGATCACCCGCCGCACCATGCGCGTGTAATCGCCCATATCCGCCGATTCTTCTTCGGACAACAGGCGGTTTTTGATGGCGTCGGCAGATAAATTCGGCTGTGTCTTGGGTGGTGGGGCTATGGGCTGATTTAAAACCGGCGTTTGCGCGGCGGCAAATAAAGTGGCGTCGTCTTTAGGCGTGGGCAAAACGGGTTTTGCATTTGCCGAGGCGATTTTTAGTTCAAACGGTGAAACGCCCAAACCCAACGATACCGGCAACTGCAACTTGGTTTTGGCGGCCAGTCTTTGCTTATCCAGATACACGCCGTGCGTGCTATTTAAGTCATAAAGCCACCAGCCGTCCGCTTCGCGCTTGATTTGCAAATGATGCCGGCTGATGGATTGATCGTTGACGACCACCGAGTTCTCTGCGGAGCGGCCGACACTAAAACTGTTTTCAAAAGCATAGTTGGCGATCACTTGTCCGCTGATATTCAGCAAATCGACCAGTAGCGTTTCCGGCTTGACCAATACGGTGCGATCAGCATCCGCTTCCGGTGCTTTAAACGGACCGACACCCATGAAAACGGTTTTATCGTCTTCCATCAATTTGCCTCATCGTTACATTGCCTGCGCCAAAGCTTGCTATCCGGCCCTTAAATCTCGTCACTCCCGCGCAAGTGGAATTTCAATCGCGGCAATAGATTCCCGCTTTGGGAATGCCGGCCGCAAAGAATTTAAGGACGGGGTTAGTAATCGCTCTTATGTATAGGCGATTTCAAAAAACCGCTTTAGCTTTTAATCCCGAAACCAGCTGTGTGGTAAATGCCTGTTTATCTCGCATATCCAAATGCGAGCCGTCCGGCAATGCAAAGTTTAACGCCGGATAATCCTGCGAATTAAAAGTTATTGCTCGGCTATGAGCGGCAAATACATCCCAACCAAATTCACGTGGGCTTCTATGCTCATCAATGGCGAAAATCAATCCTGCCATCGGGAAATTGATAAAGGCGATTTTGCCGCCCCGCTCCAAAATCCGGTCTGTCAGGCGATTGACGTAGAAAAACTGCTCCGGCGCGTAATGGGTCGGTGCCGATTGTTGCAAAGCGTCAATCACCAGACGTTCGAAATCGGCTTGCGAAGCTACTTTAGCAAGATCGACCGTTTGCCCAAGGTTACGCAACACCCGCTGAATATAAAACATCGGCTGGTCGACCAATTGATAATCGGCATCGCGTTGCCGATTGGGCTTTGTGCTGAGATAAAGCGGCCTGACTTTGCCCGGCGTAATCAACCGTATCAACAAATCGCTGGCCGACATGCCGCTGGCGTATAACGCAGACCATTGTTGCACCCGACTTTTCAGTAGCGTTTCCAGCTTGGGCGCCACCAGGTCTTTGTATTCTTTGTGGTAAAAGCTGATCCATTCGTTGGCGCGATCGGTGTGCGATTTTTCCACCAATTTCCAGACATCGCCGGACACCAGTACGGTGCCGGTAATACTGTCATCGGCGGCCAAATCAGCCAACACCGGCAAAAACTCCGAACCGTCTATCGCCAGTTGCACTGGGGTTAAGCCGGTTGCGGCGGCCAATACATCCAGATCCATATCCAGTTGCATGCGCGAGTCGCCGACCAGGATCAGGGCCTGCTTACCCAGCAACGCGGCTTTAGTGCGTTCGGTGGCCCATAACTCCTTGCTGTCCTGCACAGTGGGCTGAAAGCCGATTTGCCGTAACCTCAGCTCGACAACCGTCAACAGCAGCACGGCAATCGCCATCCCCGCCAGAACGCTGCGTTTAAGGGCTTGCTGGGGCAAACGATCACTAGAATTGGAAGTATATGAATGCACGACTATCACCCGTAGAAAAAATACCCACACAAACCATCAACAAGGCGACGAGGCTGGTTTTGACCATGGGCGAAAAACTGTCGAATCGTTGTTCAAGCCTGATGTCCCGGCTGGCGATATGCCAAATCAACGTTGTTGCCATGACGGTCACGACGACAATCCGGCTGAGCATCCCCAATTCACTACTGCCCGTGGTATTGGTCAGTGCCCCTAATATTGCCGCTAAGTTGTCGAAGCCTTGCGCACGAAACGGAATCCAGGTCAGCGACACCAGCAAAAAGGTCAGCACAATCAGCACCAGTTTTGGCGCAAGCCCAAGCGGACGATAAGACGTGACTTGCTTGATGCCGTGTTCGACCACTAAAAACAAGCCGTGCAAACATCCCCATACCGCAAAAGTCCAGGCCGCACCATGCCATAGTCCACCCAAGATCATTACCAATACCAGATTAAAGACGGTCCTAACGGGCTTACCTCTGCTGCCGCCGAGACTAAAATACAGGTAATCCCGTAACCAGCTGGACAGCGAGATATGCCAGCGCTTCCAGAAATCCGAAAAGCCCAGCGCGCCATAAGGACAATGAAAATTATCGGGCAGGCTAAAACCCAAAGTCAGCGCAGCACCGATGGCGCATAAGGAGTAGCCGGCAAAGTCGAAAAAGATTTGCCCGGAAAACGCCAACACACCCAGCCAAACATCCTGCGCGGCAAACGCACTGGGCGTAGCGTAAATCTGATCGACTACCGGCGCTAAGGCAGTGTCGGCCAAAATGGCTTTGGCGAAAATTCCGAATAAAAATAGCGTCAGCCCCCAAATGAATTGCTGACTGGTGGCTTTTTGCGGGGCTTTACACTGGGGCAAAAACTGGGGTGCGCGGACAATTGGCCCGGCCACCAGTTGCGGAAAAAAGGTCACAAACAAGGAAAAATCCAGAAAGCTGGTTTCGGCGGGCGTTTTGCGTTGATAAACGTCCAGCGTGTAGGACAAGGTTTGAAAGGTATAAAAAGAAATACCTATCGGCAACACAATGCCCAAAGGCAGCGGTTGATAGTTGATTCCAGCCAGTCCGAGCAGGCCGGCAAAGCTTTGATTCAAGAAATCCGCGTATTTGAAAAAACCCAGAAAACCAAGATTCACCAACAAACTAATCGTCAGCAAACCTTTGCGCCGTTCCTGGCTTTTTGCCGCCGCCATGGTTTTGGCCAAAAAAAAGTCTACGGTGGTGGAAATCCATAACAGCACCACGAATGGCGGATTCCAGGCGGCGTAGAACAAATAACTGGCGATCAATAGAACGATTTTCTGAGCTCGCCAATTACGTATCGAATAATGCAGGGCTAAAACGACTAGCCAAAAAATCAGAAATAAAAACGAATCAAATTGCATAGGCCGGCTGCCAGTTGAAACAGGGCCGACAGAATCGGCCGTGTAAAGTCAGATGGACGCGCTGGCAAGCTTGTATTTGCCAGTGCCGGACAAGAATAGTCCAACAATGGCAATCACGCTTACGAAGCCTTGCGGGCGGCAATGGCCTGGCTGAGTTGATACACCGCCATAGCGTAAAGCGGGCTGTGGTTATAGCGGGTGATGACATAAAAGTTATGCAGGCCCACCCATAAATCTTCGCCAACCTGTTGCTGGTAAGCCAACAGTTTGACGGTTTCACTGGCGGCTAATTGCGTAGGAATATCCACGCCTAAACGACGCAATTCGCCGACATTCGTATCCGGCTTGACGCCCTTGCTCAATGCTTGCCGATAGGCTTCACCACGGGCACTAACCGGGTAAGCGACAGCCCCGCCCGGTTGCCACTGGTTGCGCACGAAATAATTAGCCACACTGGCAATCGCATCTGAGCTGTTAGTCCAGATATTCCGTTTGCCGTCCAGATCAAAATCCTTGGCGTAGCCGCGAAAACTGCTGGGCATGAATTGCGGCAGCCCCATCGCCCCGGCGTAAGACCCCATGGGTTGCAGAGGGTCCATGTGCTCTTCGCGGGCCAGCACCAGAAATTGCTCCAATTCCTTCAGAAAAAACTCGCTACGCGGCGGATAGGCAAAACCCAGGGTAGCCAGCGCATCGATCACCCGGTATTTGCCGGTATGCGCGCCGTATTTGGTTTCCACGCCGATGATGGCGATAATGATTTCCGCCGGCACGCCGTATTGGCTTTCCACAGCTTTTAGGGTTGCCTCGTTGTCTTTCCAAAACTGCACACCGCCCGCAATACGCGCCTCGGTCATGAATATCTCGCGATACTGAAACCAGGGCTTGCCCTCCGCCGGTTTGGACATCGCATCCAAAATCGGCTGCTGGATTTGCACGGCCTTGAACAAATTCCGCAATTCAGCTTCGTTGAAATGCTGCTGTTTGACCATGTTGTGGATAAACTGTTTGAAGCTGTCTGTTTCGGCAACTTCAGCGGAGGCGGAAACCGGACCCAGTAGCGTAGCAGCTAAAAGCCAAGCGGATAGTTTCGTGTGCATATTCATAAGCCAATTAAACAGGTAGTAATTTACGGTGGGTATGGATGGACATCAGAATACCGAAGCCGGCCATCAGCGTCACCATCGAGGTGCCGCCGTAGCTAATCAATGGTAGCGGCACGCCGACCACCGGCAGCACGCCGATCACCATGCCGATATTCACAAAAACGTAGACAAAAAAAGTAAAGGCCAAACTGCCGGCCAACAGGCGCGAGTAGGTATCCTGGGCTTGCACGGCAATGTAGAAACACCGACTGATGACCAGCAGATACAAAACCAGCAACCCGACGCAGCCGAACAAGCCAAACTCCTCGGCAAACACCGCAAAGATAAAGTCCGTGGAGCTTTCCGGTAAAAAATCCAGTTCCGCCTGACTACTGCCCAACCAGCCCTTGCCATTGATGCCACCGGAACCGATGGCAATCTTGGATTGAATGATATGGTAACCGGCGCCCATGGGGTCCGCTTCCGGATTCATAAACGTCAATACGCGGTTGCGCTGATAGTCGCGCATGAAATGCCACAACACCGGGGTCAAGGACGCCAGTAAAGCTACAATACCTAGCATGAACCACCACGACAAGCCGGCGAAGAACAACACCGCCGCCCCGGAGCTGGCAACCAGCAAGGAGGTCCCCAAATCCGGCTGTTTTGCAATCAGTAAAACCGGCACTATCAATAGCGTCGCCGCGCCCAACACATGCTTGGGCTTGGGCGGCAAGGCCCGTTCCGACAGATACCAGGCCACCATCATCGGCGCACTAATTTTGGTAAATTCGGACGGTTGAAAACGAAAGAAACCCAGATCCAACCAACGCTGCGCCCCCATACTGATCTGTCCCATCACCGCCACCGCCAGTAACAACAACACGCAAATCGAGAACAAGGCCACTGAAAAACTCTGGAAGCGGCGAGGATTGATGTGCGCCAATACGATCATCAACAAAATGGCGAAACCCATGCGGGTGGCATGCCGAATCAACAAGGGCACTTCTTGCCCGCCGGCGCTGTATAAGATCACAAAACTGGTCGCGCAAATCAGCAACAATCCGATAAACAATGGGATGTCGATATGCAGCTTTCTGAGTAAATTACCCAGCAGCGATGGCGGCTGAAACTGCTCATTGCGCATTTCGGTTCTCATGGCTGCGGCTCCTTTTTTTGATTCAGATAGGCATCGATAATTTCGCCGGCAATCGGCGCCGCTACCGAGCCGCCGTGGCCGCCGTGCTCGGCGATAATCGCCACCGCAATTTGCGGGTCGTGGACTGGCGCAAAGGCGATGAACAAAGCATGGTCGCGCATTTTAAAATCGATGGCGTCCTCGTTGTATTTCTCCTCCTGCTTGATGGTAAACACCTGCGCGGTACCGGTCTTGCCGGCAATTTGATAGGTAATGGCCTTAGCCAAGCGGCCGGCTGTCCCTCTAGCTCCGTGTACCACATTGGTCATGCCTTTGATGATGTTATCGACGTTTTGGGTTTTCAGCGGAATTAGCGCATCGGCTTTACCGCCTATCATGTCCGCGTAATCAGCGCTGATGATACTGTGCACCAAATGCGGTGTGATCACTTTGCCGTAGTTAGCCAGCGTAGCAGTAGCGTGAGCCAACTGCAGCGGCGTGGCTTGCGTGTAACCCTGGCCGATCCCGGTAATCAGCGTTTCGCCCGGAAACCAGGCCTGGCTACGGTAATGTTTTTTCCATTCTTTGGACGGCATCAATCCATCGACCTCGCCGACCAAATCGATCCCGGTTTTCCGGCCGAAACTGAATTTGTCCATAAAGTCGTGCATCTTATCGATACCCAATGCTAAGGCGAGGTCGTAAAAATACACGTCGCAAGACTGGGTAATAGCCTCGTTCATATCCACCATGCCGTGCCCCCACTTTTTCCAGTCGCGATATTTGTGATCGACATTCGGCAGCTTGTAATAACCCGGACAGAACAAACGGTGGTTAAAGTCGGTGACGCCATATTCCAGACCGGCCAAGCCTAGAAACGGCTTGACGGTGGAACCCGGCGGATACTGGCCGCGCAAGGCTCGGTTGTATAAAGGTTGATCCGGCGAGTCCTGCAAAGCCTTGTATTCCTTGCCGGAAATCCCGGAAACAAACGGATTGGGATCGAAACCGGGCCGGCTGGCGAACACCAGCACCCCGCCGGTCTTGATTTCTATCGCCACCGCCGCGCCGTTGTATTCCGACAAGGCATCGTAGGCGATTTTTTGCAAATCGATGTCCAGCGTCAGGTAGATATTGGAACCGGCCACCGGCTCCACCGTCGCCACGGTGTTGACCGCTCTGGCCTGCGCATTGGTTTCTATTTCCTCGTAACCGGCGGTGCCCAGCAAATGCTCTTCATAGGTTTTTTCGATGCCGGTTTTGCCGATGTGGTTGGTGCCGCGATATTTGGCCAGCGGCAAAGTTTGCATTTCCTTCTCGTTAATCCGACCGACGTAGCCAACCACATGGGAAGCCAAATCGCCGTAAGGATAATGCCGCACCAAGCGGGCGTAGACATCGACACCGGGAAAATACGGCCGGACCACGGCAAATTTAGCGACTTCTTCGTCACTCAGATTTTGCAGTAACGGCGTACTGGTAAAAGATTTATTGCGCTTGCGCTGTTTTTGAAACAAATCGATTTTTTCTTCGGAAATGTCCAGCAGCTTCTGTAGCCTGACTAGGGTGTCGTCGAGATTTTCGATCTGCTCCGGAATCAATTCCAAGCTGTAGGTTGGCACGTTTTCGGCGAGCATCCGCCCCTTGCGGTCGTAAATCACCCCGCGAGTAGGTGGCAAGGGCGAAATCTTGATGCGGTTATCCTTTGATAGCGTTGCGTAATGCTCGTGACCGACCACCTGCAAATACACCAAACGGGTAACCAAACCGGCGATCAAAAACAGGATCAAGATAAACGCCGCGACGATGCGGCTTAAAAATAAGCGACTTTCGGCGAGCGGATCTTTAATGGCGAATTTTCTATCCATGCCCCGTTAAACGATACGCGCCATCACCCGGATATAGCGCAGCACCACAAACACCAGCGGCCACACCAAGGTGCCGGATAACACCGGATACCAAAACGCCAGGGATAGGCGGTTGCCGGCTTGCATGCTTTCGGTGCCGAAAATTATGCTCTGCGACGCAAACAAACACAAAAACACAAACAAGCATTGCTGCACCATCGGAAATTGCCGCAAACGCCGATGCTCGTTGATACTGAAATAGCAAATCAGCGCATAAATCAAGGCATACTGCCCCAACAAACGGCCGGTTAATACGTCAGTCAACAGGCCTATCGACCAAGCGCTGAATACGCCAAACCGTTCCGGCAAGGCAATGGACCAGTAAATCAACACCAATACGATCCAGTCCGGATTGAATACATCCATGCTGGGAAACAGTGACATTACCCGCAGCACCATTGCCGCGCCTATGGTAACGATGAAGTAAACGGTGGCGGCAAAATCAAGGCGCGACATGCTCGGCTTCCTTGGCTTCCGGCTCGGCTGGCGCTTTACCCTGCTCGCCTAAAACCACCGGCGTGGAATGACTCCAGACGATCAAAAACTCGCGGCTTTTATCCAATTCCGCCTTGGGCGTGGCGTAAATATTGGCAAAGGATTTGTCCGGCCTGGCTTCGAATTTATCCACTACCGCGACCGGATAACCGGCCGGAAATACCCCGCCCAGCCCGGAGGTAACCAGCAAATCACCCGGCACGATGTCGGCGTTATTGGCAAGAAACGGTAAATGCAGTCGATTGGGCTGGCCGGTACCGAAAGCAATGGTACGCAAACCGTTGCGGTTAACCTGTACCGGGACGGCATGGTCGGGATCGGTGATCAGCATCACTTCCGAGCTGGACGGTAATGCTCGCACCACTTGGCCGACGATGCCGTTGGCATCCAAAACAGGCTGTTCCGGATGCACGCCAAAACGCGAGCCTTTGTTGACCACCACCGTGTGTTCGTAAGGCGCCAGTTTTACCGACACCAGCTCCGCTACCAGTACCTGTTCGCCCAGCTGAAAGGAGTTTTCCAGCAACATTCGCAGCCGGGTGTTTTCCTTTTCCAAGGCTGCGAATTTCAACAATTTCGCATCGTTGACGAACTGAGCCTCTTTCAAGCGGCGGTTTTCCTTTTGCAGCTCCACAAAAGAAATCACCGTTCCGGACACGGTCTGATAAAAATCGACAGGTAGACTGGCCAGCGATTGTAAGGGATAGGTGAACAGCGATAACAAGGAGCGCAACCGGTCCAGGCGTTCACTGCGATAATCAATCACTAACATCGAAATTGATACCAGCAATGCCACCAGTAAGCGGGTATTAAGTGAAGGGCCTTTGGCAAATAAGAGTTTTATGGCAAACCTCTAACAATCAAAACGCGACGGGCAAGACCGGCACCCATCGACGCGACAGCAAGAACAATCAAGCTCCGCTCATGGGCAGTTCATGTGCCGAGCGGCATAAATTCGTAGAAAAGGCCACTGTAGCCGCTTTACGCGGTCACAGCGGCCTTTCAGAGATATTTCGGTACAGCGTTATTCCAAAGAGAACGCTGAAGCACCTTTAGAGTCCAACATTTCCAACACCATGCCACCGCCGCGGGCTACGCAAGTCAAGGGGTCGTCGGCGATATACACCGGCAGGCCGGTTTCCTCGGAAATCAAACGATCAATATCTTTTAACAATGCGCCACCGCCAGTCAACACGATTCCCCGGCTGGCCACGTCGGCACCCAGTTCCGGCGGGGTTTGTTCCAACGCCACTTTAACGGCGCTGACTATGCCGGATAGTGGTTCTTGCAAGGCTTCCAGAATTTCATTGCTGTTCAATGAAAAGCTGCGCGGCACGCCCTCGGCCAGATTACGGCCGGTGACCTGCATTTCCCGCACTTCGCTACCAGGATAGGCGGCACCGATTTGATGTTTGATTTTTTCGGCAGTCGCTTCGCCAATCAAAGTGCCGTAATTACGGCGCACATAGCTGATGATGGCGTCGTCGAAGCGGTCGCCGCCGATTCGGACCGACGCCGAATAAACGATACCATTCAAGGAAATCACCGCCACCTCTGAAGTGCCGCCGCCAATATCCAGCACCATCGAACCGTGTGCAGTATCCACCGGCAATCCGGCACCGACTGCAGCCGACATCGGCTCTTCAATCAAATATACTTCTCTAGCACCCGCCATGGCCGCCGATTCACGAATTGCCCGCCGTTCCACTTGCGTAGAGCCGCAAGGCACGCAGATCAGAATACGCGGACTGGGCCGCAACAGTTTGTTTTCGTGGACTTTTTTGATAAAAAACCGCAGCATGCGCTCGGTGACCGCAAAGTCGGCAATCACGCCGTCTTTCAACGGCCGAATAGCGGTAATATTGCCGGGCGTACGGCCCAACATGCTTTTGGCGTCGGCACCGATAGCCGCGATGGTTTTTTGGCCGCGAATTTTGTCTTCTTTAATCGCCACCACGGAAGGCTCGTTGAGTACGATTCCCTGGCCCGGAACATAAATCAGCGTATTTGCCGTACCCAAATCGATCGACAAATCATTGGAAAACAGGCCACGAATTCTTTTAAACATTTTATGCAGTACCCTAAGCGCACACGGAAAATCCCGCTACTTTAACAATCAAGCAGGTATTTGAGCAAGATATAAAGTATCATAGTTTTACTAAGAAAACCTGGAGTTACAAGAATGTCGTTAACGGCGAATGACGTTAAAAAAATCGCTCACCTGGCGAGGCTGGGCATTGCTGAACAAGATGTTGAACACTATGCAAAAGACCTATCCGGGGTACTGGCATTAATGACGCAAATGGGCCAATTAGACACGACCGGCGTGACACCCATGGCGCACCCGCTGGATCAAATGCAGCGCCTGCGCGAAGATGCTGTGACCGAGAGCGATCACCGCGACCATTTCCAAACCATCGCCCCGCAAACCGAAGCCGGATTGTACCTGGTCCCCAAAGTCATCGATTAAGGACGATTATGCACAAACTTACCCTCACCGAACTGGCAGCCGGGCTGCGCAGCAAAGCATTCTCCAGCTTAGAACTGACTCAACATTTTCTGGACCGCACCCACCAGCACCAGAACTTGAACGCATTTATTACCGTCAGCGCCGACAGCGCCTTGCAACAGGCCCAGGCGGCCGATCAGTTACTGGCTAGCGGCAATGCTGGACCATTGGCCGGCATCCCCATCGCCCAAAAAGATATTTTCTGCACGCTAGGCACTAAAACCAGCTGCGGCTCGAAAATGCTGGATAACTTCATCGCCCCTTACGATGCCACGGTGGTTGAACACTTCAACAGGGCCGGCGCGGTGATGCTAGGCAAATTGAACATGGACGAGTTTGCGATGGGCTCGTCCAACGAAAACAGTTTCTACGGCCCGGTGCGCAACCCTTGGGCGACCGATTGCGTCCCCGGCGGTTCGTCCGGCGGCTCGGCGGCGGCAGTCGCGGCGCGTCTGGCGCCTGCGGTGACCGGCACAGACACCGGCGGCTCGATTCGCCAGCCGGCAGCGCTGTGCGGTATCACCGGATTGAAACCGACTTACGGCCGCGTGTCGCGTTACGGCATGATCGCCTACGCTTCCAGCCTGGATCAAGGCGGCCCGATGGCGCGTAGCGCCGAAGACGCGGCTTTACTTTTGCAGGTGATGGCCGGCTTCGATCCCAAAGATTCGACCAGCGTCGATCAACCCGTACCTGACTATAGCGCCAGCCTGAACGATAGTTTACAAGGCCTGAAAATCGGTCTGCCGAAACAGTTTTTCAGCACAGGGCTGAATAGCCAAATGGCCGCCGCCATCCACGCCGCGGTTGCCGAATATCAAAAACTGGGCGCGGAAGTCAAAGAAGTGGACATGCCGAATCTGCAGTTGGCAATCCCTGCTTATTACGTGATCGCTTCCGCCGAATGCTCGTCCAACCTATCGCGCTACGACGGCGTGCGCTTCGGTTACCGTTGCCAAAATCCCGCCGACTTGACCGACCTTTACACTCGCTCGCGTGGAGAAGCCTTCGGTGCCGAAGTCAAGCGGCGGATTTTGATGGGCACCTATGCGCTGTCGGCCGGTTATTACGATGCTTATTACTTAAAAGCCCAGCATGTGCGCCGCCTGATCAGCGACGACTTCAAACGCGCTTTGAGCGAAGTCGACGTACTAATGGGCCCGGTCACGCCAAGCACGGCATTCAAAATCGGCGAAAAAACCAGCGATCCGATTCAGATGTATCTGGAAGATATTTACACCATTGCCATCAACTTGGCGGGTTTGCCGGCGATGTCGATTCCGGCCGGATTCATGGACGGCAAACCTGTGGGCTTACACGTGATAGGCAATTATTTCAGCGAAGCCAAGTTGCTGAATGTCGGCCACCGCTACCAGCAAGTCACCGATTGGCACCTGCAAGCACCAAAGGGTTTTGAATAACGGAGATTAGTCATGGCTAAGATCACCGAATTGTCGCAGTTGGATATGGATGGCACATACAGCTATGCCGATTATTTGACTTGGCGGCTTGAAGAATCCGTCGAGCTGATTAAAGGCAAGATCATGGCGATGTCGCCCGCGCCCAACCGCAAGCATCAGTGCATCTCCGGCAACTTGTTCCTGTATTTGGGAAACTATTTCAAGCGCAAACCCTGCGAAGTGTTTGTCGCACCATTTGACGTAAAGCTTTACGACCGCCGTAAATCGCTACTCAAAAATGGCGAAGCCTTCAGCGTCGTCCAACCCGACCTATGCGTGATTTGCGACAAAGACAAACTCACCGAACAAGGCTGCGACGGCGCGCCGGACTGGATCATTGAAGTCTTGTCGCCCGGTAACAGCCGCAAAGAAGTGCGCCTGAAATACGACTTATACGAAGAAAGCGGCGTAAGAGAATACTGGCTGGTATTTCCCTACGAACAAATCGTGCAGCAATTCGTGCTGGACGAGCAGGATAAATATCAATTGCGCGGCTTATATCCGGGCAACGAAATCGCCGCTCCGCATTTATTCCCCGACCTGCAAATCGACCTGAACGACGTTTTTGCCGAATAAGCTTTAAAGGAACCACGAATGAACTCACAATGGGAAGCCGTCATCGGCCTGGAAATCCACACCCAACTGTCTACAAAATCGAAAATCTTCTCCGGCGCCGCCACTGCCTATGGTGCGGAACCCAATACCCAGGCCTGCGCGGTCGATTTGGGCTTGCCGGGAGTTTTGCCCGTATTGAATAAAGACGCCGTGCGCAAAGCTGTAACCTTCGGTTTGGCCATCGACGCCGAGATTGCCCCGCATTCGGTGTTCGCCCGCAAAAACTATTTTTATCCGGACTTACCGAAAGGCTACCAAATCAGCCAGTTCGAACTGCCTATCGTCGGCAATGGCCATCTGGACATCGAAGTCGATGGTGTCAGCAAACGCATCGGCATCACCCGCGCCCATCTTGAAGAAGACGCCGGCAAATCCTTGCACGAAGACTTCCACGGCCTGACCGGCATCGACTTGAACCGCGCCGGCACACCCCTGCTGGAAATCGTTTCCGAACCGGATATGCGTTCGGCTAAGGAAGCGGTCGCTTACATGCGCAAGCTGCACGAACTGGTGCGCTACCTGGAAATCTGCGACGGCAATATGCAGGAAGGTTCGTTCCGCTGCGACGCCAACGTCTCGGTGCGCCCGAAAGGCCAAGCTGAATTCGGCACCCGCGCCGAAATCAAGAACATCAACTCCTTCAAATTCGTCGAAAAAGCCATCAATCACGAAATCGAGCGGCAAATCGATGTCATCGAAGGCGGCGGCAAAGTGGTTCAGGAAACTCGCCTGTACGACGCCAACAAAGACGAAACCCGCTCCATGCGCAGCAAGGAAGAAGCCAACGACTACCGCTACTTCCCCGATCCCGACCTGTTGCCGGTATTGATTGAAGAATCGTTGAAAAATGAGATTCGTGCCACGCTACCGGAACTGCCGGATGCCAAGAAACAGCGTTTCATCGAGCAATACGCCCTGGATAACGAAAGCGCTACTACCTTGACGTCGTCGCGCGAATTGGCCGACTTTTACGAAACAGTCGTCAAAGCCTCCGGCGGCGAAGCGAAGCTGGCGGGCAACTGGCTGACCGGCGACGTGTTGGGCGCATTGAACAAAGCCGGATTGGAAATCGGCGATTGCCCGGTCAATGCCGAGCGCCTGGCCGGCCTGCTCAAACGCATTGCCGACAACACCATTTCCGGCAAAACCGCCAAACAGGTATTCGATAAGCTCTGGAACAGCACCGACAGCGCCGACGAAATCATCGA
Organism: Methylomonas defluvii; assembly: GCF_033949435.1. Lineage (NCBI taxonomy): Bacteria > Pseudomonadati > Pseudomonadota > Gammaproteobacteria > Methylococcales > Methylococcaceae > Methylomonas > Methylomonas defluvii. Next base: position 424,045 of record NZ_JAXARY010000001.1, on the reverse strand, counting down.
AAAAGAAGGCTTGAAGCAGATCACCGACAGCGGTGCGATAGAAGCCATCGTCGATAAAGTGATAGCCGCCAACCCGGTGCCAGTCGAGCAATATCGGGCCGGCAAGGACAAAGCGTTGATGGCTTTGGTCGGGCAGATCATGAAAGAAACCCAAGGCAAGGCCAACCCGGGTGAAGTGAACAAGATGTTGATTGCCAAGCTGAAAAGCTAAGGACTCAAGGTATTGCCTCAAGGGTGGCCGGAAAAATTTCGGTCTCCCGCGTTCAAGCCGATCATGCTTCGACAGACTCAGCACGAACGGCTTGACGACAGAAGGCAGGGCTTCCGGAACAGCCTACCGGACAGCCGAAATTGTTAAATCACGACCTTGGAACCCTATCGGCGGGCAGATACAAAATTTCCGGCAATACCAATTCCCAATGCTCGCAACGCAGACTTTCGGTATTGCCGGCGGTTTTATGCCAAACCGAAATGGCGGCAACCCGCACCGCCACTATCCTGCCTGTTGGCGGCGCAAAAGCCTTGGCCATCCGCGTGACCGCCACTCCGTTTAAATCCGCCAGTTCCCAACCGCATTGCCCATCGCTTCTGGCGCGCAATATCAACTCGCTGCCGACCTCCAATGCCGCAATCGCCCGATGAATAGGCTTATCCGGCGCGAAATATCCCGGCCATGACAGCACAACTTGCTCCAAATCCGCCACCCAAGTACGTTGCCCGAGCGCTGGCAATTCTCGACCGAATTGCGGCTGGGTTTTAACGCAAAGCGCTTCGCAGTCCCGGATAAAAGCATGCCGCCCACCCTGTTTGGCGCACAAAGTCAGGGTTTTGCGAGCGCGGGTCATCGCCACATAAAACAGCCGCCGTTCTTCATCGCTGCTTTGCTGCCAGCCGCCGCCGTCCAGAATCAGCACATGGTCAAACTCCAAACCCTTGGCTCGATGCGCCGTCAATAACAGCAGCGGCGCGTGCCGACTGTCGTCTGCGCCGGACTGGCTACCGGAACCGAATTCGTAAAGCGCTTCGACAAGATTGCTGACCACATGCTGGCAACCCGGAGCAACCGCCTCGGAGGCAATGATGAATTGCGCCAGCATGGCGCGATAAGGATGTTCGATCAGCTCATCGACAGATTGCCGGTAGCGGCGCTTAAACCAGCGCGACAAGGTTCCGTAGCGCAGCAATACTCTGGATTTACCGGACTTGCGCCGCGGCTTGTTCAACAAAGCCAGCAAGCTATGGCCTTCCCTTGTGCCGTGCAAATTCAGCAAAGCACTGTCACGCAGCAGCCTCACCGGAACCCCTTGCAGGCGACATAATTCGGCCAGAGGCTCCAATGTTTCCCAATGTCTGGCAATCACCGCAAACCGGCCCCAATGGCTGACTTGGCCCGCGTTTGCCAAATGATTCAGCCGCACCAACTCGGCCAGCGCCACTTCGACTTCACCGTGGAGTGGTGATGGCGTTTCCAGGATATGTACCCGGCCTTGCGTCAAACTATCCAGTTCGGCAAATTCGCCACCATCCTCCCCATCCCGACGCGCGTAATTGATTTGGATGGCGTGCTGCGTTTTCATCCGCTCGCGAGCCGGCGCAATCACCCGGTTTGCACAATGGATGATCTGCGCGGTGGAGCGATAGTTTTCAATCAGATAGTAGGTTTTGGCTTGATAGTCCGTGGCAAATTGCTTGATGAAGCGTACATTGGCCCCGTCAAATGCGTAAATATTTTGGTCATCGTCACCCACTGCCAATAGCGATAGTTTGTCTTCCTCGCTGTTGATGGCTCTGCCGGCCAGCGCGCTGATCAACGCGTAATGCTCGGCGTTGATGTCCTGATATTCATCCACCAGCAAATAGCGCAAACCGGATAGCAAGCGGTCGCGTTGGATGCCCGGCCCCAACTCGTCGCCCTGCTCCGCTTGCTGCAATAAAGCCGTGGCGGATTTAAATACCGCCTTAAAGTCGACTTGTTCGCCATGCTCGGCGGCTACCGCATAACTGGTGCCGGTCAGCCGCATCGCCAGACTGTGTAGGGTTTGCACGGTCACCCCGGCGGCATCGGCGCCGATTAATGCCCACAAACGCTTGCGGATTTCGACGGCCGCCGAGCGGTTATAACTCAACACCATAATGTCTTCCGGCAACACCATGCATTCGCGCAGCAGCCAGGCCACCCGATGCACAATCACCTTGGTCTTGCCGGAGCCGGGGCCGGCCAATACCAATTGACTGCCTTCCGGCGGCGCGGCGACGATGGCCTGTTGCTCGGGGTTTTGCAAGTCGGTGAGGATGCGCCTATGCGCGGCTTCAGTGGTCGCCATTTCCAGAATATCCTGGCGGCCGGCGAAATAGCGGCGCACGAATTCGTGTCTATCCATGCCAAAGTAATCGACGATAAACGCCATCGCCGCCTGAATCTTACCCAGCGCCAGCCGGGCGTATTCGGCCATCACATGCACCTGGATAATCTTGTCCTTGTAATGCAAAGCCAGTTCGGCGTAGTCGGACTTTTTAAACTGCCGGCGCCGGGCTTCGGCATTCAGCTGAATGCTCATCGCCGCGCGGAACACCGCCTTGCCGCGCGCCAGATGCAAAACTTCGTTGCTGTCCAGATAAATCAGCGCCGCCGCCAAGGCCACCTGCCAATCCCGCACATCCAGATCCTGCAAAGTCAGATCGGCTTGCAAAGCCGCTTCCAAATCGCCCTGCTTGCAAGTGACCAGCAGATTATTGCCCTGGCGCTTTGCTAGAAAGTAATTCAGCAACGCCTGAGCCAGCCGCATACGCTTGCTGCGGATGTCATCAATCTTCTGCCAACTGCGAAGCAATTTAAGATAGCGGTTATCCTGACCGGCCGGACGCAACGCGAAAAAACCGCGCAGGCCGGTACCATCGCCAAAGGCTTCGGCGAACGACTTCATCAAACGGGTCAATTTGTCCGGCGTGAGTTCCACTCCAGCCTCGCGGCGTAAGCTGTCACATAGCCGGCGCACATTCAAAATCTGCCATTGCTCGCGATCAGCATCCGGCGCGGTCTCCCGCAGACTGGCAATCAAGGCGTCTTCCAGCTTGCGCAAGTCTTCCAGCCTGTCGGCGGTATCGGGGGCGCGGTACAAGGTCACGCCGATTTCGGTATCGTTGGATACCAGTTTAAAACGATCCAAGTCCCGCAACATGCTCTGCACTTCGTGGGAATTGCGTCCCGTGGCCAGCATCAAATCGTCGGTGCTGATGCCGTCGTCATCTTCGCTATAAAACAATTGCGACAGCAGCACGATGTACGGCTCGATGTCGGCGTTCGGCCCCAGTTTTTTCTGCAGCAAGACTCGGGCTTCATCGATACTGGCCACCTGCAAGCTGCCCGGAAACACCCGGGTATGGTTTTCCTGGCGTTCCAGCAGACGCGCTTCTTCCAGCCAGGCCACCGCGATGCGGACCTTGGTATCGGCATCGGCGGCGTCGGGATCGATGCCATGCTTGTCCGGAATTTCCAACAAAATTTCGCCGCTGGTGACCACCACCGAACCTTCGCTGCGATCCTTGCGCTCGATCCCGCGCAAGGCTTTTAGAATGGAAGCAATATCATGTTGCGTCAGCCTGGAATTGCGCAACAGCCGGAACTGCACATCCAGATCGGCATCGTCGTACAACAACACACAGCGCGCTAAGTCTTGATCGCGGCCCGCCCGGCCCGCTTCCTGGAGATAATTTTCCAAGGAGCCCGGCGTATCCAAATGAATCACCAGACGCACATCGGCCTTATCCACACCCATGCCAAAGGCATTGGTGGCGGCGATGACGCGCAGCTCGCCGGCGATAAAGGCTTCCTGCACTTGGCGCTTTTGCTCGGGCTGCATGCCGCCATGGAAATAACCGCAATCCAGGCCGGCCTGTTTCAAAAACTCGGCCATTTCTTCCACGGTCTTCTGCCGGGCGCAAAACACAATGGCGCCGCCCTCATCGCGCAAGCTTTGCTCCAGCAAACGCAGCACTTCCGGATATTTGGCTTGGGCCGGCACCGCATGCACTTCATACAGCAGGTTTTCCCGACTGACACCGCCGGTCAAGCAGGCCAGCGAAATGCCTAGGCGCTTGCGAAAATGCTCAACGATGTCTTGCACCACATCCGGTTTGGCGGTAGCGGTAAAACAAAACACCGGCGACGGCTTGTCCTTTTGCCTGGCCTTGATAAAGCGCGACACGTACAAATAATCCGGGCGGAAATCATGACCCCATTTGGACAGGCAATGCGCCTCGTCGAACACCCAGGCGCCGACTTCCCGATGTTGCAAAGCCTTGGCAAATGCGCTGCTGCGAAATTGTTCCGGCGCGACAAAGATCAAACCCAAATCGCCCAAGCGCAACTTATCCAGCATCACCTGTCGCTCCATGGGGTTGAGCAAGCTGTTGATGTAACCGGCGCAGGTGATGCCGCGCGCTTCAAGGTTATCGACCTGATCCTTCATCAAGGATTGCAGCGGCGAAATAATCACGGTCAAACTACCGTTGCGGTAAAAGCGCGCCAGCGCCGGCAATTGGTAACACAGCGATTTGCCGCCGCCGGTCGGCAGAATCGCCAGGGTCGGCGTGCCAGCAAAGCCGTGTTCGACGATGGTTTGTTGCAGGGACTTGCCATCCTCGGTAGTCGGCGTCGGCCTAAACTGCGTGATGCCCGGAAAATAGCGCGGCAGCAGTTGCGACAGATCGTGTTGTTCACTGCACCAATCACATCCGGCGTCACCGCACGGCACATCGCGCAAGGTGGCGATAAGTTCTCGGGTTTTCGGAAACGACAAACTTACCCAAGGCGGCAGCACGGAGTTACCGCCCGACACCCGCAGCCAAGCCAACACATAAGCCAACGGTTTGTGCCAATCCGGCTCCGGCAAATAGTCATTGACGATGTGTTGCTGCCCGGCCCGGCACACCTTCCCGTCGGTAGCCCGCCGCCAAGCCGCTTGCGCATCGATTAACGACGGCCTTAGCGCCGCGCGCAAGGTCGCGAAGAAATTCGCTACGCCCTTGCCGTTTTCCGGCGCCAATAAAAAATGCAGGCAAAGCGCCTCGTCCGGATACTCCGCCACCCGCTGCCGCAAGGCCTCGGCCTGATCCAGAAACAGCTCATAAGCCAATTCCGCGTCGCGAACCGGATCGTTGCGGGTGGTGGTGCAAAGCTTGTAGTCCTTCACCAGGCGGTGATAAGGATTCTGCGGAAAGGCCACCGGCGACAGCTCCAGCGTATCGACCAAAGGCAAGCGGTGCAAAGCAAGATCGGGATGCAACACGGATAAAGCTGGCTGATCGAAGGCAATCACGTTATGCCCCAACACAAACGCCGCGCCTTCGCTGATGTGATCCAGCTTTTGTGTCAGATCGGCAGCCTTGCCGGATAAACGCAAACGGGCATCGGTGTCCGGTCGATACGCGCCAATCTCCCGCAGCTTTAGGCTATCCTGCCGGGCGGTTTCAATGTCGATGCACAGGCACTTGGCTCGGATTCTATCGGATGGTTGAGCCATTGTGTCGGGGAATGGGGATGAACGTGGATGTTTAGGTTAGCGACGCTTTGTGCTATTCGGCCGACCCGCTATACGCGAAGCTACAGGGGCCGGGGAAATGGGGCTTAACCATAGCGCAACAAACGGGTCTTGCCTAGGTTAGCTTGACCAAGCGCACTGACATCCTGCCTTTTCCAGGATTTTTTCCCAATAAAGAAGGTATAGACGGCTTACTTTAACCAGACAAATTCGAAATGACACCTCTTATTTTGTACTACAGCCTCCCTAAAAGTAGTTTGCCGCCATCGAAAGCGTGGCTCTTGGTCTCGCCGGTTAAACGACTCCGTGCTGCAACACCAGGGAAGCCATCAAAAATACCAAGCTCACCAACACGATGGCGAAAGACTGATTGCTACTGCGTCTGGCACTTGCAAGCTGGTTTTGCAGGGCATGATTTGTAATCACTTCGCCCTGATCGTAAAGCGCAAAAATACTGTTCAATGTCCCCGTGGCGGTGTCAAAGAAAGCCGCCGGATCAATCGCCGGCTTATCCGCGGTCAGCAATTTTTGCTCGATATGACCAATAAAACCGGTGATGTGCACATGAACCGCAGCCGAAGCCTGCTGGAAACTGCTGTCGGCAACCATGGACATGTTAGCGTTACCCATGCCGGCTTCAACCCGTTCGATGGCCTGACGGATGCGGGTAATCAGAAAACCCAGCTTAATCCTATCGGTGATCCGGCAGCGGCCGGCCGCAGCGATACCGGTGCCGATAGCCCGCGCCTGACCTATTGCCTCCGCGGTATCCGGCAAGAGATGCCACAGAATTTCTATAAAGCTGAACGGACAAATACTTTCCTGGTGTAATTGGCTATGCTCCGCTATATCTCGAATCAAATTGAGAATAGTGCCGGCCAATAAACAGTGTCGTTCAAAACTTGCTTCCTTGGTCAGATGCAGTACGGAAGGGTGTAGTTGTTTCCAGGCTTCGCGGATACCAACGAACGACTGCAACGATTCCGGCGACTGCTTAAACTGCCCGGAGAGTTGCTCGAGCTGCCGATCAATGTCGGATTGCAAGACCGTGATTTTGTATTTAAAGCTCAGATCGCCGTTCAAATAAGCGCTCACCATGCCGCGATGTTGTTGTATCTGCGTCAATAGGTTTTTCAAAGCGCCGGTCATTTCCAGGTAATGCAGTTGCCCACGTAGATGCTCAAGGCGCGTCCGGCGATTTTTGTAGCACATAAATGCAGCAGCACTGGCGATCACCGCCGCCAACAAAAACAATACACAAACATAATCGGGCACGTCTAATTCCCCTTTTATTGGTTAATGAGCAACGATTTGCGCCAATTTAGCCAGATGCCTGGCTATTTCAGCTGATTCCTGGGCCGCATTGCTGTTTTGTTCAACGCTATGCGCAATCGTCTCGATGTTGCGGCCGATTTCCTGGCTTACCTGGGTTTGCTGTTCAGCGCTGGTTGCTATCATCGTTACGTTATTTAAGGCTTGATCCGCATACTGTCTAATCCCGGCCAGCGATTTTTCTACCTCAAACGCTTTGTTAATGCCTTGTTCCGTTTGATCGCGAGTAGCAGCGATGGATTGAACGGCTAGATGAATTTTTTCCCGGACGGCTTCAGTGGTACCGGTTATTTCCTCGGCAGACTGTCGCACCCGTTTTGCCAGCGAGCGTACTTCGTCGGCTACCACGGCAAAGCCGCGACCGTATTCTCCGGCTCGCGCCGCTTCTATCGCCGCATTCAGAGCCAGGAGGTTGGTCTGATCGGAAATGGCCTTAATTACTTCCGAGATACTGGCAACCTGTTGGGAATGCAATTCCAGATTCTGCATCAATTGAGCCAGGTCCTGAATTTCGCCAAACAGCGCGTTCATATCGGCGATAAAGCTTTCGATGGCCCGATGGCCTTTCTGGGAAAGTTGCTGAGTGGTCGACGATATTTTTTCGGCATCCCGGCATTGCCCCGCCACGCCCATGATACTGGCCGACATTTGTTCGATGGCCGCCGCCATCATCGTGGTTCTTTCGCGTTGGTTATCGAGTTTTTCGGCGACGAAACCGGCACCCTGGTTGAGTTGGTCGGCGGCATAAGTCACTTCTTGAATAGACGCATGTACATCGCCTATGCGCCGGCCCAAGGCTTTGGCGGCTTCGTTAAAACCGCTATATAACTGTGACAGCTCGTCCTGACCGGTAAGCTGTAGTCGCATATTAAAGTTGCCAAGCTCTAACTGCCTATGTGCGCCGATCAATGCCGCAATCGCACCCGATAGGGACGAATATAATGCTGACAACACCAGTATCCAAGCCAGATTAGCGGATACAATCACCAACCATTGCGGCCCGGAAATTGACACGCCCGCATCGACGAACATAGCCAAGGGCAGCACACTGGCCAACACAATTAGCGTCAATATCAGAGCAAATTTATTTTTTAGCTTGAAGCGACCGAGAAACGAGTTAACCAGCAATACGGACATTTTGATGCGCCTTCAGTTTAGACATGCCGATCTACCAGCAATTTTCTCGCCAGCAAAATTGTCCGATACTTCCTAAGCCAAATAAGGGTGCGACGCACCAAAAGGACGAACTTCCCGTTGGAGTTCACAAAAATACGCACCAAGTTGACTCAAACCCAAGAGCGAATTAATTAGTACCCGATGCAGAAACCAACAGGCAATAAAAAAGCCCAACTGAGACCAGTTGGGCTTTGATAATTTGGTGGGTGGGGACTATTTTATTAAGCTCTGCAGGCATTGTTTTACATAAAAATTATAAGAACCGCATTTCTTCATGCCCCCCAATATTGAAGATTACTATTACTCTTTCCAATTTTCAGCAGACAACGGTAATTCATTCAACTCGGCTCGCGCTTCCTGCCAATTAGGGTAATAACCACTCAAAATGGTTAGGAAGCGCTCATTATGGGTAGGCTCCAATAAATGCACCATTTCGTGCAAAACAACATAATCCAACAAGTGCTTAGGCTTTTTGACCAATTCGGTGTTTAAACGGATATTACGCGCTCGCGGATTGCAACTGCCCCATTTAGTTTTCATACGTTGCAAAAAATAGTGCGCCACTTCGACCCCCAGCTTTACTTGCCATTTGGCAATCAATGGGGGGATGGCTTGATGCAACAATACCTTGTGCCATTCGTGAATCAGCTCTGCACGATTTTCTAATGCACTGTCTGCCGGTAGGTACAGCGTAATCCGCCGATGATCGACCTTCACAAACGGCTTGCCGCCACGTTCGATGATGGTCAACAAATGCCGCCGTCCCCAAAGATAGTGGGTCTCGCGCTCGACAAACTGCCTGGGCATCTCCCTGGCCTGATTACGCAGTTTGGCCTGCTGATCGCGTATCCAACCCAACTTTGAGATGGCATAGGCTCTGGCCACTTCCAAACGGGTTTCCAGCGGCGCGGCCAAGGTGACGCGGCCTTCCGGCGGATGCACAGACAAATGCACGTTCTTGATGGCCTTTCGAGTCACCTCGATAACAATCTCACCCAGTTCGATGGTTTCAGTCATCAGTAGCCTGGCTGATTCTTAATGATCTCGAACAAGGCCAAAGTGGCTTCCTTATTCTTGTTCAGCAACAGAAACAAAAAATTCAAAATCACACTTTCCTTAGCTTGGTCTCCTTTCCAGCCCGCCGGCGCTTGTTCGCGCATGGCATGATCAATTTTTAGCGCCAGTTGCGCACGCTCATCGCTATAGTCGGTCGTGGGTTCATGCACCTGTGACGTCGGCGTGGCTTCGGGCATCAAATCGGCCAGATTGTTGTAGATGACGATGGCCTCGTGCTTGCCATGCAAAATGGCGGGAATGCCGGCCTCGGGTTGTTTGGCCGCCAAGCGATTGACCAACTCCTCAGCCTTGCGCAAAAACGCCTCATAAGCGGCAGTATCCGCCTGACTTTGCTTGATCAGATCGTCTAGCAGCTTGGACATCTGCGCGTAGAACCTGGGGTCGGTGAGCTGGTCGCGAATGATGGTCTTGCGAACGTTGTTGATAATCCCCTCGGCGATAGCGTTCTTCGACAGCTTGCCTTTCTGGTTCAGCTTGCGGGCAATGGCGTCGTGGATACCGGTCTCGATGATCAGCTCGGTCAGCGACATTTCACCCAGTTCCCCTAATTCCGCCGCCGGGTCGGCCTGGATGTAAGTGTTGATCAGGTGGCGCATGTCAGCCTCGTAAGGCTTAATGTCCAGCTCTTCACCCGAGTGCTTCTTGATGGCGGCCCGAATCTCGGCGTAGAACTCTACTGCCTTTTTCAATGCCTCGGCCTCAGCCTCGGAATAACCCGCCTCGGTCAGTTCCTGGGCGATGTCGGCGTAGGCACGGGCAAAGATCGCCACCGCCTTGTAGAACGTCACTCGCAATGCTTCGGTTTCGCTTAGCGCGTCGGGGTTGGCGGCATCGCCGCAGAAATAATGCAGGTACTGTTCGACTTCTCGCGGCGGCAGTACCGGTTCGCACAGGTAGTGCAGTGCTTGACGGGCATCGTCCAGTTGCCTCTTGCCTTCTTCCAGCCAGTTTTTCAGGCGCACGTTGTTTTCGGCCTCGCTACTGCCCTGGTCGATGTCCAGTTCGTCGGAACTGTACACCGCGATGGCTTGTTGCACGTCACCAAAGAGTTTTTTGAAGTCGACGATGTGGCCGTAGTCCTTGTCGTCGCCATCCAGCCGATTGGTGCGGCAGATCGCCTGGAATAGGTTGTGGTCGCGCAATTCGTTGTCGAGATAGATGTAGGTGCAGCTGGGTGCATCGAAGCCGGTCAGCAGCTTGCTAACCACGATCAGCAATTTAAGATTGGCCGGCTCGTCGATGAAGCGGCGCTTCATCTCCGTTTCGTATTTCTCGGTGGTCGGAAAATCCTTCAATACCAACTGACTATAGGTATCAAACTTATAGCGTTCATCGCTGTTGGCGGGTTCTTTCGAGATGGCATTGGCATTCGGTTCGTACGACGTAATGATGCCGCAGTAGGGGCCGAAGTGGGTATTTCTGAACAGCCTGAAATAATGACAAGCATCGTAAATGGAGGCGGCCACCAAAATAGCGGTGCCGCGGTCGTTGTTCAAACGCGGTTTGAGGGCGAAATCGGAGATGATTTCGGCGACCACCTCGCGTTTACGACCCTCGGCGCTCATCAATTCTTCCATCGTCGCCCAGCGTTTACGCAACGCCGCCTTCTGAAAGTTGTTGAGATTTTGGGTTTTCCGCTCGAACCATTCGTCGATTTTTTTCTGCGAGGTCAGCCTTTCGGGCACGTCGCGGGCCTCGTATTTCAAATCCAGCACTACTCTGTCGGCCACCGCCTGATGGAACTTGTAGGTATGGATGTAGGTGCCGAATACATCGTGCGTCATCTGCTTGTCCTTGCGCAGCAGCGGCGTACCGGTGAAGCCGATGAAGATCGCGCTTTCCAGCCAGCGCTTCATCTGCTTGTTCATGTCGCCGCCCTGAGTGCGGTGGCATTCGTCCACAAACACATAAAAGCGCCCTACCACCTTCGGCGGCGCGCCTTTCAGATCGGACACGTCGAACTTATGGATCAACGCGCACAGCAAACGTGGCGTAGTCTCGGCCAGCTTATTGACGAAATCGGCCCGCGAGGTGATGCGCGGCGACGCTGAGTTTTCGCCAATCACCCCGGCATTGCGCATCACGCCGACAATCTGCTTGTCCAGCTCGTCGCGGTCGGTGACCACCAATATCCGCGCCTCGGGATCGTGTTCCAGCAACCACTTGGCGATCAGCACCATCAAAATGCTCTTGCCGCTACCCTGGGTATGCCAGATGACGCCGCCCTCGCGCTTGGCGATGCGCTCCTGCGCTGCCTTGACGCCGAAAAACTGGTGCTGGCGCGGCACCTTTTTTTGGCCGGCGTCGAAGATGATGAAGTTGCGAAGCAAATCCAGCAGCCTGGCCTTGCCGCACAACTGCGCCAGAGGTCGATCCAGCAATGCGCCGGCAAGCGGCGCGGTGCCCGCTTCGGCAGGCGTTTGATCCTTCCACTCCACGAAGAATTGTTCGGGTGTGCCGGTGGTGCCATAACGCAGCCCTTGCGCATCGCTGCCGGCCAAGACTATCTGCACCGTGCTGAAAAAGCCTTGATTGAAAATGGCATCCTGATTGGTGATGAGCTGGCGTATGCCGTCCGCCACATCCACCGAACTGCGCTTTAACTCGATCACCGCGATGGCGATACCGTTGATATACAGCACAATGTCCGGCCGCCGCTCATAACCGCCTTTCAGCGTCACTTCCTCGGCCAGCGCAAAGTCGTTTCGCTCGGGACGCTCCCAATCGATCAAATGCACCGTCTCGTGCGCCTGACCGGCGGCGATTTGCACCGGAATGCCGTAGCGCAATAACTGATAGGTGCGAAGATTGGCTTGATAAAGCGTGATGCCGCTGACGTCGGCAGCAGTGTCCAGTTTTTGCAAAGCAGCACTGATGTGGGCGGCGGAATAGCCGCGTGCCATCAGGTTATCGCGAAGCAGTGCGGTTTCGATAGGGCGATTGTTCTGGCGTTTACTCCATTCGCCAAGATAGCGGTAACCCAGGCAATTGAGCGGTGACGGATCGGTGAACAGACTGACGATTCGGTTTTGAGTGTTACGTTCGGAGCGGGTGTTTTGATCCATTATTCCTTTATCTCCCAATGCCCACCTTTTTGCGGGCCCACATAGCGCAAACGCTCTTGCTCTCGAAGTTTGCGAGCGGCGCGTTCCACAGCGCTGGTCGATTTACCCAAACGAACAGCAACCTCCGCCAGGGTTAAAGTCGGCTGCTCCCGCAGCAGGGCTAAAATCTGTTCTGGAGTTTTCACCGGCGTTTTAACCAGCGTTTTAACCGGCGTTTCGCTGGTGATCGCTTGTTGCAGAGCTTCGCCGATCGCATCAAGCATAAACAGGATGAAAGCACTGCAATCGGTGGCTTGATCGGCCTCGCCCAGCACACGGTAGTAATCATCCTGCCGGCTTTTAATCACCGTCTCGACCGGCAAATAAGCCAAAATCGATTGCCAACGGCTCAGTATCAGCGTTTGCCACAAGCGGCCCATGCGTCCATTACCGTCGCTAAAAGGATGAATAAATTCCAGTTCATAATGCAAAGCGGACGAAGCAATCAGCGGATGGGCATCGCTGTGAGCCAGCCAATCCAGTAGATCATTCATCAGGCGGGTTAACTGACTGGGTGGCGGCGCCATATGCACCAGTCGCTGACCTTGATAAATGCCGACTCCACCTTCACGCAAACAGCCTGCGTCGTCGGCCAAGCCTCGCAACAACAAGCCATGGGCGGCTAACAGATCATCCAGCCTATCCGGGCGCCAATCGGGAAGCGCCTCATAGGCGGCAAAGGCATTCTTCACCTCCTGAATTTCTCGCGGCAATCCCAGCACGGCTTTACCGGCCAGCACGGCCGTCACCTGTTCCACCGACAGTGTGTTCTGTTCTATAGCCAGCGATGCTTGAATGGTGCGAATACGGTTCCCCCGCCGCAGTTGCGGCGCCAACGTGTCCCGGCCTGCCTGTTTCCAGCGCCCCAGTAACTCGGCGATCTCCGCCACTTTGGCAAGCATGGTATGACTGAGCTGGAACGGAGGCTGATAGCTACTCATACTAACGGTAGTATATCGGCCTGCGGCTACCTGACCCATTCGGCCCGGCGAACATCCTTAGCCGCGGCGTTGCCGAAGTCATTTTTGCAGACGCCGCAAGCGCTGGCCGGGCTTGACGGGAATGGGCTTGGGCAATGACTTCACTACCCGGCGCGAGCCATCCGGCGAGGATTCGATCAATTGTCCATCCACCGCTTCCAGCACCGAACAACCGGCGGCCAGTGTCTGGTAATAAGCCTGTTTGATGGCGCCCTCGGCCAATTCCGGAATAAAGACTTCCTGAAACCGCAAGCTGTCTTCGTCAAGTACGTTCATCGAGAGCTCCATGGGTAAAAAAGGATTTAGCAGGCATGATCATAGCAGCCTGGTCTTGCCGGTGAGCAGTTCCTGCATCATGCCCTGTTTGAGGGCGCGGGTTTTGTCGCGGCGGGCTTCCAATGCGGCGAGTTCGGCGTCCATGTCGGAGAGTACGGCGGCGATGGCGGTTTGTTCTTCCGTGTCCGGAGCAAGAAACTCGAATCCGACAAAGTCCTTCTGGTAAAGATGGACGATGGTGGAACCCGCCGTAATCATCGCAAGAAAGTCATCAAATATTTGGGAAGCCAGAACATAGAAAAGAAACAATGGCACGAACGCCTCTTGCACTGGCCTGATTACAAAAACACCACTATTCAAGGTAGCAGGCCCAGGTAGGCCATCAACATAGCCAACTTTTCCTATCGTGCCGTCCTTGGTTAAAAGAACATCACAATTCTTCAATTGAATATTACGGTCTTGGTTATAACGCCATTCATCAACATAATGACAAGTAACCCAGTTTACACGTCCATCAACGAAATCAGTCCCAGTAACCAAGAAATGAGTGCCATTTTTAAGATACTCCTCAGTAGTAAGCGCTTGCCATCCAATACGTGCATTCAACTTTGCATGCTTCGCCACATTAATCTTTGACCACTCCCCACTAAACCCCGGCAAGCGGGTTTGGCCGGTGAGGAGTTGTTGCATGGCGGCATGTTTGAGGTCGCGCTTCTTGGCGATCAGCCGCTCTAGCCCGTCCAGCAGCGCATCCACATCGCTCAACGCCGCCGCGATGGCGCGTTGTTCGGGGAGAGGTGGAAACGCGACAGATGTTCCTTTGACGATGTTCCCGTTTAAATTTTCTTGGCCGCCGGTATTGCTGGAATTACGGATGGCCTCATACCGGCTTGTTAAGAAATGGAGCACAAACTCCGGCAAAACACCAGCATGAAGCGCGATTGAGGCACATGCTTGGTTTGTCGCTGCCGGAATACCTAGAACACCAACTTTTCCACGAGTTTTGCCTTGACCGTAAAGAGCCATCAACAATGTACCGGTGGGAAGCAACTTCGCAGCCGAGTTCTTGAGGCCTTCTTCAGTAATGAATTGATCGGCCTCTGTGATGACGCCGAAATCGATTTGAGATGTGGTGACCCATGGAATTGAGCCACCCCAATACGCTGGTTTCTCGCGACTGGGTGTTCCACCGGAACCAACATCCGCGAAATCACCGACATGCTTGATATCCCAATCCACCGGAATAACCCCCACCTCCGTCATCTTGTAACCCGGCTTAATCAAAGCCGCCTTACCAGCTTGCAAGCGATATGCCGCGCTGGCTTCGTTGACCGCCGATTGCGAGTTATCGGAACAACCATGTTGTTTACTCATCGGCTTCCGCCTCCCGCAAGCTCAGTAGTAGGGTGGATAAGCGAACGCGCATCCACCGGAGGCTTCAATGACTCGGTGGATGCGCTTTGCTTATCCACCCTACGGGAGGATTCGTCATACCGCGCTTCCTTGTCGATCCGCAAGCCATAAGCCGCGCTAGCTTCGTTGACCGCCTCGGCATGGTTTGTTGGTTGATTACTCATTGGGTTGCATTTTCCACGGCATCGTTGAACCGTTGAACCTTGGGCAAGTAGTAGTAGGGTGGATAAGCGCCAGCGCATCCACCGGACCTCGGCAAATAATGGTGGATGCGCTGGCGCTTATCCACCCTACGTTGGGTGCTTTTGCGGTCATTCGTGCTCCATGTCGCTGATGTGGTTTGGCGGCGTGGCACCCCAATCGGCATCGTACCAACCTTTTTTGACGGCACCGGCAAACGATGACCACGGCCAATCGCTGGGGCGCTGCGCTAATCCGTGTTTGACCGGGTTGTAATGAATGTAATCCACGTGGCGCCGCCAATCGTCCGCATCGCGAATCGTATGCTCCCAAAACCGCCGTTGCCAGACCAATCGCTCGTTTCTGGCATTGGTGGTGGTATCGATTTGGCGGGAAAAGGCTTTTTTGATTTCGCGCCAACGACCGGAATAATCCGCGTCGTCATCCGGCAACCGCCAAATACAATGCAGGTGATCCGGTAAAATGACCATTGCGTCGATTTGAAACGGGCGGCTTGCCTTGACTTTACGCAAGGCCTCTCGAAACAGCGAAACCCGCGCATCATCGATAAAAACCGGCTTGCGCCGCCAAGTGACGACGGTAAAGAAATAACAAGCGCCCGGAATCCGGATGCGTTGGTAATCGCTCATGTTGCCGGTGTAGGAATATCGGCGGATGCGCTAGCGCTTATCCACCCTACGGCATGCTCATTCATGGCCATACCACGCCCATTTTTTTGAGGTGTTCTGCCACGCGAACGGCCAGGGCCGCCGCCTCGTCTTCCAGTTGAGGCAGCGGTGTGGCGTAGCGTTCGGCCAATTGCCGGATGCGGCCGGTCAAGGTTTGCGAGACTCTATCCAGTTCGCCCTGCACGGCTGCGGACAGGTGCGCCATCCACTTGTCGTCGATCACCAGCGTTTTGATTTCGGCTTCGCTCAGCGTCGGGTATTTTTCATAGGCCTTTTGGTCGAGCACGGCTTCGGCTTCCTTGATCTGTTTTTTTAACCCGCTGATCTGGTTGCCCAGTTCCAGCCACTGTTTCAATACTTTTAATTCGTCGGCGCCATCCGGGTCTTTGCCTAGCTCTTTGATCCGATCTTTAACGGCGGCGGCATTGATGTTGTCGTAACCGGAAAAGATGGCGTCTTCGCCGTTGTGCTCTTCTTCCAATTCGGTTTGGCTAGCGGTCGCCGTTTCCAGTTCGGCCTGTTTGGCCTCTATCGCGGCCTGCTCCTCGGCAAAGTAGCGAGCGACGATATAGGGCTTGGGGATCAAATCGCAGACCCAACCCTTGTCCTTGGTTTTGCCTTTCTTGTCGGTTTCGACGATGCGGGTCGGCTGGGCGACCCAGCCGTCGGCGGAGATCAGGTAGCAATCGTCCTGCATGGTCTCGGCCCAGTAATCCATCAGGTGCTGGTAGATGTCGTAAGCATCCAGCAGCGGCGCGGGCTTGAAGGTGTTCAGCAAGTCTTCGGCGATGGTTTCGATCAAGGCCTTGGGGTGGCTGTCTTTGCCGAAGCCGGTCAGCAGCGGCGTGGTGGCGTGGCGCCAGCCTTGAAAGCGTTCAGTCGCTTGGGCGTTGAAGGCGGTGAATTCGGCGTGGCCGAAGATGGCGGGTTTGACTTCGGCCAGCGGCAACGTTAATTGCGCGTAACCGGGTCGCTCCCTCTCCTGCTGGAGAGGGTTGGGGTGAGGAGAATCAGAATAAAGTAAGACATTGATTTCTGTCCCCTCACCCTGCCCTCTCCCGAAGGGAGAGGGTTGGTTACTTTGTTTGGCGGCGCTTTCCTCAAGGCGAGGGGAGAAAAGAGCGGCGCGCACGCCGGGCAGCACTCGCCAGTAGTCGGCCAGCGCGTCCAGGTCGCGTTCGGGGATGCCACCGTTGAGGTGGCCGTTGATGTCCTGAATGTCTTCCGGCTCGCTGCTGTCGATGTAGCGCGGCAAATTCAGGTTGAAGTCGTTTTTGGGATCGGCGATTTCATCGAACGGCACCATCCGGGCATAGCGCGGCACGTCGGCTTGCTTGCTGAAGGTGTCGACGATCTTGTGGATGTCCTGCTCGCGCAGCCGGTTTTTGTTGCCGTCTTTGATAAAGCCCTTGGCGGCGTCGAGCATGAACACGCCTTTGCGGGCAGTTGCGTTTTCCTTGTCTATCACCAAAATACAGGCCGGAATGCCGGTGCCGTAAAACAGGTTGGCGGACAGGCCGATAATGCCTTTCAGATAGCCGGAGCGCACCAGTTGCTGACGGATCACCGCTTCGGCATTGCCGCGAAACAACACGCCGTGCGGCAAAATACAGGCGGCTTTGCCGTTGGCTTTCAGGCTGCGGATGATGTGCAGTAGATAGGCGTAGTCGCCTTGTTTGGCGGGCGGTTCACCCCAAGTGAAACGTTGGTAAGCATCATCGCCCGGCGTCAGGCCGGTGCTCCAGGTCTTGTCGGAAAACGGCGGATTGGCGACCACGTAATCGTAGGTGCGCAGTTGCTCGCCGTCCTTGAACTTGGGTGCGGCCAGTGTGTTGCCGGACAGGATGTTGGCGGTCGGGAAGTCGTGCAGGATCATGTTCATCCGCGCCAGACCGGCGGTGGTGACGTCTTTTTCCTGGCCTTCCAGGGTGATGTGTTTGCCGGCTTCGGCGGCGACTTTTAATAGTAACGAGCCGGAACCGCAGGTCGGGTCGTAAGCGGTCGTGGAGCCTTTGGCGTTGTCGGGCGAGATGCCGATCACTTTGGCGATGACGCGACTGACTTCCGATGGTGTATAAAACTGGCCCTTGCTTTTGCCGCTTTCGGTGGCGAAGTGGCGCATCAGGTATTCGTAGGCGTCGCCGAGAATGTCGTCGTGCTCGGCGCGGTTTTTGGAGAAATCCAGCTCGGGCTTCTGGAAGATACTGATCAGGTTGGAGAGCTTCTCCACCATGTCCTTGCCTTCGCCGAGTTTGTTGGGATCGTTGAAGTCGGGAAAGTCGCTTTTCGACAAGCGGGCGTTGGCGTTGACCAAGGGGCCGATAATCTGGGTGTTGATCTTGTCGCCGATGTCACTCTTGCCTTTGAGGGCGATCATGTCCTTGAAGCTGGCGCCGGGCGGAATCACCACCGGCGGCGCGAAGTCGTCGCTGTCGGCGTATTTGTCGGTGATGTATTTGATGAACAGCATGAACAGCACGTAGTCCTTGTACTGACTGGCGTCCATGCCGCCACGCAGTTGATCGCACGAGGCCCATAGGGAGGAATAGAGGTCGGATTTTTTGATGGCCATTGATGAGTATTTATAACTACTATGGTTTGCTCGTTAGCTTCAAAGCATTGCACCAAGATTTAGGAAGCACGATTGTTTTTCCATAAATAAGCTACTTGTCTCAAGCTTGCTTGCTCGACCATGTGGCTCTGTTAGTGACCTCAATATTGGATTAGAAAAATCCAGCAAGATAAAAATTTCTTTAACCCATAAAAAACGGGGCCTTAGCCCCGTTCTTAATCTTAGGTGGTGGAGGTGGGGGGAATTGAACCCCCGTCCGCAAGCACTCCGCCACAAGCTCTACATGCTTATCCCGCGCTTTTAATTTAACTGTTGACTACCCGTCGGGCCAAGAGGATCAACAGCGATTTCGATTGGATTTAGCGATTCAGGCTCCGAACTAAGCCCTGGCGCGATCTTATGTAATATGATCCCTGAGCGCCTCCCGAAAGAGACTCCAGACGCATAAGTACATCTGGTCAGAGAAGTGGTGCAGGTTTTAAGCTGCTAAGGCCACTGAGTAGTTTTCGTCGTTTGCGAATACTTGTTTTCAGTAGGTTTTACGAGCTGTACTGTGCTCGGCATGCACCTGAGGTTTTGCTACCCACGTCGAAGCCATGTCACCCCCAAGAAGTTATATCTTATCAAATCGATAAAATAATTGTCAGTAAGATGGGTTTGAAATCAACGATTTCAAGTTCTTCCGAAAAATAACCGTCGGGCAAAGCCTCTTGTTTTTAGACCAGCGCACCTCCATTTTTTCAGGCATCTTCAATTGATAGGTTTTAGTTAAGATTGTCGCACTCCAGGCAATCCGCTATAAAACCGTTATTAACACGGGCCTTGAGCTGCGTTCGCCTAGAGTTCGTCGGAAAACGCTCAACCGTGGGCTTCGACAAGTTCCGCCAGAACACTATGTCTGCGGTAAATTAGAGCCGGGCGGCAGTTAGATTTAGCTTGGTCAACGTCGGTCACAGGAGGCATGACGTGCAATACAAAGACTATTATCAAATTCTCGGCGTCAATCGCGACGCGG
Organism: Methylomonas defluvii; assembly: GCF_033949435.1. NCBI lineage: Bacteria > Pseudomonadati > Pseudomonadota > Gammaproteobacteria > Methylococcales > Methylococcaceae > Methylomonas > Methylomonas defluvii. The sequence continues at coordinate 404,691 of NZ_JAXARY010000001.1, read as the reverse complement.
TGCTTGCTGACATCAAAAAAGCCTACCGCAAACTGGCGCGCAAATATCATCCGGACATTTCCAAGGAAGCGGATGCCGAGTCGCACATGAAAGAGATCAACGAAGCCTACGCGGTGCTCTCTGATACGGAAAAGCGCGCGGCTTACGATCAGTTGGGACGTGGCTATCGGCCCGGCCAGGAGTTTCATCCCCCACCCAATTGGGATGCCGGCTTCGAGTTTTCCAGCACCGACACCGCCGATTTCGGCGACTTTTTCAGTCAATTATTCGGCAAGATGGGCGCTGGCAGGGGGCGCGGCGGACCGTTCGAAAGCCAGACAGGCTTCCACGCCCAAGGCGAGGATCATCACGCCAAAGTGCTGCTGGATATAGTCGACGCTTTTAACGGCGCGGCCCGGCAAATCAGCTTAAGAGTGCCGCGCATGGACGCCAGTGGCCATGTGGTGTTGGATACCCGCACCTTGAACGTAAAAATCCCCAAGGGTGTGTACGAGGGCCAGATCATCCGTTTGGCCGGCCAGGGCGCGCCGGGCATGGGCAGCGGCAAGCCCGGCGACTTGCTGCTGGAGGTGCATTTCAATCCGCATCCGCGTTTACGGGTGGACGGCAGCAATCTGCATATGAGCTTACCGGTCACGCCTTGGGAAGCGGCGCTGGGGGCGATGGTGCCGGTGAATTTATTCGATACCGGCCTGAAAGTGCGTATCCCGGAAGGCACGCAAAGCGGCCAGCAACTGCGGCTGCGCGGCAAGGGCATCCCAAGCGCGACGCCCGGCGACTTGCTGTTGGATATTCAGGTGGTATTGCCGCCGGCCAACACGGCCAAAGCCAAAGCACTTTACGAAACCATGGCGCGCGAACTGGCTTTCGACCCGCGCACGAACCACAGGAGCTAAAGCATGTCATCAGCCGAGAACTTGATCGACGCCGTTCTGGAAGACAGCGGCCTGACTTTGCAGCAACTGGCGGCCATCTGCGCAGTAGAGCCGGAATGGATAACCCGGCATATAGAAGAAGGCTGGCTCAATCCGCTGCCGCAGCAGCAAAGCGAATGGCGTTTTTCCAGCGCGCATCTGCTGCGGGTGCGGCGTATCGTTAGCCTGGAACGTAATTTTGAAGCCCTGCCCGAGCTGGCCGCACTGGTCGCGGACATGCAAGAAGAAATCGACGACTTACGCCGCCGCTTGCGCCGGGCCGGATTGGAGTAAGCATGCAAAGTATCGAATGGCACCGCCACAGCTGGCTCAACCGGCTGCAAACACTGTTTTTAATGTTGGCGCTACTGGCAATCTGCACCTTGGCCGGCAGCCTGTTGTTTGGCGAAGAAGGCATCTGGATTGCGTTGGCGACCGGCGTATTTGCGCTGATCTTCGAACCCGCTGCGGCCTGGCGCTTGACGCTAAGTCTTTACCGGGCGCGGCCTATCCATCCGCAAGAAGCGCCGGCTCTGTGGCAAATGTTGCAGGTGCTGGCCGAGCGCGCCGAACTGTCTAGCGTTCCGGCGCCGTATTACATTCCCAGCCCGCTCATCAATGCCTTTGCGGTCGGCAGCCGCCAACAATCGGCGATTGCGTTGACCGACGGCTTGTTCAAACAGCTTAACTCGCGGGAACTGGCCGGCGTGTTGGCGCATGAAATGGCGCATATCGCCAATAACGATTTGCGGGTGATGGGCTTGGCCGATGCGATTAGCCGAATTACCGCTTTATTCGCCGCCACCGGACAGTTGTTTTTGTTGCTGTCTATCCCCTTGCTGCTGTTCGGCGAGATCAGCTTTCAAATCAATTGGCCGGGTTTGTTGCTGCTGTTGTTCTCGCCGCATTTTGCCTTATTGATGCAACTGGGCTTATCACGCATCCGCGAATACGATGCCGACCTGAATGCGGCGGCGCTAACCGGCGACCCCTTGGGTTTGGCGACAGCCTTGGCGCATATCGAACAAGTCAGTGGCGGCTGGAAGTCGATACTGCTACCGGGCTGGGGCAATCCGGAGCCTTCTTGGCTGCGCACTCATCCGCCCACCGCTGAACGGGTACGCCGCCTGCAAGCCTTGAGCCCCAGCCGGCCGCAAACGCTTTGGCACGAACCATTCATCGCGCCGGGTTACGGCAGCCGGGTGATTGTCAGGCCGGCGCGTTGGCGCATCGGCGGCTTGTGGCGATAGTTGGTTAATTTTGAGTGGCGAATAGATTCGCCGAAACCTTTATTCGAGAACTCCATATGAGTGAATCCCTACATTTAGTCTGCCCAGATTGCCTAGCCGTGAACCGCTTACCGGCAAACCGTTTGTCGCAAAACCCAAAATGCGGACAATGCCATCAAGCCTTATTCAGCAGCCATCCCTTGGCGCTGACAGCGAAAAGCTTTGAAACACATTTGACCCGTAACGACATTCCGCTGCTGGTGGATTTTTGGGCGGATTGGTGCGGCCCCTGCAAAATGATGGCACCGGCTTTTGCGCAAGCCGCGCAAGTTTTGGAACCGCGCGTGCGTTTGGGCAAAGTCGACACCGAAGCCGAGCAACAGCTCAGCGCCCGTTACAACATTCGCAGTATTCCAACGCTGATTTTATTTAAGGGCAGCCGGGAGTTAGCCAGACAGTCCGGCGCTTTGAGCGCGCAGGACATCGTGCGCTGGGTGAATAGCCGGCTATAAATGTTTCGGATGTGCTGGGTCAGTCAATGCCCAAGAAAGCACTACAGCATTTTCAGTAACGGCGGTAACGATAGGGAGAACTTTTGCCTGGCGACATCACCAATTACGCCGGTATAACTGCGCTGTAGATACAAATCCACACCGCACACCCGAGCGATCATCGAGCAGCGGCCGCTGAGCGCGAATTGCTCGCCCTGCAGGCGATAAATTAACGGCACGCAATCGTTGCGCAGTATCGGCCCGGCGACGATGAAATCAATGCGCTGATCGAACATTTCGTATTCAAGGCTGTCCGGCAACAGCGCCAGCTCCGCCAACAACACCTTGTCGTCATCGCCGATAGTGCCGTAAATACTGCAAAGGCACTGGCGCAAATCCATCAGTAACAGGTCGGCCAGTTTTGGCGCATTCAGCCGACCGGACTGCTGCCCGGCCAGTTTTTCCAGTCCGTGTATCTGTCTCATAAGCTTTGCCGATAGCGTCGATGGGGGTTTGCCTTTAAAATAGCGGGCTTACACTCCACAGCAAACATGGCCGTGCGCCCCGGATAATTGATGACCGATTATAAATTAACCCATCTGAAACAGCTCGAAGCAGAAAGCATCCATATCATTCGCGAAGTGGCGGCGGAATTTGAAAAGCCTGTCATGCTGTATTCGATAGGCAAGGATTCCGCTGTGATGCTGCATCTAACTCGCAAGGCATTCTTCCCCGGCAAACCGCCGTTTCCGTTGTTGCACGTCGATACCACCTGGAAATTTCGGGAAATGATCGAGTTTCGTAACACGATGGCTAAGGATCTTGGTTGGGATCTTATCGTGCACATCAACGAAGAAGGCGTCGCTCAGGGCATAGGCCCGTTCACGCACGGCAGTAAAAAACATACTGACGTGATGAAAACCGATGCGCTGAAACAAGCCTTGAACAAATACCAGTTCGACGCGGCCTTCGGCGGCGCCCGCCGCGACGAGGAAAAATCCCGCGCCAAGGAACGGGTGTATTCATTCCGCGACAAAAACCACCGCTGGGACCCGAAAAACCAACGCCCGGAACTCTGGAACATTTATAACGGCAAAGTCGATAAAGGTGAGTCCATCCGCGTGTTCCCGCTATCCAACTGGACCGAGCTGGACATCTGGCAATACATCCACCTGGAAAACATTCCTATCGTGCCTTTGTATTTTGCCAAAGAGCGGCCAGTGGTCGAAAAAGACGGCATGTTGATTATGGTCGACGACGAGCGCATGCCGATTGGCCCGGACGACAAGGTGGAAATGAAAATGGTACGTTTCCGCACCCTGGGTTGCTACCCCTTGACCGGCGCGGTTGAATCGACTGCAACCACGTTGCCGGAAATCATCCAGGAAATGCTGCTGACTACCACCTCTGAACGCCAAGGCCGTTTGATCGACCACGATCAGGCTGGCTCCATGGAACAAAAGAAACGCGAAGGTTACTTCTGAACGCTTGTACCGTTAGCGAATGAGGAAACACGAATAGTGAAGAAATTCTTGTGCTTGTTTATCCTGTTTTACTCCGCGGATAGCTTGGCCGGTGTTTATAAATGTACCGATGCAAAGGGTCATGTAGTCTATTCGGATACCGCTTGCGATCAAAAAGCTGATCGCAAGACACCGGATTTAAAACCGCTTGCGGAAGTGAAAGCAGAACAGCCCCTTTCCTCAAAACTAACCGACAAAGTTAAAGGCCTTTTCGAAAGCGCCCCGAAATCAGAGCCTAACAATGCAACGGCCAGCTCCACGGAGCGTAATACTGAGAACTTCGTTTGCGACGGCCGCGTTTATTGTTCGCAAATGAGATCGTGCGAAGAGGCGACATACTTCATCAATAACTGCCCTGACACTAAAATGGATGGCAACAATGACGGTGTTCCCTGCGAAAAGCAGTGGTGTCGATAAGTCTTTTTACAGGTGACTCATGCAATTACATGAAGAAATACAAGAACACCTTGTGAGACTGGAACCGCATCTGCAGGCCGAGGTATTGGATTTCGTCTTGTTTTTGGAACAAAAACAACAGCAATCCTTACCCGATAGCGTAATTAACGATGAAGAGGCCTTAAAGATTCACGAGCAATTGATGAATCAATATGCCGACGCCTTTGCTAAATTAGCGCAGTAACAGCATGCCCGAGTTGTTTTTTATCTCGAAAACCTTGGCATTGACGATACATCGGCAACAGATAGAACGCTTCGGCGGCACACAGGGCGTCAGAGATGAAGCCTTGCTGGAATCGGCGCTCGGCGCAGCCCGGCAAACCTGGCACTACAGCGGCGACATTTTTCAAACCGCCGCTCAATACTGCTATTCGCTCGCCAATAACCATCCGTTTCTGGACGGTAACAAGCGAGTCGCTGCGGCCTGTATGCTGGTTTTTCTGGCGGCCAATCGCAAGCAGCCGGCCATGGACAATCCCCAGCTCTACGAGTGGGTGATCAGTGTAGCAACCCGGCAATTGAGTCGCGACGAACTAGCCGAATTATTAAAACAACATTGCAAGTAAGCGCTTTAACAGCGCGGCACCTTTTATTACAAATAAGGCATTTAGGAACCCCATGTCCCACCAATCCGACCTAATCAGCACTGACATCAACGCCTATCTGGCGCAACATGAACGCAAGGAATTACTGCGTTTTTTAACCTGCGGTAACGTCGACGACGGCAAAAGCACTTTGATCGGCCGCTTGCTGCACGACTCGAAAATGATTTACGAAGACCAGTTGGCCGCCGTGCAGGCCGACAGCGTCAAATCCGGCACCACCGGCGCCGGCAAGATCGACTTGGCCTTGCTGGTCGACGGCTTGCAAGCGGAACGCGAGCAAGGCATCACCATCGACGTGGCCTACCGCTATTTCTCCACTTCGACGCGCAAATTCATCATCGCCGACACCCCGGGCCACGAGCAATACACCCGCAACATGGCCACCGGCGCCTCGACCTGCGACTTGGCAGTGATCTTGATCGACGCCCGTTACGGTGTGCAAACCCAAACCAAGCGCCACAGTTTCATTGCTTCCTTGCTGGGCATCAAGCACATCATCGTCGCGATCAATAAAATGGATTTGGTCGGTTACAGCGAAGAAACCTTCCGCAAGATTCAGGACGATTATCTGGCGTTCATCAAATCACTGGATCTACACGATGTGCATTTCATCCCGATGTCTGCATTGGACGGCGATAACGTGGTCAACCCCAGCGCCAATATGCCCTGGTTTACCGGCATGCCGATGATGGAATTGTTGAACAGCATCGAAATTGCCAGTGACCACAACTTCGCCGACGCCCGTTTCCCGGTGCAATACGTCAACCGCCCCAACCTGGATTTTCGCGGTTTCTGCGGCACCGTCGCATCCGGCATATTTCATAAAGGTGATGCCATTACCGCGCTGCCGTCCGGCAAAACCAGCAAGATCAAATCCATCGTCACCTTCGATGGCGAGTTGGACGAAGCGTTTGCGGCGATGGCGGTCACGTTGACACTTGAAGATGAAATAGACGTCAGCCGCGGCGACATCATCCTGGGCCAGCAACAAGCCGCGCCCAGCATCGCCGACAAATTCAAAGCCACTATCGTCTGGATGACCGAGCAAGCCATGGTGCCTGGACGGCAGTATGTGATTAAGCTGGCAACGCGCAGCGTGTCCGGCTCGGTATCGATGATTCATCACCGCATCGACGTCAACACGCTGGAACACCACGATGCCAATGAGTTGAAACTGAACGAAATCGGTTCTTGCACCGTGGCAGTCAATGCGCCGGTGGTATTCGACCCATACAAACGCAATAAAACCACTGGTTCGTTCATCGTCATAGACCGACTAACCAACGTCACTGTCGGTGCCGGCATGATTACGGGCGACGCCAGCGCGGAAGACTGGTCGCCGGTGTCCGCCGCAGAGCGGGCAATTCGCTTTAGCCAAACCGCCAGCATCATCGCCTTGAGCGGTGTCACTGCCCAGCAAGTGGCTTACCAATTGGAACGCAAACTGTTCGATACCGGCCATGCTACGACGGTATTGGAACAAGCGAACGATGCGCTGGCTACCGCGATCAAAAATGCCGGTTTGTTGTGCCTGTGCCTTGATGGAAAACCGGCCGCAGCCGATTTGAGCTTTGATTGCGATCAATACAGCGTCGATGACATCTACGTTGCATTGAAAAATCGGGAAGTGATTCGTTAATGATGTATTCGCCAAGCGCTGGTCTTGGCGAAATTTAGAAAGGACGGCGAAAGTCGCCGCCCTTTTTCCAGCCGATTAGTTCAACAAATCCAGCGCTTTTGCCGCGGCTTTTTGTTTGGCTTTGCCTTTCACAGCTTTGACCGCTTCGCCGGTTGATTTGGGCGCCGCGTCGACTTTACCTTTCAACTGTTTTGCCGTTTCCTTACCAGCCTTCAGGGTTTCGGCACCTTGCTTCACTTCGGCTGGCACGGCTTGTTCCAGTTTTTGCTGAGCGGCGTCTTTAACCGCTTCCTGGGCCTGATTCTTCAATTGCCCCGGCGCATTTTCCACACCTTGCTTCACTTCTTGGGCACGCTGCAAGGCTTCGTTAGCCTGTTCTGCTCGTTGCACCGCTCCGGGCGCGACGGCAGTCGCGGTATCCTTGGCCGCTTGTTTGGCCACACCTTTCAGCACAGCCGATTGTGCAAACGCGGCGCCGGAAACCAATACTAAAGAGCTGAATAAAATTGCTTTATGTTGCATGGTGTTACCCTCGTACTTAGTTATTATCGAGATTAGACAATACTACAAGGAAACTTAACGGCGGATTAACCGCTAGCCGGCAATCCGTTTTAACGTCAAAGCCACCAACTCTTCCGCGCGCGCCATAGCGTCGGCCTCGGCGTAGCAACGCAATTCCGGCGCATTGCCGGAGGGACGCAGATGCACGATCTCGCCGTTGGCGAAGGTCAAGCGCAGGCCGTCCGTCGTATCGCGGTTAACCGGAGCCCCGAGCGTGTCGCCCCATAGCCCGCGATAAGCGGTCTCATCGGCTTGCAATCGTTCCAGCAAGGCCCGGCTATTGGCGACCGGAAACGCCTGGATGCGGTCGCTGGCAGTGTAACGTTGCGGCAAACCTTGCAGAAGCCCCGATAATTTCACCCCTTGAGTGCTCGCCATCGCCAATAAAGCCAGGGCCGGCAGCAATGAATCGCGAGTCGGCAATGGCGCCAAGGTTTTGCCGTTTACCGACAAACCGTTGCCGGCCAGGAAACCGCCGTTAGCCTCGAAGCCGGCTACGCCGCCGCTTGGCACTTGCTCCATACCGGCAATCACGTATGGCGAGCCAATCCGCGTGCGAACCACTTGCTTGAACCAGCCGGATGCTTCGATGGCAGTATTGCAGCTCACCGGCGTCACTACCGTATCGGCTCCCAAAAATTTCGCGCACAGCAAACCCACAATATCGCCGCGCAGCCATTCGCCGGTTTCGTCGCCGATCAAGGGCCGGTCGCCGTCGCCGTCGGTAGAGATCAAGGCATCCAGCTTATATTCGGCGGCCCAGTTGCGGCCGCGCTGCCGATCCGCCTCGCCGACTGCTTCGGTGTCGATAGGCACGAAAGTATCGGTGCGTTCCAGGCCAATTACCTCGGCGCCCAACTCGGCCAAAACTTCCTTCAACACATCGCGGGCGGCGCTGGAATGCTCGTAGACGCCAACCCGCCAGCCGTTTAACAAATCATCAGCGAACAAACTGGTGTAGCGTTGCCGAAATTGCGTCAGCGCCGCCGGATTAACAGCGGGCAGTTCAGCCGTCACGTCTTGCACATTCACCGTCGCACCGGTCATTGCCGCTTCGTCGGCCTTACTGATTTCACCATCGGCCCGATAAAACTTGATGCCGTTGCGGTCGAATGGAATATGACTGCCGGTGACCATGATCGCCGGCAGACCGTTGATTAACGCATACAAAGCCAGCGCCGGCGTCGGCAACACCCCGCAAAAATCCACGTCGCAACCGGCTTGGCGGATGCCGGCCACGCAAGCTTGGGCGATTTCCGGGCTGGATGGCCTGAGGTCCATACCCAAAACAATTTTTTGGCCGGGCCGCGCCAGATTTAAACCTTGGATAAACGCCAGCGTATAAGCGGCGCAGACTTCGCCGGTCATTTGACTAACCAGGCCGCGCGCGCCGCTGGTGCCGAACGCCACGCCGCTATCGGCCATCATTTGTTGGATGTTGATTGTTGTCATGGGATATTGAGATAAGTTGAATTTAACGAATTTTTTGCGGTTGAGATAATTCTTCGAAATACGCCAGCAATTCATGCAGGCGAGTGCTCGGATTCATTTCGCCGCTATCGTGTGCTTCGGTTAAGACTTTTGGCGCGAAGTGTCTAGCATCAGGAAGCCGGCTTTCCAGGCTCCGGAAAATATTTCGATCACTGCCTTTGTCATAGCCCACGAAATCAGGATAAGCGCATAAATCCTTGAGCAATGAGTCAGGCGAATGCGGCTTTCGGCTGTATCCAAAATGCAGCAACAACCAAAACTCAAAACAGGGATAGGAAACAATCGCGTCAATCTTTGCTTGATTTTTCGCTACGTCCAACGCTTTTTCGAAGTTGGCGTGGGTATCGCGGTCTATCACGCAAAACACCCGGTCGCACTTGCCTTTTCTGCCAATCGCTTCATTGACAATATTCAACGGGTCGGTTTTACCGCAGTGACAGATTTCGACTTGCACCTTTACCCGAAAATACCCACAGGCATCTTCCAAGTAACGCTTACCGGACTTGCTGTCTTCGCAAATCACCAAGACAGTCGGTTGCGGTTTGAAACGCGGCTTGCTCCGATTAAAAGACGCGGCGTTACGAGACATTTTAACTTCGGCGAATTATCGGCAAAGCACGGTAACGACCTTCGTAATAACGCTTTTCGAGATCCTCACCTTCTCGGCCTTCAAAATCGTGAATGGAACGGAGTTGGGTTGCGCCGTTGGCATCGCGCTCGGTTAGCCAGAATTGGTCGCGGCGTAATATTTTTGTATCCATTAGGTGGGTGTCGTGGGTGGTGAAGATAAGCTGTATAGGCGATTCAGCATGAATGCATTTTGCAACTAGTGAAGCAACGAGCTCAGGATGCAGACTGCTATCAAATTCATCAACTACCAAAGGGACGCCTAATTGATTTAAATTTGGTGGCATATTTAGATGCCAGGGCAACCAAAATCCGACTAAATTTTTGGTGCCATCCGATTCGTCGTGAAAATCAAATTCTGCTGTTCCCAACGCAGTTTCATGTGTCAACACCATTTTACGTTTAGACCTACCTCCCGGCCCTATACCAAAAACACTTTCCAGTTCACTTAACTCTGATTGTTCGAATCGAATATTTGTCACCGGCACATCGACTTCATTGAGAAAAATGGAAAGATCATCCGCGTACCCAGGAGCCAAATTTGCAAGATTTTGACTGGTAGTTATCAAGGCTTCCATGTTTCTGCAGTCTACTAAATTAGGCTGGCGCAGCCACTGCAACGGCCTCCGTAATTGACTAAACTCTTCACTACTGTTTGCTACCGCCTGGACTATGAACAACATCTGTGGTCCAGTTGCTTTACGCCATAAATTGTGTAGCTCCTTCTCTCCCTGCAATTGCTTTCCAAAAGTGTATTCTTCGGCAAAATTCAAGTAACGACGTTCATAGAGCAACGATTCTTTCCCATCTATAAACGCCCATAGGCGTTCCTCCATAACACGCTCTGAAGTCAAGGCCAAGTCAAATTGATAACGTTGTTCCATGCAAATAAAATGCATCTCAACCCGGCTAGGCTCACCTATCAATTCTGAATCGAAACGAAATGGTGCCACTGGAAGAGGCGTTGGATTTGCGCTGGGTTGCCGTGACGCCACCTCGCGAACCACATCCAACGCTTTAATCAAATTGCTCTTACCCGATGCATTCGGCCCATAAATCGCAGCCACTTTGAGTAAATCCGGCAGTTTTTCACCCTTGACGGCAGGTTTGAACACATTTTCACGTTTCCGCAATCTGGGTGCCGCGACCATCGAAAAAGTCTGTTTCTCGCGGAAGGAGCGAAAGTTAGTAACGGAAAATTCGATTAGCATGCAGAAAACTCGCAATTAGATAGCGTTATTGCCCAATACTATAGCCAATCACAAGGCTTTCTGCAGATAAACTGCATTTTAGCTCTAATATTCCAGATCTAACGACCGATTAGAATCACTGCGGAGAGCAATGCATCCGCCGAATAAAATCCTGTAGGGTTTGGCCGGCGTCGTCGGTAAACACTTCGTCCAGCACCAGCGCCCGCAGGATGCGATCCAGCCGGAAATTACGAAAATCGCCGCGCAGTTCGCACCAGCCCACCAAGGTCCAGACATTGCCCCAAAAATATAAGCCCAGCGGCTTGATCCGCCGCTGGCTGAACGTGCCGTCGGCACGGCGATAATCCATGGACAGCAAACGCTTACCGTCCAGCGCCTTGCGGCAAATATCCATGGTCACATCCAAATCTTCACGCTGCGAAAAACGTAGAGCGAACAATTTGCTGCGCTCCAATTGCTCGCGCAACTCCGCCGGCACCACTGCCGTCACCTTGTCCAGCACCGACTGCGCGGAATGGCCCAGCTCCTTGCCGGCCCAGGTTTTCACCATCCGCGCGCCGATGACCAAGGCTTCCAGTTCGGCGGCGCTGAACATGATGGGCGGAATATCCAGACTATGGCGCAGCATGTAGCCGACACCGGCCTCGCCTTCGATAGGAATACCGGACAGGCTTAACACCTGGATGTCTCGATAGATAGTGCGCTCGGAAACCTCCAGACGCTCGGCGAGCGCCTTGGCGGTAACCAACCTCCGGTTACGCAGGATTTGGACGATTTGAAACAGGCGATCGGCTCGACGCATGGGCTAGAGGGCGGCCAAGCGCTTGGCCGCCGTCCTGGAGGGGATTAAGCTTTGGAATAAACGCCGACGCGGTTGCCCTCGCTATCGAGAAACATCGCGAAATAACCGCATTCGCCGTCGTGAATCGGCGTTTTTGGCATCAATACGCTACCGCTGTTCGACTCGACTTTAGCCAGCGGCTCGTTCAAGTCGGCGCCACCGTTGAAGTACACCACCGCCCCGGTCGCGCTGGGCTGGTAATGCTCGCCCAGCACCAGCATACCGCTGACCGCGCCTTCCTCGGCTTCAAAGATTGCCAATTGATAGGCCCCCATTTCTTCTTCCTTGAATGAGACGTCGAATACACTACGGTAAAAGTCCTGGGCTCGGCGCATGTCGGTCACCGGCAATTCAAACCAAGTTGCTACATTGTTCATCATGATGCGTTTCCTCGTTGTGGTTAAAAGAGCCGTCATCCTAAAACAGCCCTCCTGACAGCGTTATGTCAGCAATGTTTTGGGCCTTAGCGCTGGCCGCCCAACAGCGAGCCCAACACCCCGCGAATGATTTGCTTGCCTACTTCCTGGCCGATGCTGCGCGCGGCACTTTTCGCGGCCGCTTCCAGCACGCTTTGCCCGCTGCTGCGGCCGCGCCGGGATTTAGTGGCGGCACCGACGCCGCCCAATAACACTTCGCCCCAATTGAAGCCGGATCCGGAATCGCCGCTTTCGCTGGCAGATTCGGGCGGCGCGACTTTTTCCGCGCGGCCTTTCAGAATTTCGTAGGCCGATTCGCGATCTACCTGTTTTTCGTAATGGCCGGCGATGACGGAAGTATTGATCGATTCCTGCCGCTCGGCCTCGCTGACCGCACCGACATGGGAGCTTGGCGGCTTAATCATGGCTCGTTGTACCGGCAAAGGCGTACCTTTTTCATCCAGAAAGGATACCAAGGCTTCGCCCACACCCAGTTCGGTGATAGCCGTTTCGACATCCACGTCCGGATTGGCTCTAAAGGTTTCCGCCGCCGCTTTCACGGCTTTTTGATCGCGCGGGGTAAACGCCCGCAAGGCGTGTTGCACACGGTTGCCAAGTTGACCGAGAATCACGTCCGGAATATCCAGCGGGTTTTGACTGACAAAATACACGCCCACGCCCTTGGAACGAATCAAACGCACCACTTGTTCGATTTTTTGCAGCAACGCGGCCGGGGCGTCGTTGAACAGCAAATGCGCTTCGTCGAAGAAAAATACCAATTTAGGCTTGTCCAGATCCCCAGCCTCCGGCAGATTCTCGAATAACTCGGACAACAACCACAACAGCAAGGTGGCGTAGACGCGCGGCGAGTTATAAAGCGTGTCGGCCGCCAGAATATTGATCACGCCCCGGCCGCCGTCGGTTTGCAGAAAGTCGTTAAAATCCAACGCAGGCTCGCCAAACAGATTCTCGCCGCCTTCGTGTTCCAGTTGCAACAAGCCGCGCTGAATAGCGCCGACGCTGGCCGCCGAAATGCTGCCGTATTCACCGGACAACTCAGAAGCATTCTCGGAAGCGTATTGTAGTAAGGCCCGCAGATCCTTCAAGTCCAGTAGCAACCAGCCGTTGTCGTCGGCGATTTTGAAAGCCGCGGTGAGGACGCCGCTCTGCACCTCGTTCAAATCCAGCATCCGCGCCAGCAACAGCGGCCCCATTTCCGACACCGTCGAGCGCAAGGGATGGCCTTTTTTACCCAACACATCCCAAAACAACGTCGGCATCGCCGCATAGTCGGCGGCTAACCCCAACTCAGCCAGCCGCGCCTCGACTTTGGCATTGCCGCCCCCCGTCCTGCTGATGCCGGATAAATCGCCCTTCACGTCGGCCATGAATACCGGCACGCCGATTTGCGAAAACGCCTCGGCCAAGGTTTGCAAGGTGATGGTTTTGCCGGTGCCGGTGGCGCCGGCGATCAAGCCGTGGCGGTTAGCCATGCTCGGCAGCAGACACAGTTCGGCAGTCTGGGATTTGGCAATCAGCAAGGGTTCGGTCATGGGCGTTTCCTGAAAAAGCGACAAGGATAAAAAGGTCGCGCAACCATACCATGACCTGAATTGTTAGGTATAGGTTGGCATTATGTTCCGTCGCTGAAGCAGTTTGGTATCAGTGAAACAAAGGCCAGCCTCAGGCTTTCAGTACCGCCATCCATCAATGGGCAGAATACCTTTGTAATACATTTCTTCAAACCTTCACGGACCGGTAACTGTTTTGACTTAGACAATTCGTACGATTGCGCACCGACCGGAACTCTGCTAGGTCGCTAAAACAGAATTCCCAGGAAGACGCCTATGACTTTGTTTTTATTCGAGCTTATCTCGACCAAAGACGGGTAGCAGGTAGCTGGCAATGGACGCGGCAACGCATTAGACAAACTCCAAACATAATGCGGCCAGCAAACTTTAACCCGCTTCGATAAGCCAATAGGTAAAGCTATTGTGGCGGCTCGTTACCTTGTCTATTCATGAATTATTTAGAGATCCTATGAAAATCAAGACTTTGTTCCTGGCAAGCGCCGGGGTTATTTCAATGTTAAGCGGGCATGCCTCGGCGGCATTAATTTCGTTGGACGGCAACGGCTTTACGGCCATCTATGACGATACGAATCTGGGCTTGTTTGGCGCGCCGACTTTATCGGGCGACGGCAAGAGCGTTTTATTCTCGCCGTTAAATTTTAAAGCCCAAGCAACCGGTACTCAGGGCACGGTCTTCGCCAACAGCAATGTGCAGTTCGATATTAGACCCGATGCGGATCAAAGTTTAAGCAGCGTAAGCCTGGTGGAAAACGGTGATTACCGCCTGGTCAATCGCTCCGGTAGCGTCACCCTGGCACCTTCGGTCGATGCATCCGGTCAATTGCGTTTAACCAATCTGTGGAATGGTGTGGATCATATCGCGACCAACTTTTCCGCCGGCCCGCTGACAGACTCATGCGCCACATCGTCCGGCTGCCCGCTAAGCACTTGGTCGGCTACCGCAACACTGGATACCCCTATCGCATGGGGTAACGCGGATGTGCGCGTCAGGATTCAAAACGACTTGACCGCCGAAGCTTTCAATGTGGGTGATTCTGCATTGATCGAGAAAAAACAGTCATCACAAAGTCTGGTATTTACACCGTTTATTGAAGGCGGAACTACCGCAGTGCCTGTTCCCGGTGCGGTTTGGTTATTCGGCTCGGCATTGGCTGGCCTGATGGGTTTGCGTCGCAAAACAATCGCTTAATACAGTATTGCTACACCCCAGCTTAACGCTGCCTAAAACGGCGTGTCAGGCTAGCTAAAAAACGTTAACAAGACACGGATGTCGCCTTAAGATTTCGTCACAAGCAGTCGCCAAATTTGTAACTGCTTCGTCTAAAGCACCTTACGAAAGAGCGGGTGCGGCATTCGCCGGTAGTACGGTCCTACGGAGCCGGAACGGGAACTACAACAGCTTGAGAATATCGGTTTCCAGATCGGGATACGCACCAAACCTGCATTGAACCAGCAAGCCTGCTCTATCAACCAGAATATAAGACGGGGTACCCTGTAACTGGAAAAACTCGAAGGTTTCGGCATGATAATCCAGGGTTTGTAAATATTGTTTTACCTGCGCTCGCACATGCGGTTGGCGTAAGCCGATGTCTTGTTCCAAATCGCTCAAGCGTTGGCTGATAAAAGCGTCAATTTCGCTTTCGATACTGCCGAATTCGCGCTTGGTCAATCTATCCATGGCTACCGGAAAATCAATACGATACGGCAACTTGCCGTCCTGCAGCAGACCTCGCTCCGTTAAGACCCGCAAGGTTTCGCCGATCACCTCACCGGTCTCAACCAAACGTTTTAGATTTTGCAGATTATTTTTATCGAAGTCTTCAAAGGCGGTGGCCAGCCCCAGTACGGTCAAACCGCGCTCGGCATAACGTTGTTTTAACGCCAACACCTGCGGCAGACATGACAAGAAACAGCCGGGACAGTTGACTTGAAACACCGCCACCAACACGACTTGTCCAAGCAATTGTTCGAAATTGACAGGCTGTCCCTGCACCCAGTCGGAAACCGATAGGGGCGGTACTTTTTGACCAATCATTACCGTTTTCATATCGCGCGCCCCCGATAGCTTTAACCAAGTCCCGACCAAATTTATGTTGCTCAGCGTCCGTCAACCAACATCATTAGCTTACCGGACGCCTTGTGCCAACCGAGAGAATTTAACTGAAAACTCCCTGAGGAATCCACACCCGCGGCACCATAGCCGCAACGCCGGATAAGCTCGTCGGCGTAATGGTGAGGACTAATCCCGAAAGTTATTGAATTGCAAAGGCTGCTCCAGATCTTCCATGCGCAACATTTGAATGACTTCCTGCAAATCGTCGCGTTTTTTACCGGTCACGCGCACCTTATCGCCATTGATCGCGGCCTGCACTTTGAGCTTTTTATCCTTGATCAACTTGACGATTTTTTTCGCCAGATCGCTACCCACACCCTGCTTCAAGGTGATGGATTGCTGAGCGGTTTTGCCGGTATCCTGAATCTTGCCGCTTTCCAAACTGGAAATATCGATACCGCGTTTACCCATTTTGGCATACAAAATCGGCAACATTTGTTGCAGTTGAAAGGTCGATTCGGCTTTCATCAGGATGCTGTCTTCCTGCTGCTCGAAACAGGCATTGGAGCCTTTGAAATCAAACCGGGTGGAGACTTCTTTATTGGCTTGGTCCACTGCGTTGGTTACTTCGTGGCTGTCGAGTTCTGAAACGATGTCGAATGATGGCATAGCATTGATTTACAAGTATAAAAGTGGGGCAACTATAACGGCCTTAGCGGCTTTATTCAACTGCTATATGAGCGCCCAATGTCGATTGATGGCGCGTAAAGCCCACTTGTCGGTGGTCGGTTTAGCGGGTATCTTTAACTAAAGCCGACGGAGATACCGATGAAAAACCCGACCACACTCACACTTACCCTGATCGCCTGCCTCAGCCTGCCGATAATGTCCGGTTGCGGCCAGGACCAAGCAAAATCAAGCACTTCAGGCAAGGCCGCGGTCAAACAAACCCTGCGAACCACATCATTGCTCGGTGCAGTCAGCGACAACGCCGGACCGCTCAAAACCGGCACCGTCAGCTTACTGTCCGAAAACGGAAAAACGCTTGCCAGTACCGAGCTCAACAATAGCCAGCGCTATGAAATTCAAGTACCCGCCGGCACCGAGCTTCCGGTCGTTCTCAGTTACACGCCTGCCCCCAACGCGCCGAAAGACGCGCAATTAATCAGCGTGGTGATCCATCCCGACGCCAGCAAATACGACATCAACCCCACGACCACAGCCATTGCCAAACACGCCAAGGCCATGGGCGGTTATACCCATAACAATATGGTGCAAGCCGCGGAAAGTACCGCCCATGTGCCGGATGCCAACAAAACCACAGCCGGTTTTCGCGGCGATCCTACCACCCAGTATGGCGGCTGGCATTAGCGCACTACCCCGGCAACAGCGGCAATTGTCGGGCTTACGACAAATCACCGCCAATTCGTACGGTTGTTACCTTAATCTCCGACTGACCACTCGGGCCACATCTCAGCCACATCGGGGCTTGGTGACCCATCCTGCTAAAGTGGATTGAATTTTGCTTCGGCTAAGCATTACTTTTCATTTTTAGTTGGGGCCAACCATGTCAAATACGGTATTTTCCGAAATTCTAAGCGGTTTGTACGATAACCAAGTCATTCCCTATCTGGGGCCGGGAGCGGTGTTCGACGCCAAAAGCAAACTGACGCAAGAGCCGATGCCCGCCGACAGCGACAGCCTGATTTTGGCGATGAACGGCGGCAAACCGATGGCGCCGAAACTGATGTACGAGTTTCCGCGCGCAGCGATGAACCAGGAACTGAAGCGCGGCCGCAACTATGTATCGCAGTTTCTTGACAAAACCTACGGACAAATTCAATACACCCGCGCATCGATGCACGACTGGCTGAAAGAATGGCGGCCCAAATATGTGATCGACATTAATCGGGATACCCAATTGCAAGACAGTTATGCCGACGAAGAACACACCTTGATTGTCGGCGTAGCCCGCATCGTCGCTACCGCCTTTCGCTTCAAAATTTATCATTACGACGGCAGCCAATATTTCGAGATTCCGCAGGAACAAGTCGATAGAAATCTGCCGATTTTGTTTAAACCGATGGGCACGCCAAAACCCGAAGCCAATTACATCGCCTCCGATGCCGACTATGTGGATTACATCACCGAGCTGATGGGCGGTTTCGCGATTCCGGACTTTTTAAAGGAGTACCGCAAAGGCAAAAAATACCTGTTGTTGGGTTTGCCGCTCAATCGCGATTCCGAGCGGATGGTGATGAGCGACATCACCTATGGCGCCGACGAACATAGAGGCTGGTTTTTAAGAAAAAACCCTACCGACAAGGAAAAACGCTTTAGCGCGAAAATGGGCTTTGAACTGATTAACGCCGACTGCCAGGATTTCCTGCAATCGGTGCAAGCTTCGGCTGTGGCCGCTTAAAACAAATCCCGCAGCTCGGCCAGCGAACAAGCGGCCGAGCTAAACGGTCGAATAGCTTCCGCGGGCGCCGTTTCGACCGTTTTCTTTAGCCAAATACAACTGCCGATCAGCCTCGTCCAGTAATTCGGACGGCAATTGTTGCAGCGCCGGCACCACCACCGCAAAACCGGCGCTAATCGTCACCCAAGGCGAAACGCTGGAGCGGGTATGTGAAATATGCTGCGCTTCAACACGCCGGCACAGCAATTCGGATACGCGCTGCGCGCCTTCAATGTCGGTTTCCGGCATCAGCATCACAAACTCCTCCCCGCCGTAACGCGCCACCAAATCGCCGGAGCGACTCACCGAAGCCGCCAATATGGTGGCCACCTGCCGCAGACAAATGTCGCCCGCGCCGTGGCCGTGGCAATCGTTATAGGCTTTAAAATAATCGACATCCACCATCACTAAAGCCAAGGGCAACTGATTGCGCTGCGCACGCTTCCATTCGTTTTCCAAGACCTGATCGAAGCGCCGCCGATTGGGTATACCAGTGAGGCCATCCATCCAGGCCATCGCTTCCAACATGTCCGTCATCCGTTTCAGGCGGATATGATTGCGGATCCGCGCCTTAACCACCGGCAAATAAAACGGCTTGGTAATGTAGTCCATCGCCCCCAAATTCAGCCCGTATTCTTCGTTGGTCGCCGCGTTCATAGCCGTCACAAATATCACCGGGATTGCCGCAGTTTGCGGGTCGCTTTTCAGACGCCGGCAGACTTCATAACCGTCCATGCCCGGTATCATCACATCCAACAGGATCAAATCGGGCGGACCTTGCCGGTCGATGGCCTCCAGGGCTGCCTCGCCGCTGACCGCCACCTTGATGCGATACTCGTCGATCAAATTTTCCGCCAACACCTGAATGTTGGTCGGTGTATCGTCTACGATCAAAATCAAGGGTTTGGAGATTTCGGCAGTCATGACTATCCTCTGTTTTGTCGCTGTGACGCTATCAAGGCCAGCAACTCCGCCAAGGTCACTTTAGCCTGACCGTAATCGATATTGCCGACCTGTTTTTCTATTTTTTTTATCAGTAACCGGGTTTCCGGACAAGGTAGCGCGGCTTTCAATTGCTCGATCAAGTCATTGGGGACAAAATCGCTACCTTCCAATAAGTCGCGCAACTGGCCGGCCAACTCGTCTGCCGCCGACCAATCGGCGGCTTGATTCTGTAGCTCGGCAACGGCGCCCATAGCGGTGAAATCGGCAATCGTGTTCAGGGTGGCCGTCAGACTGGCCTCGCATGCGGCGAGGCAAGCGTCAAACGGCATACCGACATGCAAAGCTTCCTCCAGATTCGCCGCGGCCCGGCTCAGTTCTACAGCGCCAAGCACGCCGGCTGCGCCCTTCAAATTGTGCAGTAAATCAACCGCCTGCTCGGTTTTTCCGGCGCCATGCAACGCTCTCAGGCGTTGCATGGTATCGGCAAATTTATCTCGAAAGCACTCGAACAAAAGTTGCAATTTATGGCTGTCCTCGCCAATCATAATCCGAATATACCCCATATCGAATCCAGGCAGCTCCCTGGATAAGCCGGAGACTATAGACTCCGGTTTCGGCAGCACCGGCTCGACCGACACACTTCGTTCGGACGGCTTTATCCAGCGCAACAGGGCCGCCATCAAAGTCTGCGGCAACACCGGCTTGCCGATATGATCGTTCATGCCGGCGGCGTAACAATCGTTGCGCTCACGCTCCTGCACCGCTGCCGTCATGGCGATGATGGGCAAATCGGCAAACCGCGCATCCTGGCGGATCAGCCGGGTCGCTTCGATACCGCTCATCTCCGGCATTTGTAAGTCCATCAGCACCGCGTCGTAACGATTTTTCCTGACCGCCTCCACCCCTTCCCGGCCGTTGTTAACTACAGTGACGCGCAAGCCGGAGCTTTCCAGATATTCCCGGGCTACCATCTGGTTAACCTCGTTATCCTCCACCAACAAAATGCGCGCCCCGCGTATCGAAGCGGCCATACCCGCCAGCAGCGGCCGGCTTTGTTCATTGCCTTGCTCGGGGTTGCCGCCCTGCAAGCGCGTCAAGGCTTCCAGCAAGGTGGATGGCATCACCGGCTTGACCAAAATATCATCGGGTACTGCATCGCCGGCCGCACTTAACAATTTCTCACGACTGAAGGCAGTCACCATAATCACGACCGGGGCGCTGCGGATTTCGGTGCGGCGCACCATCTCCCGAATCTCCCTGGTGACCTGCACACCATCCAGACCGGGCATTTTCCAATCCAGCAACACCAATTCGAAGTCCCGATCAGCGTCGTTGGCCGCGCGCAGCGCTTCCAAGGCTTGTGCGCCGGATGCCGCTTCCTCGACCTGAAAGCCCCAGGCCAGCAAAATATCGCGCAACATCTGCCGGGAAATGTCCAAATCATCGACGATCAACACCCGCATGCTTTGCAGATGGCCGGGAATTTGTCGGGCTTTCTGCTCGGACGGAAACGGCAGCAGCAGCGTAAACTCGAATAGGCTGCCTTCGCCAAGCTGGCTCTGCACGGCTAAATTACCGCCCATCATTTCCACCAACCGCTTGCTGATGGTCAATCCCAGCCCGGTGCCGCCGAAGCGGCGAGTAATCGAACCGTCGGCCTGGGTAAAGGCATGAAACAAATGCTCGAGCTGCTCCGCAGACATGCCGATACCGGTATCACGTACCGAAAAACTCAAAGTGGAGTAGCCGTGGGTTTTTGCCAACTGGGAAACTTTGATATGAATTTCCCCGGCCTCGGTAAATTTCACCGCATTGCCAACCAGATTGTTCAATATTTGCCCCAAGCGCAACGCATCGCCAATCAAGCGCGGCGGCAAAGCGGAATCCAGTTCCAGCACCAGTTCCAAGCCTTTTTCCTCGGCGCGGACGATGAACAGATTCAGCACATTCTCCAGCACATCCTCCAAACTAAACGCTTCGGCCTGCAATTCCATGCGGCCGGCTTCGACCTTGGAATAATCGAGAATGTCGTTGGTAATCCCCAGCAAGGCCAGCGATGAGGTGTGAATTTTCCGCAGATAATCGCGCAGCTTGGGCGACAGATCGCTGTTCAAGGCCAAATCCGACAAACCGATGATCGCGTTCATCGGTGTGCGGATTTCATGACTCATATTTGCCAGGAACATACCTTTGGAACGCGAGGCCGCTTCCGCTTCGTCTTTGGCTTGCAATAATTCTTCGGTACGCTGCGCCACTTCGGCTTCCAGGCGGTCGCGATGCCCGGTAAGGGTTTCATCGCGCAATTGGATCTCGCCCAACATGGTATTAAACGCCTGCACCAAATCGCCAATCTCGTCTCGGTCGCGCTGCGCCACCCGCAAAGTGTAATTTTTATCCTCGGCGATAAGCCGCGCGGCCGTCGCCAACTCCTCAATCGGTCTGGAAATGATGCGCTGCAAGCGGATTGCCAACAGATAAACCAATATCAGCGCCAGCCCCGCCGCCCCCAAACTCTTCCCTAAATCGACCAGTTGATCGTTCCATTGCGCGGTGAAATCGGCTTGCAACAACACATAACCGACCAACTCGGTATTTTTGATCACCGGCGTGAATAGCTCGGCGCGCCGGCTCCAGAAGTTGGTGCGCAGTTCACGGAACGGCCGGCGAAAGTCACTGGGTACATCAATATTCGCCGTTCCCCGGCTCCATGAAGCGAGTACGCTGCCATCGACAGACACCATCCAGGCCGCATACAGCTCCGGCCGGTCTTTCAACGACTCCAGCAAACGGCTGGCTTCGGATTTATCGGCAAACACCAACGCGGCTTGGCCGTTTTCGGCCAACACGTCCGCCAAACTGGACAATTCGTGCAATACGCTGCGATAGCGGCTCACCACCGAACTAACCACCATCACCGATAGACTGACGAACAGGCATACCGCACAACTGAACATGATGATGGACACCAGTTTGCGCCGCAGAGACCAGTCGGCAAAATTGGGCAACACACGCATCACACTATCTCCCGTAAACAATGGCGGCAATATTCAACAGTTGGCCGGGCAAATGCAGCCGGGCGTTACGAATCGGTTCCAGATTCACTTCAAATACCACCTTGTTTTCGCGAAACAGCAAGCTGATACCGCCGCCTTTTTCGGCAAAGTCGTCGATGTCGGATAGGGTCAGCACCGGCGCATCGCCTAGTGCTTTTAAGGTCACCACAAAGTGAGATTTCTCGGAGCTGCCGAGAAACAACAGATGGCAAGTAGTCAAATCGGGATCGGTATTGTTATGTTGGACAAACCGCAAAATGCGTTCGCCGGCCTTGCGTCCGTCCAGGGCTTGCAACTCGCTGTCCAGCACACTATTGCCGACCACACACAACAAAATGTCCGCGCCTGGCGGCAATACGTCGGCGGGCCATTCCACGAATTTGGCAAAATTGTAGAGATAGGCGGCTTTGATCTGCGCCTCCGACAGGCTGGCGGCCGGCAATACCTGCCAGCCTGGCACCACTAGGCAAAGACAGGCGAAAACCCATTGGCGCGCCAGATAGCGTCTGGATTGCGGCGCGAAAAAACGCGGGCGCAGATAGTTTTTGACAATACCCCGCATCACGCCCATCGCGTCAGCTAAACGTTTCTGTCCGGCCATTTCGGAATGTATGCGAGATCCTTTTTGCATCGGGTTTTGGTTAAGAACCGTCCGGGTAGCTTTACGACGATGTGGTTTGGCGGAAGCCGGCAATCAAGTTTGTGAAAGTAGAAACGCAAACCCCAGTAGTCTTGTCGGGGACCGGCTTGCGTTTCTAGGCTTGATGTCGAATGATTTAATAGTTTAACCGCCTCTGCCGGGGCAACGGCAAAAACCGTTCAATTCTACGTAGGCATTTCCGGCGGCGGCA
Source organism: Methylomonas defluvii (assembly GCF_033949435.1). Classification (NCBI taxonomy): domain Bacteria; kingdom Pseudomonadati; phylum Pseudomonadota; class Gammaproteobacteria; order Methylococcales; family Methylococcaceae; genus Methylomonas; species Methylomonas defluvii. Next base: position 381,732 of record NZ_JAXARY010000001.1, on the reverse strand, counting down.
CCGGCTACGCTACACGCACCTTCCCAGTATGTCGGCCCCACCCAAAGAGTATGCTGCGCGTGTAATTCCTGGTCCAGCACCAAAGGCTGCACGGTAAATTTTTCGCCGCGCACCTCGACTTCCCAACCGGAAGGATAGGTACAGCCGGTATTCGGACTGACCCATTCGCCCAGCACGGTAACCGTAAATTCGTGTGCCGCCAGCGTGACCGTTTGCCCTTGGGCATCGGTAATCGAGCCGGATTTTTCGACCGACGTGTCGCTGCCCTTGAAGTCGAACAACATGATTTGCCGGTTGTCATCGAGTTCAATCGCAAACCATTGCCAACCCTGCAGAATGGCTTGATAGAGTTCGCCGTATTGTCTGTCGAACCAGCTGTTGCCGGTGACTTGAAAAGTCTGGCCGCCGATACTGATAGTGCCGGTAGTCGCCATTTTCGGCCGCGAGTAATAGTAAGTGTAACCGCCGAAACGGTAAGGGTGGGGATCGCCGCCGTAATGCAGCGCCGGAGGCTGGCTGGCATTGAGCTCCAAATCCAGCACATAGTCGCCGACTTGCGCATGCAATCGATCATGGCCATCGCCACCGACCGCAGTAACTTTATTGTCGGCGCCGGACGTCAGGTTGAAACCGTTGGGGGTTCGATTGGGCAAATGAAACTCGACGAACTCTTCAAACGAGAAACGTTGACCATTCACATCGGTAACCGCCGCCTGCACCAGCTGATCGCGAAAAATCACCAAACTGTCGAACGAGAAAAACACAATTTCAAAGCCAAAGCGGCGGCCGTCGTCGGTGAATAAATGCCCGGTCCAATACCACCACTGCACTTGTTCACTGGGTAAAAAGGCATCGTCGGCCGGCAATTCGACCGGACCGATCAGCCCGCGGCGCGGCAGAAATAAACACGCCAGCACGGTCAATACTAACAGCAGCCAAGGCAATAACGGCGGCTTCAGCAGGCCGACAATCAACACAATCCCGGCAATAATCCAGGGCAATTTTTTCCAGAGCTTACGCATGGTCGATACTCTTTACGGGTTGAAAAATCAAAAGCGCCAGCTGAGTTTGCCGTAGATCGAGCGCGGCACTTCCACAGCACTACTGGGCAAGGACAGCGCGGATGAATCTTTATATTCCGGATGGCTGGGAGAGAACAGATTTTGGGCGATGACGGCGAACTCCACGCCGTTATAGGGTTCGTAAGCCAGTCTGGCATCAAAGGTGGTGTAGGCCGGCACCGCCTGGCTGGTGGAATGCAAGCGGCCAACGTGGCGCAGCGTAAAGTCGAGCTTGATTTTTTCCGGCAAATCCATCTGCCAGCGTAAGGAGCCGCGATGGCGTGGGCTCAATCCGGCAATATCCGGATTGAGCGGGTCCTGGGGAATTTCCATTTTCAGATGGCTGTAATTGCCGCTGAAGCGCATCCAATCCAACACATGCCATTCGCTGGCGATCTCGATGCCGCGCGTGGTGAAATCTTGCTGGGCGTTACTCCAGATCAAGGACTGGGTGAGCCCTACCAACTCCCCACGGCGGAATAGCACCAAATCGCTGTAATGGTTGCTGAAGGCGGTAATATCGGTGGAGAATTTTTCGGTCCACTGAGTGCGGTAACCGATTTCGGCGGCGAAGATTTTTTCGGCGCGCAAATTGGGGTTGGGCTGAGCGATGACTTGAATCTGATCGAAAGGCGCCGGCAAACCGGTCGGCACGCCGCCCAGCCCCACATTGGCCTGGGCTTCGCCGCGCGCCGGTGTCCGCGACGCCCTAGAAACCGAAGCCCATACCGAATGCACTTGGTCCGGCGTCCACATTAAACGGGCGTTGGGCTGCACTTGAGTATTACCAAAGTGGCTTTCTTCCAACTTGGTACCCAGCGTCAAGCGCAGGGTGTTGTCTATCAACGTGATGTCGTCCTGCACGAAGACGCTGCCGTTGTGGTAACCCAAGCTGTTGGGCGTAAAGGCGATGGCCGAGGTATTGACCGTGGTACTGTGAATAAACCGGTAACTGGCGCCCCACATCAAATCGTGGTCGGCATTGGGATGCAGGCGATGCTGAAAATCGATATCCAACATATCTTGACTGTCGGACAGCGCTGCAGCGCTGAAAGCGACCCGGTCATAATAGCCTTGCAGCATGAATTCAGAACCGTCGCTGAAATTGCCTTCCCAACGCGCCAGCAGGTTGGCGCCATCGGCATGGTCGTCGAAATTGAACTCGCGGTTAAACGGCGGCAACACGGTTTGCGGTACCACGGTATTACCTATGGTCTTGCGGTAAACATCGCCTTGCACGGTGTAGCGGCTGTCATTGGATATCCGGTCGTCGATACGAAAACCGCCCTGCACCGAGCGCCAGTCGTCGTGCAACCTTTCTCCGCTTGCGTTAACAAAGGTATCGCGCTCAAAGGTTTTGGCATACACCCGATAACTGCCGTCGTCGCCGATCCGACCACCGTGCCGGTAACCGGCGAACCCGCGTTCCTGGTTGCCGCCGCCCGCCACAAACAGATTGCCTTGGGTGTCCTTGGCCTTCTTCGTAATGATATTGATCACGCCGTTTACCGCGTTGGCGCCCCACATCACCGCACCCGGCCCACGGATTACTTCGATACGCTCGATGTCTTCCATCAGCGTATCCTGTAAATCCCAGAATACCCCGGAAAACAGCGGCGTATAAACGCTGCGACCATCCATCAGTACCAGCAATTTATTGGCATAACGGCTATTGAAGCCGCGCGCGGTAACCGCCCAGACACTGGCGTTGATTTGCGCTACCTCAAGGCCGGGCGCCAGGCGAAGTGCGTCGGGAATACTGGTGGCACCGGAACGGCGAATGTCTTCCTGACTGATCACGAACGCCGCCGCCGCGGTATCGGATACGGTCTGCGACTTTCTGGACGCCGACGACACTTCCATTTGCATCAGTTCGTTGATGGAAAAAGCTTCGATATCCGGCGCGTTGTCGGCTACCGCACTACCGAGAAGATTGACGTTAAGCGCCATACCGAACAGAAACAGGTTTAATCGATTCGTCGCTTGTATTTGATACCGGCCATCAAGCCATATCTTTGCTTTCATTTTTTTATTATTTTGAGGTGACAACTATTTTGACGCGGGGGGCCGTCGGCTATCCATCCAGCGATACCCTCTCCGGCAAACAGTTTACAAGATAGTCGCTAAATGCCGATAAAGGGTCTGCAATGCGCCAACATCGAAAAATTCATTGCGTTTTTTGAGGGCTATCACATTTCATGCGGCAAAATTGCGCGCCAGCGACAAGTAATCGGCTCCGCGCTAAGGCTGCGCTGATTGCGGCGTCATTGCTGCGAAAGCGAAGATCCTGAGCTTTGAATGTTCCGGGTTCCGGTTCGGACGGGAACGACGGTGATGAACAAATCAGCGCTGCGAAACGCCGAACCGTAAAAGTGAGCGGAAATGCCTACCGAACGATGGAAGTACCCTTGATTTGCACATAAACGGCCATGCCGGGCTGCACGTTTAACAACATCGCCGATTTTTGGGTGATATGCGCCAGTAGCACCTCGTCGCCGACTGCCAGTTGCACCACCGTTTGGCCCTGGCCCATTGCACTCAGCGCCAGCACCCTGGCCGGCAGAATATTCAGGATGCTGGACGCTTCCGGCGGTTGCAGGGTAATACTGACGTCGCGGGCGTAAATTCTGATCCGGACCGGACTGCCGACCGGCATATCCAAATACGGCAAACTCAGGCTGCCACCGGCGAATTCGGCATGGCTGAGATGATACTCGGCTTCGTGGCTGATCAACTTACCCTGCCAGACGCTGGCCGCTTGCCGATCCAAAGCCATAGGCCCATCCAGCCGAGTCAGGGTTTCCGCCAGCGGCCCGCAGGCTAAGGCTTTACCGGCCTTCATCACCAGCAGGTGGTCCGCGAGTTGATTGACCTCCTGCAAGGAGTGGGTGACGTACAGAATCGGGATTTGCAGATTCTGATGCAAGCCGGTCAAATAAGGCAGGATGTCCTGCTTGCGTTGCTCGTCCAGCGAGGCCAGCGGCTCGTCCATCAACAACACATCCGGGCTGGCGGCCAAGGCCCTGGCAATGGCTACACGCTGCCGCTCGCCGCCGGATAGCCGGGCAGGCAAGCGGTCCAGCAAGGGCCCTATCGCCAGCAAGTCAATGGCCTGCTCTAAGGAAAATGCCCGGTCCTTGGTTCGTAAGCGTCGCACTGCATAATCCAGATTGCCGCGCACCGACAGATGCGGGAACAGATTGGCCTCTTGAAACACATACGCCAGATTACGTTTATGGGTGGGCAGAAAAAAGTCTTGCTCGCTATCTTGCCAAAGGGTGTCGCCGATTTTCAAAAAGCCCCGCGTTGGCCGTTCCAAGCCGGCAATACAACGCAGCAAGGTGGTCTTACCGGAACCTGAGTGACCGAACAGCACCGTCACACCGCTGGCAGGCAATTGCAAATCCACATCCAAATCAAATTGGTCGTAAGCCAGGCGCAAGCGGGCCTGAATGCTTGGCACTTGGGACATAGTCATTTCAAGGATTGCGTCAGGGTTTGGGTTTGTTGGCTGTTGTACAGCAGCAGTAACACCAAGAAAGAGAAGATCAGCAAGCCGCCGGCCAGCCAATGCGCCTGCCCATATTCCAAGGCTTCGACATGATTGTAAATTTGCACGGATACCACGCGGGTTTTGTCGGGAATATTGCCGCCCACCATCAATACCACGCCGAATTCACCGACGGTATGGGTAAACCCCAGCACGCCGGCGGTTAAAAATCCCGGCTTCGCCAAAGGCAGCGCCACGCTGAAAAACCGATCCAGCGGTCCGGCTCCCAAGGTCGCGGCCGCTTCCAGCGGCGCATCACCCATCGCCACGAAGGCGTTCTGCAAAGGCTGCACCACGAACGGTAGCGAATACAACACCGACGCCACCACCAAACCACCAAAGCTGAACGGCAAAGTGCCGATACCCAACCACTGGGTGAATTTCCCTACCACCCCAGCCGGCCCCATCAACACCAATAAGTAAAAGCCCAATACCGTCGGCGGCAATACCAGCGGCAATGCCACCACGCTATTGATGACGCCTTTCCAGCGCGAGCGGCTGCGCGCCAACCTCCAGGCCAGCGGCGTGCCCAACAATAGCAACAGTAAGGTAGCCAGACTGGCGACGCGAAAGGTCAAAAACAAGGTGTCGAGATCGGCGGCGTTTAGCATGCAAGGCTTGGTCTAAGTGACGGGGAATCGCGACAAGGCGACACATCTGCGGTCTATTTTCGCTAATCGGGCTGGTAGAACGCCAGCAAAATACGCAATGGCGTATAGAAAACCCGCAGCTACGACGAGTATCGGCACAATAGGCGCGACATTATCAGCGCCTATCCCGATTAAGTTATTCGCCCGGCCCTTAAATTCCCAGGCGTCGTCGTGCCTGCAAAGGCGGAAGCGCCGATTTTAAGGGCCGGAGTAGTCTTCGACTTGCTGCTTCCCCCTCTTTTTCAAAGAGGGTATATCTTAAAGATTTAAAGTTATTGCAGTTAAATCAACAACAAGGGCTTATTTTCCGATAATCTGCAAGCGGTTTTCCAGCTTGGCCGCCACCAAGGCATCGTAATGCCGTTGCAGCATCGAATCGGTTGGCCGCGGAAACAAGGTTGCCTCAATCTCGCTTTGCAATTGCGTCAAAAAATGCCGTTTGAGGACCGAATCCTCGGGCAGTCCCTCTGCCGACCCACCGACATCGCCTACTGCTTTACTAGTGCCGCTGGATTTATTGGACTTTGCGTAAGCCGACAGCATGCAACCCAAGGGCGCGAATGCACAGGCAGCCACAATCAACATAATCAAACCGACCCATATCACTTCACTCATCTCATCACCTTAATGACATTGCCAAAAAATCGGCGACCGGCTTTGGCACGCGCCTGCCGCCCTCTTGAAAATCCCAGTGATTTTCAATTGACCCACAGCAATATCAATGCCATGGAACTCAGCGCCCGCAAGCCGCGGAACACAAGGACTTTCAGGGATGTGTCACAGTTTGAGTGTATTGTTTTGAGACAGGAATGCGACAAGACCGCAACATTCAGAAAAATTGTCAGTGATACAAATGCAGACGTCTTCATGGGAGCGATGCCTTTGCCAGTCACTAGACTTAGCACCCAGGCAACACATTCCGCTATTGCATTGATGGTTTACTCCCGCACTTCAGGCCTTGCCAAGCCGCCTCGGCAAATTGGCATGCAAACCCACTACGCACGCCCATTCTGACTTAAGCCTTGCTGCCAGCTGTTGAAACATGATCACCGTCAGAAACCCTTGATTCAGACGAGCTGGCCAGCAAATCTTTGACTAAAGCATTCGGGAAACGCCGGCTCGGCGTGATGGCATAAAAGCGCTCGCGAATATCCGCGATACGGTAGCGCTCCACCAACAGACCTTGGCGTAATTCATCCAGCACAACCACCGGCGGTACGAGGGTCAAATGGCCGGACTCGCGCGCCAGCAAGCGCAGCATCGCCATGTCATCGACTTCGGCCACCACCAACGGCCTCACGCCGGCTTGTTCCAGCAAGAAGTCGAACGCGGCCCTAATTTCGCTTTCAATGCTCGGTAACAGCAGGGGTCTGCCATGCAGATCCTGCGGGAATTGAAACGGCAGATTGTCGGCGCAGGGTTTACCCACCAAGCTCACCGGCTGTTCGTCCAACAGATGGCAATGCCAATTGGTTTGCGCATCTCGCGGAACCGGCCGGTTGGACAGCACCAGATCGATGGTGTGTGTATGCATTTGCGCCAGCAATTCGCGCAGGCTGCCGGAATGCAACACCAGTTCGACATCGCTGCGCAGGACTAAGGAGCGGACCAACTCCAGCTGAAAATTACGCGACAGGGTCGAGACTGCACCAATCCGCAATAACTGCCGCTCGCCCGCCGAACGGCCATGCATCAAGCTGATCAATTCATCCCCGGCGCGAAAAATGGCGTTGGCATAATCCAAGGCAATTCGTCCGGCTTCCGTTAATTGCAGGCGTTTGCCTTCGCGTTCAAACAACTTTTGCCCAAACGATTCTTCTAGCTGACGCAATTGAATACTCAGCGCCGACTGTGACACATGTAAGCGTTCAGCAGCCCGCGTCAAATTGTTTTCGTTGGCGATCATCCAGAAATAACGCAGATGGTGATAGTTCAGAGAGGCCATTTACACATTAACAAAAAAGAACGTTTAGATTAAATACATATATTGGATGAATCAATAGCCGGTTGCTAGCATGACCCTACTCTCAACACTTCGGAGATTCTCATGAACCGCACTATCCGCTGGGCAATCTTATGCATCGAACAATCTGACAGCAACGCTGCATTGTTAATCAAACAGGAGTTGCTGCCATGACATCCTTGATCAGTTACTTGGCTGTTTCGACTCCGCTGCTGTTGTTTCTATCCGGCACTCCGTCCTCCGCCTGGGCGACACGCCACCTGCAGCAAATGGGCAAACTGTGCGGCACTTTATCCATCATGGCGGTACTCACAGCCGGGCTTTCCGGCATCGGCATTTTCTACCAGGATTCATCGCCTGTTAGTGTCGCAGATAACGGCTTATACATCGACAGACTCTCGGTCATCATGCTGATGCTGGTGGCGTTCATAGGTGCCGTGGTCATCCGCTATTCGCGTCATTATCTGGATGGCGATCCCGGTCAGGGCCGATTTTTTAAGTGGCTGGCATGGACTATCGCGGCAGTCATGACCCTGGTCATCGCCGGCCATTTCATATTATTCGTGCTGGCCTGGATTCTCACCAGTCTGTGTTTGCACAGATTATTGTTGTTTTATCCGGAACGCCAGGGGGCTCGCATCGCCGCGCGCAAGAAGTTTGTCTTCAGCCGCTTAGGCGATTGCGCGCTGATTTTGGCAGGGGTTTGGCTTTATCAAGTCTTCGGCACCCTTGAATTCAGGGAATTGTTCGCACTTGCAGACAAACCGGTTGCGGACACCGGCTTGTTGAACGCCGCAGCCTTTGCCCTGGTGATTGGGGCTGTGATCAAATCGGCGCAGTTTCCATTTCACAGTTGGCTGCCGGAGGTGATGGAAACCCCAACGCCCGTATCGGCGCTGATGCACGCCGGCATCATCAACGCCGGCGGATTTCTGGTGCTACGCATGAGCCGCATACTGGTGCAGGCGCCCGCCGCACTGCACGTGGTGGCAGTCATCGGCACCATTACCGCTCTTTTCGGCTCATTGGTGATGCTGACTCAAACCAGTATCAAAAAATCGCTGGCCTTTTCCACCGTCGGCCAGATGGGTTTCATGATGTTGCAATGTGGGCTCGGCGCATTTTCTTCTGCGATGCTGCATATCGTCGCCCACGCCTTGTACAAAGCACACGCCTTTTTATCCAGCGGCAGTGTGGTGGACATTGCCAGGGCTGCCTGGGCGCCGGCGCCTCGTGACAATCGCCATCCAGGCGAACTGTTGCTGGCGTTCATTGCCGCCTTGGGCTTGACCGTTGGCAGTGCCGGCTTGTTCGATCTGACATTTAGGGAAGAGCCGGGCATTGTACTGTTGGGTGCCATCTTGCAAATGGCCTTGACCTATTTGTTGTGGAATGCCGTGGCCCATCAAACCGGTCCAGCGCAAATCGGCAAAGCCCTGCTGATTGCCGCCGGGGTTAGCCTTTTATATTTCGCCCTGCAAACCGGATTCCTGCATGTGCTCCGCGCTGACATTGCTGGCCAGATGCCGATAGACAGCCTGTTCGATAGTGTATTGCTCATCATCGTACTGGCGGGCTTTTTCACGATTTTGATGTTACAGATTCAGTACCCCGGCCCGGCGGCTGCCCAGGTTTGGCAAGCAGCCTACGTGCATATCTACAACGGCTTTTACATCAGTACTCTGGCCAACCGCATGATTCATCGGTATGGGTCCAAGCCCGTCAGTCTTAGCCATCGTCACTCTGGAGGAATGCCGCAATGAACTCAGCTGTATTGTCATTTAAAACCACCCACCCATTCGACGGCACCGAGACAGGCGTCCGCGCTGATAGCCGGGATACCTGGCAGACCCCAGGCATACTGGCAGCCATAGAGCGTGCCTGCGACCGCATCGCTCCGGTATGGCCGTTGCAACAATTCGTGGCGGTCAACCCCTTTCTTGGCCTGAGCGAGCGGTCTTTTGGCGACGCTTGCACCTTTAGCGCGCGGATGGGTCAAGGCGAGATGCTGATGCCGGCGAGTTTCTATGCCGAACACTATCGTTCGGGCCGCATTGAAGAGTCCGATGTCAGGCAGGCACTACAACTTGCCGGCAGCAGTATGTCGCTAGAACAATGCCTGTCCCTATTGCATGAAGCGTCGGGCCAGGATTTCGGGTTGACCGGCAAGCGCTGGCAGACCTTGGCGGAGCATCTGGACGCCATGCGTGGCAGCCAGTGGTCGGTATTGATTACCGAGGAAATATCCAAATGGTGCGCGGCCTACTTCGATCAAGGACAATCCGCATGGCGCATGCCCTGGCGGGGGCTGCCGCTGTATGCGGCCTGGCGCCGCGCTGCGGCCTTTGATCGCACGCCGGAATTAGCCGGCCTGTCGGCGTTTCGTCAGACGATAAACGCCTTGCCTGAAGAGCCCATTGAGGCGATTACGCAGATACTCACTGAAATGGGTTTGCCCAGCGCCCGACTCGATGATGCCTGTCATCGGCAGTTGCTGACGGTGGCCGGCTGGAGTTCTTGGGTGTGTTACAAACATTGGCAAACCAGCCCCGAGAAAAACCAGGATGCCTTGCGGCAACTACTGGCCATACGGCTCAGCTATGACTATGCGCTCATTTCGGCGGTGGCAAGCCGGCAAGATGTCGAGACATGGCGAGGCCATTGGCAAGACGCGCCGTTGACAGATACCGATACCGGCGTAGCGCTTGAAGTACGGCATATTATGCAGTCGGCCTACGAATTGGCAACGCAACGCCCCTTGTTCGAAAAACTCGCGTCGGCGCTGGCCTCAACAGGCCCTTGGCAAGCCCAGCGTAAAAACCTGCAGGCAGTGTTTTGTATCGACGTGCGTTCCGAAATTTATCGGCGCGCTCTGGAAATGCAATCTCATACTATCGAAACCCTTGGTTTTGCCGGTTTCTTCGGTTTCCCCATCGAATACATCGCTCTTGGGCACCATCATGGTCAGCCGCAATGTCCGGTTTTGCTGAAGCCTAGATTCCGGATTCGGGAAAGTGTAACCGATGCCGATGTCGGCGAACTGCGCGGCATCCTGGAAAAGCGCTGGCTGCGCAAGCGCTTGAATAGACTTTGGAAGGGCTTTAAAAATTCCGCGGTGTCGTGTTTCTCTTACGTGGAAATTTCCGGTCTGAGCTTCGCCGGCAAATTGCTAAGCGACAGCCTGGGTTTGACCCGGCCGGTAGTGAAACCGGGTATCGCCGGTCTGGACAAAGCCATCGTCCACCGCATCGGACCGGTCATTACCCGCCAGCGCGGCCGTCTGATTGCCAAGGGGCCAGTAGTCGAAACCGGTATCGCCCTTGGCGATCGCATCGAACTGGCGCGCAAAGCGCTGCAGGGCATGAGCCTGACAGACGGCTTTGCCCGGCTGGTGTTGTTATGCGGCCACGGCAGCACCGCCGTCAACAATCCTTACGCTGCCGGCCTGGATTGCGGCGCATGCGGAGGACACAGCGGCGAAGCCAACGCCAGGGTGGCGGCGGCGGTGTTGAATGATCGCGAGGTCCGCGCCGGCCTGGCAGCGCAGGGACTGACTATCCCGAAAGACACCTGGTTTGTCGCCGGTTTGCACGATACGACCACGGACGAGGTGCGGCTGTTCGACCTTGAGCAAATCCCGCATTGCTTCGGCGAAGACCTGTTGCTATTACAGCGCTGGCTGAATCAGGCTTCACAACTCACTCGCCAGGAGCGCGCGCCGGGTTTGGGATTACCCCGCCACGATGCCGCTGCGCTAATGAAAGCCGTTACTCAACGCAGCCGCGATTGGTCGCAGATTCGTCCGGAATGGGGTCTGGCGGGGAATACGGCTTTTATTGCCGCGCCCAGACAACGTACGTATCACTTTGAATTCGACGGTCGGGTATTTCTACACAACTACGATTACCGGCAAGACTCGGATACTGCGATTTTGAGTCTGATCATGAGCGCGCCAATGGTGGTGGCCAGCTGGATTAATCTGCAGTACTACGCCTCGACCGTGGATAACCGCCGCTTCGGCAGCGGTAACAAAGCGTTACACAATGTGGTCGGCACCATCGGCATTCTCGAAGGCAACGGCGGCGATTTGCGCACCGGCTTGCCTTGGCAATCGCTACATGACGGCAAAACCCTGCGCCACGAGCCGGTGCGTTTGACCGTGGTCATCGAGGCACCCGCCGAGATGATCGAGCAAGTATTGGCAAACCACGCCGAGGTTCGGCAATTGGTAGACAACCACTGGTTACACCTGACGCGCATCGATCCGTTGGACAACCACTGCTATCGCTATCTACAGCCGCAGCACTGGCAAGCCGTCACCGATTCTGGCAAGGAGAGCTAATATGAACGAGCAAGTAAACACACCCGTCAACCAGACACACGTAGCGGCGGACCACCTGGACTTACTGGAAGCCGAGGCGCTGTTCATCCTGCGCGAGGTGATTGCTGAATGTCGCCATCCGGTGTTGTTGTTTTCCGGCGGCAAGGATTCGGCGGTGTTGTTACATCTGGCCTACAAGGCGTTTCATCCCGAGCGCATTGGCTGCGCGCTGTTGCACATCGATACCGGTCATAACTATGATGAAGTAATTGCCTATCGCGACCGGATGGCGGAACGCTACGCTTGCCAGTTGCACGTGCGCAGCGTCGAAGACTCGATCCGCAAAGGCTCGGTACGCTTACGGCATGCGTTGGAATCGCGCAATGCCTATCAATCGGTGACTTTGATGGAAGCAATCGCCGAATTTGGTTTCGATGCCTGTTTGGGTGGCGCCCGACGCGACGAAGAGAAAGCTCGGGCCAAGGAGCGTATCGTCAGCGTGCGCGACGAGTTCGGTCAATGGGAACCCAAAAATCAGCGCCCTGAGCTCTGGTCTTTGTACAACACCCGCGTGGCACTGGGCGACCATCTACGGGTATTCCCGATTTCAAACTGGACCGAACTCGATGTCTGGCAATACATCCAGCGCGAAGACATCGAACTGCCGGCGCTTTACTTCGCCCATCCGCGTGAAGTGGTGCGGCGCGGCGACATTCTGGTGCCGGTAACGCATCTGACACCGGCCCAGGCCGGCGACACCGTGGAAACCATCAGCTGCCGTTTCCGCACCGTCGGCGATATTTCCTGCACCGCGCCGGTGGCATCGTCAGCCGGTAACGTTGCCGACATCATCGCCGAAACCGCCCAATGCCTGCTGACCGAACGTGGCGCGACCCGCCTGGACGACCGCGCCTCCGATGCGGCGATGGAACAACGTAAAAAAGAGGGGTATTTCTGATGAACGCACCTAGCTATGTGACACTTGAAAGCCAATTTGACGAGACCGTGCAACCCGCTAATTCCGGCCTGCTGCGGTTTATCACCGCCGGCAGCGTCGATGACGGCAAGAGCACGCTGATCGGTCGCTTGTTGTACGACACCGGCAACGTCGCCGCGGATCAATTGGCGGCGATTCAAGCCACTTCGCAAAAGCGCGGGCTGGCGGCTATCGATTGGTCGCTGTTGACCGATGGTTTGATCGCTGAGCGGGAACAAGGCATTACGATTGATGTGGCCTACCGCTATTTCGCCACATCGCGGCGTAAATTCATCATCGGTGATGCGCCCGGCCACGAGCAATATACCCGCAACATGGTCACCGCCGCCTCCAGCGCCGACTCGGCGATTTTGTTGGTCGACGCCAGGAAAGGCGTCACCACCCAGACCCGCCGCCACGCCTATCTGGCACATTTACTCGGTATCCGCGAGTTAGTGCTGGCAGTGAACAAAATGGATTTGGTGGATTGGCAACCTGCGGTATATCAAGGCATTGTGGATGCGTTCAACACCTTTGTCAGCGCCTTGGGTCGTCATCACGTGCAAGCCATTCCGCTATCGGCTTTAAACGGTACCAACGTGACAACGCGCGCGGAGGCGATTCCTTGGTATCACGGTCCCAGTTTGCTCGAATACTTGGAAGCCGTCCCGGCCCGGCGCGATGCCGAGCGGGCCCCGCTAAGGCTACCGGTGCAGCGTGTGGTGCGGGTGATGCTGGGCAATGCCGCCAACGGAGCAAGCGATACGGAATTTCGCGGTTATCAAGGCGCACTGGCTTCGGGACAGCTGCACATTGGCGATGAAGTAGCGGTGTGGCCGACCGGCCAGCGGGCGCTTATCAAGGGCTTGCATGTGGCCGAACAGTCATTGGCCGTGGCAAGCGTAGATCGCGCGGTGGTAGTGGCGCTGGATAGTGAAATCGACATTTCGCGCGGCGATATGCTATCCAGCCCCGTTCAGCCTCCGCGGGTCGTCAAGACACTCACCGCCGATATGTGCTGGTTGTCCGAGCAGCCACTGCAAGCGCGGGGTAAGTACCTGGTTAAACATACCACCCGCACCGTTAATGCTTTCTTCGAAGAGTTAAGTTACCGGGTTGACGTCAATACGCTGGACCACCAGGCCACCCCGGAAACGGCGGTCATGAACGACATCCTGCGGGTCAAACTGAAATTGCAACAGCCACTGTTAGTCGATGCGTATGTCGATAACCGCACCACCGGCAGTTTCATTATCATCGATCCGGTATCGTTGCACACGGTAGCGGCCGGCGTGATTATCTAACGCTATAGGGTCTACAAACAGGAATCCCCCAAATGAATTGGAACGAATATGTGCAATTGCTCGCCGGCTTGATTTCCGTAGTCAATCCGATCAGTGCCATGCCGATTTTTCTGTCGTTGACTTCGACAAAATCACCTGGGCAACGTCTGCAGACAGCAATGACCACCGCATTTGCGGTGGCGATGGTGTTGTTCACCTCGCTGCTGGCCGGAGAGCCTATCCTGAATTTCTTCGGCATCGGCCTGCCTGCGTTTCGGGTGGCCGGTGGTCTGTTGTTGCTGTTGATGGGCATATCGATGCTGCGAGTCAGCGATGATCGTTCTCGGCACACACCGGAAGAAGACGCCGAGTCGCACGAAAAGGCCTCGGTCGCGGTGGTGCCCTTGGCGATTCCGTTGTTGGCGGGGCCTGGCGCCATCAGCACCACCATCGTCTACGCCCATCGCGATTTGTCCTTGGCGCATTATTTGTTGTTCAGCGGCGTGATCGTATCCGTCAGTGTCATCGTGCTGCTCATCCTGCTGCTAGCACCGCGCATCATCGCCTTGATGGGCCAAACCGGCATGAACGTGGTGACGCGGGTCATGGGCTTGTTATTGACCTCGACCGCCGTCGAATTTATCGCCGGCGGCTTGACTGAGCTATTTCCTATTTTGGCAGGCGGATGAATGAGCCCGACAGAAAATCCGATTACAGCGCGTTGGTCTAACCTACCCCCACAAGCCTATGACGACAACCAAGCTTTACGAGGATTTAAGCCGAACAGTAAGCGCTAATGTTTCGGTGTATCGGGGGCAAAGCGTGGCCTTACTGACCCAACATGGCAAAGAAGCGCCATTGCGCGAAGTGCTAGGTGCCGGTTTGGGCTGCCGGATTCAGCATGTCAGTGACTATGATACTGACCAGTTTGGCACCTTTACCCGAGACATCGCCCGCATTGGCAGTCAGCTTGACGCCGCGCGCGCCAAAGCAAGAATGGGTATGCAACTCTCCCGCCTGTCGATAGGTTTGGCGAGTGAAGGGGCGTTTGGGCCGGACCCGGTCTCGTTCATGCTGCCGCATAATCTGGAGTTGTTGCTGTGGATTGACGACGGTTTGGGTATAGAAGTGATCGCGACCGCATCCGGGCATACCAACTTTTCCCACAAAACCGTCCCCGACTTTAAAGAGGCGAAACACTTCGCCGAATCTGCGGGGTTTCCCGAACACCATTTGATCGTGCGACCGGATGATGAACATCACCCGCAGTTTCGTAAGGACTTGTCGACTTGGGACGCTTTTCAGGAGGCCGTGGATTGGGCTTTATCTTTATCCCTAACCGGGAAAGTTTTCATCGAAACCGATATGCGCGCATTCGCCAATCCGACACGTATGCTCAACATTCGCCGCGCAGCCGCAGCTTTGGTGGAAAAATTAAGTTCGCTCTGTCCCGCTTGTGGCGCGCCCGGCTTTGCCAAATCTGGCGTAGTCCGCGGCTTACCTTGCGAGGATTGCGGACAAGCCACTGAGCAAGCCAAGGCGGATATCATTGCTTGTGTGCGATGCACGCAGCAAATTTTGATTGATCGAGAGGAACAATTTGCTGCGGCGGGCAATTGCGACTACTGCAATCCATAACGCACATCATCAATCCGCTCAATAAAACCTGAGAAGCTAATCCATATTAAGCACCAATTTCTCCAAACAAATCAGTACTTAATATATGAAACGCGGCTAGGCAACAGCGTTACGCAACCAAAAACCGATTACGGCTGACACTCCGGCATCAAGGAACTGCGCCAGTACTGGTCTTCCTTCTCGAACAAGCGGCGGCTTTCTTCCGGCCCCCAGGAACCAGCCGGATAGGTGGCGATATAGTCCCGCTCGGTCACCCAATTTTGCAGAATGGGATCGACGATGCGCCAGGCGTATTCCACTTCGTCGAAACGCAAAAATAGCGAACGGTCGCCCTTCATCACATCCAATAACAAATCTTCGTAGGCATCCACGCGGCGTTCGTCGGGATTGCGGAAGCTGGCATCCAGGCTGGTAGTGCGGGTACGCATTTCCAGACCCGGCTCTTTAACGGTCATTTCGATGCGGATGCATTCTTCCGGCTGAATCCCCAGCAATATCCAGTTCGGCGTCATGCACTGCACATGGGTATCGCGGAAAAACTGAAACGGCGGGTGGCGAAAGCAGATCGAAATCGAGGATTGGCCCTTGGCCATGCGCTTGCCGGTGCGCAAGTAAAACGGCACGCCACGCCAGCGCCAGTTGTCGATCAACAATTTCATGGCCGCATAAGTTTCGGTACTGCTGTCAGCGGGAATATTGGCTTCCTCCAGGTAACCGCCCACTTTTTGACCTTCGATATTGCCGCGGGCATATTGGCCGCGAAAGGCATGTGCATGCACAGCCGATTTCGGGATCGGCCGAATGGACTTCAGCACTTTGACTTTTTCGTCGCGCAGCGATTCGGCGTCCATGGACACCGGCGGCTCCATCGCCACCAAGGTTAACAGCTGTAACAGATGGCTTTGCAGCATGTCGCGCATCGCCCCGGCGCTATCGTAATACTCGCCGCGGCTACCTATGCCCAGTTCTTCGGAATGCGTGATCTGCACATGGTCGATGTAATTGCGATTCCACAAGGGTTCCAGCATCACGTTGGCGAAACGAAACACCAAGACGTTCTGCACCATGCCCTTACCCAGATAATGGTCGATGCGGTAAATCTGGTCTTCGCTTAAATAGCGGCTCAGACGTTTTTGCAAGGCCTGTGCACTCTCCAGATCGTAACCAAATGGCTTTTCGATCACTACTCGTCGCCAGCCGTATTCTTCGTTCAGCAACTCCACCTGGCTCAAGGACTCGATGACATTGCCGAAATCACTGGGACCTATGGCCAGATAGAAGGCCATATTGCGGGAAAATCGCGGTTGAGCATTTAGCGTTTCCGCCAGGGATTTATAGCATTCCGGCTGGTCGAGATCGCCGCGATGATAATCCAGCCGTTCGGCAAAACGGTTGAATACGGCCTCGTCCATCGGCGTATTGGCCTGCTCTAGCAGCAAGGCCTTCACTTCGGCCAGCCAGGTTGCTCTATCCCAGGGACGGCGGCCCACCGCCAGGATACGTGTGCCTTCCGGCAGTTTTTTTTCCAATTCCAGATGATAGAAGCCCGGCATCAGCTTCAAGCGCGCCAAATTGCCGGTAGCACCGAAAATGACGTAAGTGCAGGGGTCTGTATTCATAAAAGCCACCTTGTCTTTACTTTGGAATGTAGGGTGC
Source organism: Methylomonas defluvii (assembly GCF_033949435.1). NCBI lineage: Bacteria > Pseudomonadati > Pseudomonadota > Gammaproteobacteria > Methylococcales > Methylococcaceae > Methylomonas > Methylomonas defluvii. The sequence continues at coordinate 364,634 of NZ_JAXARY010000001.1, read as the reverse complement.
AGTTTGCATCATTTGCGCGGGCGCGTCGAACGCCAAAGCGCCGCAGCCGATAAAAGCAGCCAAATTAGAGCCACGCCAGTGTCACCTTGATCATAATATGGGGTCATCGTCACCGAGACACTTCAGAACTTGATCCTGGTTATCCAACAGCCGAATCAGCTTAATTTTCATTGTATTAAAGCGCTGTTGCGCCAACTCTGCGTCGGCTTGTACCAACGCTTTTTGCAAGTTCTCGACGACCGCCAGGCAATCGGCAAAATCGTAAAAACAAAAGGTGCCATGCAGTTTATGGTTCAAATCCCACGCCTGTTGCAGCAATCGATTGTCCAAGGCCCGCTCGATGTCGAGTATTAATCCCGGCAACTGCTCAAATAATTTGCCCATCAAGACTTGGCTCAACTGCCGGTTATGCTGGGCTTTGCGCAAAAGTTGCCCGGCATAATACTCGGCGTTCACCGGCTCATGTTGCCGCCAACGCACCAGCAATTGCTCCAACTGGTAAAGGCGAACCGGCTTGACCAAACATTCGTTGAACCCGGCGGCGATTGCCCGTTCCTGCTGCTGATTTTGCGCGTGAGCCGTGACGGCGACTGCCGGCGTTTGCCGATTGTAGTTTTCGGTGCCGCGCAAATTGGCGGCGACATCGAAACCACTCAAAAACGGCATGTTCACATCCAGAAAGATGAAGTCGTAGCGGCGTTCTTGCAACAATTGCCAGGCCTCCCGCCCGTCTTTTGCCGAGGTGATATTGGTCGTCCAGTATTCCAACTGTTCGCGTAACAGCCATAGATTGATTTCATTGTCGTCAGCGATCAGAATCGAAAAATCGTTGGTCATAGTTAATGGCTTCGAGCTGTGAATAATTTGCTGATGCCGTTATCGAATGTTTCGCGGCAAAAATCAATCTATAGTGCTGCACACCATCGTAAACCGTTCCACACCCAAAGCGCCAGACAATAAAAAACCCCGGCACCTTGCGGCAACCGGGGTTTTCAGGCCGAGGCCGAAGGCGATTACATCATGCCGCCCATGCCACCCATGCCGCCCATATCAGGCATTGCAGGGGCTTTATTGTCGGATGGCGCATCAGCAATCATCACTTCCGTGGTGATCATCAAGCCTGCCACTGAAGCCGCGTTTTGCAGCGCGGAACGGGTCACTTTCGCTGGGTCCAGAATACCCATCGCGATCATGTCGCCGTATTCGCCGGTTGCCGCGTTGTAACCGAAGTTACCGGTGCCTTTTTTAACTTCATTCAGAACTACAGACGCTTCATCGCCGGCGTTGCTGACGATTTGACGCAAAGGCTCTTCCATAGCACGACGCAGGATGCTGATACCTACGTCTTGGTCGTGGTTGATACCTTTCAGGCCGTCCAGAGCAGACAATGCGCGGATCAGCGCAGTCCCGCCGCCGGCAACTACGCCTTCTTCAACCGCGGCGCGAGTTGAATGCAGCGCGTCTTCAACGCGAGCTTTCTTCTCTTTCATTTCTACTTCGGTCGCAGCGCCGACTTTGATGACCGCTACACCGCCAGCCAATTTGGCCAGACGCTCTTGTAATTTTTCACGATCGTAATCGGAGGTCGCTTCGTCGGCTTGAGCGCGGATTTGCGCGACGCGGCCTTTGATTTGATCTTCGTTGCCAGCACCATCGATGATAGTGGTGTTTTCTTTGTTGATTTGGACACGTTTTGCAGTACCCAATTGGCTGATGTCAGCTTTTTCCAAAGACAGACCTACTTCTTCAGAAATCACCACGCCGCCAGTCAGAACTGCGATGTCTTCCAGCATGGCTTTACGACGGTCACCGAAACCAGGTGCTTTAACCGCAGCCACTTTAACGATACCGCGCATGTTGTTGACAACCAAAGTTGCCAAGGCTTCGCCTTCTACGTCTTCCGCGATGATCAATAAAGAGCGGCCGGATTTAGCCACGCCTTCCAGAATCGGCAACATTTCGCGAATGTTGGAGATTTTTTTGTCGTACAACAGGACGAAAGGATCGTCCAATTCGACGCTCATGCTTTCTTGTTTGTTGATGAAGTACGGCGACAAGTAGCCACGGTCGAACTGCATACCTTCGACAACGTCCAGTTCGTTGTTCAGACCAGTGCCTTCTTCAACAGTAATCACGCCTTCTTTACCGACTTTTTCCATCGCTTCGGCAATGATCGCACCCACTGATTCGTCGGAGTTAGCAGAGATGGTACCTACTTGCGCGATCGCTTTGCTATCGCTGCAAGGTGTAGCGGCTTTTTCAATCGCTGCAACCGCTGTAGTGACTGCCAGATCGATACCGCGTTTCAGGTCCATTGGGTTCATGCCCGCTGCAACTGACTTCAAGCCTTCGTTAACGATTGCTTGAGCCAAAACAGTCGCAGTGGTAGTACCGTCGCCGGCTACGTCGGAAGTTTTAGAGGCAACTTCCTTCACCATTTGCGCGCCCATGTTTTCGAATTTGTCTTTCAATTCGATTTCTTTGGCTACCGATACACCGTCTTTGGTAATGGTTGGTGCGCCGAAGCTTTTATCCAATACAGCGTTGCGGCCTTTAGGACCCAAAGTCACTTTTACTGCATTTGCCAGAACGTTAACGCCTGCCACCATCAGTGCACGCGCGTCGCCACCAAATTTTACGTCTTTTGCTGCCATTTCTTATTCCTGAGATATTGGTTAAATTGAAAAAGAGTGTGTCGAACGAGTTGGGATTAACCCAAAACACCCATGATGTCTTCTTCGCGCATGACGATGTATTGCTCGCCATCGACTTTAACTTCGGTGCCGGAATATTTGCCGAACAACACGCGGTCGCCAACTTTAACTTCCAGGGCACGTACTTGGCCGTTGTCTAACGGTTTACCTGAACCTACTGCCAACACTTCGCCTTCGCTAGGTTTTTCAGCAGCTGAACCCGGCAACACGATGCCGCCTGCGGTTTTGGTTTCTTCCTCAACACGTTTTACGACGATACGGTCATGTAACGGACGAATTTTCATCAATGTCTCCTCAATGTAGATAAAGTTAAAGGTTAAAAACTGTGTAAAGCAATTTAAAAAACAGCTACCCCCCTTACGGAGGAAGCGAGCTTTTAAGCGGCCTCAGTTTTATTAGCACTCTCTAGCAACGAGTGCTAATAATATCCGGCTTTTGCACTCTGTCAAGCTCTTTGGCATCATCTGCGCCTTACCCAAGCCATACACACTATGAACGACGAACAATTACTCCGTTACAGCCGGCAAATCATGCTGCCGCAAATCGATATTGCCGGTCAGCAAAAATTGCTCGATGCCAAAGTATTAATCGTCGGTGCCGGCGGTTTGGGCTCGCCTGCCTCAATGTACCTGGCTGCAGCGGGCGTCGGCCAGATCACCGTCTACGACGACGACCAAGTCGATTTGACCAATTTGCAACGCCAGATTGCTCACTACACCAGCGATATAGGGTTGGATAAAGTTATTTCAACCCAACAGACTTTGGAAAAAATTAATCCGGGCGTAAAAGTATTGGCTCGCAAACAGCGACTAGCCGGCGAACAGCTACGTGCAGAAGTGGCTGACGCCGACGTAGTGCTGGACTGTAGCGATAATTTCACCACCCGCTTTGCCATCAATAAGGCTTGCGTAGACCAACAAACCCCATTGGTATCCGGCGCGGCGATCCGCTTTGAGGGTCAAGTCAGCGTATTTACCCCTGGGTTAAACGATAGCCCGTGCTATAACTGTCTTTATCAAAGCGATGGCGAGGAATTGCAAAATTGCGCCCGCAACGGCGTGATTGCGCCGATCACCGGCATTGTCGGCAGCATACAGGCCTTGGAGACGATAAAGCTGATAGTCAACACCGGCAGCACATTAACGGGCCGCTTACTGTTGCTGGACGGCCTGAGTATGGAATGGCACAGCATGCGCTTGAAGAAAAACCCACACTGCCCAAGCTGCGGCGCGAAATAAGCCAATCCACATAAAAAAGCCGAGCTAAACCCGGCTTTCTATTGCTGGCAAATAAGACGTAATTAATTTTTTCCCAGTTTGCCTTTAACCATCAGAATGGCTTTGCTGACATTTCTCAATAGCGCCGAATCGCTATCGCCGTGCGGCTCGATGTCGCCGAACGGTTCGCCATTCTTCATGGTGTACATGTAAATGAAATACCCCAACGGTGCGAAAGCGAAGATGGCAATAATCAACATCAACACCACTAATTCGATAACTCCGCCCATATATACCTCCAACTATTTGTTTTTATTTTAATTTAGAATGAGGCCATAGACCTCGGGCATGGACTATAACCCCATCCCTTTTAGGGAACAAGCACAAAGTATTCTTTGTCAACTCAGGGTTTTAACCTCAGGCTAATTTAGCCTTGGGGGCAACTACGCCAACGCCATTTTCAACTATCAATCTGAGCATATGGACCATTACCTTAAAGCCAACTGGCACAGCCAAACGCCGGAAACCGTATTAACGCATTTCGGCGTAGAGCTGGGTCAAGGCCTGAGCAGCGAGGAAGCGCAAAAACGTCTAGCGACTAGCGGCGCCAACCGCCTGACCGCTCGCCGCGGCAAAGGCCCTTTGCTTTTGCTATTGGCGCAATTTCATCAGCCCCTGATCTACATCCTGCTGTTTTCCGCGGCCACCACCGCTTTCCTGGAGGAATGGACCGACAGTAGCGTAATTTTTGGTGTGGTCATTATCAATGCGGTGATCGGCTTCGTTCAGGAAGCCAACGCCCTGAAAGCGATTAACGCCCTGGCTCAGACCTTGAATATCAGCAGCAACGTCCTGCGTGACGGCCAGCGCCGAAGTATTGCTGCTGCCGAGTTAGTTCCCGGCGATTTGGTATTCCTGCAATCCGGCGACAAGGTGCCTGCCGATCTGCGCCTCTTGCAAAGCCGCGAGTTGAAAATCGACGAATCCGCGCTAACCGGTGAATCGGTACCGGTGGAAAAGCAGGCACAGACTCTACCCTCGGCCACCTTATTGGCTGATCGCGCCAATATGGCGTATTCCTCGACGCTGGTCAGTTACGGCAGTGCACTGGCCGTGGTGGTCAGTACCGGCGATAACACCGAGATTGGCCGCATCAACAAGCTGATCGGCAGCGCCGAACCGCTGGAAACGCCGCTAACGCTAAAAATGAGCCAATTCAGTCAATTGTTGCTCTGGGTCATCATCGGCTGTGCGGCCATTACCTTTGCGGTCGGCGTCTGGCGCGGTGAAACCATGTTGGACATGTTCATGGCCTCGGTGGCACTGGCTGTCGGCGCCATCCCGGAAGGTCTGCCCGCGGCGCTGACGATTACGCTGGCTATCGGCGTCTCGCGTATGGCCAAACGCAACGCCATCATCCGCAAACTGCCGGCGGTGGAAACCCTGGGCAGCACCACGGTGATTTGCTCCGACAAGACCGGCACCTTGACGCAAAACCAAATGACCGTGCAATTCGTGCAGGCAGGCAGTGAAATATTCGAGGTCAGCGGCAGCGGCTACACGCCGGACGGTGAATTTACAAACCATAACCAAGCGGTCGACCCGTCCCTTAAACCAGCACTATTGGAATGTTTAAAAGCCGGCCTGCTGTGCAACGACGCCCGATTAATCGCCGACACCGACAACTGGCGTATCGAAGGCGACCCTACCGAGGCCGCCTTGCTGGTAGCCGCCCACAAAGCCGGTCTGCATCAAGCCAGCGTCAGCGGCGACCATCCGCGCCTGGACGCCATTCCGTTCGAATCCGCGTACCAATTCATGGCCACTCTGCATCACAACCTGGCCGAAGACGCCCGGCATATTTATTTAAAAGGCTCGCTGGAAAGCCTGTTACAGCGCTGCGACAAGGCCTTTTCCGCCGATATGCGATTGGTTCCGCTGGATAAAAACGGGCTTAACCAACAAGCCGAAGCCTTTGCCGCACAAGGCTTGAGAGTCCTGGCTTTTGCGCGCGCTGAGCATGATGACGATGCGGTTGAACATCGCGAAGTGGGTGGCGGCCTGACCTTTTTGGGCTTGCAAGCCATGATCGATCCACCCCGCCCCGAAGCTGCCCGAGCCATTGCCGCCTGTTATAAGGCCGGCATCTCGGTGAAGATGATCACTGGCGACCATCCCGTCACCGCGCTGGCCATCGCTAAGCAGCTCAACATGCGCCATACCGAACGTGTGATCAGCGGCGCCGACTTGCAACACTACAGCGAAGCTGACTATCGCAAACACGTCAAAGACTGCGATGTCTTTGCCCGCATCGCGCCGGAGCAAAAGTTGCAATTGGTGCAAGCCTTGCAGGCCAACGGTCACGTGGTAGCCATGACCGGCGACGGCGTCAACGATGCCCCGGCACTACGGCAAGCCAACATCGGCGTGGCGATGGGCATGGGCGGCACCGAAGTCGCCAAAGAAGCGGCGGCCATGGTGCTGACTGACGATCATTTCGCCACCATCGAAGCCGCCGTCGAAGAAGGCCGCGGCGTGTTCGACAATCTGGTCAAATTCATCGCCTGGACCTTACCGACCAATCTCGGTGAGGGCCTGGTGATTACCGCCGCGGTGTTCGCCAATGTGGCGTTGCCGATTACCCCCCTGCAAATTCTCTGGATCAATATGACCACCGCAGTACTGCTGGGTTTAATGTTGGCTTTCGAACCCAAGGAACCGGGTCTGATGCTCCATAAGCCACGCAATCCCAAGCAAGCTATCCTGACCAAACGCCTAATGTTTCGTATCTGTCTGGTCGGCCTGTTGTTGCTGGCCGGCGCGTTCGGCTTGTTTGAATGGGAACTATCGCAAAACGCAACCCTAGCTAAGGCCCGCACAGTCGCCGTCAATGTGTTTGTGTTTGGCGAATTGTTTTACCTATTCAACTGTCGCTCGCTAAATTACTCGATGTTCCGAGTCGGCGTTTTTTCCAATTTATGGCTGATTTTTGGTGTCGTCAGCATGATTTTGCTGCAACTGCTGTTTACCTATTGGCCAACGATGCAGGCCTTATTCGGCAGCGAGGCAATCGGTCGGGAGGAGTGGCTGTTGATTTTGGGGGTTAGCTCAGTTATTTACGTAGCGATAGGCCTGGAAAAACTAGTCGTCCGGCGCTTTAACCGCCGGCGTTGATTGCGCGAAGGCATTCAGTGCAACTAATAGCGTCTCCAAGCTTTTCAGGGACTGCTTTTCCGCGACCTCTGGCGCTTCCAGCTGCGCTTTAACAATCGCGCCGTCTATCGCCACCGCAGCCGCATTCGCCAGCTGCTGCCGGTTTGGGCCATCCGGCAACAGTTCGGCAATTACCCGCACCATATCTTGTTTATGCTGGTAGCAAATTTCCAGCACATCGGGCAACACGCCGCCCAATTCGGCGACGGTATTGATAAACGCGCAGCCGCGATAAATAGGCTTGCGAAACCATTCTGCCATAGTCGCCACCAGCGGCATCAATCCCGCACCCGCTTGCCCGCCGTGACGCTGTAAGGCATCGTTAAACCAGGCCATCCACAGGTCGTGCCGGTAAGCCAAAAACGCCCGAATCAAATCATTCTTGCTGGGGAAATACCGGTAAAACGTCACCTTCGTCACGCCGGACTCGGCAATTACTTTGTCGATGCCGGTGGCGCGGATGCCGTCGCGATAAAACAAATCATGCGCGGCCAGTAATATCCGCTCGCGAGGCGGGCGGTCCGACAGAATGGTGGCGGAATCAGAGATCATGTTTCGATTGTAGACAAGTCTGTCTACAATTGCTACCATCGCCACAAGTAGACAAACCTGTCTACTTACTTTCTCACCCTAGTCAGGAGCTTAACGATGGACAGCAAACCGCCTTTACCGCCCTTTACCGCCGACACTGCCACGCAAAAAGTCCGCATGGCAGAAGATGCCTGGAATAGCCGCGATCCGGATCGCGTCGTGCAGGTGTATACCGAAGACAGCCGCTGGCGCAATCGCGCCGAGTTTCCGGTAGGTCGCGGGCAAATTCGTGAGTTTTTACAGCGCAAATGGACCAAGGAATTGGATTATCGACTAATCAAAGAATTATGGGCTTTTGCCGACAACCGTATCGCGGTGCGCTTCGCTTACGAGTGGCATGACGATGCCGGCAACTGGTTTCGCAGCTACGGCAACGAAAATTGGGAGTTTAACGAATACGGATTAATGCAGCGTCGCTTTGCCAGCATCAACGATTTGCTGATTAAGGCCGATGATCGTTTATTCCATTGGCCGCTGGGCCGGCGACCCGACGATCATGCCGGCTTAAGCGAATTGGGCTTGTGAAACTTGGCGGTGGAGGCGAATTTATTCGCTTCCAGTAAATAAAAAAGGGCGGATAAATCCGCCCCTATGATCAAGCCAAAACTTTATTAATGGCTGACTTCGACTTTGCCGCCCTTTTTCTGACCAATTTCCGCCAGCGTTTGGGTGAACCAGTCGGTATCGATATTGAACGGCTTGCCGCCTTTGATGCGTGGAAACTCGATAGCGCGCAATATGTTGCCGTTATCTTCGTCGTGGCCCATCACGCCGGATTCGCGGCGGAACGCGCATTCCACGGCCAGGTCAGCGCAAGATTTGATCAGACGCATATCATCAACATTGGCTGCTGCGGCGCGGGCGAAATAACCGGATTTCTGCACCAGGGTTTTTTCCGCACCGATCATTTGCGCGAATTGCTCGCCAAACCATTTGCCCGGATTGACTGCATCCAGCTTGATGTGGCCGAACGCATCACGCGGCACTTCTTGGCCTTTAGCTTGCAGTTCGGCCACGATAGCTTCCACACCGGCGCCTTCGGACACGAAGATATTCACGCAATCGACTTTGTCCATCACCGCGCGTAAACGCGCCGCTTCGGCTTCCAGATCGATAGCCATTTCCGGAACGAATACCGCATGCACTTCATACGATTCACGAGACAAGCCCAGCTCAGGCAGCCACTCGGCGCGATCCAGCAATTTGCGATATTCCTGCGCGGTCGCGGCGGTCAGCCAGCCACAGTTACGGCCCATCACTTCGTGGACGATCAGCATGCGTGGGTTGGAATTGTTCTCGGCCACCACGTTCATGAAGTAACGTGCGCCTTGTTCGGCGGCAGTCCAGGCACCCAGGGATTGTTTGATCGGGAATACGTCGTTATCGACGGTTTTTGGCAAACCGATCACGGTCAGACCGTAGTTGTTTTTCGCCAGAAATGCGGCCAAATCGGCCGCCGCAGTATTGGTATCGTCACCGCCGATAGTGTGCAGAATATCGACGCCGTCTTTAATTAACTGGTCGGCAGCGACTTTTTGCGGGTCTTCGCCTTCTTTCACCAAACCGCGTTTCACGCAGTCTTTGATATTGGTCAGCTTGACGCGGCTGTTGCCGATCACTGAACCGCCGAAACGTTGCAGCAAGCCGGCTTTTTTGCGGACTTCATCGGTCACAACATAGGAGTCACCCAGCAGCAGACCTTTGTAGCCGCCACGGTAGCAAATAATTTCGATGCTAGGATCAATTTCTGTGTAGCGTTCAATCAGGCTGCCGATAGCGGAGTTCAGGCAAGGCGCCAAACCGCCGGCCGTGAGGATTGCAACTTTTTTGGGTTTGTTCATGGGCGTTTCAAATAAAAAGTTAAGAAAAAAGTGATGGCTCGGCGTACCAACCATCAGCTATCGCCGCGTCTCAGCGCCGGCGTTGCGATCCTTTTTGCCGCAACACTCGCCAAAACGGTGCAAGCCGCGCGATTCTAACACAAGCTTTTCTTTTATCAGGCAACGTTCGATGATCGCTCAGCTCACCCAGCTTAACCGGCTGCGCCACAAACACTACCGCAGCAAAATCCAGTGGCGCGGAGGCCCGAATAAAAGCGGAGTAGGTTAGCGGCTCGACATCGGTCGTAGTGATACTAACTTTGGTTAATTCACCGCAATCGCTTAGCGAAAGCGACAAATAATCGCTGAGCCCGTGTTCGGCCTGTGTGAGCAACAAATCCTCAAGCGGCACCGCAAGTTTGCCTCGTTTGATACCTTGAATGTGTTGATATGAATTATCTGTCATCTGTTACCGCTCCGCACTGAACTAGCTAAATTGCAGTAGCAAGCTTATCGTCCTTGCGATTTATCGCCAGTGTACCAAGGTTCTAAACCAGCCTAGATCAAGCACTTAAGCGCTAAGCGGCCAGCAACCAATCTTCCACCAAGCGACAAAACGCATCCGGCGCCTCAACGTATAACCAATGGCCGGTATCTGGAATTTTCGCGATCTTTGCTTGCGGAAACACTGCATAAATCGCTTCTTCATCCAGATATTTGGAATTGCCGCCACCGATGAATAACACCGACCGGACGAACCGGCGTTCGCCGACTTCTGGAAAGCCGACTATGTGATGGGCATTTTTTTGAATAATATCCAGATTGATCCGCCAGTAGTAATTGCCGTCTTTCAGCAGCAGATTTTGCAGCAAAAACTGCCGGTAGGCCAGATCCGGAACCGCCTCGGCTAGCGCCTCTTCCGCTTGCTTTCGGTTGCCAATGCTATCCACCGGCAAACGACTAAGAGCGTCGACCAGATCGTCGAAGCTATGCTGATAACTGACCGGCGCGATGTCCGCAACGATTAAACCAGCCACCCGCTGCGGATGATGCAAGGCAAACCACATCACCGCCTTGCCACCCATGCTGTGCCCGAGCAGATGCGCGCTGGGAATAGCGTGGCTATCCATAAAAGCCAACAAGTCGGCGGCCATGCTGGGGTAATCCAACACCTCGGCATGCGGCGAACTGCCGTGGTTGCGCATATCCAACACATAAACATGCCGCTGCTCCGCTAGGCGTTTGGCCACCGAACGCCAGTTACGCGAGGCGGCCAGAAAACCATGCACAATCAGTAATGGCGTGTCGCCGGGTTCGCCGAAACTATCGTAAGCCAGTTCGATGGTCGTCATCGTCACTGCGCTCAAGCAAAACCGAAGATTGCGCCCAATATCCCACCGAATACGCCGCCCCACACCACCAGCCAACCCAAATGTTGCTTGATGATGGATTGCACCATTTCCTTGACCAATTGCGGCGTTAATTCGCTCAAACGCCTGTCGATCACCATTTCGATTTTGCCGGTCAAATCCTCGCCAATCTTGTGCGCATTCAATCCTTGCTGTAAAGCGTGTTTAAACCGTTCTGACTCCACCATTTCCGAGAGGGTATGCTGCATTTTTTCGGTAAAAGGTTGTTTTAGCGGCAATAACGCCTCTTCGCCGCCCATCATCAACAACATGCCACCAAACGAAGAAGCCATAATGGAAGATACCAAGCCTTCGTAAACCTTGTCGTAATCGACAGCATTTAGCAAAGGTTGCAAATTCAACACCTTGCCGCCCTGCTGCTCTTCCGTTTCGATGAACTGTTCGATATTTTCCACCGTGAAAAATTGCTGCATCATCAAGGCCTTGATCGATGCTTTAAACTCTTCGAAACGCGCCGGGATAATCCCCGAGCCATACAAAAACGGCACCTTTTCGAACAGCATATGAATAGCCAACCAATTGGTAATTGCCCCGGAAAATGCAAAAAAACCAATTGCTTTCAGCGTTTCCGGATAAAACGGGCTGACATAGCCGACAGCGATAATCAGCAGGGAGATAAAGTTGGTTAAAAAGCTTTGATTCAGTAATTTTTTCATTATTTTGTTAAGTAACATGCTAACAGCAAATTTTGCCAAACACTGTTGCCGTAGGCCAGCATAAATTGGGACTAAATATGAACAATACTATTTCTCCGAACCATAACGGTGAACCCGGCAACCAAATTCGATTTGCAACCGGGATGTGTCCGTTGGGCTGGCTGCTAGTGGCGGTTAAACCAACCGGCGTTTGCGCAATAGCCTTGGGCGATGCTCCGGAGGATTTAACCACAGCCTTCCAGGATAAATATCCTGAAGCGGAGTTTATAGACGGCTCACTCGAATTCGAACGCATTTTCGCCGCATTGCGACAATTTATCGACATACCGGAGCAAGGACTGGCGCTGACATTGGATACAGGCGGAACGCCGTTCCAACAGCGCGTTTGGCAGGCATTACGGGAAATCCCTGTCGGTGCCACCGCTAGTTACAGCGAGATTGCTCGGCGCATAGGTTCGCCGAATTCGGCGCGTGCGGTGGCAAGCGCTTGCGCCGCCAATCCTTTGGCCATAGCCATACCATGCCACCGGGTATTAAGGATTGACGGAAAATTATCGGGTTATCGCTGGGGCCTGGAACGCAAAGCGGCGTTATTACGCCGGGAGTTGCTTTACAAAAAGCAAATAATCGAAATCGGATGATAAAACCATAATCCGCAAATTGGCAGCCCGCGCCGATGAAAACCCATTTATTCAAGGCCCGCTAAATGGCTTGGCAACGTTCCGCAATCATTCTGCCGATGGGAAGTGCTGAAGTCGCGGCCGGCGAAGGCGCATTGCAGACGTGCAGCATGCGCTCGGTCTGCTTAAACAGAAAATCGTGGACGGCCTGGCCTTCATTGGTAACAACCTGAGCACGGATACCCGCCCGGAACGGCAATAAATCTTCAACGCTTAACGACGGGCAATATTTGCGGCATTTCCGAAGGTAAGCCCGTTTGCTCAACGACGTCACCAACTCTTGCCGCGCGTGGTGGCGGTAGCGATAAATCAATTTCCAGAACCCAGGAAATCCTAAAAAATCTGCGCAATCTCGCCGGGAAAACGATAACTTGGGATAGCCTTCGCGGGCGAAACCAATCACCGCGTTTGGCCCCACAGTCACGCTCCCGTCTATCATACGGGTCAAGTGAATACCCAGGAACGGCAGCGCCGGGTCGGGCGCCGGATAAATGAGGTGGTTGACGACCGCATTTTTGGCTTGCGGCAATTGAAAATATTCGCCGCGGAAGGGCACGATACGAAAATCAACATCCAGGCCTGCCAAGCGGGCCAACCGGTCGGCTTGCAAACCGCCGCAGACGATCAATTGGCCTGCGCGAAAGAGCTCTCCGCCGCCCCCGACCTCAACGTAGTGGGTACTCTCCTCAATACGATCCACCTGCAAACCGTAACGCACCACCGCACCGCCTTGCACCACTTGTTCGGCCATTTTACGGCATACCAAGCCGTAATCGACAATCGCCGTTTCCCGGCTATACAAGGCAGCAATTCCATGAATATTTGGCTCACTGCGTGCAAGCTCAGCTCCGTCGAGGCGTTCCAATTGCAATCCGTTAGCAATCGCGCGGTCGTACAGTGTATTGATCCGTTCGTGCTCCACGCTGTCAGTCGCTACGATAAGCTTGCCGCATTCGTCGTAGGGAATCCCATGCGCGCGGCAAAAATCCTTGGTCGCCACCAACCCCTCCCTACACAGACGCGCCTTCAGGCTCCCCGGCTCATAATAAATACCTGCATGTATGACGCCGCTGTTGTGACCGGTCTGATGTCGACCGGGAATCTCCTCTTTTTCCAACAACACAATGCGAGCGTCTGGATGGCGTTCCTGCAGCGTCAGTGCAGTTGCGAAACCGACGATACCCCCGCCGATAATGCAAAAATCAGAAAACGTCGTCATGTTGCCCCTTCAAATAATGCTGATCGAGAACTGAGCAAGCCTCGGCAAGCGAATATATAGCCACAGTCGGTCGGGCGTCGTTGGCATCCTCTCCCAGCAACAGCGTCACGCCAACCCCCGCCGCTTTTGCGGCAACGATATCGGAATGTTTGTCTCCCAAAAGCAGGGAACGGGACAGATCCAAACCAAGTTCGTCGCGAGCCCGCAACATCATCCCTGGATTGGGTTTGCGTTCGAAAGACTCACGTTTGTAGTCGCCAACACCGTGCTCGGGATGAAACGGACAAAAATACACCGCTGCCAACGGCGCACCTTCCGCCGCGAAGCGCTCACTCATCCAGGCCGTAAGCGCGTGAAATTGCGCTTCCGTATAAAAGCCCCGTCCGATGCCGGCCTGATTGGTCACCACCACCAACACCAAGCCCAAGCGGGTTGCCAGACGGCATAGGTCGAAAATGCCGTCAACGAATTCAAAATCTTCGATACGGTGGACGTAATTCTTTTCGACGTTGATAACGCCGTCGCGATCCAGGAACAATGCAGGTTTTGCGTAAGTTTTCGTCATAGAACGGCTAACCCGTCAAACAAACGGTTTCAGCAAACCGTGAGCGGCCAGTTGCCTGCCCAAAAACCATATCCATAACGATAAGCGCCAACGCAACGGCAAACCTTTATCCAAAAAAATAAAACGTGTGATATAGCTTGCGACACCCAGCATTCCATGAGGCACTGAACTCGGAACACAATCATCCAAAGCGGCCGGCACCGTTTCCTTCTGACTCACTTCAGATAATGCCCTGGCACGATTTGCCCGCATGGTGATTAGCGACAAGAAATCGCCATCATCTGCAAACCTTCCTCGCTGCCGGTAGGTATCATCCATGGGCGCCTTTCCTGCCCGATAATGCATATGCTCGAATATAAGCTCAGGTAAATAGCGAATACGTTTTAGGCCCAGTTTCTCCAAACGCTTAAAAATGTCCATAAGGTGATAATCGATGAAGGCACCTTTATAAATCATTGGAAAAGGCTCTCTTAAAATCTCGCAAGTTTTTCGGGAAAGGATAGGGAATGTGCAAAGATTTCCTTTCTTAAATAAATCGTTTCCATAGGCCAGATAGATACGATCCGGAATACTGTCATGTAATTGGCGTATTATGCTGTCCCAACCACGAGTGCGAATAATCATATCGTCGTTGGCAAGAACGATAATATCTCCACGCGCCATTTCATAACAGGCGGTATTGTATGCGCCCATGGTTGCCCGAGGCCCTATAATACGTTTAATGCTTAACCCTGGGCATTCCATCGAGTGGCTAGCAAAATCATCCTCGTCCAGGTAAACAATAACTTCCACATATTCCGGATACTCGCTATTCTCGAGAACGCTTTTTAAAAAGTCGTTGGCGCGTTGCAAGCGGCCGCGGCTAGGTAATAGGAGGGAAATCAGCGCATTTTTCATAACGCCTCGATACCATCTAAACTTCCAAGAAATCCAGCCGATCTTGAATAAGCCATTAAACAAAATTTAAAGTTGACGATCAGATATTCCTCGCTCTCGAATTAGAGATTTGATATTCCGCTTTTCCATAAACTAAGGTAGTTTTAGCACGCAACAATATTGGCACCAAAAAAATTTGCCCTTCGGCAACATATACTGAATCATAACAGCCTTAGTTAGACAACACGAGTTGGAATTTCGAATTGTAACTGGATCCTGTACACGACCAGACTTGAAGACAGATCGCACTTTTTATAGCCAATACTCAATAAAAACAACCAGATCGATCCCCCAACGTCAAATATGGACAAATCAAAAACCGAGAGATTGTAAAAACTCTACCTGCCTTTGCGAAGCCGTTGATGGAACGCAACCTGTTGGATTGCAATCGGTTTCGACAGTTTCGATACTCTTATTGCGAAGGCTTTTTCGAGGCACCCTCGGGATTGTGGCTACGGACTGAATTAGGCCGCAAGAAAAGCGAGGATATCCTTGACAACATATACCTTCCGTAGACGCCTACAATCGTCAAGAGTAGAACAATCGTTAAAAGATAATTGATCCAAATCGTCGCAGCGGTCCATCGGGAGCCTCCGGTAAAGCGGAATGTCACCTCATGGTACCCGGGAGTCAATTCTAAGGCCTTAAAGGCAATATTGGCCGGAAGAATTGGCGCGGGATGACCATCGATCTGGGCTTGCCAGCCTGGATGTAGGCTATCCAAATAAATCAGGAATCTGTTTGAACCAACAGGTATCTCAATATTGGCTATCAGTTGGTTGGCACTGAAACGGCGAATTGTAATTACGTCCGCAGAAATGGCCGATGATGAAGTTGGCATCGCGTCGGACCAACCTGGATGACTAGTCTGAACGACCGGCGTTTCGTACAGAGTCGCCGCAGTATTGATGATATGTCTCACCTGGGCGTCGTTATCTGTGAGAACCGGCGTACGAGCTAAATAGAGTTTTGGCGTTTCACAGCCAATTGCAGCCATTAGCGCAGTATCGTTAACGACGCTTCCAAGTGTGAAATATTCCTGCGGAGACTGCCCGTCCGTTACGGCAAGACGTGTCCGAATAAGCGAATCAAATGGCGTACTTATCATATCCACGCGGTGAACCGGAAAACACAGATCGAGCGACAAGCTTCCGTATCCCAAGCTGTTGCGGGCCCCCCATACCTCCATCAGGGATAACTGGTGAATGATGTCCTGCTCGATTTCTCTTCGGCGCATCGAGCTATAAAGCAAGGGACGCACATCGTAGGCGTGACGGAGAGACTGCCAGTGCCTGAACCAATTTAGCGTCATGGCCGGGGCGCGCCACTCCAGCATGAACTTATAACTCATCATTTCCAGCAAAACGCAAACCAGAAGACCGGGACCCAGTATGTCGCGCGTAACTAGCTTAGTCCCAAGCCCAAATGCCACCAGGACAAATAATACAACGATAGCCCACTGCCAATAATGAAAGGCGAAAGGTATATCCAGGCTGGAATCGCTTGCGTAGGCATACTGCCATCCATGCTCAGCATCGACCATGACAAAAACCGCACCCAATGCAATAGTGAGCGAGGTAAGGAACAATGTGTTACGGCCACGTGCGGACCTATTTTCCAGATAATGATCAATACCAAATCCCGAAGCAACGATAAGCAGAATCTTCGCGACCGGCGTGACAAATCCGATGTGGCGAAATTTATCCATCGTGGGGAAAAACCTATAGGCAATTTCCGCCACCCCCCCAGAAGCCCCCAGAGAAAATAGCAGCACCAACCCCACTAAAAGCACGAACACCCCAAAGGCCTTTGTCCTTGCGTGTATCAGGGCAAACGTCACGAACAGTATGGTGAAGAGACCGCTGTAGGCAACAAAAGCAAAACGAACCGGTGCCGCATAGATGAACTCCATAAATTTCACGGGTGATACATATCCCCCATAAGTCAAGAAGATATCCAGCCCGACAGACCCGTTGGCCTGCCGCAGGGAAGTGAAGCTTTGCATGCCGTCGATTACATGCCGGGCAAATTGAACGTTCATAAAAGCGATGACCAGCGCTACGCAGACGATTACCTGCCCTCCTGGATTCGGAATCGCGAAGCGTAGAAGTGACGGCATTTGAGGCCGGAATAGAAGCAGCCAGATACAGACGAATGCGCCCAGCGTGGCCGCAATGAATATCTGCGTATAAAAAAGCCCGCCTAGAGTCATCACAATCAGCGCGAACGCTAAATGTTCCAAGCCTTCACCACGTAGATACCGGGCGGTGTGATACAACAACAATGGATACAGATAAATCAGGTGGAAGTTCCAATGAATCTGCGTCCCCCAAGAAACCGACAGCACACCAGTGATGCCAATGATGATAGGGCTGATGCGGTGCCTATGGAAAAGTGAGGACAGCTGGTAGAGGCCATAGATCAGCAAAGTTTCTTCGAGATAAAGTCCGAACCGAAACAGTAATAGCGTGTCAGTGACGGAAAAGAGTTTTCCCAAAAAAACGGCAGCATAAAAGGCCGGCGTGAACGTGAATGCATAGGCAAAATCCGCCGTGACACCCTGACTGGTAAATGGTAACCAAAGTGGAAACTCATCCGAGAGTAAAAATTCGCGATAGACCGTGCCAAACATCTGGAAGTTAATCATCGTGTCGTGGGCCAATGGCAGATTGGCTGCTGCAAGAGTCCAGAATAGACAGGCATGCAGACTCAGAATGATGACTAGGTCAGAAGGGAAGTAGTTGCCTGTAACATATTTAGGAGCAGTTTCAGTCATGCCTTACTACCGTTTCCACCTGACCATTGAAAAAATAGCTGTAGCAATAATTTCATTTGCGCGTTCGGTCGTATGGGCGAAATCCAGAAACACCTCGCCTTGTTTATTATCAAGAACACTTCTCAAATCTACCGATATAATTCCGTCGGCATTCAATGCGTCATTCTGGTTAGCAAACTTGTCAATGCTATGCGTATACACAAACTCCATTCCTGGAGGGGTCAACAAGAAGTTATCAATAAGCAATTGCTCGTGTTTAGTGCGAGATTTAAGAGAAAAGATGGACGGTTGAAGAAAATGATAAAAATCAGCGCCCGACGCTTTGCTGTATTGATGCGCTAAGCGAATATTATTGGCAAAATTCTCGCTCGCCTTAATCGCCCTTGCGTTTACCTCTTCGGCATTGCGCGTATGTAGAGGGGGTGACTGCTGTTTGATATATTTGAGAAGTTCGGCAAAGTGTATTAATTTTAATTTCTCTAAAACCGGCAATATTCGTGATTCAAGGACACCGGGTTTTTCTGAATTCCGTAGAGTGTTTATATTGAGACCATATTCATAATCGTTGTATACTTTATATATAATATCGCAGCCACCATCGAAAAATATTACAATATCACCTTCTTTTAGCGTTGTTTCGTGTAAGAAAAAAAGTTGCTGCTCGGAGTTCATGGATGAGACACCGTAATTCACGACTTTATATTGAGTCGTAATTTCGTTGATCTTGCGCTGCACTATGCTCGGGATAGTGTATTCGTCCGGTACTTCCTGAGAATATATTGTGGACGCGCCATAAATGTATACAGTATTTTTCGCGTCTTCCGGGACAAACGCCGTCCGGCGATGCCCGTCAATCACATTGATATACTTACCTTCAAAATTTACTAATCTACGGACTTTATCATCAAATTTTCCTTTTTCTCCGTTAGAGGATTCATGCATGAATTCCGCGCTAAAGTAAGGCGAATCAGAATATGCCGGTGGTTTTTTTGCCCTGAAAACCCACCGGGAATCATATGCCGGTAGTTTTTTTATGATGAGCTGACTACATATTTCTATTAAATAACTCGTAACTATAAGAGTCACAAGGACAATGATCAAATTGGATATTCTGTCGAATTTCACCGCCATCAACACGTTCTCTTGTAAGGTTTGTTATCGTTCTTTAAAGGGCTTGACTCCAATCATGCCTATAAGCAACATCCTCAAACTTATCGGTTGATTCGGAGTTTCCAGTCTCTGTGCTGAATACCCGGTTTTGGGTCGTAGGCGGCTTATGGGTAAGCCTTGTTTCGTGCAATTCGTCAGAAATCGAAATAGATAAAAGCCGCAGTATTTCCTTGACTTATTGTGATCGCCACAAGCCAACAGAAAGCCAGCGCAATCCATATAAATTCAGACTGAGCGTAATGAACCACAATTTTGATCCGCCTGATGTCGTCAAACCGGTGTAGCGCGAAGAACACTAAGATCAACAACAACGGAAAAACATTATTGTTGGCGAACGAATCAATCCCGCCCCAACCACCGATAAAGGGGGCCGCCCAGATGTCTAGCGCTTTTGCAATAGTCGGGCTACGAAAGAAGACCGCTGCAAAAGCGAAAAAATGAAATGTCAGCAACACCCCAATCCAATCGGGCATTTTGCCGGATGGCAATCTGCGTAAGACGGGCCGCAACAAATAATTAACCGATATACCGATGCCGTGCAGCAAGCCCCAAATCAAAAAGGTCCAATTCGCACCATGCCATAAACCGCTTAATAGCATGGTGATCAATATATTACGGACGGCCTTGAACCGTCCGCGCCGGTAGCCGCCGAGCGGCTGGAAAAGATAGTCACGAAACCAAAATGACAGCGTAATATGCCACCGGCCCCATAAGTCGCTAAGCGAACGCGCGGCGTAAGGCCGACGGAAGTTATTAGGTAGACGGATTCCGATCGCGAGCGCAAGTCCAATCGCCATGTCGGTATACCCACTGAAGTCGCAATAAATTTGAACCGAGAAACCGTAAATTGCCAACAGCGCGTCCAGAGCCCCAAGCGTCCCGTTTTGGTTATAAACATCATTAACCGCAAAACCGACCTGATCCGCAAATACCAGCTTTTTGACCAAGCCAAGCGAAAAAATCGCCAGCGGCACGGTAAACCGGCGTAGTGTCGCCATGCGCTGCCGTTCGAGTTGCGGCAGCAATTCAGCAGGGCGCAGAATCGGCCCGGCGATTAGATGCGGAAAGAATAAGACATAGGCGAGCACTGCCGATGCGGATGACGTTGCCGGAAACTTGCCTTTGTAGATATCGATGACATAGGCCGTGAGGGTAAACGTGACGAAAGACAAACCAAGCGGCAGCGGCATATTGAGCAAATTGTCTTGCATACCAACGAACGGTCCGATCAGTTCCCTAAAGAAAAAATCCGTGTACTTGTAGAAAACCAGCGGCAAAAATAAACCGATGACGCACGCAACCGTCCGGCGTTTGCGTGCGACTGGATTGACCGCGCCATTCATCCAAATGACGCCGAGGTAGGCGATTGCCGTCAATAAGTAAGGCAGCCATATGTATTCGATTCGCCACCATCCATAAAAAATCGTACTGCCAAGAATGATCAGGTAAATTCTAAATTGCTTGGGAATGATGAAGTGGAGCAGGAAGTAAACGGAAAAAAATACAAAAAATATCGGCGAACTAAATAGCATTCCTTGTCCTGTTTAATTATTGACAGAGGCGTTACCTGATTGGGAAAGCATGGGCAGGATCGCCTCGGCCATTAATCGGTGGCCGAGTGCGTTAGGGTGCGGATCGGTAGGCATCGCCCAGATGTCTTTCGGAGACACACCTTTCATTGTGGGCAGCTGGTCGCAATAAGTGTATCCATACTCAGCCGATACTTGCTTCATGATGTCATGGACAAACCCGAATTTGTAGTCAACTAAGTTGTATGTGATGGGCGTCATGGCCAGATATATCCGAATATTATTCGCTTTGGCATACTCCGAAAGTTGTCTGAGCTTTTCTTTCATTTTGAGCATGCCGGGCGCCTCTGGCTGATAGACGTCGCGATAGTACTGCACCATTGATTGTTCTCCTTTCTTATCGAAGAACCGGTGATAGACGCCCCATAAGATCACCGCCAGTTGACTGTGACGTAACAACAAATTATCTCCGCCAGCAGGCAGGTCTTCAGCGTCGCGCAGACAATAATGCACGACGATATCGGTCGGATGCAGGCCGGTAAGCTCATCAAAAAAACGGGAAACGTAGCGCTCTGTGTTGTAGTTGCCGACGCCGGCGTTAAGCACCTGTACGGGCTGTTTGTCGATAGCGCTTAACGCCGTCTCAAGTCTGGCTTCAAGGGTGTCCTGTTCAGAAACTCCCCAGCCAAATGTGATGGAGGCACCGAGAAAGAGGATTCTTCGTCCGCCAGGCGGCAAAGCAGAAAGCGGGGCACCGCGCAACCCATGCTCGTTGAGGCGAATTTCGACATTCTGCAATATCGCCGATTTTGACCTGACATGATCGAAGTCAAGCATAGGCTCAGGGCGGCGGGTTTTTAGTTCCTTGCCGTAGCGCCACATCTCGATATCGTAGTTGGTCATTGAACTGTTTTTTATGCGCAGGAGGCCTTCTGCGAGACCGAGAGCAATTGCCGACGACAGGCAGAGCAAAATTATCGATAGGAATTTTTTATTAGTTTGTGGCATGGCAACCTTAGCGAAAGTTTGATCTATGAAATTCCAATCACTTGACTTTGGAGTGCCGTCGTTATTTTTGGCGGCTGGTCAACTGGTGTGTATTGGGAAAATCTATTTCTCAAACAAGACAAGGAGGAGAGACTTGTTTTCATTGGCAGTTTTTAATTCAAAAATCAGTTGCTATTCAAGTAATGCGTTGGTTTTCTAATAATCAAGCCGTGGTTAATCCGGCTCAAGAGTGGTGCTGTAATTTGTTTTCAGACGGTTATCCTGTTTTTCTTTGTAGAGAATGTAGTTCTCAATGACCAGTAATTCGATCTCGGAGCCCATGAAACAACGAAACGCATCCTTCGGGCTGCAAACGATGGGTTCCCCTCGAATGTTGAAGCTGGTGTTAATGAGTACAGGGCATCCAGTGCGGGCTTTGAATGCGGAGAGGAGTTCATGAAACCTCGGATTGGTTTCGCGATCTACGGATTGGATTCTTGCGGAATAGTCTACATGGGTCACTGCGGGTATTTCGGAGCGCGGTATATTTAGTTTATCGATCCCGAACAGCGCCGATTCCTGTTCCGTTACTTCCGTTCGCTTGTCTTTGGCTACATTGGCGACGAAAAGCATATATGGGCTGTCGCAATCGAGTTCAAACCACTCAGCCATATCCTCACGCAATATTGCCGGCGCAAAAGGACGAAAGCTTTCGCGATACTTTACTTTTAGGTTTAATGTTTTCTGCATCGCCGGATTACGCGGATCGCCAAGGATGGAGCGAGCCCCCAGCGCTCGAGGGCCAAATTCCATGCGCCCCTGAAACCATCCAACGGCTTTTCCCGCTACCAAAGCATCTACGGTGGCCGTAATCAAATCGGCGTCGCTTAGCCTTTCGAAGCGCGCGCCGGCGCTGGAGAGCTGTTGTTCAATCTCCCCATTATTGTAACTCGGCCCCAGATAAGTGCCGGACATTGCATCTTTTCCATTTGTCCGGCGCGGTTTGTCGCAATGCGTGTAATAAGCAGCCAACGCGGCGCCAACCGCACCTCCGGCGTCACCCGCGGCCGGTTGAATCCAAATGTTTTCGAATTTACCATCGCGCAAGATTCTGCCGTTAGCCACACAATTAAGCGCGACGCCGCCGGCAAGGCAAAGATTTTTACGGCCGGTTTCATTGAATAGGGCTCGCGTCAAGCGAAGCACTATTTCTTCCGTAACCCATTGAATAGATGCGGCAATATCCATGTGCTTCTGGGTCAAAGGCTGCTCGGGCTTTCGCGGCGGATCGCCAAAAAGCGCGTCGAACTTTTTGTTGGTCATCTTGAGGCCAGTGCAATAATCAAAATATTGCATATCCAGCCGAAAACTCCCGTCGGCTTTTAGATCAAGGAGTTTACTCAGGATAACGTCGACATATTTTGTTTCGCCGTAGGGCGCCAGTCCCATTACCTTGTATTCGCCAGAGTTGACTTTAAAGCCAAGATAATAGGTAAATGCCGAATATAAAAGGCCAATCGAATGAGGGAAATGAATTTCCTTCACTGCCTCTAAACGGTTGCCGCATCCGATTGCTACTGAAGTCGTTGTCCATTCGCCGACGCCATCCATAGTTAATACAACGGCTTCCTCGTATGGTGAGGCAAAAAAAGCGGAGGCGGCGTGGCTTTGGTGATGTTCGGCGAATAGCAAACGACTTTCTATATTCGAATCCGCACCCAGGTTTTTCAACTCATCCCGCAGTAATAGCTTTTGAAACAGCTTTTCTTTGAGCCAAATCGGCATTGCCGTTAAAAATGATTGAAAACCACGTGGAGCAAAAGCAATATAGGTTTCAAGAAGTCGTTCGAATTTTAAAAAAGACTTGTCGTAAAATACAACATACTCAATTTGATCCAGATTTTTACCGGCCGCGTTCAGGCAATATTCAATTGCATTTTTAGGAAAAGCTGCATCATGTTTTTTGCGGGTAAATCGCTCTTCTTGCGCCGCGGCGATTATCTGACCGTCTACAATCACACAGGCCGCGCTATCGTGATAAAACGCCGAGATACCTAATATGTTCACGCTTTCTTCGGCAAACTTCAAAATATGGCGTAGATAAATGGCGCGATCGCGGAGCCTTGGCTTAAAACGACCAGACCGCCGACCAAGGCTAGTACGAATATGATCGGTAATAGCCAATATTTCTTTCGCATGGAGAGGAAGACCCAAAGTTCTCGTAAGATATTCAGCATTACTAATTCCACATTAGAATTGATTGTTCATATTTTCTTGTTTAACCACAATAAGCGGTCGATTTTGCCAATATGTTGGCGCTTTGCGATCAAATCTCAGCTTGAGTAAATCTCTTCTGAGGAGGCGCATTAATAGCCCAACAGGCAGAATAGTCAATAAGAAAACGGCTCCCATTATGACGGGATTAATTAAATAAGATAAAACGAGACCCAGACGGTACCAAAGATTATTAAGAGGACGTAGTGGCGCCATCCAAAAATAAGCCAGGAACAGAAAAATGGCGGCAAGGGATAGCCCCGTCAGCCACCAATAATCATAAAAGTCACGGACTCGATATAGCCTTATAAAGGCTATCATTAAAAATACGACAGAAAAAGTTATTCCAAATCCGCGTTCAGTTGGTTTTTCTGCATTCTCTTCTTGGCGCGAGTTTTCAAGCACGTAGCCTGATCGTTTATAAGTGGATTTTCTCATAGATTTTAACTACTAGCGGCACTGGCCGATACGGCGTTTAAACATTGGTAAAAATGGCCGATAAACTGGCGAACAACGCTATCCCATTGCTCAACGCCTCACCCAAATACCGCGCCTGATCAACACCCCAATCCCGCGGCATGACGACAACCGAAGCGATGATCGTCAAACTTTTTCCTTTTTATTATTTGATTTCCCTGATAGGCAATATAAAAAAGTACGCCAGAAACAAGAAAATTGAATACGACACTCAAATCATGGATGAACTAAAGAGCAGCCAATGCAAAACCGGATGAATTTTACTCGTTAGCCTGTTGCATTAGCAGGTTGTTGAAAAAAGAAAATCGGTGGAAAAAATTCCTCAAAATTCTCCAATTTGCTGTGATAAGTCATTTGGTCGCAACGAACAATCAATGACTTACAAATTTCAATTTTGTCAGAAATGCGTTTTTAGGGACAAAAGTGGAGAGGAATTTTAAATTTCAACAGCCTGTTAGGGAACCTCTGATTAATTCGTTAACATGAATTTCTGCGCCAATTAAATCTAATGGCTTGCACATTGATTTTTCTTGAAAAACTGAATTAATCAGAGGCTCCTTAGAATAATACAACCTGTTTCTTTACGGTATGTTTTGTTATCTATTCAGACTAGGATGATAAAACAACGCATCTCGCAATATGGATTTTAATAAAACAAGAGCGCTCTTATATTTTCCTAGCACCCCGGGATGGGCCCGACTTCCTTGCACGCCTATTCTAGGGGGCTCAGAAGAAGAAATTTCCGTTATCTTCAAACCGTACCTAGCACCACGGGTTAATAACATTATTTCCGAAAAATCACTCTTGAATTTATCTATTTCCAATGTGTATAGATGAGACTTTTTGAATGCTTTGTACATCACGAGCCCATCTGTGTATTTTGTTGAGAAAAGTATATTAATAAGACTGGTAAAAAATTTATTAGCAATTCCCGATACGAAATCATCATCTTCCGAAATTGCATCACCTTTGTATCTCGATGCTACAACTATATCATAACCGGCGATTATCTTTTCAATTAGCCTTGGAATATCTTCTGGAATGGAGTTACCGTCCGGCGAAAACGGAATAATGACATCACCTCTAGCCAATTCAAACGCTTCCCAAAAAGCCGCTTTAACTCCTTTTGATTTTTGGTGAACCACATTATATCCTTTAGAAACAAGGTATTCTTTTGAGCCATCATCAGAACCACCATCAAGAATCAATATCTCGTCGCACCAACTTTTGTCTATCCGCGGCATTATAACTTTCAATGCATCTATTTCATTTTTTACAGGAATAAAAAGCGTTGTTATAAATTTTAATTTCGAATTATCCATTTTATTCTTCAAATAAACAGCCACATTATAAATGCAGCTTGCTGCTCTGTTCTTTTCTTAGCCTTTAATAAAAATCCAGCAAGAACACGCCGTCAAATTATTTTTAAATCTATAACTCAATATAATATCGACTTACATCATAAAAGCCCAGCAATAACTAACCGGAATATTAATAGCCACTCTAGGGAACCTCTGATTAATGCAGTTTATCAAGAAAAATCGATGCGTAAGCCATTGATTAATATACAGTGAATTCAATGTTACGAATTAAATAGCCCTCCCTGAAAAAGCCAAAATTTTTCAGGGAGGGCCGTCCTCACACGAACGGTAAAAATTGCTCTGATGAAAATGCGCCCCATAGCCGAAACAGCGACTGCCCAAAATGACGCCAAAAAATCCTCAACCGCCTGAGGATCAAACGGATGTTGTGGCCTGCACCGCACAGGATGGCATGCAACGCATCGCCCATTTCGCCTTTCAGGTTGTTGCGTCCCAATAGTCCGTCGTTCTGTAGGTGGCCGATGATCGGTTCGATGGCGTTGCGGCGTTTCAGGGCACGTTTGAGTCGTCGAGTATCCACGCGCCGTGTTTTTGCCGGGCTTTGTAAATCGTGACCCCGGGTACCTCGACGCCCGGATAACCCAAGTCCACACACGCTTCTTTGGCGCTGGCAGGCATAGCATCAAGTAGCGGCAAGAAATGAATAACGACGCTAGCAAGCAAGGCAAAACCGCTACGCGGAGCACCTAAAACTAGCGGCTTAAATGAATTCATACTCAATTCATTACCATATGAGCGTTCTATTACAGTCAAACTCAAAACACATTCAAATTTTGGTATTTTGCACGAATGATCCCTCCAAGCTTTTTAAAGATTTTAGTTGACGCAGCTGGCGTTAAATGATTATTGTCAGCTGTAATCAAGCTATTTCCGATAATAAAGCTGCAAGTAGATAAATCATCGACAACATCACATAACTGTTCTTGAATATCGAAGTAGTCAACATTTTCTTCATTTGCAATTTTTTGAATTGCCCGGCGCAAATCGACAGTATTAGAAAGTAATCCGTCTCGCGCAATAGACTGAATCTCATACTCGGTGGACTTCTCATTTGCCTCTCGAGCAACTATATCAATTAGCTTCTCTTTAAATATAAATGGCTGCCCAACTACTAAAACTGGCTTACCAATTGCTTTCATGTATCTAATAGTTTCCCGGAAATTATTATAATCCGGGCCAAGCGACGCAAATATCGTCAAATCGATAGCGTTTTTTTCAATAAAGTCAAACATAAATTGATTAGATTGAAGGCAGTAATCCATTCCCCAATTAACACCAGGCCTACAATTTGACGGTGTTGCTTGAAGAAGATTAAATCGCTCTCTAGGCAAATTCTCATTCAACCCCATCCAACTATAACTTGCTACAGAATCTCCCATCAGCAATATATTGATCTTACCATTAACAGGCCGAATACATTCTGCTTGATCAAAGTTTTTAAAATTTGTGAACGAGCAACCTGGCGCCCGAGGTTTCAAGGTACTTAACGAATCTTTTGTTCCTGATAATAAGTACGAGACATTTTTAGGGAAACGCCATCGCCAACCACCATGAGAGTAAACATGCAATGCTGGAGCTCCAACAATTACTAAAGACAATGAAACAGCAAACCAGAATTTACGTCGCCCGGAGGAAGTGCTTTGAAAATCGATCCTTCTAAAAGGCGTTTCAATAAATTTGTATAGTAAAGCGGCGATAGCTATCGATAAAATCAATACAGCGACCTTATCAAGAAAGCTCCATGACTCCGGTTTTATATATTTATAAAATACAATCGTCGGCCAGTGAATAAGGTATACTGAATAACTGATTAGACCCAAGCCAGAAACTAACGGATGCCTCAAAAGCGCACCGAAAAGTCTAGATGTTTTTGCGCCATATATTATTAATGCGACTCCAAAACACGGGAGTAGCGCAAAAGTGCAAGTATAAGCATGCTCATCTTTATGCTGCGTAACCGCATACATAATTGTTAAAAATCCAATAAATACAGCAGCCTCTTTTACCCAATCAGAACGATTTTGACTGTGTTCAACACCTAATAGAGCTGCTCCTAGTGAAAATTCAAATATACGAAATGGCATAAGAAAAAATGCCGAGGATTCAACGTTGGAAAACGAAATGGACAAATATAATCCGAGTTTATTTTGAATTTCAAAAAGATTATTGACATAAGCGATATTTAACAAAACACTGAAAGCGGAAATCAAAAAAAATGCTTGAGTTAAATGCGCTCTTGGGACTCTGCGAAACAAAAATAAAACAATTATCGGCCAAATCAAGTAAAACTGTAGCTCGACGCTAAGAGACCAAGTATGCAACGCGGGCTTTAGATAAGCCGCTTTGTCGAAATAGCCAGATTGACTCCAAAATAATATATTTGACAATCCGACAAAAGCATAAAAAATAGAACCGCCAAGATGTTCAAAATCGTCCGGTCTAAACGATATCTCCGCTATAAAAAATGATAAAAAAAGAGTAAACGCCAACGCCGGAAATATGCGTTTAGTTCGTCTAATCAAAAACAACCCATAGTCAATATTTTTTACACGGGACTGATACAACTCATCCAACAACAATCCGGTTATTAGGTAGCCACTTATTACAAAAAATATATCAACACCGACAAAACCGCCCTTAAAGCCAGCGATCTCAAGATGAAATAAAACAACTAATATGACTGCGATGGCACGGATACCATCAATTTCTTTGTAATAAGTGCTATTTTGCGCGCCCGCAGTGTGCAAAAGCGAACTATTCAAATTTAAGCCCTCGCAAAGTCAAAAAACCAACATTGCCGCAATTAGAAATAATTTCTAACTTTAAATACCGAACCAATGTTGGCGTTTTAATTTTTTAACGCTCCACACTTCTGCATTTTCCTTATGGAACCTCTGAATAATAGCTGTTTTGAAATACATCAGTTTCAATAGCCGATCAAAACTCAAAAACTGACTGATGATTGATCTAAAACAGTCCGATTTGTGCTAGCAATGCGCCTTATTTGGCAATTGCAGACGCAATCAGGCTACGACGTTAGTAGGCATCCCCACGCGGACATTGGCAATCGCTACCAGAAAGGCCAAACGGGCCTGATACCCCGCATCGCCGTGGACGAACTGTTCCTCGCCGTGCAACAACGAGGCTGCTTCCGCGATGTCGCGGACGTTGCCCGAGGTGACTTTGAGGGTATGCACCAAGCCGGATTCGCTATCGACACCAATGTGGAATTTAACCATTGAATGCCTTTCTTGCAGGCATGCATCTCGGGATCGTGCGCTTTGTCCTGATTTCTAGTCGAGGTCGGTGCCGGAACTGCAAAATCATGCTTTCATCCAGCACGGCTTCCAGGCGGATACCGCAAAAACGCCGCAGCGATTCAATCTCATACAGCGCCTCTTCCACTTGTTCCCCATGGGTATGCCCGGATCGGAGTAGTTATAGAGAATCTGTGCGACGTGAACATGCAACATGGTATTCAACGGAAACGGTTTGCGCCCACGTCCTTTACCTGAAGCGTAATCCGGTTCGATCTTCGCTAGCATGACAGCCCACGGCAATAAAGCTTCGAGCTAACCGAGAAACTTCTCGTGCCGGGTGACTTTGCCTCTGTTAGCGTATTCGGCATCGGCAAAACTGAGTTATCGTTAAGGGTCCATGCGCGTCGTCGCGAAAACCAGATGAATGCCAAATTATATCCCTGGTGTGCAATTAATCAGAGGTTCCTTAACGGAATAAATAGCGCCACGAGACTTTAGTTATTTCAGAACTCCCTTGAAACGTCTGCCGGCAAGAAAAATATCACTTTTTAGGAAGCTGATGCGCCATCTTATAATCCATCAATATTTATCTTTTGTATAAATAGTTCATGCCCATTAATCAGGTGTCCAAGCGCTCCAATAAACTCCAATACTCTATCAAATCATGTGGAAACCGATGCTTTGCGAGAAAAGATTGCCGCATGCCTTCATATTGCGTCAAACAATCTTGATAGGCCTGGGGCCAATTATTCACCACCCGCCTTAATTCATCTTCCCAGCCAGTTTCATGCAATTGAATACAGCATTCAGCAATGCAGGATCGGTCTTGCGTTCCAATCGAAACCGTTGCTCGGCCGCAACGCAACGCGGCAATGATACGCATCAGTGAAAGCCAACGCCAATTGGGTCGCTGGGGAATATTCAACACGATGCGCGCGGATTCATTAAGTCGGTCACGCCCCTTTCTCGGTAAAAAGTTCGAGGTTTGCGCTAACACAAAACGTTCGGCAATCGCCCTTAGCGTTTGATCCCGAAACGCAGTAAGTGCGCCGGAAAAAACGACTTCATGCGTCGGGTTTTGACCCGTCAAATCAACACGCACTAATTCGGGAAACGGAAGCGTTCTGACTGTAAGGCCGGGAAACATTCTCTCAGACCCTACTAACTCAGGCAGGTCCCCCAACACAAAAATAGCCCGAAAATAAGGTACGCAATCCATGAGATTCTTGATTCTCGCCACCTGAGTTGCAGGATGCATGTAGTCATTATTGCTCCATAATCGGTCGCCATGGATGAACAATTCGTTTCCAACCAGATCAAGGTGCTCGGTCATAATAACCGCCACTCGCTTGCCAGTGCGTTCGCAATAATCAATGAGTGTCCTGCTGGTCATTTCCGAAAAATTCTCGATGACTACATTTAGCGCACTATCCTTTGGGGTGCGCCCCATAGTCACGGAATAACCATGTTGCTGCATTATCAGAAAAAAGAACTCGATCTGATCAGTTACGCCTTGTAAAGGATGGTTATATAACCAAAGGTGAATCGACCGACTCTTGGAATGCCCGGTCATGACAAACTGCGCTCTACAGCCATTCTTACATCCTCAAGCGAGTCGCCGGTATAGAGCTGGCTATAGCCGTTTGTGTTTACACGATTCATATCAAATGCCCCTTCGGCTTGCATGATTGCAAAAAAAGAATTTCCAACACGGATCAAATTGAAGCCGCAAACCCCCTCTTCAACCAACTCAATGCTTTCTTGCGATACAGTCGATAACTCTTCAACTTTACGCAGAATATCCTTAAGACTTGTTCCTTTAATGCAAACTTCGTAATCTCCAGCATCTGCGCGCTGCTTGTTGAATTCTCCTCCATTCTTGGAGATGGCATAAAACTGATGATTGCAACGTATAATATTCAGCCCATTCATATCTTGTGCAACAAGTTCAATATTGGCTTCCGGCTGGGCTATTTTTTGCTCCGCAACTATTTCGCCAAAGAATTGCCTCCATGCTCGATATAAACGCCTTAACAACTTAAGAAATTTGGATGAGAGCGCGTAAACAAGGGGAAAAGGCATTAATTTGTTGGCTACGACTTCAATAAACCGTTTTGTATTTCGGCGCTCGGCCTCCGTGATTGGGACTCTGAGATAACATCCGCCTAGCCCTTTTATTTCCGTTGAAAACGCGAGAGGGATGGGCAATGACTGCTCGACATACTCAGTGATTGGAGACCAGTCATGCAACCCCACCGCTTGATCGCCAGGAGAGGCAATAAAACACCCTCCCATTTCGGTGACACATCCTTGACCGGTATGCAATCTCGCTACCGGTTGCGGCGGACTCGTGAAAACCCTGCCCCAATCGCTGTCGTCAATTAAAAGATGATGCTTCGCTGGCAATAAATCTGTTGCCCCATTCGACACAAGATTATCTTTAAGAAAATCCTGATATAAACCATATACGTCAGACCAAAAAGCTTCGCTGAATAGGCGCCCTGAAAACTCCATACGAGCTTTTCTGCACACGTTGGCAGACAATTCTGCGTATTTTTTTGGATTTTGGAACAGTTCTGTTATGCGCCTTAAGAGTTGTTCAACAAGGGCGTCTTCCAAATCTGGATTTCGAGCATATTGATCAATCATTACTCCGCATTCAGGATCCCGTCGCCAATTATTGTCAAATACCCCAGATAAAACTATTCCATCCCTCCCATCCACGACATAGCGGCTGGTCCCAATGGTATCGGAGACAACCGGCACAGCGCCCGCGTCCATAGCCTGCATGATCGAAACCGAATGCAAGGAAGCGCTCGGAAGCAGCAGAAAATGCGCGGCGCACATTAGCTTCTCCAGCTCATGCGCTGTCAGATAATCCTCAATCCATATAATGCTATGACCTTCGTGACAGCCCAACCAATCTAAATCAACACCATATTGTCGCAACATTGCATCCGAGGGGCGTCCGCAACGCATAAACAATCGTTTATTCTCCGGATCGCGACAAAAGGCTTGCCAAAAACGCAAGACAATATGCCCGCCGCGCAAGAAAAAATTTGCAGGGTTCTGATTGGCCGAATTGACAAACAGGAATCTGGTTGACGATAGAGGTCCTTTGGATAATTGTTTATTTTCTTCCGCCCCCTCCATTAAACCAATGCGCGACAAATGAAGCTTGGCATCGATGATAGGCGACGCAAAAAAACGGCTCAAATCCGTGATCGTCTCAGGTAAATGGGAAAAAACTCCAAGACACATCGGATTTTCAAATATTCGCTTGTAATGCGCTCGTACCTGTTCTTGCGATTCCATGCTACCGGTTCCTTGATGCGCGAATGGAAAAAAAACCGGCGCGAACGATTCGCAGTGAAATACAAAAGGGCGACACAGACTCGGAAACGGTGCAGTGTGATGAACTTCAATCTCACCGGGCAATAAACGGGTTAATGCCTGATTGGCAGACCAATAATGTGCAAAGTAATCCTTCTCGATAGGCGATAAGGAAACGTTTTCCAACTTGACGGCCTCTTTCGCAACTTCGGCGAGTAAGGATTCTCTGAACGCCTCGTCGCCGCGCAAAGATTGCGATAACTCGATGTTATCCCATGCCGCGATATTCAACCAGTCGGGCTTCTCTTCGAACAACGCCCGGTAGAGGGGATGAAAGCCATTCAGCGGAATATAGTGTGTCAGGCTCCAGGGAATTGCGACATTCAGTATCTGTTCGCTCATCAAGGTTTTCTCCGAAACAGACGCGATAGGAAACTCGCATTACGAATGTTGAGCTTATTATTCAAGTCCATAATTCGTTCTTCTTGTTTGTGTAGTTCACCTTGCAAGCCTGCGTGCTGTTGAATAATGCTAGTTAACGTATTCTGCAAACTTTTGACCACGGAGTCCTCAATTTGCAGGCTCAATCCCTGTAGAGAACCTTCGATTTTTTCTCCGTATAAACGGGACATATCATAAACATGCTGTTGAATGATGCTAGTTAGCGTATGTTGCAAACCTTTGACCACGGAGTCTTCAATCTGCAGACTCAAAGCCTGTAGAGAACCTTCGATTTTTTCCCCGTATAAACGGGCCATATCATAAACATTCTGCAACTGTAACTGTTCCGATTGCGTTTGGATCGAACGCGCACAGTCGTCGAGCTGAGCTTGCAAACCGGCGATATTTCCGTTGAGATTATTCGTCAGGCGAACGGCCGTCGAGATACCATCTATATCATCCATCAGAGTGTCGACATCCCTTGCCATTAGAATAGCGTCCGGCGTGTAAAGGGTCAGCAAGGTCTGTAAATTTTGCGCTAAATTGATCGTGCCAACAGACTGACGCAAAGCGAAATAACGTCCCTTCCAGGCCACCAAATTAAAGCCTTTGTAAGCATCAAAGAGACAAGGCTCTTCGGATTCCATCCAGTAGGCCAGGGAAACGTTGTTCGCCGTGTTGGAATGCAACTCAAGCCCCGTTTGGTTAAGCTGTGCCAATTGCCGATCATAAGCCTTACGGCCAATCAACAATACGGACTTTAATTCGGCAAGCGTCGTTGCCGAAGGCAAGCGCGCAAGCTGCTGGGGCGCGCATTCATCCAGAGCAATAACACCCGCCGAAAGAGGGACGGCATAAAAACGGCGGGCATAGCGGACAAGATTGCAGCCCATGAAGTCTTGTTCCACGGTCAAAGGCATCTCGTTGAAGTCTTTGGCCGAATACCGCAACGGACGCGACTGAAATTCAGCCACCCGGCTAGGAATCAAAGAATCACCCCTTACCGTGTAGCCGAAGCCGGAAAGAACATCAGCACATCGATCAGCCAATTCGTCGATCAGATTTGAAGGCAATTGCGAAAGATAGCCACCTATACGACCTTCACGAAAGGTCGCCGAATTCTGATTGAAGACCTGAGCAGCAATGTCTTTGGTAATACCGTCCGCCTGAAGTTTTAACTGTATGGCCCAAATCGATTTAAGTTGAGCGCGCGCCGAACCGCCGCCGGCTCCCCCCACCAGTTCCTCGAAAGCGACCGGGATGACATTCGGAAAATTCAGCCATGGCAAAAAACCTCCCACACGCTGCCGTAAGGAACCCAACAACCATTCGTCGTCTACCAATTGGCGCACCCGATGTTCAAAATCCTCACCGGAAAAATAGCCTGCGAAAACCGTTTTACCTTCGCGATGGTAGTAATGCGCCTCAGAGACCAGAATATCCAACGGGTGCCGGTAAACAAAGAGCACAGGGGATTGAGTAACCGGATGGTGCCGATTGCCAAATGGCGCTCGGCGCACCGAGTCGATAAAGAAATCGCGAGCAACCGTATGTGAGTTACTGTATTCGATACAATACCAAGTGCCTGGCTTGGGAAAATCAGGTATTTGAATACCAGCGGCATATCCCAACGCTCGAGCAAACTCGTAGGCCAAATGCGTTCCGGCCTTGGGGATAGAAACTATAAACAAGGGTTTGCGACTCATGTGCCAATCACTTTTCGGCGCAAAAATCCGTACCTGTTGCAGATCCAAACATGCCAACAACAGATCCCCAAGTTGCTCGCCGCGAGTTTCCGTAAACAACAACACGCGAGCTTGTTTTAGAACTTCCATTGGCGGAATATCCGCGTGCGCAATAACCGATACGCCTTCGTTAGCAGCATCCCGCACGATGGTATCCGCAAGCTCGCCGTGACCCACAAGATAAACAGGCCCGTTTAATGGCGGATTGTCGCGCAAGGCTTCTGCAAAGGCTCGCGCAGTCGGCTCGAGAAATCTAAGTTCGCTGCTGTTTCCTTTCATTTATTCACCATCAAAATGAGTTCGGAAAAAGAATCTGCAATTCCCGTAAAAGCAATGCCGGAGAGGTTCGGCAGGCTAAAATCGACAGGCCCCAGCGCCTGTGGAACCGCATAATACTTGCCTTGAAAAAGTACGATATTTGTCGTTCCCACGCTATCCAGCAACAGAGGCTCAGAGTATTTCTCCTTCTTACCGGCGTAGGAGCACTGGCCAGCATTGACCGCAGCGGTCATAGCGGATACAAACGAGGCCAGCTCCGCATCATTATCGTAAAGTCTTGATACGACTGGCGTTATCGAATCTATCATGGCCGAATCTAAATCGTCATTATGCACCGCGTCGATCCAGATTGAGGCTGCTTCATTGAAAATGCCGCACGCCTCCTCCGCCACATCCGACACTTCCATGACCAAGCTTTCGTCGCGGCACGAGGACCGCTCTATGGACGTATGGGTTCGCCAAGGATATTGGCGAAAACCAAAACGAGAAAAATCGATATTGGACTTGTTGAAAGCAAA
Source organism: Methylomonas defluvii (assembly GCF_033949435.1). Lineage (NCBI taxonomy): Bacteria > Pseudomonadati > Pseudomonadota > Gammaproteobacteria > Methylococcales > Methylococcaceae > Methylomonas > Methylomonas defluvii. The sequence continues at coordinate 329,422 of NZ_JAXARY010000001.1, read as the reverse complement.
TCCAAACAAATCTTCGTCACCGTAATCACGAAATACCTCGCCCCGTCGAATATAGTCTTCGAGCATTTGCTGAAATGGCGTATACGCACTTTCGTCTAAAGGCGACATGGGGCCGTAACCGTAGCGAACCGCATACTTTTCGATCCCGTGGTCGCGCAAAATATCGAGATGAGTATTGGTTATCCAGCCCTTCCAACCCTCAACGATGCCATGCCCCCGACGTAGATTGTGCTTGTGGGCGCCGGTTAGATTCACATGGTCGAGTTTTGCCCATAAGGCTTGCGCCTGAGGTACGCTTGTGCCGCAACCCAATTCATCTGCAATACCGAGAATGGTCTTGACCGGACTATCAATCAAGTCTTCCCAGCGCATCAAATAGTATTGGTGATCTTGCTGTGTGAATTCTTCAAGGTAAGCCTTAAAAGGCGGCAGTAGCGCTTCGAAAAAGTTAAGATCGCTAAGCTTGTAAAGAGCAAGGCGTTGTCTTAGAAAGTCGTTATCCTCCTGACAGGGAACAAAACGTTGGATATATTCACTGGCCAGCGCATTGATCGAAAAACAGGCAGATGTTAGCGTTCCCGCGGGATGACGCATTGATGCAAAACGCAAGCCCTTCGGGACATCAAGCGCGCTCAACCAAGCCGCCGGCCCAACATGCGAATGGACAACCTCGTAATAATTGAGAATCTCTCGGGGATGAGAAGTAATTAGTGTGAAATCCCCGCCACCACGCAGGCCGATATATTTTCGAAATCGAGCATCGCGAAACTCGGAACCGGCCAACCATTTAGGTCCTCCGGCCAATTGTCGAAAGTTGTAATTGTAAATGAGATCGTGCGACAGACCGCGGCGCATGAACACATCTTCTATTCGCCGGGAAATCTGGAATCCGGCAGTGTCGCACAGCGCTTTGATGCTAAGCGTACGTCTATCCCGTGCCGGACCGACAAGTTCAGCAATCACACTGATGAGTAAAGAGAAACCGCTACGGGGATAACCTACCACCAACGGTCGTGGAGCTATCATTAAACTACCTGCTCATCCGGAATCTCTACAGCCACTAATTCAGGCACGACCTGAAGGTCAACAAAACCTACCGATTGCGGTGTATCCGAAAATTTCAATCGTGCCACTGAGCGTCGCACATCGACAAAACTATCTTGCCCATCGACAAATTCGTTACAACCGAGATTGAGAAAATATTCGCCCCCGGTAAGATGCGCTTGCCAATGGAATCTTAACACCGCATAGCCGTCAGCTTCGATTTGAGCGGGAGGATGTCCCATCATTGCCAGGTTAGTGCCAAAAACATAAGTGCCTTCTAGCGAGACGATGGCAAAACCAACCGAGAGTTGCACGAACTCGTTGCCGACTAATTTGACAATCAACTCGCAATTGGCATGCGAGGCAATCTCGGGAGGATTCAATTCACCATCGACCACCAGATCGAAATCGACAATCCGGGCCTTACCCGAGCCCATTCGGGTTTCGTGGCGGTTATAGGTAGGTTTTAAGGGGATTTTATCGGTTTTGTCCGCCCTTTCCTTTTTGGGCATCTCCGACATTCCCTTGACCATTTCCTTCTTTCGCTTACCGTTGTTCTTAGATATGTTTTGAGCCTCTCCGAACAACAACTTTTGGTAGTGATTGACAGCACCAGCGATCGGGCCGATGTGTACCAACTCTCCCCGATCCAAAACGACGCCACGGTTGCAAATCCTTAACAGGGTGTCCGTACTGTGCGAGACAACCAAAATAGTCTTGCCTTGCTCCATGAAGTTTCGGATGCGTTGGAAACAACGGTGTTGGAATTTGGAATCACCAACGCTCAGCGCCTCGTCGACGACAAGGATTTCGGGGTCTATATGAATCGCGGCCGCAAATGCAACCCGGACAAACATTCCAGAAGAATAAAGCTTAACCGGTTGATCAAAGAATTCGCCGATGTCGGCAAATGCTTCGATATCGTCGATACGCTCTTGCATTTCCTGTTTCGAAAAACCTTGAATGGCACCATTTAAAATGACATTTTCACGCCCGGTGAATTCGGGATTGAAACCAGCTCCTAACTCCAGTAATGCGGAAATTCTGCCGCTCGACTTAACCTCTCCTCCGGTAGCCTGCATCACTGCGCAGATGATTTGCAATAACGTCGACTTGCCTGAACCGTTACGCCCCAAAATACCGAAGATTTCCCCGCGATGCACATCGAAACTAATATTCCTCAGCGCCCAAAACTCTTTGTGGTATTGCTTACGGAATGGATGAATAGCCTCAATTAACCGTTGCTTCGGAGAAGAAAACAATCTGAATTTCTTACTAACGTTGCAAACTGATATTGCAGGCAACGACTCCATTAAGCCCCCTCCATTTCAGTTAAATAACGCTTATTAATCACATTATGCTCCATTATTTTCAAAGCATATCGGCAAACTCAGGCTTAAGCCGCCGAAAAATATAAGCACCGAAAAATAGAATCGAAATTGTCACAATCCAAAAAAAAGCAGTATCAGCTAAATTTGGTAATTTCGGCTCCGGAAATATAAGTAAGCCACGATACCCTTCAACAATATAGTAAATTGGATTATAAGATAATAGATGGCGATAATTTTCCGGCAACAGTTCCATTGACCACACAATCGGCGTTAACCAAAACAGAACATTCAATATCACGGATAGGGCTTGCGCTATGTCCCGGTAAAACACTTGTAGCGCGGAAAACAACCAACCCAGACCGAGTAGCAATGTGGCGTTGCACAGCATGAAATAGACCACCAACAAACGCACCGGCGAAAATGCAATGTCATACCAAACTTGCATTCCTATCACAAAGATCATGAAGATCATATGCGGCACAATACCTGCCGTGATGAATACGAAGGGGAGTATTTCGGTCGGAAAAACGGTTTTCTTAATCAGATGAGCGTTACCGGTCACCGATCCGGTAATGGTGATCAAAGTTTCATTGAAATAAAACCAAACCATCAGTCCGGTGATAAACCACATAATGAAAGGCGAACCGGCGGGCGCGGCCGCTTTAAAACCTACCGAGAACACAAAATAAAACACCGCCACCGTAGAGGCTGGCTGGATGATAGACCATAATGCCCCACCCATAGTCCCAACGTATCTGCTTTGCAAATCACGCAAGGCAAGTGCGCCAATTAGTGAACGATACTTCATAATATTACTGACAATATCCAACATGGAATCAAGGCGGAGATTAGATTACCGGGCAAATTAGTTTGGGCGGCGAATTGAACTCAAACTAGCTGATAGCACATTTAAAAAGCCGTAGCGGAGCAACAAATCAAAAATGTCTTCAAACATTGAAATCATGCGTCATCAACCATTTGTAAACCAGCACCAACGAACTGGCGTCTTCGATTTCACCCTCGGCGATCATTTGTAATACCTTGGATCGGTCGAAAAATTGAAGCTCGCCGTGGCCGAACTCCGGTTCGACCTTGGCGGTTGCACCGGCATCGACCGAAGCGGCAAACAGCCGAGAGCGAGCCTGGATAACGCCTGCTTCCGGCGACAGCCCCCCCATATCCCTCAAACCACCGTCCAATAGCGCCAACCCCGTCTCTTCCATCAGCTCGCGTTCCGCTGAGGCGGCGGGGCTTTCACCGGGCTCCCCATGCCCCTTGACCACTTCCCAAGACCAGCGCTGCAAGGGATGTCTTAACACTCGGATCAAGCCAATACAGTGCCTTGCAACCGGAAGTACAGCAACGCCAGCGACAGAGCCCTCGACTAAGCAGCGAGGTACGACGCTCAGATAGCGCGGCACTTCGTTGCCGTGAGAATCAACGACGTGATCGGCATAAACCCGAAATAACGCATTTTCGAATACCTCTTGCCGCCCCAAAAGTTCGATCCTAAAGTTTTCGTCCTTTACGTTATTTTCGTGTTGCATGCCGGCGCTGATGTTTAGTTTGGTGTTAGATCAAACGTTGCCGTACATCGAGTTCTTGATCATCGTGAAACCTTTGATCAATTCAGCAATACCAGCATCAAGGCTGACAGAAGTTTTGTAACCGGTTGCCTCAATTTTTGCATTGGAGACGATGTAGTTGCGCTGATCGGGATCTTTACCGACCGGTGCGTCGATAAACACGAAGTCGGGAATCTGCTTTTTGATTGTTTCGCACAATTCCTTTTTAGACACATTGGCTTCGGAGAGCCCCACATTGTAAATCTGGCCCTTCATCGCGTCATAATTGGCAATCGCATGCTGGAAAGCCCTTGAAACGTCACGCACATGTACGTAATTGCGTTTGAAATAACCTTCGAACAGCACGACAAAACGGTCGTTGACAGCGCGATAGGTAAAGTCGTTAACCAGCAAATCAACGCGCATCCTTGGCGACATGCCAAATACGGTCGCCAAACGGAAGCTGATTGCGTTTTCGCGCTGCATCAATTCCTGTTCGATTTTGACCTTTTCGATTGCATATTGCGAAATCGGACGCAACGGCGACTCCTCGGTACAAAAGTTGTTTTCATCGCCGGTGCCGTAAGCGCTGTTCGTGGTCGGCATCAACACGATTTGATCCTTGGCCAACAACTTCAGCATCAGTGTGATCGCGTCGTGGTTGGTAGTGGTTGCGCCGATTGGATCCAGATTGCACAGCGGCGCCCCCACCAGCGCAGCCAACGGAATCACAATATCGGCATTTTTGAGCAATGGTGCGACATTTTTTTCCAAGCGGATGTCACCCTTTACGACCGAGAAATTCGGGTGGTGGCAGACGTGGTTCAAACTGCTTTGCTTGAACATGAAGTTGTCGAGCACCGTAACTTTATGTCCCGCTGCCAGCAAGTCGGGTACCATGGTAGAACCCAGATAGCCGGCACCGCCGGTCACTAAAATGTTGTAACTCATAACTCTCCTTTCGGTTCGAAAAAATTCATTCGCCAAAGATTGCCGCTTCGACGCACTCGCACAGCGTATGCGCCAGGACTATGTGTAATTCCTGAATAGTGCTGGTCGCAGTTCCCGGAACGACTACTGCATACATCGCAAGTTCGCGCGCTTTGCCGCCATCGCGGCCGCAAAATACGATGCTGGGTATCGACATAGCGCGGCATTGCGCCAGCGCTTGCAAGATGTTCGGCGACTGGCCCGACGTGCTGATGCCTAAAAAGATGTCGTTGCCGCAGGCTTTACCGGCCAGCTGCCTGGAAAATACGTGTTCAAATCCGTAGTCGTTGCCGATTGCGGTCAGGATGGAACTATCGACAGTCAGGGCTTCTGCGGGCAAAGCGTCACGTTCCCGCGCGAGTTTACTGACAAACTCCGCCGCCAAATGCTGAGCATCGGCCGCCGAGCCGCCGTTACCGGCGATATAAATGCGGCCACCGTTGCGATAACAGGCAATGACGGCTTCCACCGCTGCGCCGAATTCGGTTAAAGCCTCGGTATCCGCCAATAGACTGATCTTGGCATCAATCGAGGCTTGAACATTGATCCTGATGCGCGAAACTATATCCACGCCGCCTCCTGGTTCAACACTTGCGCGGCGCGTGCGTAATCGTCTGGAATGCCAATGTCGATGAAAGTGCCCGGAAACTCGATACCGGTTAAACGCCGACCGGCCTTCAAAGCCGCCGGAAAAATATCGTCTTCGAGAGACCATTTGGCGTTCGGCGTAAATTGTTCTTCCAACAATACGCTACGGCGCAGGCAATACACGCCGCCGTTGGCCAAACTGCCGATACCGCCCTTACCTGACTGCAAGGACTCGATGCGACCGTCGTCCGCTACTTCCAGCGCCATATAGCGGCCTTCTTCGTTGGAACGAAACAACGAAAAACAGCAATCCGCGTCGTTACGTTGTGCGAAACACATTAACTGCTCCAAATCCACAGCGAAGAAAGTATCGCCGTTGAGCAACAGAAAACGTTCGCCGGCCGAGATGTTGCGTGCGGCTAACAGCACCCCCCCACCGGTACCCAGAGGAGTTTGTTCGAGCACGTATTCGATCATCGCACCACGATAATTCTCACCGAAGTAATCAATGATGGCATCGCACCGGTAGCCAACCGATAGAATGAAACGCTCCACACCCTGGGTACGCCAATACTCGAATAAAAATTCGAGAAACGGCCGACCATTAATTGGGGCCATCGGTTTCGGCAAATCGGGTACCGCGTCACGCAAACGAGTGCCCAAGCCGCCTGCCAGAACAATTGCCGTGGTCACGATGTCGCCGTCAAACCGCGTTGAGCAACGCGCACAGTTCGTCGACTTCGGCAGAGTTCAAGTCGGGGAAATTGCCGATGTAAAAACCGTAAAAATGAACGTGTTCGGTATTCGGATATTCCAGATGATGGCCTTCCGGCACGATGCCGCGCAAATACGGCTGACGGATCTGGTTGCCGCCGCCGGCGCTACCTCTGCGGAATTCGATGCCGGATTCGCGCATTTTTTTCATCACTCGTTGAACCAAATTATCGTCGGCCTCTTTGAGGATCAGATTAAAAGCGTAATTGCTCGACCCCTCAAGTTTGAAATCGGTGCGGTATTTGGACGCATCAATTTTATCGAGAAAGCGCAGCAAATTTTCGGTACGCCGTTGTACGATCATATCGAGGCGTTTGAGTTGGCTACGGCCCATTATGCCGCCGATTTCGGTATTACGGGTGTTATAGGCCGGATAGGCAAAAATAAAATCCGGGTTGAGCTGCGGATTGTCGTCGATGTAGCGTGCCTTCAAATCATTGTCGGTCGCCTCGCGCACCATGCCGTGCGAACGCAACATGCGCACTTGCTGGTAGACCTCGGGGTCGTTGGTGCAAACCATGCCGCCCTCAATGGTGCTCATGTGGTGGGCGTAGTAATAGGAAAAATTGGAAATCCAGCCGATACTACCCAGCAATTTACCGTTATGGCGGGCGCCGTGCGATTCGCAGACATCTTCGATCAACGGAATGTGGCGGCGTTCGAGTTCCGCGACCAGTTCGTCGGTCAGGCCATCGAAACCTTGGACGTGAGTCAGAAATACGGCGCGAGTTTTGTCGGTAATCTTACTCAGAATTTGTTGCGTATCCATCGCCAGCGTCGCCGGATTGATGTCGGCAAATATCGGGGTAAAGCCGTTCTGCAACACCGATGCGACATCGGATACCCAGGCCAGCGGCGGCACGATGACTTCGCCGCCTTCGGGGTGGCGTATTTTCAACACCGCCATGGTCAGCAGGTTGGCCGATGCACCGGAATTCAGGAAAACACTGTATTTCACGCCCAGCCACTCCGACCACTCGGCCTCGAACGCGCGCACGTTCGCACCATGAGTCAAAATCGGATCGTCTTGTTTGAGATGTTCGATCACTGCGTCGAGATCTTCGCGCAGAATGTTGTTACGCATCAGGGGGAATTTCATGTTGTCGAATACCCGGTTAATGAGAAAGTGATTGAATGAAGGCCGCAACGCGCCGTTGCACGGCTTCCGGCCCTATGCCGACTTGTTCGTGCAATTCGGCCCGTGTACCCAGCTCAAAACGGTAGCCGCCATTGACCCCCAGATTGAGCAGCGTCAAAGGCAGGTTCCGTCGAGCCAGAAAATCGAATAGCATGGCATCAACCCCACCGCGGCCACTGAAGCCTTCTTCCAAACTGACCAAGCCTTGATAGCCGGCGAGTTCGTCAGCTAAGCTATCCTCGTCGAAACGCGCAATGTCCACCAAATCGATGACACCGACATCGTGCTCGGGGTCTTGCTGAGCCGCCACCTTCAGCGCGGTATGCAACATGTAGCCGGTCGCCAGCAAACATATGCGCCGCCCTCGACGGTGAACGTGAAAACCCAATCGCAAATCCGGTGCCGCTTGTTCGTAGATTACCGGCAATACCTGAGCGTCAAAGCGCAAATATTTGGGGCCGGTAGCCGATACGCAGCGCTCGAACAATGCTCCAGCTGTTACATGGTCGGCGGGGGAAAACACCTGAAAATTCGGCATCGCGCGCATAAGGGTCAAGTCTTCGTAGCACTGGTGCGTCGGCCCGGAAACCACGTAACTATACCCGGCGCCGACACCGATCAAATTAACGTTAATCGGCCGCACCTCCGACAGCAATGCCAAGCTGACACGAATCTGTTCGTAACAGCGCATGGTTATGAACGGCGCGATCGCGTAAGCAAACACGGTAAACCCTTCGAGCGCCAGACCAGCAGACACGTTGATCAAATTTTGCTCGGCGATGCCGACGTTGACAAACCGGGAGGGGAAATCGGCGCGTATTTTATCCAGTATCGGCGAACCAAAATCCGCACTGACGAAAAATATTTTTGCATCCTGCTCCATCGCTTGCCAAATCCGATCAAGCAGAACGTCGCGCATCGGTAGCGGCTTGGTCGTCATGGCAATTGCTCCAGTAGACTGTCAATTAATTCCGGCTTGGGATTAAGAATGTGGGACAAAGGCGCATTCTCCAAACCCGGCACACCGCGACCTTTCAAGGTTTTGGCGATCAGTGCTTTCGGTTTACCAGCCGTCGTCGCCTTCATCTCCAACAAACCCGCCTGCACAGCCAACACATCGTGACCATCGACTCGCCGACAATCCCAGCCAAACGCGGTTAAGCGCTCGCTTAGCGAATGGTGGCTGACGATATCATCGGTATAGCCGAGCATGCTGATACCGTTGTCGTCGATGATGAGATTCAGATTGTCGAGCCTGTGCTGAGAGGCAAACATCGCGGCCTCCCAATTGGCGCCTTCGTGCAATTCGCCGTCACCTGACACGACGAACACTTGTCGGTCACTGTCGAGCCGCTTCAAGCCCAGAGCCATACCGGTGGCTACGCCCAGGCCATGGCCAAGCGAACCGTTGACGGTCTCATAACCAGGAATCACCGGATCGGGAATACCGCCCAAAAAACCGCCGCTATGGCAAACCCTCAACAATTCATCTTTCGAAAAAAAACCAAGATCGGCCAAAATCGGATACATACAAATTGAACCGTGACCCTTGCTGATCACGCAACGGTCACGATGCGCCGCCAATGGCTGAGAGGCATCGAAACGCAATACGCCTCCATAATACAACGCGACAAAAATTTCAACGGCTGATAGCGACGAAGCAAGCCGAGTCTCGGGCGCGCGACGGTGGATCGCGAGCGTCTCTCTCCAGACCCAATGGGCCTTCGCGCGCAAATCAAGGGTTTCGGAATTCACAGCAGCGCCTCCATTTCGGCGTTGGTTCGGGAATGGGTCGAACCGTTGGTCTCCCTGGTATGAAGGCCAAGACATAAGAACTGGTGCATCACAATTAAAGTCCGTTGGGTTGGTAGAGAACTACACGGCTGCCAGAGTCTTCGAAATTGAACGGCACGTGAATCAGCTTGTCGAGGCGTTCGCGAATCGCGGCCTGTTTCTCCGGTTTAGCAAACAACAACAAGAAACCACCGCCACCCGCACCCAAAATCTTGCCGCCGATGGCGCCGGCATCCATTGCCGCATTGTATATTTCGTCGATCTCTGGGGTGGACACCCGTTCAGACAAACTGCGTTTGTAATGCCAACTGGCATCCAACAGCCTACCGAACGATTCGATGGGTTCGCGGCCGTCCTGCAGCAATGCGATAGCCTCGTCGACCATCGCCCGCATCAGCTTCAGCTCTTTCTCGCGATTTTTCAAATTGTCGATTTTCGACTTCGCGACTTCGGAGGCGATACGCGAGAAGCCGGTAAAGCACAGCATCAAATGTTGACGGAGCTCTTGTTGGCGCTGTTGCGGCAGAATCAACGGTGCAACGTCGAAGGTATCATTGGTATGAAACTCAATCCGGTTGAAGCCACCGAAGGCGGCGGACACTTGATCCTGGGAGCCGACATTCTCACCAATCAAGTTTTGTTCGATGTGAATCGCATCGCTAGCCAATTCATCCTTGTTGGTCATTCGCCCTTGCAAGGCTTGCAAGGCGTTCAATAAGCCCACGGTAAACGACGAACTGGAACCCAAACCGGAACGAGCAGGCAGGTCGCCATCGTGATGAATTTCCAGGCCTTCTGCAACATTTGCCCAGTTAAGCACCGCGCGCACCGCGGGATGTTGAATTTCGTCGTTATGTTTGACGTTTTCGATCAAGGAATAGACGATGCGGTGTTTATGGTCGAAAAACGGCGGCAGGCGACGGCAACTGATGTAGCAATATTTATCGATGGAGGTCGACAGCACGGCGCCGCCATGCTCGCGATACCAACCCGGGTAATCGGTGCCCCCCCCAAAAAACGAAATCCTGAACGGGGTTCTGGTGATAATCAAGTGCTCAATCTCCCAACAATTTTCGCTTAAGGCGGATGCTCGCCATGTCCTCGATATTCTTGCGCTCCTGCACGCCAAAACGGCGCTCGGCAAGCCCGAGATAGGCGGGATTTGAAAAGTAGGTTTGCCATGCCTGATCACGGAAACGCAACACATCCTCCGAACGCAAATACTTAGTCGGCAACGGTTCGCATTCATACGACAGGAAGGCAAAGCCTTCGTAAGTCTCGGGCAGTTTCCAGCCGTTGCGTTTGGCAATATGGTACATAGGACTGCCCGGCAAGGCCTGACAAGGATACATGTTGGCCATCTCGGTATTGAGCTCGATGGCAAGATCGAGCGTTTGCTGCATCGTTTCCAGCGTATCATCCGGGAAGCCGAAGATATAGTTGCTGATAATGCTGATGCCGGCATCGCCAATCGTGTCGCACACGTCACGGATATTGACTTCCTTGAACGACCCCTTGGAAACTTCTTGGCGCACCATTTGATTACCCGCCTCGATGCCCAATGCCAGCCAATTTACGCCGGCGCGTTTAAATAAATCGAGCGCATCGCGCCTGACGGTATCGACGCGGGAATAAGTCCACATGTTAAAGTCGAAACCTCTATCGACCACGTTTTGCAGTATCGGCTCGTAGTACTTACGATTGAGGAAGAACATTTCGTCGCTGATGCGTAGTGTGCGAACGCCAAGCGTCGCCAGTTTTTCCATTTCGCGAATTACCCAGGCTGGCGACCAGAAACGCATGCCGCGGGAGTGCGAGGCATCAATGCCGGCGCCGTTATCGGACCGATTGACAATGTTGATCATGCAGAAATCGCAACCGAAATTGCAACCTAGCGAGGTGTAAATAGCCGCGAACGGTGTGCGTTTGTCGTGGCTGAACTCTGCATGCCAGAAATGCGCCCGATAAAGATCGAGTGGTTTTTCGCGGTAAGGCAGCAAATCCCAGGCATAACCCGGCAGGTCTTCGTCCATTCGTTCCTGCGGCACCACGGACTGAGGCGGGTTGAGCACGGGCAAAGCCGAAGAGCTTTGTTTATAGCCGATGCCCTTGACATGCGCCAAGTCGCTCTTGAGATTGCCTTTCAACAGGTTGTGCAATGCGTAAACACCTTCGTTGAGCAACACAATATCGACGCACTCATGAGCCAGAACGTCCAGAGGCAAAGCGCTCGTATGCGACCCAACAAAGGCAATCGGCGTTTGATTACCAGCAGCATCCTTAAACGCGCTAGCCAAGGCCAATGCGCCGATCATACTGGTTGTTCCGGAATTGGGGTTTTGCCCGTAAACAACAAACACTACCAAACGGGGGTTGAGCTCATCAATGCGCTGAACCGATTGTTCAAGCGTCAAACGCTCAGCGTCGCAATCCATTAAGGCTACATCAAATCCCTTGCTTCGGCATGACTCCGCCAGTAAAAGTGCCCATGTAGGGGGCTCGATAGCTGAATAGGTTTTAGCGAGATCCTGATAAGCCTTAGTAGACGAATCGGGGTTTATGAACAATACATCCATCTAGTATTTAATTATTATGTGAGACTAAGGTCTGTTGCGACTCATTTAGGTAACCGAAAAAACATAATCTAAAGCAATTCTGCTTATGTAATTGCGCTTCAATTTCTACGGCATCAATTGTTAAACGTTGTAAAAAAGCCTTTTCAGAAAAGACCGACTTGTACACGATAAAACACCCTTCCACTACCTGCCGAAGCGGTCGTAATGTTATGTATTACGGCACATCCACCCACTTCTCTTTAAAGTTGATAACTCAATCTATTTAATTATTCGGATCGACGTCAAGCCAATAATAGCATCATTGACTAGCTTCTGACACCAGTTGATTTAAGACCCCGTTAAAAACACAATTCAGTCAGAAAATCACCCTCAAAACACAGCCTAATCATTAAAGTTTACTCATCGACAACAAAAAATCAATAACTTGTCGACAATGTTTTGTAGTAACCATACTTATGGATACTCAACGTCGAAAATAATTTCAACCGCCTGCTGAAAAGGCGATTATCATGAAGATAAAAGTTACGTATTTGACCAGAAAATCCCCATGAGCCAAGCCTAATAAATACAAAATACTTTATCTCTTAATATTTTATTTATTCCACACATTATTAAGAGCTTAAAATGTTTTTTGTAAAAAAGCAATCTACGTTGCCAACCAATTTAATAAGAGCCATGACTTACTTCACTAGATACAACCATGATCGATCAGCCTTGAATCGTCAAAATTAACCAAGCATATTTGTACAACGAGCCTAGACCATATGAACTCAATCTCGCCCGCTTCCACCTACACCCCGGCAAGAGACAGTTTTAAGTTCGAAGGCTTCTGGCGATTAAAACAGAAAAAATGACCGTATCAAAATCCATTCTAACGGAATTGTTCGAGGCCTTACTCAGGCTATCAATAACCTGAGGATCTCACTAGTGAAAACAGCCTGCTGACGCAACACCCCCAAAACCAAACGCCCTCGTGCTCGCGAGATCGAGCATAGCACGCAAATCGTGCCTAGCTTCAGAATGACGTAAGCGATTGGCGCAGCGTACCATCATGCCCGACAATGGCATCGAACAATCAAGCCCCCAACCAGGACAACTGGCATTTTCTCGCCTATCCACGAGAGTTATTACGTTCGATCCGCCGACAATCCGGCACATTGTATTGCTCAGCATTATGTCGGCAGGCTCGGAATTGCAAGCTGCGTTGCCACCACTCCCCTTATCGGGCGTGTTTGACGCGGAAGGCATTTTACAGCGACTCACAACCTCCTTTCCAGCCTGACGCCAAACTGGGATTTCGAAACCGCTCTAGTGTTTTTTGTTGGCTGATCGCGGTGCAGACCCATGCCGTTCCGAGACCGGGAAAGTCACTCGCTGCAATTACACGTCGCCGATCATTTGCTGGTAATGATTGACGTATACCCCCTAAGCTACCCGACTCTTCCGAAATCGCCGACGCTCGACAGCAATTGCCGCACATGCTTCCAGCGTTTTCGGCCCGGCATAACCTATTGGCGATTGCATGGCAAACCCAGACTTTCCGCCTCCCCGCGACGAGCCTGCACAGCCACAAGACCTGATTATCCTACTTTCAGTCACCCCCAGTCGCACTTCGCGTTGACGGCCAAGCACTTGGCAATACCTGCCAAAAAGGCCACAACCATCACCAGCGTTTCCGGCACCGGCAAAACCACCCGGATCAACTCACTCATCAGGCTGATAGCACCGGATAGCAACACCATTTGGATTGACTAGGCGCACTGGCTGCACTTCCGGGTTGGCGAAAAAGCATTACTTATATTCCAGAGGAAATACTGATTCAGGCCAGCACCTTCCGCGACAATCTGCTCTAGAGCAACAATGCACTGACCGACGATGAAATCTGGAGCATGCTCGAGCGATCCGCCTCGTCCTGACTTATCGAAAAGCTATCGCTTGGCCTGAATACCTCCATTGGCGAACGAGGCACCAAGCCTTCCGACGGGGAGCAGCGCCTGGCGCTGACTCGCGCCCCGCACAGGCGGACGGCAAGATCGAAGCCTAGCGCCCAACTCCGTGCCGTAGCTTAAACACGACACTGTAGACCCGCTCCGCCCCACCTCTGCGCAACGACTGACGTCGGCTTACATCGTCTGGGTATAGCTTAGCATATCGGTGTTATTGGCGCGGCGGGTGGCGCCGAAAGTCTTCGGCGACTATTTCTATTCGGAACACTGGACTTTCCACCTTGCTGCCGCGCACCAAAACTTCCACGAACCCGGCATTGGCGCAGAGCCACTTGCTGACCGTTTCGTTGGCAATCGTGCTCGGCACAGCCCTTGCACTACCACTTACTGAGGCCGCCCCCCCCCCCTATCCCTACAGATATTCGCGCGCCTTAAGAACGCCGGGGATTTTTACAGAGAGGCCCACCTGTAGATATACTGCAAAACCTTCAGCGCCTTACCAGTCACCAGCACCGCACTAAACACCACCCCCAGCGCAAACACCGTATTTTTTTCCTGAGGCGGAATGATGGCATGCCGGGCAATGTTGCTCAGCGACTGTCAACGGGGCGCGTAGTACCCTTGGGAGTTTTCGACCACAGAACAAGCCTCGGCTTTGTCTGGCTCGAACTGGCCGCCCGCCAATTCAAAACCCGGAAAAAGAAGGCTAATTTCAAACTAAGAACCAGACGACTTCAATGGGAAATTTTCATCAATAGACTTATGCAGCAAAACAGTAGCCAACTCGAAACCGCGCCATCCAACGCCTAGCAGCATAAAATTCCAACCGCGCTTTATAAGCACATGAAATAGCCGTTCTCATTTGTTGTATTTTTTATTAGCCGCCGAATCACGCGACGCAGGAATAGAGAGCAATCATTGTAAATGAAGACTTTCTTTTGAAACTTTATCACTCACAGCAACTGCCTTTGAATGATAAGTTATTGAATTTATTGGGGTGAACGATGGGGCTCGAACCCACGACAACCGGAATCACAATTAGGCCTGTTTTATATATTAATCAATGGCTTAATCAACTCATTTGTCATCATTAGCTTAAAACAGGCCCTTGATTCTAAAGAAGTTTCATTTTATTTGTCATCAGAATTTTGATGCCAAATCGAGCTATTGACGGCCCCCAAAAAATCAAAATTTGATCAAAAGTATTGATCGGTCTCGAAGCTGTTGACTTCAGATGGCGTTCTCTTCATTTGATGGTTGATCAAGGCCCTTTGACACTCAGCACAAAAGGGGCCGGCGGTTTAGACGCTATAAATGAATTCTCAGTCAGGTTCAGCCAATATTTCCCGAACCGTCTCTAACGTCATCATCAAGGTCATTGCTTGCAAAGGTGACTCCACAAATCCCTGTGAAAGATAAAATTGTTTGGCCTGTTCGGACAGAGCATGAACCAACATAGCCGATACTCCCGCATCCCCCGAGACGTTGACTGCCCGTATCATTGCATCGCGCAACAGTGCTTTGCCAATCCCCTGGTTATGATAACGCTTGTCGACAGCCAGTCGACCGAGCAGCAAGACCGGCAAAGGATTGGGCATGTTACGTCTCATGGCTTTGGGCGAAGCCTCATGACTGATTGCACCGGCAGACAGGCAGTAGTAAGCAACGACGTCCACGCCAGCAATTACTACAAAGCAACGGGAAGCCCCTGCCCTATGGTTTTTGAGCGCACGTTTTTTTAACCAATCATTCAGAGACATATCCCCGCAATCAAAATCCACCAACCGATGATCTGACGTGATCGGTTCTGGGGGCGACAGTTCTAGAACAGTCATTTTTCCCAAGGCGCTTTTGTCTTAATTAACTGGCGAAGCTTATCGGTGGGCGGTAAGGGTTGGTCGAGTAACGCTTGAAATTGTGCAAATGTGCCGTCATCCACTGTGAAAAATGCCTGATCCAACAGTATATCTTCTGCCGCGCGACAGGCGGCTTCCAACATAAAGTCTGATCGACTACGGCCTAGACGCTCAGCAGCTTGATCGATCATATCCCGCTGCCTAGCCTTAGCACGGATATTGATGGAAACGGGAGTCGCTTCTCTAGTTTGCATTGATTTCATGTTCATCCTCCACTTTACTCAAGATCAGCATAGTAATTTGTGTAGAAAAATGCAACACAAAAACGAAACAGTCATCTCGTAAGTCTTCCATACCGGGATGATGAGAGCATCAAAACACAAAGTTATCGTTACGCCGTACACGTCGAGATCGGCCACCAACCGACCGTCAATCGAGTTAGTCTCCCCAGAAACCAGAGCAATACTTAGCTGCTGGTTCTAGGGAGACGTGGGTTTTATATCATTTAACGAAGTCGCATCAATGCCGCCTCATGGTTACCGATGCCAATTCATTACTCAACTTCGTTGATACATAGGGTTGCCTTGGATACCGAGGAATAGTCTCGGCGCTAATACCTTTTCACAACAAGCCATGTTCAGCGAAGGAAAAAACGGTTTCGCCGACGATGAAGTGATCAAGTACGCGAACGTCAATCAAAGCCAAGGCCTCTTTGAGTTTCCCCGTAATCACGCGGTCGGCCTGACTAGGGTCGCTGATTCCGGACGGATGGTTATGCGCAATAATTAGCGCCGCCGCATTATAGTGCAGCGCGGCTTTGACCACTTCGCGCGGATACACGCTAGCGCCATCAATCGTACCCCGGAATAATTCATCGCACGCGATGACCCGGTGTTGATTGTCCAAGAACAGACACACAAATACTTCGTGCTCATACGGCGCCAATTTCAATTTGATACAGTCCTTCGCCTTGTCCGGACTGGTCAAGGCTTCGCCTCGACTGAAGTTGCGGTTGTAGATCTGAATGGCCTCGAAGATGACATCCTGTTCATCGGCCATACGGTAACGATTATTGGTTCCTCGAATGTATAACATGGGCTTTCTCCCGGAATAAAATTTGGAGAAAGCCGTCCCCTTCCGGGATGGACTTTCTCCGGAAGGGTTGTCAAAAATATGCAAAGCCTCGTCTGCGATGTCTACCGACGTTGACCGTCGGCAGAACACATTTCGCTAAAGAGGCTTAAGCTGACGCCATGACTTCGTCAGGTGTTTTGGGTTAATGCTTGTTACGTGGTCGTTCGCCAGAAAACCAGCCAAAAGCCACGCGCTAACACAGCCGCATCCATCGGCCAGATTGGGTTTCGACTACATTTCCGCAACGGTGACGACATCGCCATCATTGCCGAGCACGATTTGAAAGGTCCTGGAAAACAGCGCCGGACAACTGCCAAATGTCGGCAGCAGTCGCTGTAACGCATCCGCAGGCTTATCTGCCGTATTGGCCACCACGAAGTTATGAAAATCCCATTCATCGGCTTCCTTGGCGGATTCCATGAACGTATCCCATTCGTCGTAGTAGGACGATACTTGGCAAACCACCAATCCGGATGACTCCCGACTGGGTACGATGAAGCAGTCCTGATCCTCGTCATAGACGGCATCGTGATCGATGTCGACAGACTCGCCATTCAGTGTTAACCGGTATTTTTCACAAAATACCGCCTGACCACTCACCCATTGCCCTGCAAAAAACGCGCGGTGCGTTTCGTTGACGATGTCCAGGGTGATGGCCGGTCCGTTCAAATCGACCAGGTACGAAAACAGCCAATGCTTGGCATCCAACCCCGGCCGAAATACCCGATAATCGCGGTGCCAAGCAAACATCCAGCGTAGCGCACCGACTTCATCGAGATCATCCAGATCGGCCACTTTAACAAGGCCGGTTTCCACATCGCTTCGACTGACCGGTTGTGAAACCGCTGTCAAATTCACATTGCTGCAGCCTTCCTTGATCGGATAATCCTGAATAATCGCCAATACCTGTTGGGGCAACAACGGCACATCATTCAGTAAATCCAGGCTGCGGTAAGTTTTCAGGGTGTCGTAGCCCAGTACAAAATCCTCTGCCAATAGATGGTTCTTGATCACTTCCAGGCGTTGCCTGGCTTCCCGTTGCAGAACCTGCTTAACCTCGGCAATCACCTGCGCTTCATCGATCAACTTTTCCCGGTCCGGCAACCGCGCGAAAAAGCGGCTTGAATCCAAGTGGATGACATGACCGGGGTCTCGTTCGTGATGACTGTGATAGACCGGTAAGCCTTGCAGATACAGATGAAAATACTCCGACTGTCGCAACCAGTCTTCGCCCTGAGATAAGCCATACACATACAGATCACCCAGTTCGGTCTTGATGAACGGTAATGTTGAGTTAACCGCTCGCGGCCGATCCAGGCTGGCACCGTTAAAGCGCACCTCAATCGGAAATCCCCGCGCCAACCGACGCAACTGGGATTCGACCTGATCCGCTTCCGGTTTGAACTGGGTCAGCGTCAAACGCGTGATGCCTTGCCAGTCATTGGGTTCGATCACAATCGGTTGGAAGGCCAAAAGCGCGGCCGTGTCCACCGAAAAGCGACCGCCTTTACTGTCGACGCTGATGGCTTCGCACGAAAACAGTGCTGATAAAAAGCCAATTCCAAACGCATGTTCGCGTTCGATCAACTCTATATCCCAGCCGGACTCGGCGACGGTCAGCAGCGTTGTCAAACAGGCAATGCCGCAGCCATCGTCACACACCTTCAAGGTTCGAGTATCTTGAACATACTCGAAGTTGACGAATGTGGCGCCGGCTCGGCGGGCATTCTGCATCAGCTCGCCCAGTACCGTGGTGGACTGGGTAAAGCTGAAACGCAGGTTGTTAATCAGTTTCTCGGGGATTACCGATAATTGTGTGGTGTTCATGTGAGTTCCTCGAATAAAAAAGCCCCGAGGAAACGACACAGTCCAACCCCGACGGGGAGAACGGATCATCTCCCCGAGGCGGGTAGTACTGGCTAGGCCAGTGGTTAAGTTAAAGACCTGTAGAACACCGGATTACGATGCCAAAGCCAGGTCTGTAGTCGATGGTAAAGACCCCGCCCATTCCAGCAAGCTGGATTGTTCGTTTTCCAATACCGCATCGGGATCGATACCCCGGCTGGCGAGTACCGTGCTCATCGCCTGGGCTAAAAGACGATGACCTCTTTCCCGTTCCGACTCGCCGCCGTGCTTGATCGCCCAAAACGGATCGAAATGGACATGTCGGCTACTGCGTGGGCATTGTTTATTCACTTCGGTATGAAACGCCTTATCGAAGTTTTCCGCTTGTTCGAACTGCTGCCAGAAACCTTGTCCGGCTTGGGTATCCACGGGCGGCAACCAGCGGCGCTGGCGACCAACCCAACGGTTCATGCGATCGATCAGGGTTTTACTTTTCGGAAAAAAGTGAATGGTGCCAACGCCCGGATAATAGCGAACGTCAAAATAACTGCCGCCAATCCGCTTGCCGACACGAAGATCGTGAAAATGCTGTCGAAACACCGACACCAAACTCACGTCCGCTTCGGTCTTGCCATCGAGCAAGGCAAACACCTTGTCGAAATCCGCTAACAGCCGTTCCGACTCCCAGTTCAGACTATTTTGATAAGACTCCACTTTGTGCCCTGGCAGAACGAAACGCGTGGTCTTGATCCGCATGCCCAAGGTGCGATGTTTATCATTGGATTTCCAGCCCATGTAAAACACCGAATTATCACTGTAATAGCGGGTGATCAGATCAAACACATCACACACCATGCTCAGTTGAATTTCACCTTGTTGCTCGATGATGCCTTGCAGAAAGCCATAGATATTCGGCACGGTAAATTCCAAGGACTTCACCGTTTCGAAATCCGACTCCAGCCGTTTTTGCGCCGCCGATGACAAGCGCGAGGTGACCTGCGTCGAGCGTAAAATGCTGGCCCAGGCCCGATTCTTCAGATCGTGATAGCGTTTAAACAGCGTCCGCTTCACCGCATCCGAAGACGAGTCGTCTTCACTGCTGATACCGCCACCGCTCAGTTCACCAAGGGTTTTGCCCAGCATGGTCCGATAACGGCTGGCACGGGCTTCACTGACCACGGCCTGTCGCGCGGCTTCGACTGCAGCATTGAACATCAACACCGCGTTATCGATTAAGGCATTCGGCAAGGCCAACTCATGGGGCAGTTGAAACTCGCCCGCCACATCGTCGGCCTCCCGGCGATCCTGGCGCAAATCGTCCAGAATGCTACCGAGGATGTCCTGCTCAAATGTCGAGGTTTTCTTCAACCAGACCAGGGCCACGTCGACCGGCGTTTTGCGTTCGGCATCCTCACCGGCGAACATTTCCGATAAAAACTCGACCTCGCCGTGCTGCTCGATCAACCTTAATAACAACTGGCGTTCTTTCGAAAACGGATTGCGCACGGTTTCGGCATTGAGAATGGCGACGATTTCACCGTCAAATAAAATCTCCCAAGCCTTCAACACGTGTTTGGCGCCTTCGGCAAACGGCGGATTCATGATGATGTGAGAATAGACACTGCCGCTTTGAAACTGCAGAAAATCCATCCCCACCACCGCATAACCTTCATCGCGAAGAACAGCGTGTTTGCGGATATCGATTTCAATGCAATCGATCGGCAAACGTTTACCATACTGGTATGGCCCTGGACGCAGCAAATGTCCTTCGCCTGCTGAAGGCTCCAATATCCGCGCGAATTGCTGGTTCTTGAACATTGCCCAAGCTTTACGGCTCAGTGCTTCTGGCGTGGGGTAATATTGATAAGGGTCTGTCATGGTATTCTCCAAAAAAGCCCCTGACGACCAATTCAACCCTGGCGGGATAGAATCATCCCGCAGGGGTAGTGTGAAAAACTCGGCTTAACCGAGTCTCAAAAATGAAAACGGCGCGTCAGATCAACGCAAACCGCTTACCTTGAATGAAATCCTGGTACTGCCGGGCTTCTGTTTTTATTTTGAACCGGGCATGCACGCTGCAATCGATCCAGATTTCCCAGGGCAAGCGTTTAAGCTCGCCTCTGACCAGTTCCACGTCACCCACTCGAAAATCATCGTGTTGGTAAAGCACCTGGCGTGGACTGTCGATACGGACGATGCACTGATCCAGTAATGCCGGACCACCGATGTCACCGGGTTCGATCAACAACGGCACTTTGATCGTGCCCATCGAGCGACCAATCCAGCCGATGACATCGTGTTCATCGTGCCAGGACTGGCCGGTTTGGGTATCGCCGTAATACAACCGGATTTTGCGCCGGCTATGGCGAAGTTGTTCCAACAACTCGACCACCGGCTCCGGTGTGTCGGCGTGATAACAGGTGCCGGATGGCAAACGCTGATATTGAATGCAATGACCCGTGCCGAAGGTGTGTTCAAAGATTTGATTCATGATGTTGTCCTCAATGAAAAAGCGGGAACATCACGATTCCCCAGCGGGAATAGGACATTCCCGTGTGGGTGGATAAAAATGATTGCCGAATCGAATGACTTGGCTAACTCAGGCTTGTACAAAGTGTGCGCATAAAAATTTCAGCGCGCAGTTTTCAGGATTGGATTTCCGCTACAGGTTTTCCCAAGGCTTGTAAGGCCAGAGGGATTAACCGATCTAAATCCTCCCAATCGATACTGCCGCCGTTGGCTTCGCCTTGTTGATAGGCTTCAACCAATCCCCGACAAACCCGCATGGCCGCTTGTTCCTTCTTCAATTGCCGTACCGAATGATCCGGTTCCGGCCATTGTTCAACGGCAACGCATTCCCAGACCAGGCTTTCACCCTCCAATTCATGATATTCATCGGACAATAACGGCATGGCAGTGGCGTCATCCCAAATCGTGGCATCGTTGAATGCCTGTTCAGCAATCTGTTGTGCCGCTTCGGAACTCTCCGCAGTGATACCCACCGAAACCCGGTGCACATAGTCGATTTCGTAAGAAACCACGAAGAACCGATTCACCCCCGCCGCCGCGACATTGGCTGAGGCAGGTTCGTCGACTGGCAATTCGGTTTCCGACGATTCACTCTCGATGGATGTACTTTCATAAGGCTCGATCTCTTTATTGCAATCCGGGCAGCGATCGTTACACCCGCAATCCCAACTATCCTCCCATTCGGTCTGGCAGTAAGGGCAGCGGTACTGATTCAGATAGCGAACCGCGCTGATTTCGGCAGGGGTTGCACCAACGCTGGGTTGGTTGATTGTTTTCATGGTCATGTCCTCCAAAAAACGCAGGAACGACCCCCCGGCAGGATGAGGTTCCTGCAGGTAAAAAACGCTGCTTTAAGCCGAAAATCGGCTCGCACAGCGGGGTTGAATTCGCGCAAAATTCGGTATATGGTGACTAAAACTCATTAAAAAGCAGAGAAATTGCCATGTTTGACGATATTTTGCGCATTTTTGATTTCCTAAGTCCTAAGCGGACGGAGGAGCCGTATCCAAGTCGAAAACCGATGGCGATTCCGGTCGACGAACCATTGGAAGTCGTTCGACATTGCCAACAAATTTTCCAAAAATTGGATGTTTTAGAAGCCGACGTGCTCAAGCGGGTTGATAATCCAGAGCAAGCCTGGCCGTTTCTAAACAAGATTCGACAAATTCGCCGGGAAACCCAGAACGATTTGTTGTCGCTATTGCCCGAAGGCAGCTGGGTGTTTGCTGATGAATCGAATCAACACGATATTCCAGTTCGCCGTATCAATACGGCAACCGGAACCACGTTGCGGGTATTCAATGGCGGGCTTGATGATTAATCGTTAACGCGTTGGCGTTACCTTTCAGCGCTTCCCGCAATTGAAATACTTGTTGGGCAGTTTTAGTGGACTTGTCGTCCACCATGGCTGGCCCGGTCGCTTTTTTTGTACGCCGACGCGGTTTAGGCTCGACTTCGACCGCAACAGTCATCGGTTTGATTTTAAATAGCTCCCGCTCCAGTTTGGCGATTTCAATATCCGCCTCGTAGAGTTTGATTGTTTTCTGTTTGGCTTGATATTGAAGTTCCAATCGCTCCAGTTCGCGATTTGTTTCACGATTGCGACTATGAATTTCCTGACGCACCGAATCCGATATCGCCAACCAATCCATTTCCTCGCGGCTACGTGGCATGATGACCGGTAGCCGATGTCGTGCCAAACGCTGCGCACGATAGCGGTGAAACGTTTGAGCTACGTTTTTGAATGCGCTCAGCAGTTGCAAGGCCGTTGCCCAAATCACCCGCAAGGCGAGGATGAACATGGCCAGTAGGATGACGCCGAAAATAAAGTTCATTGAAGTTCTCCTTTAAAAATTTTAAAAACACTTCGAATGAACAGCACCCAGTTGGGCGATGATCGCCCGAAGCGGGTTTTGATTTGCAGTGGGTAGTACCACTGCGATTTACATCGGGCTTAACGCACCCGACACGATCACGGTTTAACGTGCTCGCCGTCTAAAGACGGAACGCCGACCGTGGCCGGATTCAGCATTCTGGAAAGAACGCATGAAATGTCTGTTTGTCGAATGGGCTCCAGTAAGTGAGTGCATTCGACAAACGGCGGTTGCAATCAGCTACCCATAGCCACAATCGCCAGGTTAATACCTAAGGATTGGGCTACGGATAATTGACTGGCCGAGACTTAAGCTGCCAGCAACACCGCTTTCGAGAGTTCGAACAATTGCGCTCTCAGCTCTGAAAGATCGTTAATGGTGATGGCAATCGGGAATAGATGGCTGACATCCAATCCCAAACCGACACCGACCGTTTCAATGCCACTATCACGGCAACGCTGTAACAATTCCAGCGCGCTCAGTGACTCGTTCGGTTGGCCATCGGTTATCACCATCAATACCTTGCGCGGTTCCCGACAACGCAGCAGTGATGCCGCACCAAACCAGATCGCTTCGGTCATCGGCGTACTGCCCGAAGCGGCCAGCGAAAAAGCACCGGTTCGGGCATTCACACGTTGGCCATGTTCCAGCAATCGATATACCGAATCGTCCTGACGCCCCGGAAAGGCGGTCACGCCAGGATTAACCCCCGGAATCCCTTCAAAGGCCATCGCCAGCGCCAAAGTCGCTTCCAACGCAATCGGCATCCGCGATCCGATAGGTTGACCTTGGCTATCGGTCACCTGATACCCCATGCTTTCGGATTTATCGAGTAACAAATGAATCGCCGTATTGGGTGCCGCTTTGGCCTGTTTGCGTTGAAACAGCTTGGTTTCGCCGAGTGGCAAACGGTGTAAACGATTGCCATCCAGCCGCCGACCACGGCACGCAGGTTGCGACCGGTTTAAGGTTTGCGATTGCACCAGTCCTTGCAACGCGGCGCGGATTTTTCCTGATTCGCTTTGCACCTTACGAAGTAAAAACGCACCGGCCTGATCGTCCATAGGTGGCTCGTGGCCACTCGGCATCAGCAGTTCAGACACGTTTTCCGCCGCCAACGACAAGGCCGATTTCAGCGATTCAAACACATCCTGCTCGATGTCACTGTCACCAGCGGACAACAGGGTTTGCAAGACACCCATCGGGTCAGAAATCTCTGCGGTTTCTTCATCTTCACCTTGCGGATCGGTTGTCGAACTGTCGGAGGACGTTGCCGGTTCATCGTCAGGATTTTTGGGAGTCCAATCATCGTTACCCGCCGATGCTGAAGACGAATTTTCATCAGTGTCGTTGGGCAATCGTTCATCGGGCTCCATGTCATCCGGCTCAGGCGTGTTTTCCTCATCTGCCGATGGCTGTGCTTGGTTCTGCTGCTGTTGTTGCTCGAATTCCTGCTCAATCATGGTCAGGATGCGATCAGTCAATTGCAAACAATCACTCTCCGATTGCAAGTCATCCGGCACTTCGGACAACAAGCCTTTCAGTCGCGTTACCGCACCTTTCGGAAACGTTGCCTTCAGTGCCGCTTCGGTTTGCTCGACCAATGGCAATAACGCCGATTGACCCAACACCCTGGCCCGCAGACTCTTCAAGACAAAGCTGTACAGAATATTGGCCGGATGATCATCGATATTGCTGGCGACAAAGTCGCCTTTGGTAATCATCTTTTCAATCACCGTACGTATTGTCAGCCGCGTACCCGGAAAGTCCTTGGCCAGTTCATGCTCGATGCGGACATCTTCAATCGCATTGCATAGCCGCCGGCGTAATACCGAGTTGCCATAACGTAACGTAAAATCCGAATAGCGAATATGCGCCGCTTCGTGGGCTAACAGCCCCCAGGCATAACCTTGATAATCCGGATCGTCACCTTCATAGGCCGGCAGCTGAATCGATTGGCCATCGGTATAAGCTTGATCGCCACCGACGCTGACTTTTATGCCAAAGCGGTTGCCGATGGCGGCCGCGACGATGGGGAATGCGTTGTGTAAGGTTCTATTTTTCATGGAGTGCTCCAAAAGTTGGGGCAAACCACGACCCCAGCGGGACATGAATTTGCCCCAGTGGGTGATTGGTTAAATGGCGTCAGATCAGAACCAGTAATCCTGGTCAGAATCGTCTTCCTCATCGTCTCCCGCAGTCACCGTTTCCGGTGTTGCTGGATGCTCCGAGTGGTTAGGTTCATCTGCAAAGTTACCGGTTTCCAGTTTGGCCTGGCCTTTATCCAGCAAGACCTCAAGTGCCCAGTCATCGGTCGCCAATTCCGCTTCAAGTTCATCGTCGAAGATGCCGTCAAACAGATCGGTAAAATCGGGACTGACTGGAACGGTTTCAACAATGACAGGTGTTGGATCTGTTGAGACCGCTGTTGCTTTTGGTACTGTTGATGGCTCTAACTCCGCGTGTTCGAAGGTTTCATCTATATCAACCTCTTCAACAATGAGCGGTTGAGTCGCTAACAGGCCTTCACCGTGCCGCCGGGTTTTATCCGGATCGGACAACAGCATCGCCGTCGCCAGAATCTCCTGCAAAAGGCTGCCTTCAATGGCGCCTTTGTTGGGAATTCTCGCCAGCAAATCATCAATGGTGCTGACGACCGGCGCGACCCGATGATCCAGAAAGCCCAATCCATCGAGTTTATCCCGTATGCGGCGAATCGGCCGTAACGCATTTCGCGTCACTTGCTCCTTGCCCAGCAACGACTGCTCTATCAACTGATTGGCTTCTACGGAAATTTCGTAGAACATCTGCTCACTGAGCGAACCGATTTTGCTTTCCAGTCGTGCGATGTCCGCCGGCGGCAAGCTATCGGGTAACCCGACACTGACCACCAGAAAATCAAATGACAAGCGCGTCGAGACAAACTCCACTGAATCCACAGCTTGCTCGATGATGCCGGCAAATTCCGGATGGCGAACCACCCAGTCCGTCACCGCCGCATCGTAACCGGCAATAAACTCGGTTTTAGCCGCCGCAAAATCCAGCCCGATACGCTCAAGTTCCGCGGTAATACTGGCGGCCGATTCAACCGGCACGGCAAAGCCACCCAGAAAGCGGGTACCGACGCGCAGACAAATGCGTTCGGCTTCCTTCTTCAGACGATTGAACACCGTCAGCTTGTCCGGATCGAGCAAACGTTTAGACCCTAAACTGGCTAAATCCTCTGGCGGCAATTTGCTACCATCGGCCAGCACCAGATCTTCTTTTTTCAGTTTCTTGCGGGCGCCGTAAATATTGGCATCCACTTTTACCAAGACCACACGGTCTAAGATGATTTGCGTTTCATGAGACATGGGAACCTCCTAAAATGAGAGGCACACCCATCCCCGCTGGGGCCGATGTGCCCCTGTCGGGTTAAATGAAAATAACAAACCGGTTAAAACCAGCAGTCGTCCGTGTCGGACATGGCCGCTGCCAGATTTAATCGGGGTTTGAGCAGACCTAACACTTCTGCGGTGTCCCGAATGCTGTCAAGATCAGTGCCGAAAAATGCCAGCACCTCCTGTTCAACTTTCAGATCGACCGAGAGGTTTCGGGCAGTTTCGGTGGCAATATCAATCGCCACGCCTTTAAAGCCTTTTGTTTTCAGTGCCAGTAAATACAGCCACGGCAGAACACCATGGGCTGATTTGATCTGACCACTGAGTTCAAAGGTTTCGGCATTGAGGGTGGCATTAATCCACTGTTGCCAGCCATCCCAATCTTGTTCAGGCTTAGATTGCTGATCCGATACGGATTGAATAACGCCGATCAGTCGCCTGACCTCGATACCCAATTCCACACGGATGGAGTGCTTTGCATGGCAATCAACGGTCCAATACAGTGCCTGAACTGGTGTTGTTACAGACACGGGATTTGCATCCGATTCTGGCCATTGTGATGGCGTAGCCGAAGTCTTACCCGGAAACACCACATTACCGTCACTGTCAATGTCCACCTCGGCCACAAACACATAGCCCTTGGCCTGTTTTTGAGTTTCGATGTCGAATTGCCTAACGCCTTGTCGGTTACTGACACCCGGTAATTTGGATGCCGTTTTCCCCCAACGCGTCGTTATTGATCCATCCGAATTACTCCTGATTGCCCAGTCCTTGGAACTGCCGTCAGTATTACGATGACGATAGAGATTCCAGGCGGCCATGCTTAAACCGTCCAGTCATCGCCAAACACATCCTTGGCGATGCGATGAATCGCTTCGCGTTCGGCGGGTTCGGCCCGAAAGGTTAAGGCCCGATCCAGGGAATAGGCCAAGGCATTGGGCGCGCTTTTGAAGGTGGCGACCAACGATGCCCAGCGCACTAAACCGCGCGTGGATAAAGTCACCGATAACATGCCACCGCCATCCGCACCGCCGATGAAAACTTTGCGAATCTGATTGGCGACTTTGATCATGCTTTCGCGTACCGTTTCCGGCATGCTTGGCACGACATCGGCCAACAGCTTCATTTCGTCTTCAGGTTCGGGGTAGCCGACTTCCATCAGTCGAAATCTATCTAAAAACGCTAGGTTCTGCCGCAACACCCCTTGGTACAAACCCGATTGATCGCCTGATCCAGCGCTATTGCCGGTGGCGACTAAGCGGAATTTAGCGTGAGGGGTAATCACATCGCCGGTTTGCGGAATCGTCAACGGTTTGCCTTCAACAACTTCATTCAAGCCAATCAGCTCCGCTGGATCAATGGCATCGATTTCGTTGATCAACAACACATGACCCAGGCGGACTGCCAGGGTCAACGGACCATCGATCCACTTCATCGCGCCGCCGTCGACCAGCATGTACTGGCCGAGCAGGTCATTAAGTTCCAATCGACCGTGACCGGTGACCGAATGCACGCCCCAATGGAGACGCGCCGCAACTTGTTCCAACAACGAGGTTTTACCGGAACCGGTGGGGCCGGTCAGGTATAAGCCGTCGCCATTGTGTGCACCCAAAAATGCCAACACATCGCGCAAATGATCCTTGCGAAACACATAGGGTTTTTGCGCCGGTACATAGGTATTTTGTCCGGGTGAAAAGCCTTCCACTTTCATGGACGCCGGGGCCTGAATGCCGAAGGTGTCGGCAATAGAATACGATTGAATCATAGTGAGCTCCTCGAGGACTAACCTCAAATGACATGGGGCGCACCGCCCCGAGGGGTGATGAGCCCCAACGGGTGATTAAAACCCTGGCAAACCAGGGCCGATAAAAAATTAACGTAACTGCATGACGCAGTACATCGCCCATTCGGCGCGGGCCAACAGCTCCCGATCCATCAAACGCAGGATGCGCTGAATGTCGCTTCTCAAACCGGGGTCCGAGATTTGACGATGCATCTCCAGCAGCAACCGCTTTTTGGCATGGATGTCGTCGCTATGGGCAACGTTCAACCAGCCGTGCAAGGTTTTCCAAAAGTCGTGATTCATAATGACCTCCTTCAATGAATAAAAGGGGTCATCGAGTCCCGCAAGGGTGATGAACCCCAACGGGACAAACTAAACACACCAGGCTTGACGCACCTGGCACACGAGGCAAACGCTCATGCCGCTTAACAACGGAACGCCGGTCGAAACCGAATTCGGGATTCCACGAAGGGAATGCCTGAACGATGCGGGTTTTGGGTTGGGCTTTTTTATAAGCCCAGCCTAAAACCGACACGTCGGCACCGAATGTATGTTCCTGTCCATGAAGCGACACCCTGCAACCACCAGGTTTACAGGATGTCGTGAAACGAACCATCAAACTCAAAACCAAAAGTCCACGCCAACCAAGTCTTTCAAGGCTTGAGCATCGAACGGCACTTCGGCTTGTTTACAGTCGTCATCCCGGCAGGTCACGCGAACGCGCGTGGAGGACGGCTTTCGATAGACTTCCAGTACCGCAGCCTGAACATCCGGTTGCAAGGCGTGCAGTGCTGCCTTGTAATCGATAGCACCCTGGCTTTGAAATCGGCTGATCCGCAACCCGGAATGTTCCGCGACCACGTAATCGCCCATCAACGCCACCAAGGTGTCTTCTATGCGCGACTGCTCCTCATCCAACTGGTTGAGTTGGCCTTTGAGATCCAGAATGGTCAACGCCCGTTGCCGATACGTGGCCGCCAGTTGTTGCCATTGCTGTTCCGCATCACCTTTGGGCAAGTACAAATCACGTTCGGGATCCTTGTGTGGTTCCTTTTTGGACTTGACCGCCGCCCAGAACTCCATCGCAGCATCGACCAAATCATTGAGAAAAGTCTCATCGCGTTGAATCTCGAACTCGATGTCCTGGCCTTGGTGGTAGAAAAACAAAAAGCCGCGTTGCGCTTCGGACACCAGCAGTTGCTGTTGCACTTGGCACCAATACAACTGATAGGCAGCCGAGGCTTCCCGGTTTAACAGCACATCCAAAAACGTGTTCTCGTGTGGACATTTGATTTCCACGGGTTCATTCGCGTCGGACAAGCCGTCGAACGAAGCCCGCATCAAGGGATAGCGTTCCGACTCGCCGCACAGCGGCAACAACATCAACTCGTGTTTATCCTCGAAGCGTTGCAAAGCCTCGGGTTCTTGCTGGATACCGGCGCGGATCAACGGGTTGTTGTCCAGGCTGGCTTCCAGTACCAGGCCGATTTTCTCGGCCCAGAGCCACCAAGGGGTTTTGTAAGGCGAGCGGTTCATGACGATGGCCGCTTCACTGGCACTGATGCCTTGTGAACGCCAGTGCCGCCATGCAGCGGACCGTTGCGAAACGTCGACGACGTTCATTGCCAGGCATCCGGCAACTGAATGTGGCAGCCTAACCGCAACGAAGGCACGCCGTGTTGGGTTAAATGCTGTTCACAGCGCTTGGCCCAATGGAAATCGGCAAATAGCAATAACACGGCATCCGCAGTCGGCAATACCAAGCCGCCAAAACTTTCCACCAAATGGTGTAATTCCGCTTTGGAGGGTTTGTCGACCTCTGCCACGGCTACACCCGGTTTAAAACTGCGTTCTAAAAAGCCGCGCCCATGTCGGCGAATCACTGTGGGTGAGTCGTAACGCCGCCAGTCGGTATGACACGGCAGACGATTTAACGATTGATCGATTGCATTCATGATCTCTCCTTAACTAAAACTCAGAGCATCATGAATCCCCACACGGGCGAGTCATGACGCCCTGAAGGGGTGGTTGTTGAATGTGACGGATGCTGAAATCCAGCACACATCAGTATGAAAATGGCCTAGTAGCCGATTGCGTGATTAAGCAACAGGACAGCCCTATACAGTGAAATGACTAACGGTTGGCACTCAAAGCCTGACGCGCCTGCGTCATAGCCATGTCCTTCGCTGTCAATGGCGGCATGGCCGTCGCTTCAGATTGTTCCAATACCGGTGTGGCCCTGGGTTCGACCTCAGAGACCTTGTCCAACTCGGCTAAGGCAAACGTCAGATCGATACCTCTGAATTTCTGATTGGCATAGTCGTAGGCTGCTTTCCAGGCTCCTGCCGCCGCAGTACGTCTAACCAGTTCAGCGACCGCTTTTTGCACCTTGGGATGGATTTGCGACAGATCGATGACACGATTTGCATCAACGCCAGCATCGCCCCCAAAATCGTGATGGTCACTGCCAACCTCTGCTGCATTCAAAACTGTGGCACTACCATCGATCACGCTACCGTCGGCAATATCGTCAAGGGTTTTGCCATCCATTTCCTCGGCGGCATAACCGCATTCCTCCGGAAAAGCGGCTCTGAGCGACGCTGCTTTGCCGCATTTGGATAATTGCCCCTTAGGGCGTTTGATCCACATGGCGGTCGGCACTTGCGAGTGTTTACCGCCGGCCGTGCTATAAGCCTCTAGCCAGTAGACTTCCTCGGTAAAGGCGCAGCGTTTACCGCCGACAATCCGGTACACAGTAACCGCCACCCATTCGGGAAAGGTCACGGTGACACTGGATTCCTGCCATTGCTCGTTGTCGTCCTTGTAGCGACCGGTAAAGGTTTTGGTGATATCCGGACCCCAGACGGGTCTGTCCATACCGGCCCAAACACCGGTACGAGACGCGGTCGTCTGGATTTCCATGATGGACGGCCAGACGGTTTCGACATTGCGGCCTAAAGCGGCACTCCACATCGGTACGATATGCACCGGTTTTTTGAAGATGTCGAGCTTGCGGGCCTTGCAATAGTCCAGCGCCATCAGGATTGCTTCAGGGGTTTTAGCTGTAGGGAAAGTCACTTCCGTCAATACCTTCCAGGACTGCTCCGATATGCCGTAGCCTTGCTGGGCTGCCATCGGCATGGGTAAGTCGCGCGACTTAGGTTGATAGTTTCGGTTTTGATTGCTCATGGTGGGTCTCCTTATCAAAATGGGAACGCCATGGCCCCAACGGGGATAGTCGTCCCCTTTGGGTTGAAAAGCCGTCACCGCAAAAACGGGTCGGCAGTACGTTAAAATTTACCCGCGCTTGCGGCAGTTCATGAATCGCCTGGGTTTAGTTGAGCGGCATATCGGCATACTCGTCATCCCAATCAGTGTCTTCTGATGCCGGGTTCGATGAGGAACCGTTTGCAGAGGCGGGCACAGTTGGGCGATCGAGTAGTTGCAACTCATGCACAACCACTTCCGTGCGATAACGCTTTTCGCCGTTCTTATCCCATTGCTGGGTGCGAAGAGTGCCTTCCACATAGATCTTGCTGCCTTTCTTCAAAAGATCGCCGGCGGTATCGGCCAGTTTTTTAAAAAACACGACCCGATGCCATTCAGTTCGTTCCTGTTTGGCGTTTTTTGCATCTTTCCAAACCTCACTGGTTGCCAAACGCACTGCCACGACTTTGCCGCCGTTATTCGGTAAATAGCGAATATCCGGATCGGCGCCGAGACGGCCCAGCAAGATGACTTTGTTTACACCACGATTGGCCATGATGATGTCCTCCTATCGGCCGCGCCCGACCATTGAAAATAAAACCCACCTGCGCGGCGATGAGTCACATCCGGCAGGCACATTACCGGCTAGGAATACGCACTCCCAGACAGGATGAAAATCTAAAACACAACCATCACATCAGGCTTGACGCACCTGACACGCCGATGGATAACCACCGTCGCCGCTTAAAAACGGAACGCCGACCAAAGCCGGATTCAGATGTGAAAAATCACAACATGAAAGGTGTTGCTATTGGAGCAGATTTTTTCGAAAGTTCGTTCGTGAAATCGCAATAATTAGCGCGATTTCGCGACCAGGACAGAAATAAAGACGCCGTATCATCTGCCCCTGATGAAATCATGCAAATAGGTACTGACATGGCAGAAATACAGGTACGGGAAAAAAGCAAGCGACCTCATATCAGTCGGCCGATATTCGAGCGCACATTTAACATCAACAGCGAACAAGCCATTCGCGTCATCCGCAACAGTTATAACCGGTTGATGGTTTCGTTGTATGCGATCGACGTGATCCTGCGCATCATCGGTCGGGAAGAAACCGTCGATGAAATCGAAAGCATCGTCGGTCAGATGATTGCCGAATGCGCGGAGCAACTGCAGCAGGAAAAACTACGGTTAGAAAAACTCAAAGCCGACAATGGCATCACCGAAACGCCGAAGTACACGCACCCCAGGGAGTTTGTGGCTAAAATCGCTTCGCCGCAGATTGCGCAATTCGTCGAGTTGATTCGATTGCTGGATCAATTGATGATTGTGATGGACACCTTGTGGCTATGCCAGGTCATCTCCAACAAACACTGCATTGATGCCCGTTACCAGTGGCAGCAGCGGTTGCAGCGACTAGCCAATAAAATTGTGACAATGGAAAGACATGCGCATCAGGCGGCATATGAACAAGGCCATGGTGAAGAGCTTAGATTGGCTCGACAAGAGTCAGGACTGTTGGCTGAGCCGGGACGAATCTACGAAGACGAGGATTCAATGGTTGATGACAATGAATTATCTCCAAGTTCGGAAAAGGTCGGCGATCGATGACTGCTAATACCAATGAAATATGCTTGAGGGTGCCGCTATCCGAACAGGAGGCTTGGGATTTGGCGCAATTTCTAAAGCGAGCTGGGTTTGCCGATTTTCGAAGTAACGCGGTCGATGATGAGGAGGCCTATCGCATGCTGGCCGTGACCCAAATGATCAGAAGAAACCTGGAAGTACATGGAATAAACCCAAGGTAACCTGAGGCCTCATTCACCGATCAATTTTTTGATGCTGTCTTGACTCATTGTTGATAGGGTCAGCTTTTCAATTTCCTTGGCTTTCAGATCCAAGGCCTGGGGTTTACCCAGTTCCAGTAGCTTAGCGATGACCAGCTTGTCGGATTTCAAAAAAATCCTTGAGTGTCATTTCTTTCACACGAACGGTATCGACGCCACTCATATCTTTATGGTTTGCCGGGTCATTTACAAGAAGAATTGAATCGATATCAGCTATCAATGGCAGTGGGGAGTTACAGAGACTGGCAAGACGAATTCGTATGTAAATAGATTACGGTAAAACATGCGTTTAAATTTTCAGTTCTGTCTCATTCCAGATATTGATGTATATTTCTAAAATTTTAGCTATTGAAATTACAATCAGACTGATTTTGGAATTTACGTAATAGAATGATGCCCGATGACTATCCTGTAAATTTGGCTTGTGTCGATCTCTTCTGTGGAGCAGGCGGACTCACGCACGGTTTCACCTTGGAGGGAATTCCCGTCGTAGCAGGGATCGACCTAGACCCCGCTTGCCGTTTTCCCTACGAGACTAACAACACGGCCAAGTTTTTGGAGCGCGACATCAGCCAAGTCACGGCCAATGAGATCAATCAACTGTTTGGGAATTCAGAACTGAAAATCCTCGCGGGTTGCGCGCCTTGCCAACCGTTTTCCACCTATGCTCAGCGTTACGAGTCAGACGGTATCGACGGCAAGTGGGGGTTGCTCTATCAATTCGGACGCTTGGTCCGAGAGTCTCACCCTGATGTCATCACCATGGAAAACGTTCCGACAGTCGTCAGACATCAGGTTTTCCATGATTTCGTGGCGGAATTGAAGGATCTGGGGTATCACGTCTGGTATGACGTCATAGATAGTTCGCTATATGGCGTCCCGCAGTCTCGTCGACGTATGGTTCTTTTGGCATCCAAATTCGGCGAAATCCGAATGATCGAACCGACACATCCAAAACCCAAAACCGTCGAGCAGGTAATTGGCGGCTTGCCCCCCATTGAGGCGGGTCAAGCTCATCGAGACGATAAACTGCACATTGCTTCCACACTCACGGAAAAAAACCTACGACGCATTCGAATCTCCAAACCGGGCGGCACATGGCGCGACTGGCCTGAACACCTGAGAGCAGACTGTCACAAATCCAAGACAGGCAAGACCTATCCCAGTGTCTATGGTCGCATGGAATGGAACAAACCCGCTCCGACGATGACCACTCAATGTTATGGTTTCGGTAACGGGCGTTTCGGTCATCCAGAACAAGATCGTGCGATTTCCTTACGAGAAGCTGCAATCCTACAGAGTTTCCCCGAGAACTATTCCTTCTTGCCCGAAGGTGCCAAAGTCAGCTTCAAGGCTCTGGGACGTATGATCGGTAATGCCGTCCCCGTCGAACTTGGTCGTGCGATAGCAAAGAGCATCACCCATCATTTGTCGACCGCACTACCCAACTGACTGATTTGGATGGCATCCATGGGACGAATCCAATCTTCGTCACCAGAAGCCAGCATTCGGATGACGAAGGTCCGCCAGACGGGCACAAAAGCCGAAATGGCTTTGCGAAAAGCTTTGCATCGGTTGGGATTGAGATATCGAGTCAATTACCAAGTGTTGAAAAGGCCGCGTCGGGTCGCTGATTTGGCTTTTGCCAAGCTCAAAATTGCGGTGTTCGTCGATGGTTGTTTCTGGCATGGTTGTCCGGAACACGCGAGCTGGCCCAAGAGCAATTCGGAGTTTTGGCTGCAGAAGATCGAAGCCAACCGGGCTCGAGATGCCGATACCGATGTCAAGTTGAAAGAGATTGGCTGGACCGTGATTCGTATATGGGAACACGAATGCCCGGAAATGGCAGCCAATGCCATCAAAACGATCATAGATACCAAAAGGAACGAGGCTAAAACCAGTCTCGTCCAAAATTACAATAGTGAAGACGACACAGATGGAACTAATAAACGAAGCTGTCGATGAAAATTCTAAAATCTATGCCACGCCACCCGAACCAGGCCAGCTGGTGGAAGTCAGGCGCCGCCAATGGGTCGTAGCGGACGTAGTATCGTCCCAGTTGGCCAGCCACCACGCTCGACAAAATCTGGTGACCCTGTCGTCGATCGACGAAGACGGCCTCGGCGAAGAGCTGGAAGTCATCTGGGAAATCGAACCCGGTGCTCACACTATAGAACGCGCCGGGCTGCCTTCGATTTCCGGCCAGGACGATCCCGACACCTTGGAAGCCTTTCTCGACGCGGTACGTTGGGGCGCTGCCACCAATGCCGATCGCGGCTTCCTTCAAGCCCCTTTCCGTAGCGGCGTCAGCATCGAAGACTTCCAACTCGATCCCTTGGTCAGGGCCATCGACATGGCCCGCGTCAATCTATTGATCGCCGACGACGTGGGTTTGGGTAAGACCATCGAGGCGGGCTTGGTCATTCAGGAGATGTTGCTCCGACATCGGGCGCGCTCGGTATTGATCGTCTGTCCGGCCTCGTTACAGGAAAAGTGGCGAGTCGAGATGCTGGAAAAATTCGGTCTCGAACTCCAAATCGTCGATACCGCCTACATCAAACAATTGCGCCGCGAGCGCGGCATCCACGCCAATCCGTGGACTTCACATCCCCGACTGATCACCTCCATGGACTGGGCGAAATCGGGCGAGGGTCTACGCCTGATGCGAGACGTCCTGCCCCCGCACATCGAGTTCCCGCGTAAATTCGACATCTTGGTGGTCGACGAAGCTCATAACGTCGCACCCTCGGCCGGGGCGCATTATGCCCTGGAAAGCCAACGTACTCGGTTCATCCGCGCCATCGGTCCGCATTTTCAACATCGATTGTTCCTGACGGCGACGCCTCACAACGGCTATACGGAATCGTTCACCTCCTTGCTCGAATTGCTCGATGATCAGCGCTTTGCGCGCAACATCCTGCCGGATGAAAAACGGCTTTCGCAAGTCATGATTCGGCGGCTGAAGAGCGATTTGGTCGATGCCGATGGCAATCCCCTCTATCCCAAACGGGTCTTGCAGCCCTTATTGGTGGGCTATACGGACGAAGAAAGGGCCATTCACAAGAAACTCGACGACTATTGCGCCAGCCGCGAACAATATGCCGCTGGAGAAGGCGATGCCTTTGGGACGGCCTTTACCAACCGCTTGTTGAAGAAACGTCTGTTCTCGTCGCCCGCTGCTTTTGCGTCGACCCTGGAAAAACACATCGCCAGCCTTTCCGGTGCGGGTAATCGGCAAAGGCGAGACACGATGGCCGAACGCATTTTGTACAAAGCCATACTCAAAGTCGAAGAAGACTATGCCAACGACGAAGAGTATGAAACTGCCCAAGCCGAAGCCGTCGAAGAGGCTTCTCGGCGCGCCCCCGAACTCACCCCGGAACAACGTCGGTCATTGGATGAACTCAGGACTTGGGCGCAGCGTGCCAAGAATCAAGCCGATTCCAAAGCCAAGGCCGTTCTGGCCTGGTGCCAAGAACATCTGAAAACGAACGGTGATTGGAACGACAACCGCGTCATCCTGTTCACCGAATACCGCACCACCCACCAATGGTTGCATGAAATCCTGGCCAGTCACGGTTTCGGCGGCGAGCGACTCGAAATCCTTCACGGCGGCATGGACCACGACGAACGGGAACGCATCAAGGCCGCCTTCCAAACCTCGCCGCGCGATTCCGCCGTACGGATATTACTTGCCACCGACGCCGCATCCGAAGGTATCGACCTCCAGAATCACTGTCATTGCCTGATCCACCTGGAGATTCCTTACAACCCCAACGTCATGGAGCAACGCAACGGCCGTATCGATCGTCACGGGCAACGACACAAGGAAGTGTCGATCTGGCACCCCGTCGATGGCGGCAATGGCGAGGACAAGGTCGGTGGTCACGCCGAGGACATCATTCGGGCACTACGCAAACTCGAATCGATGCGCGCCGACATGGGCAGCGTCAATCCAGTCATCGCGCCGCAAATGGCCGGCTTGATCGAGGGTTCCGCCGAGGAACTCGACACACGGATGGCGGAAGCGAAGATAGCCAGCGCCCGCAAGTTCGTGAAGGCCGAACGACAACTCGAGGAACGCATCGCCAAGTTACACGAAAGGCTCCTGGAAACGCGTCACGACTTCCATCTCACACCTCGGCACATCGAAATGGCGGTCAAAACCGGACTGAAGCTCGCCGGCAAGCCGCCGCTAGAACCCATCGACTTGGATTCCGCGCCGCTAGGCACGGTCTTCAAAATGCCCGCACTGGCGGGTACCTGGGCGCGATGCCTCGAAGGTCTGCGGCATCCGCATACCCAGGTCACCCGACCCATCACCTTCGATCACGAGGTCGCCAATGGCCGGGACGACGTGGTACTGATCCACCTCAATCACCGCCTGGTTCAGATGTGTCTGCGCCTGTTGCGGGCGGAAATCTGGGCTCAAGACGACGTCAAAAAACTCCACCGTGTCACGGTCCGTAGCGTGAGCGAACCCGAATTCACTGAAATCGCTGTCGTAGTGATTTCCCGGCTGGTGATCACCG
Organism: Methylomonas defluvii; assembly: GCF_033949435.1. Taxonomy (NCBI): domain Bacteria; kingdom Pseudomonadati; phylum Pseudomonadota; class Gammaproteobacteria; order Methylococcales; family Methylococcaceae; genus Methylomonas; species Methylomonas defluvii. Next base: position 291,686 of record NZ_JAXARY010000001.1, on the reverse strand, counting down.
GCGGCAATCATCACCGCTTACACGAGGAATTGACCTATGCGGGCGGTTATCTGCGTGAGCAGGGCTATAAACGTGAAGAGGGGGTGAAGCGGATCGAAGCCTGGTTGGAGCAGACTCAGCAATCCATGGTGAATGAAGCGGTTTTGGAATTGCTACGCTCGCGTTTCGAGCGTAGCGAAAATGCACTGTTGCAAACCATCGATGCCCGTTCCAAGGATAGGCTCAAGCACTTGATCAACACCCTGAATACCAGAAAAGACCGAGAGATCGACGACATCACCAACGTCCTATCCGAACTCGAAAAGGCCATTCAAGCCGAATTGCACAAAGACGAACAGCCTCAACAATTCGACCTATTCAGCGATGACGAGAAAACCCAGCTCAAACGCGATCTCGGCGCGTTACGCGCGCGTCTGGATGGCATTCCCCAGGAACGCCAGCGTGAAATCCAAGCCATCGAGGCCCGCTATGCCGATTTCACCGACCGAACCTTCCCGGTCGCGGTCGTCTTCCTGGTCCCAGCCGCCATGAGCGTTGAAGGACGAGCATGAGCTTCAACGATACCAATACCGAATGGTTGTCACTGATCGAAATCTCCGGTCCCTTCCTGGCGGTGCCGGTACTGAAAGAGGTATTCCCGCAGGGCCTCGAACAACTGGATGCCAACAAACGCAAACGCCTACGCCAAGCCTATGAGGAATGGCGTGACGGCCTGGAAAACGACGACCCGCATTTTCCGGAATTACATCAGGCCTGGATAGACGAAGTGTTGGCCCGTGGTTTGGAATTGGACGAAGACGGACGCGGCGATGTCTTGAAGCGTAGCTCGGCCATTCCCGATGAACTCATCGTCGATTTACCCGAATACGGAATGAAACTGGTGCCCGATGCCGCCGTGATCGACGAACAGAGCGGCAATGCTCTGATGTTGGTCCAAACCTTCCCGGTCCACACCGATCTGGAAGCCACCAGTAAGCGTGATGGTTGGGCCACCAGCCCGGCGGAAAGGATGGTGAACCTCTGCCGCAAAACCGGATGCCGCTTGGGATTGCTCACCAATGGTGAACGCTGGATGCTGGTCGATGCACCGGTCGGCGCCGTCACCACCTTTGCCAGTTGGTATGCCCGTTTGTGGGGGCAAGAACCGGTCACGCTGCAAGCCTTCGTGCATCTGCTCGGTATCCGCCGTTTCTTCGTCGACGAGTCGGAACGACTGCCGGCGTTGTTCGATCGCTCGCTGAAACACCAAGACGAAGTCACCGAAGCCCTCGGCGAACAGGTCCGTCGAGCCGTGGAAGTCTTGATCCAGGCCTTGGACAAAGCCGACCTGGACCGAGATCGAACCCTGTTGGCCAACGTTTCGACCGCCGAAATCTACGAAGCCGCACTGACGGTGATGATGCGCTTGGTGTTCCTGCTATCGGCCGAAGAACGCGGTTTGTTGCTGTTGGGTGACGAACGCTACGAAGCCCACTACGCCTTGTCCACGTTGCGGATGCAGTTGCGTTCAGACAGCGCGGAAATCCTGGAAAGACGCTGGGATGCCTGGTCGCGATTGCTGGCATTGTTCCGCGCTGTCTACGGCGGCATCGAACACGAGAATCTGCGCATGCCGGCCTTGGGTGGCTCGTTGTTCGATCCCGACCGTTTTCCGTTCCTGGAAGGACGGGACAAACACAGCCAATGGCGCACCGATCCCGCCAAACCATTGCCCATCGACAATCGCACCGTCTTGTTGCTGTTGGACGCGATCCAGCAATTCCAAGGTCGCACCTTGTCCTATCGGGCACTGGACGTGGAACAGATCGGTTACGTCTACGAAGGCTTGCTGGAACGCACCGTCAAACGCGCCAAGGACGTCACTCTGGAATTGCGTGCTACCAGCACTGCCAAAGTACCTTGGGTGACCCTGACCGAACTGGATATTGCGCGAAAAGCCGACGATGAAAAACTGGCCGACTTACTCCGCGAACGTTCCGGCAGTTCGGCCAGCCGTATCCGTAACGACCTGGCAAAGGCCGTCGACGACGTGTTGGCCGACAAACTTTTGACCGCATGTCACGCAGACGTGGCGTTGCGCGATCGCGTCAAACCCTACGCAAATCTGCTGCGTGTCGATCCCTGGGGTTACCCGTTGGTCTATCCCACCGGCTCATTCATGGTCACCACCGGTTCCGACCGGCGTGAGACCGGAACCCATTACACCCCCAAATCCCTGACCGAAGCCATCGTCACCGAGACTCTTACGCCTGTGGCCTATGTCGGCCCGGCGGAAGGCAAACCACGCGAAGTATGGCAACTCAAATCGGCCGCCGAACTGCTGGATCTCAAGATTTGCGACCCGGCCATGGGTTCAGGTGCGTTCTTGGTGCAAGTCTGCCGCTGGTTGGCGGAACGCTTGGTAGAGGCCTGGAGCCAAGCGGAATCGGCAGGCAAATACGTCACGGTCGACGGCGAGGTTCGCGACGCGGTTACCGACGAGGAATCCTTGCCGAGAGACGACGAAGAACGCATCGTCATCGCCCGCCGCCTGATCGCCGAGCGCTGCTTGTACGGTGTGGACTTGAATCCATTGGCGGTGGAACTCGCCAAACTGTCGATCTGGTTGGTGACGCTTGCAAAAGGACGGCCGTTCGGCTTTCTCGATCACAATCTGCGATGTGGTGACAGTCTGCTGGGCATCCATCGTCTGGATCAACTCACCGAACTGAGTATGACGCCGGGTCAAAAGAACACGCAGATGCGCATCTTCGGCCGAAACATCGAACAGGCCGTGGCCGAGGCCATCGAACTGCGCAAACGTTTACGCCAAATGCCGATTCGGGACATTCATGACGTGGAAGCGATGGCCAGGCTAGATACCGAAGCCAAAGCCAAACTCGAAGCACCGGAACGGATTGCGGATGCATTCGTCGGTGAAGTGTTTAGGACGGGCGGGAATCAAAATGCTCTCGATGCGGCGTTGATGACCTTGTCCATCGAGGCAGAGCAGTATTTGCAAGGAAATACAGATGCCAAAAATCAGTTGAGACGACGAGCGAACTTCGGCTTATCGATCGATCTACCCGATGATAAAAATTCACGCCAACCGTTCCATTGGCCATTGGAATTTCCGGAGGTCTTTAAGCACGAGCGCGGTGGCTTCGACGGCATCGTCGGCAATCCACCCTTTCTAGGCGGGCAGCGCATCACCGGCGTCGCGGGCACTGCTTTCCGCGATTGGCTGGTTGATCATATCGCAGAGGGGAGGCGTGGCTCGGCGGACCTAGTTGCCTATTTCTTTCTGCGGAGTTGGAGTCTGCTGCGCGATAGTGGTGGTTTCGGACTGCTAGCAGTCAACACCATCGCGGAAGGTGACACGCGGCAGGTCGGGCTGGAGGCCATGGTCGGCGCGGGCGTCGTAATCTATGCGGCTTACCCGAACGAAGCCTGGCCCGGTAAGGCAGCAGTCGTCACCAGTCGCGTGCATGTTCATAAGGGAGATTGGCGCGGCGGACGTTCGCTGCTCGGGCGACCGGCTCCCTTCATTTCGGCTTTTCTGTCCGATCAAGAGGAATGGAGTCCGATGCGTCTAAAAGCCAACGAGGGTATTGCGTATCAGGGCTCGATCGTGCTTGGCATGGGCTTCGTGCTCCTACCCGATCAGGCTCGCAGGATGCTGGATGCCGATCCGAGGAACGGCGAAGTGATCTTTCCCTACATCAACGGCGATGATCTCAATTCAGACCCTGAGCAGAAGCCGAGCCGCTGGGTGATCAACTTCTGGGATTGGCCGGAAGCGAAGGCGAGAACGTACAAGCTACCTTACGAGTGGTTGGAGGTGAACGTGAAAGCGGAGCGCCTTGCCAATAAGGATAAGGGAGCACGCGAAAAGTGGTGGTTGTTTCTCCGGGCAAGATCTGAGCTTTATCATGCCATCGGTCGTGGTCGCGATTTCGAACGTCACCCGGTGGGCTGGTCTTCAGAAACTTGCCAGATGGAAAGTGTGTTCTGCCTGTCGCGAGTCACAAAGTTCATCGCTCCTGCAGTCACGCCTTCAAACTATGTGTGGTCTGACAGCATGGTTGTTTTCTGTTCCGATTCATTTGCACTTCTGGGGCTTTTGTTTAGCCAGTTTCACGAGGTGTGGGTTCGTAAGAATGCTTCTCGTCTAGAAAGCCGACTGAGATATACTCCGAGTGATGCTCTTGAGACGTTACCGCTCCCACTCGTATTTCCTGACGATCTGGGTACCATTGCCAGACGATTTTTGGATAGTCGAGCCGCAGTTTCCAGAGATTTTGGAATTGGTTTGACGGATGTCTACAACCGCATCCATAACGACACCGATCGCGATCCTCGCATTGAAGCGCTGCGTGAGTTGCAACGCGAAATAGACACCACCGTCATGAGTGCCTACGGTTGGGATGACCTTGACCTCGGTCACGGTTTCCACGAAGTGCCATATTTGCCGGAGAACGACCGCGTCCGCTTCACCATTTCGGAGCCTGCACGTGTCGAAGTCTTACGGCGACTGTCGGAATTGAACCGTCAGCGTTACGAAGCAGAAGTCGCTGCCGGGTTACATGGAAAATCTAATACCAAGATCAAGTCGACTCCTAAATCAAAGAGCAAACCTTCATCGGTGCAGCAATCTATTCAAACCAGTTTGTTTGATACGCCTGTTCCATCGCCTGAGCCTTCAGCTTCATCTCAAAGTTCCAAGCGCGGTAATTCTTGGGGTTCGAACGCATCCGATCAAATCCTCGCCTGGCTCGAAGCTCACAAAGGTTGGTTCACGAAATCAGCCATTTTGAATGGTTGTGGTGCCGACCCGGGTTGTTGGAGTGACGCACTAAATGAATTGATCAGCGATGAATTCGTGGAAACTCAAGGTGACGAATCATGCATGAAATTCAGAGCCAAACCATAAATGATTGAAACGGCAGGAATTCAGAAAAAGGATAAAAAATGAGCGATTCACCATACAAAATGCAGTTGGACTTGCGGGTTCTCGATCATCTGGGCTTGCATCTATACAGTAATGCAGCGGCAGTATTGTCCGAGGCAGTGGCCAATGCTTGGGATGCCGATGCAAAAAACGTCAGTATCAAAATTGACAAGGACAGAATCGTGATTGAAGACGATGGAGTTGGTATGGCTTTGAACGATATCAATGACCGTTTCCTCTATGTCGGTTATGACAAACGACAAAAAGAAGGAGCCAAATCTCCAGGTGGTCGTGCATTCATGGGAAGGAAAGGCATCGGTAAGCTTGCACTATTTTCCATTGCCGATGTCGTCGCCGTCATCACTACCAAAGGTAGCGAACATCATGCGTTTCGAATGGAAACGAAGGGAATCGAAGCCGCTGTTTCACGTAACGAGGAATATAAACCCGTTCCTACCAACGATGAACCTCCATCAAAGGGCACTCGAATAATTCTGACTCAGTTGAAAAAGAAGCGCACGAGCCAAACGGTAAATGCTTTAAGAAAGCGTATCGCCAGGCGCTTTTCGATCATTGGCATCAAATCAGAAAATGGAGATAGCTTTGATGTCCGAATCAATGATTTGGCGATCGGACCGGCAGATCGAGAGGATTTCAAGGCGATTGAATTTTTGTGGGAGTTTGAACCTTCGGAGCGTATCCCAGCTGGTTTTTGTCCTGGTTTAAAGAAACGTTTCTTGTTACCAAACCAAATATCAGTTATTCGTCCCGATTGGATCGTAGGTGGTTGGTTAGGCGCTGCGTCCCGACCCAAAAAATTGGCATCCGAAGATGCAGGCCTAATGAATGGGTTGGTCGTGATTGCCAGAGGACGCTTGATCCAGGAAAACATCCTGGACAAACTGGGATTCAATATGCTCCTTGGGAATTATCTGACCGGTCAAATCGAAGCCAATTTTCTGGACGTCGAAAGTGAGGAAGATATTGCCACCAGTGATAGACAGCGGCTGATGGAAGACGATGAGCGATATGTCGCCTTGAGAGATTTTCTCCGCAAAACCTTGGTTTCAATTTCTGATGACTGGACGAAGTTGAGAAATGAAGCGCGAGGAAAGGAAGCAGTCGAAGAGACCCCAATTTTGGGAGAGTGGATCGACAATCTACCAGAAGGTCAAAGAGACGCCGCAAGGCGGACACTTGGAGTGATTTTAGGCGTGGAACTTGAATCCGAGGAAGATCGTAAGGATTTATATCGCTCTGGAATGCTTGCATTCGAACGACTTCGATTGAAGGATGCCAGCCATAATCTTGGAAATTTACCTGCCCTAACTGCAGAGTCGTTGCTACCGTTGTTAGCTGACTTATCTATGCTGGAGGGCTCAATGTATAGGGATATCGTCAGGGCGAGATTGGATGTAATCGTGAAATTTGAAGATCTGGTCGATGTTGACGCCAAGGAAAAGGTCCTTCAAGCACATCTGTTCGAAAATTTATGGTTACTAGATCCCGGCTGGGAAAGAGCTGCGGGTAGTGAACGAATCGAGCAAACATTAAAACGAGATTACAAGGATTTCGCTGCTGATTTGACTGATGATGAAAGTAAAGGGCGTTTGGATATTCGCTATAAGACGAATGCGGGAGAGCACATCATTGTGGAATTGAAACGCGCTGGTCGACCAATGAAGTTGGTGGAATTACAAGAGCAAGGACAAAAATACAGGACGGCACTCGCCAAATGTTTGAAGGCGGAAGGAAATGAAAATCCATTGATTTCGATCATTTTCGTTCTCGGGAGCCCCGTAGCCGAAGAGGAAGAGTCATACTTACCTGCAGGTTATGTAACCAATACATTACAACCGTTAAATGCACGAGTCATGTACTACGACCAGTTGATCAAATCTGCTAGAGATGCCTATGCCGAGTATTTGGATCGGTCAAAACAGGTCGATCGAATCGACAAATTTCTTTCAAAGCTCAAGTAAAAGAGCTGATAGGTAAATTATCTTCTGTGGCGCAGCGAAAGTTAAAAGAATCACTAAATGGCTGATTTGAACGTCAGGACGAATAATCTCCAATCCTTGCTGTCATCCGGCGAATGGAACGACGCCGAATTCAAGGAGGCGCGTAACGCCTTGCCGAAATCCGCGTTCGAGACCGTCTCGGCGTTCGCAAATACCCATGGCGGCTGGTTGGTATTGGGTATCAAGCAGGACGGCGAGCAGTTCGAGATTCGAGGTGTCGACGAACCCGACAAGATCCAAAACGATTTTCTGTCGGTGCTGCATGCCGACAACAAGGTCAATCACGACTTGGACATCACCGAACATCGCCATGACGTCGACGGCAAGATCGTGTTGGCTTTCCACGTCGCCGAGAATCCGCGTAGCCGTAAACCGGTCTATTTGGATGGCGACATCCGCCGTACCTTCATTCGCAAGGGTGGCGGCGATTACAAGGCCCAGCCTCGCGACATCGAACGCATGCTGCGGGATGCCAACGCCGATCGTTGGGATGGCCACCCCTTCACGCGGGTCGATCTCGACGAGGCTCTCCACGGCGGCAGCCTGAAGTGGTCTCGCGACCGGTTTCATGCCGCCAACCCCGGCTTCGACGTGGAACAGCCTCATTTGGACTTTCTTTACGACTGGGGCTACTTGATCAAAGATGGTGGGCGACTATTGCCCACCAATGCCTGTATCGGTTTGTTCGGTTCGCTGCGCGCGGTGCGTAACCTACTGCCACGCCCGATTTTGGACGTGCAGTTTCTGGGTTACGGCCGCCGCGACGAGATGCCCGAGACGCGCTGGATCGATCGGCTGGTGTGTGAAGAGAACATTCTGCAAAGCTGGCAACAGTTGTTGGCCAAATACCTGTTCTTCATGCCCAAAACCTTCCGCGACATCGATCCGGCCACGCTGGAACGCCGCGATGCGCCCGCCGGATTTCGCGTTTTCCGCGAAGCCGCCATGAATCTGTTGCTGCATCAGGATTACGGCGACCACTCCCGCAAGGCGGTCATCCGGTTCTTCACCGATGGCATAGAGTTGTGGAACCCCGGCGATAGTTTTGGCGATGATGACCGCCTGCTGGAACCCGGTGAGAAGGAAGTGCGCAACCCGGCCATTGCCATGGCCCTGCGCCGCATCGACATGTGCGAACAGGCCGGCACCGGCTTGCGCATGATGCGCCGCGAATGGCAAGCATTGGGCCACGCCGAGCCCGTCTATACCAACGACCGGGCACGCAAGGCTTTCGAGCTCTTTCTGCCGGATGAAGGCTCGCGAAGGATCACCGACACTACCCCCGAAGTCACAGGGGAAGTCGCAGGGGAAGTCGAGCGCGTGATTCGAGCCGTGGTCGGCGAAATGTCCCGCATGCAAATCCAGACCGCGCTCGGCTTGAAGGGCGAAGAGCACTTCCGAAGCGCTTACCTGAAACCGGCGTTGACTGCCGGGGTGATCGAAATGACCCTGCCCGACAAACCCACCAGTCGAATGCAACGCTATCGACTCACGGAATTGGGAAAAGCCATACGCCAACGCTCGATGTCGACCTCCAAGGATCACGATCCTGGCCCAACTGATACCGACCTGAAAGGAAACACCGAATGACCGACATCAATGCCTGGATAGCAGTGGATCGAGCGTTACCCGTCGATCCCATCCTGAAAACCTTCGTGCTGATTCTTCGAGGTGAACGTTCACTGTACCAGTCGATTCGGGAAGACGATTGGATTCTGGTCATCGACGACACCCAGGCCATCACGAAAGTCGCCCGAATCATGCGGATTCGTTCCGATCTCGACGACACCACGCTGTATTTCGACCGAGCGCTGCCGTTCGAGGTGCCGGTGGTTTTGGCTGATTCCGGTTTCTCGGCGCCGTCTTCGGGTTCCGTGGGGCGGCTGCAATGGAACGACTTCATCGAGGGATTGGCCAAGATCGCGAAAGTGCGTCTCGAGGACGTGCCGGTGATCGGCTCGAGGGAAAGCGCCAAGGAAAAAGCCTACATTCGCGAGCTGTTGCAATTGGCCGTGATGGACGATCTACTCGGCCCCGCCGATGGGGCACACGAACGAATCGTCGACATGAGCGTGCGCGATCGCTATCTGGTCGGCAAATTGGCACCCAGACAAGATACTGGCGCCGCTGACGGCTGGGAAGGCTCTCGCATCGATCAAGACGAGGAGTCGGTGGATACCTCGGTGCCTGGCCAACACGAACCCGGTGCCGAATTCGCCGGAGCGACCGGTCGTGTCGAACCCGAATCCGATGCTGGCGATGAAATCGATGCCAGTAGCAACCAATCGCTGATTCCTTCGAGCATGGGGCTCACGTTTTGTGTCGCCGGCGATGCACCCACGATCGAAGTGGAGGTTCGTTTCGGATGTTACGAACGCCTATCGGGCGAGGATGGCGGTGTAACCAAGACCATCAACCGCAAGATACGCGACGCCGATGGCAACGTGATTCGGGTGGAACAGGAAGAAGTCAGGGTACGGGTTTGGCAGCGTATACCGTGTGGCGGCAAACTGACGTTGCCACTGACGACGGGCGTCATTCCCCATCAGGCACCCGATCCCGAACGACCGGAAATCAGGATTCAAGGCAGCATTCGTGCGCCGAACGCCAATGGTGACCGTTTGGTGACGCTATTTCTGGTCAATGCCCAGGAGGAACCACCCGAAAATCGTGATACTGCTTGGCTGTTCCAGCCAGAAGTGATCGTGCGGGCGGCACCGGGGACTGAAAACCAAGCGATCTTTAGACGCCGGCCTGTCTTGGATGCCAATGGTGCGGACCCAGAGCGCGAAGCCCTGGAGATGATCTACCGCAATCGCGTCGAGTTCGGTGTCGGCCACGGTGTGGCGGTTCATGCCCTGGCGAGTGAAGACGTGGCGTTGGCCACCGAGATTCGTACCGTGATCATGCCCCAATACGAGGTGCCGGTGACGGAGACGCCTGGAGAAGACACCGGAGATCGACAGGCGATGATCCAGATGTCGCATAACGGCTGGCTGGACATGCAAACCTTGGCGTCTTTGAAGCGAGAAGAATTGGTACATGCGTTGCGCATCTTGACCGACGATTATGCGGCGTGGATAAGCGAACAACGTAGCTTTATCGGCCAGGCTGTCGTGGGGCACGACGTTCAGGCTCGTTTGGCCATGGAGCGCTGCGATTCGATTCTTTTGCGTCTTCGCGAAGGGATCACCACCTTGGAAACCAATGATGCGGCGTTGGCGGCCTTTCGCTTCGCCAACCGTGCGATGGCGACTCAGCGGGTACGCAGCATCTATTCGTTGGCGATGAGGCGAAAGGAAGAGCGCACGCTGGCCAGCATCGACGTGCCGAAAAATCGCAGTTGGCGCCCCTTCCAGCTCGCCTTCTTGCTGCTTGCCATTCCTTCTTTGGCCGACCCCAAACATCCGGATCGAACCCAACCCATCGAGGCTTACGCCGATTTGTTGTGGTTTCCGACCGGGGGCGGTAAGACCGAAGCGTATTTGGGCGTCGCCGCCTTCACCATGGCCATTCGACGCATGCAACCGAACTTGGGTGGCTACGACGGCTCTCGCGGCCTGACCGTCATCATGCGCTATACCTTGCGCTTGTTGACCTTACAACAATTCCAGCGTGCCACGGCGCTGATCTGCGCGATGGATGTAATACGCAGGGAAGCGCTGAACGAGGGGGACGAATCCCTGGGCCGTGAACCCTTCACCATTGGTCTGTGGGTGGGTAACAAGGTGACGCCGGGTACCACCGAGGACAGTCATCGCGCCATCGAGGCCAGGCGCAATCCGGGTCAGAATACAGCTGGCTTGGCATCGCCGGCACAGCTCACCAGTTGCCCGTGGTGCGGTTCTGAAATCGCACCGGGCCGTGACATCGAAGTCGATCGAGACACGCTGCGTACCGTGATCTACTGTGGCGACAAAAAAGGCCAGTGCGAATTCTCCAAAGGAAAATCCAGTAAACGTTCTCATCCAGGCATACCGGTTTTGGTCGTTGACGAAGAAATCTACCATCGTCCACCGACGATGATGATCAGCACGGTCGACAAGTTTGCGATGATGGCCTGGCGCGGCGAGGTTCGGACCTTGTTCGGTCGGGCAAACCAGGAATGCCCGAGGCACGGCTTGGTATTGCCGGATGCCGACTGCCACGGTTCTCATCAGTCAAAGAAAAGCTTGCCAGCGGTGAAGGTCAAGGCGATTTCGCCGATACGCCCACCAGATCTGATCATCCAGGACGAATTTCATTTGATCAGCGGCCCGCTAGGGACCATGGTCGGTCTTTATGAGACGGCCGTGGACGAGCTGAGTGCTTGGCAATGCGATGGCTCGATCATACGGCCGAAGATCATCGCCTCGACCGCAACGGTACGCAAGGCGCGCGAACAAGTCAACAACGTGTTCATGCGCCAGGTTGCGGTATTTCCGCCCCATGGCTTGGATGTCGAGGACAACTTTTTCTCGGTTCAGCGTCCGATCCAGGAAAGGCCGGGACGCCGGTACCTAGGAGTCTGTTCGCCCGGTAGCTCGCGGCCGGCCATGTTGATTCGCGTCTATACGGCATTCTTGACCGCCGGTCAGACGCTGTTCGAGCGATTCGGCTCGGCTGCCGATCCTTACATGACGATGGTGGGTTATTTCAATTCGTTACGTGAACTGGGCGGCATGAAACGTCTGGCCGAGGACGACGTACAAACGCGATCCTATCGTGTCCAGATGAGCCTGGTCGATCGACCGGGCTTGAGCCAAAGGAGTGTCAACAACATCCAGGAGTTGACGTCTCGTGTATCCAATCAGGACATACCGAAGTACCTCGATCAGTTGGAAGTGAAGTTCAAGGTCGAATACGACTCGGACAAGGGTAAACACGTCTGCCGTTGGAGCGACGGAGAAGTCAGGGCCATCGATGTCGTATTGGCCACCAATATGCTGTCGGTCGGGGTCGACGTGAATCGTCTGGGATTGATGGCGGTGAATGGTCAACCCAAGGGAACCGCCGAATACATCCAGGCCACCAGTCGAGTCGGACGTGCCTCGCCGGGCCTGGTCTGCACGGTATTGACCTGGGCTAGACCCCGCGATCTCTCGCACTACGAAACTTTCGAGCATTATCACGCGACATTCTACAAGCACGTCGAAGCACAGTCTGTCACACCGTTCTCGCCGCGAGCGATGGATCGTGGACTGACCGGGGCGATGCTCAGTGTCATGCGTCTCAGCCATGACGAGTTTGCGCCGAACGATGGCGCCAGCCACTTACAACAAGCCCATCAACGAGAAATCGTCGACGTCGTCGAAGTCTTGGCGAAACGCGCCGGTATCGTCGAGGACAACGCCAAGAAGCAATTGGCGAAGGAGGAGTTGAAATCCAGGGCGGACGATTGGGCCAAGGAAGCCAACAAACCGGGGAGGATACTGGCTTATGAAAAACGGGGACAACAAAGAGACACCACCGTTGCGTTGATCAAGACACCTGGTTTGCGAGCCTGGGACGATTGGACGGTACCGATGTCGATGCGTGAAGTCGAGCCCGGTGTGAGATTGATCATGAACACGAATCGACTGGACGAAGATCAAGAATGGAGACCGCGCCCGACGGTCACGGAACGAGATGAAGAAGGTGAAGCATGAGTGAAAAGACGCCGGTTGGCGAGGTGCGTCCCAGCCAATTGCTGTGGACCTATGGTCCGGGGGCTCTGATCGATTTGCCGAACATGTCGGTGGTGACCTCCGGTATCGACCGTTGGGAGCGCGACCGATGCCAACCCATCCATGAGGCCCGTTTGTTGAATGCCGTGCGGCAGGTGCTGGGCGGACAGGTCGAAAGTCTGCGCATGCCTCCATTCAGCAAGAACGAAGTGGTCGATGTTTGGTCGGCCGAGTCGAACATCGGTGTTCCCGTGCGCCCCTTTCCCCGGTGGCTACGGTGTGTGAAATGCGGCTTGCTCTCACCTTATGATCTGGGTTTGTTCGGTTTGAAAGAAAATCGATATAGACCCGAAATGACGAAATTCGTGCATAAAGGCTGCACGGGTTCGAAAGGCAGTGACAAAGCCAAGGATGCCGATGCGGTTCCCGCGCGTTTCTTGTTGGCCTGTCGTGGCGGCCATTTGGACGATTTTCCGTGGCATTATTTCGTACATGGTGGTCCCAGCGAATGCAAAGGTACTTTACGTTTTTTCGAAAGCGGTGCATCGCTACAAACCGAAAATCTCTGGGTCAAATGCGATGCTTGTACGGCATCCCGCAGCATGGCGCATGCCTTTGGGCGCGCCGGTAGGGAAAATCTTCCGGGTTGCCGAGGGCGTCACCCGCACCTGGATAAATTCGATGCCGATTGCACCGAAGAACCCAGAGCGGTGCTTTTGGGAGCCACCAACAGTTGGTTTCCGATGAACCTATCGGCATTGGCTATTCCGCAACAGAATGGATCACCTTTGTCGCAGATCATCATCGATCATTGGGATGATTTTGCCGATGTCGAAGATCTCGGCGAATTGAAAGGTACCGTCAAAGCGCTGAAGAAACGCAGCGAAGCCCAAGGCATCGAAGCATACGAAGCGGAAGCGATTTGGGCTGCTATTCAAGATCACAAGAACGGTACGAATCAGCCAGTCGAGCAATCCGACATCAAAGGCCCCGAATGGTTGGTATTGTCGTCCCCGAATCCTCCGGCCGATTATCCGCATTTCATGAGTACACCCGTCGCCGTGCCGGAGAGATTCCGGTCGAAAATCAGCCGGGTGTTGCTATTGGAACGCTTACGAGAAGTCAATGCCTTGATCGGTTTCACGCGGGTCGAATCGCCGGACGAGTCGATTGGACAGGATAGAACGGCAATGGCGCCGATTTCTCGCGTCAAACCCGAATGGGTGCCAGCCAGCGAGGTTCATGGTGAAGGTATCTTCATTCAATTCGATGAACTGGCGCTGAGAGATTGGGAAGCCCAAAGAGCCGTTACCGACCTCGACGATGTCCTGCTGACTGGTCACCGAGGTTGGCGTAATGCTAGACACTTGAGCGCCGATGCCGACTACCCTGGTATTCGGTATGCCATGCTACACACGCTGGCACATCTCTTGATCAGGGAATTGGCCCTGGAATGTGGTTACAACGCCGCCAGTATTCGTGAACGGATCTACGCGGAAAATATGGATATTCCGCAAGCCGGTATCTTGATCTACACTGCTGCGGCCGATTCCGATGGCACTTTGGGAGGTCTGGTCGAACTCGGTAAACCGGAAAACTTGGGAAGATTGCTGAAACAAGCGTTGGAACGGGCCAAAGTGTGTTCTTCCGACCCGTTGTGTTCGGAGCATGATCCTGGAAAGGATAGAACGCTACATGCCGCCGCATGCCATGCTTGCTCGTTCGTGGCGGAAACATCATGTGAACGCGGTAACCGCTATCTCGACAGGGCGTTGTTGGTGCCGACCTTCGAACATGCCGAGGCCGGTTTCTTCAAGGGGTTCTGACATGGAGGCATTGCTGGATGCCATCACCGAAGTCGTGACACTGGTGCCTCGTGAAAAAGTCGCTGCCATTGCCAACAGAGTCAGGAATGCAAAATCCAAAGCCATTTCGCTGACTGATTTCGAAAGCACTCATCAAGTGGCGTTTGCTCTCGATCGATTGAAAAAGTCGTGGCAGGCCAGCGAAGTCTCTGCCGGTGAGTTGGCCGCGATGTTGGCCGCCTCGTCTCACACAATCGACAAAATCAGCGCCGAGCAATCCCTGGAACTCGTATGGACCGGACCGACGACACCTTTCGTTTCGGCTCGCCGAACGGAACAAGCATTGCTACAGGTCATCGAGTCAGCCAGAAAATCACTGTTCATCACCAGTTTCGTCGCGTATGACGTATCGTCGATCATCGATGCGCTGAATGCAGCGATTACCCGCGGAGTGAAGGTTTCGATGTTGCTGGAGTCATCACATGATCATGGCGGAAGTGTGAGCATCGACGTGATCGGTAAGATGCGAGAGCTCGTTCCCGAGACATCGCTTTACGCATGGGTCCGAAAATCCGATGTCTTCTCTGGCGGTAGAGTTCATGCCAAGATTGCATTGGCCGATGCCAATTCTTGCTTCATCACCAGCGCAAATTTGACGGGGTTTGCGATGGAAAAAAATATGGAAGCGGGAGTTTTGATCACCGGCGGTCGGGTACCGGTTTTATTGGAACGTCATTTGAATGTGATGATCGAACTAAAAGTTGTTGATAAGGTTTGAAACTGTTGTCGTGTTAGATTCTTTGGCTTTGGTGGGCTTCGCTTCCTTCGAAGTGAAAGAGCGTGCCGAACGCAGCGGCCGCAATCCTCAAACCGGCGAAGCAATCACCATTGCTGCTGCTAAATTACCTTCTTTCAAAGCCGGTAAAGGTTTGAAAGACGCCGTTCAGTAAGCCTCTGGCCGCATTATTGCGGCCCCATACCCCAGCCTTCCAGTTCCGACTGCCGTTTGACCGTAGGGACGTCCAGGTCGGTCATCCGGCCTTGGGTGCGGGTCAAGGTGTCTTGTCGGCCGCTGGAGGCCGCGCCGTATTTCTGCGGATTGAGTCGGCTGCCCGTTCCGGTGAGTTGATCCAGATTCAGCATGGAAGCGGCATTGGCGGCGGACGGCAAATGCCCGGTCTGAGCCAGAATCGCCAACCACTCGTCGAGATTGACCTGTGTCCAGTCCACGCGGTCCAGATCTGCGACTTTAATCCCGGTACAACTGGGAGTTTCCGGCGTCCCAAAATCCATGCCCAGCTGCGGTTTGATTTGTTCGTTGAGGATGCGCGCTAGCGGCGAGTTGTAGCAGCAGTAACTTTCCTTACGCACCCAACACACACCAGCCACCTTGCTCTCGCAATAGGTACCGAGATCCGTGCAGACTTTGAGCTGTTTCTTGGCGGCGAGTTCGTATTCTGGTTCTTCGCAGGAGTAGACGATCTGGATAATCATGATGATGATCATCACCACGGTATAGGCTGTCATCAAGGTGCTGAGCAGTTGTCCTGCCACTGCCGCGCCGCCGCCTAATTGCACACCACCCGATTGCGCGGCGGGTGTGAGATTGCCCGCCGCATCAAATGCTGCCTGACCGCCGGCACTGAACAGTGCGTTACCAGCCGCTTCGCCAAAGGTCTGGCCGATCCATTCCGCCACCGACTTCATCAATTCGCCTTTGAGTGAATCCAGTAAACCTTGCGAGGCAATGTCGCTGGTACTCAGCATGTCGGTGCCGACCAAGTTATTGACGCCCGAAGCAAAATCCGCCTGAAAACTGTTCCAGGCATCGCCGGCCAAGGTAAACGGAGTACGCATGGTTTCCCAGGCGCCCCGGAAGGCGGAGGTGCTGTCCATAGCCATGACGGCACCGTCCATCTGACTGGTGGCGATCAGCAAATCAATATATTGACCTAATCCCATGGCACCCGAGGGCGTTTCGCAGCAATCGACCAGACTGAGCGCGCCACCGACCATTTTGCAACTGGCGGGTTTGCCTTGAAATACCTGGCAGGTAGTCGGATCCTTTTGCTGCAAATCGGCATTGGCATAGTCGCACTGTAAGTCCATCGCCATTTGCTGGGCACTATTGAGTAAGGCGACCGCCTTGCTAAAATCCTGGCTCTGAGTGCGATTCACGCTGATGCACTCTTCGCCCATGCAGCGGATCGGTCCGGCGCATTGTTGTTGGGTGTTGCTTTGAATGCCGGGAATGCCCACCGTTTGCCCGCAGTCGTAGGTATCGACGCTGTCCCAGCAGGTGCCTGAGGCGAGTACACTGGTACATTGGCTTTTGATGAACGAGCAGCCTTTGGTTTCCAATGATTCACAGGTCTTGTTGGGCATACCATTCGCAGGCGGCTCCAAACAGTGGGTGCCGGCGGTGTCGGTCCAACATTGCCCATACTGATTCAAATCGCAATGCCCTGAGGCTTGAATAGCCATGCAGGTATTGCGAATCCCTGACGAACTGGCCACCGGGGCTTGGGCCAAATCTGAGCCGCAGACCATCACTTGCGACGTGGGATCGACGTAACAGCCCGAAGCATTGGCAGGATCGTTCGTGCAACTCAATTGACTGCCAGCCTGGCAAATGCCATCGGTAATTGCATTGGCCAGGTTTTGGCAATTCGGCCCGCTCCAGCTCCATTCGTCCTGGGTGATCAGTTTCGACAGGTCATAACGCAAGCGAATTCGCGAATAACCTTCGCCGCGTCCGGACACGCGGGTTTCTTCTTTGAACACCTTGATGCCGCTACTGTTGAAGGCATACAGCACATTAGTGTTGGGATATTCGTTCCAACTGGTGTAAAGCTCGCAATCCCCGTACCAGCCACTCGACCCGGTATAGATCAATTGATTATCGTAATAGACCCGAGTGTGGTCATCGTACTTGACGTATTCCAGCGTGGCACTGGTGATGGCTTCCGGATGCAAGACCTCGTATTTGACCTGCCAGGTAAACAAGCCGCAATCGGATTCCCAATAATCATCACCGACCCTGCCGACATACAAATCCATACAGCCCGGCCCGCAACTGGAAAACCCGCCGTCGCCACTGACGAAGCGGATCAAGGGCTCGACATTGACTTGGTGAGTGGCGGTGCAGCTTTGCGGCACCGTCGGTTGCCGGAGACAAAGCTGATAATCCGGCACCCGCACCGATTGCTGGGTTTCGGTTTGGGTCGTTGTGGTCGTGCAGTCCGAGAACGACTGTGCCCATGGGGTAAAATCGGCAAACACCTGGTCGCCGGCTTGCCAGATCGGATCGGCGTGTAAGTCCGGGTGTGACTGGTGAGCGTTATCGATCAAGGTGCGATAGGCTTCACCGGTGAAGCTGGTTTCGCCGTTCAAGGCGGTCTGTGCGTCCAACCCGGCTGCGATCGTTCCGGGGTTGTTGCCATAAAGATCGGCAAAGTCTTGGGTCGTAGTCGTGGTGCTATGGGTATCCGGAAACAGGGTGCCTATGGAAATGGCGCTTTCCTGAGCCGTCCCAGGATTCAAGGTCAGCGAACCATTGCCAGTATCGAGCGGAAACGCAAAACCGCCGAGGACTTGCTCGCCCAGTTGCTGGCCATCGCGCCCGGCCGCTTGAATCGCATCCGCCCAGGAGATACCAAACGGTGTCCAGGCCAGCGTCACGCAGAGTATCGCTGAAAGGCTTTGTGTAATTAGTGCTTGCGGTTCAAATATCTGACGCATCGCTATAGGCCAACACAGCAGTCTTGAAAACGCCATAAGATGTATAGATGATCTTCACCTGGCCCTGGATACGTGCGACCCGCACCCCACTTGAAGGTGGTCTCACCAATGGCGTGATTGGACTCGGTTTCGGCGACCGGATAAAACATCGATAGCCGGTATTGCGATTTCGGGATAAAGGGGTAGATATAGCCACCGCACAAAGCATCGTTGCCCGATGTTTTCCAGGCCAACCCGCGCCGATGCAATGACGCCGTCGCCCGCGTGGCCAACAAACTGGTAATTCTGGGATCGGTGCCGTAACTGGTCGGCGAAATGCCGGATAAAGGATACATATGACCCCAAGCACCGGCACACCAGAACAAGGCATCCAATGGATTGCCGGTGGCCGCCGCTGCGGCATCGGCAACACATGCGGAAATGGCCACCGGATTAGCAAACAAGGCTGTTTCCGGACTGGTGAAGAATGCCAGCAAGTCGTTGTTCCAGGTGGGATCGAGTTCTGAGACGTACAACAGATCGAAATCCCGATAGCCATCACTGTTGCAACGACCATCCCAGAACAGGTCCAGCAGGATAGTCAGAGGAAAGGCAAAATAGTGGTAATTGAAAAACGACATCTCGCTGGCATCGAAGTCGGCCTTGCCGGTGGTGGCGATCAATCGCACATTTGAAGCACTGAACTTATGCCCGCCCAGCGCAGGCGAACACCAGGGATTACGAACGATCTCGATCAACCGGGCCGGATTCCATAAGCCCATGGTCATACCGAGTTCCGGAATGTTCATGCTATCGGTACAGAAACAGAACTTCTCGTCGGTAGCGATACTCGGTACAGTGCCGCCACCCAGCGACGCCCCGGCCGCTCGAATCGGAAACAGACAGCTCCAGCAAATATCAGTGATCAGTTTGCCGGACCACAGTTCGGCGTCCGAGCACAACGGATCGACGCTATTGGTGGTGTCGGCATAAAGCGGGGTTGCCAGTGTTATCAAGCCTCCCAAAACCCAAGGGAAAACGAATCGTTTCATGATCGCTCTCCCGAAGAGACAGGCAGTTTTCGTTCATGAACCACTAAGTGGTTACCGGATTGTTCGACGATAGCCGGTACTTGCTGTAATTGAAAACGACTGCGCACATCCGGCGTCAGTAGATACACCGGTGCCTGTAACGCGGTTTCCAAACGTTGCAAGCTGTCCCACCCGGACTGGCGCGGCAGCGACGTGGCCAAATACATCACCCGAGCCTGTTTGTTCTGGCAGGACTGATGTTGAATCAGCTCAACTTGTGCCGGCACAGTGGCATCGAACACCTTCAGGCATAGGCCAAACGGTATCTTATCCAAGGGATTGACGGTTTGTCCTGCTCGGATGATCAGTTGACCATTTGGTGCCGTCAGATCGCGCGGGGCGGTGATGGTCAGATCCACGCTCCGATCACGATCGGCCTGAGCCACCGGCAGCACTTCGAATTTCTGCTGCTCCCAAAACCGAGCGATAGCTTGTTGCTGCTTTTGTTTCCAGTCGATGGCGGCCATCCGGCGTTTGATCTCTTCAAGCAAATCGATTTCAGCAATCTCGCCGACATCGCCCATCGTTCCCAAATCACCTTGTTTGCCGGCTTTAATCTGCTCGTCCAGCCAGGACAGACTGCTGACACCTCGAACGTGTAACCGAGATTTGCCTTCCTGTTCGACAACGATGTCCGGTACTGACGTTACCGACCAGCGCTGAAAACGGGTGGGGTCGATCACGATGTTGGGCAGAGGATCAATGCCTTTCAACAATCGCTTGAGATCGGCCATTAACGCCGGTAGTTTTTGACCAGGCTTTGGGCCGCGCAACACCAGCAATATGTCTTCCCGACCTGCCGATTCTTCGAAGATGCTTTTCAGTGCGGACTCACCCAGCGAGAAGGAAACAAACAACAGCGTGAGTGGCTTGTTCGAAATGGATGTCGGCTGGACGTTTTCCGATCCAGTCGATAGCGCCTCTGTTTGGATCGCTTGCGACGCTTCCAACACTTGTTGCGCCTGGCGTTTCACGTCCAACTGTTCAGATTGGCCATTCAACCAATCGGGCCTAGCCTGGCCTTCCAATGCCTGCAAAATAGCCTGAGAACGTTGCAGCCAAGCTTCTTCTGCCTGAACCGATTGCACACTGAACCAGCAAAGAAAACAGACCGCCACTTGCCGCCAACGAAATTGAGGTGGCTCAAAACAACGCATAGGCCCGTCCAATGACTTGGTGGTCGTAGACATAGCCCCAGTAACGTGAATCGAAGCTTTTGTCGGTTTGTCCGGTTACCCAATAGGCAGCGGGTGGAATGGTTTCATGACGTTTGAATTGGGTCGCGGGCCTTTTGAGTTTCTCGGTCAACGGCAACCCATCAATGACCCGTTCACCGTTGACCGTGGTGTGCTGTGGATCGACGTGAATGGTGTCGCCGGTCACGCCGGCGGCGATTTTGACGATGATCTGCCCATCCTTAAAAAAAGGCGCCATGCGTTCGGCGCGAAAGGCAATCAAATCGCCGCGCCAGATGTCCTTGTTGTGCGTGTCGATCAGGTAAATCCATTTGTCCGGCAGGCAGCGATCGACCTGGTCGTCGCCACCGATCAGAAAACGTTGGCCGATATAGCGCTCCACCGCTAACACCAGCAACAAGATCGGTACCGCCTTGAGTAGAAACTGGGCTAAACGCGGCCGAGAACGGAACCGTGGTTTAATCCTACGTTTAGCGTCCGGCTTGTCGAACATAGACATCCTCCGGAGCAGCCACCACCGCCGTCGAATCGATGACCAGATAACCCGCATCACTGAGCTTTTTGGCCTGACCTTGCCAATCCTCGACGATCTTGGCCATGTGTTCCTGGCTGGCATTGGGCGGTATCGATTGAATCAGCTTGGCGCGATCAAGGACGAACACCGGTGTAACCAGATTCAGGCGCGCCAAGGGTTGTTGTAGCTGCTGTTGTGCCGCCAGCCAACCGCCGATGCCACCCAGACAAGCAGCAATTAGCGTGGTGCTGAGCCATTGCGATTTAGGATCCATAGGTAATCTCCCTGGGTTTGCTGCTGCGGTTGTCGATGAGTTGTTGAATGGCATCACCCAAACTCAAGCCTTGCCGGCGGAGCTGCTTCAAGGCGTTGACGTCTTCGGGTTTGGTGGAGAACAGAATGCGTTTGTAAGGATCGACGATCAGTCGGCCGATGCCGGAACCCATCTCCGTGATGAAGAAAATCTCTGAATAGGCGCCGGGTAAGGTGTGCACGGTTTTTAGCAATTCATAGCCGCCATCCGACAACGGCAATCGACGATCCTGCTTCATGCCTTCGATGACTTCGGCTTTCTGGCCGAGCAAATACATATTCGCCGAATTCTCGACAATGGCGCGGCCGGCGGCATTGCGGTATAAGTCGTTCACCGACTGGGTGATGGTTACCGCCGCGCCACCGTATTTACGAAACCGCCGATAGCCGTGTTCCATAAACTTGGCGACATCGCCTTCGGTGAGCAAATCCCAGGCTTCGTCGATAATGACGATCTTGGGCCTGTTGCGTTCACCGAGATACATTTCCTGCTGGATCTGGTAAATCAGCTGCAGCAAGACCACCTGCTGCAGGTGCTTGCGGCCCTTGAGTTCTTCCAGTTCCAGGACGGTAAAGTCATTCGTGAACTTGGCGTTGTTCTTGCCGTTGAAGTAGCGACCGTATTCGCCTCGGGTGGTGAACGGAAACAACTGCTCGCCGACATCCTTCAAGCGTTGATCGGTTTCGGTACACAGGCATTTTGCAATGTCGTCCACCGACATGGATTGGGCTTTTTCAGTCCACAGTTGCTTCAATATCCGTTTGAGACCTGCGGTTTGAAAGTCGGTGAGTTTCTCGGTTGGCGCAGCCATTTGGCTGACCAAGCCGGCCAGCATGTCGGCTTCCTCCTCGAAGTTCTGCACGATCTCGAAAGGATTCATGCAAATCCCCGAACCGTGAGTGAATTTGACGAAATCGCCTTCCAGCACTTCACAGAGGTTTTCGTAAGATCGACCGACATCGATGGCCCAGATTTGTGCGCCCTCGGTCAGATAGCTAACGATGATCTCGTTGGTCAGAAAGGATTTGCCTTTGCCAGATTCGGCGGCGATACACAGGTTGTAATTGCCGGTGGTATCGAACAACGAGACCGCCATGTGTTCACCGTTGCGTGAGACGAAATTCAAAGTCGGCGTGCCGGTGCCCGCCCAATCGCCGAATAGCGGTAACAACGGAATCGCATGCCGGGTGGCCAAGGTGCGATAGCGTTTCAAATCAGTAATCGCCGAACGTTCCGGCCCAAACGGCAAACAATTCAGAAAAAACGGCAGGCAGAAATACTTGTCTTCCAACAGTTGAAAACCCAGCTCCCGAAAATACACCCGCGCATTGGAGACCGCCGCCGCTTCTTCAGCTTCGTCGCAAAACAGCAGCACGCCGAAATAGGCCCGGATTGGCCGGTCGCCGTCATGGTAGGCGTCGAATAACACGTCGAAATGGTGTTTGCGTTGGACCAACACCGGCAGGAAGTGAGCAATCGGCGTATTGACCTGGTTGGTAATGAATTGCCTAACGCCTTCTTGTTTTGACCGGGTCGATTCGGCATCCGGGTAATGCAAGGTCAGACTGAGCAAAGCATTCTGGCGGATGCCACGGGTACCGGACAGAATGTCGCCCAAATAGCTTTTGGCGCTGCCGAAGTAAAAATGATCGGGTGTGCGTTTGGCGGATAGTGTCTTGACGCGCTTATGTCCCAGCCACAGACCTTTTTCATCGAGTTCGAGGGCGTTGTCGTAATCCAGCAATTGGTCGCGGATCAGTTGGGTCGGATCGCATTCGGGTACCACCCGATCTTTCCAGCCGGCATCGGGCTGCCAGTTGAGAATCGTGTTCAGAATGCGCACATACTGATCGGCGCCCAATAGTTCCGGATACAGGCCGATGGTCGACAGCGATTGCTGCGTGGCCATTTGCAATTCGCTGGCACGACGGATGTCTTGTTCACTGGGTCTTGGATAGGCCATCGGCAATTTGACCGTGACCAGAATATGACTGCGCCGCAGGCGTGCTCCGGAGATCGCTTCCGGCGGTTTGGTGGTGCCTTGCCGCAAGAACTCGATACTGGCTTGGGTCATGGTTTTATAGGTCGGTTTTTGCTGTTTCAAACGCCGGGTTTGCATGATGGCCAGCGATTCCTCGATGTCCGGTGAGGTCCACAGTGACACTTGTAAGAGCGTTTCCGGCGGCCAGTCCTGATTCAGTAAAACGTTGACCCGAGCCGACACGCTGGCATCGGCGCCGGTCATCGGCCGGCACAGAAAGCCGAAGCCAATACTGCTATCGGCCATCAGAAACAGATGATGGTCGTATTCGTAGGCCAGTACCGTGAACAACTGATCGGCACGTTGGCGTTGCGAGTTAGTCATGGTGCGTGATCCTCTTCGTAAATTTTCTGCAAGGCTTCGGCTGGGTATTCCGGATTTAAACGAATCGTAAAGGGATGCCGGCAAACGCGAACCGCACGTTTTTTGCGTGATAACTGCCGGGCTCTGGCCGGATGGCAAGGGTTGATTGGCTGGCCGTTGACGTCTTGGACCCTGACGGTCCGCTTATCGTGTGCCAATGAAGCAAGGCGGCGGTTGCCCGCCGCAGTCTCGGTATCAATAATTGAACCGGTCATCGTGGTAAGGCCTAAATCGTGGCAGTCACGATATTGGTGATAATGGTCGGTGCCGCAAACAGGCCGACACCACTGGCAATCCCCAGCACAAAGCCCATGATGCTGCCGCGTACGACACCGGCGACCAGGCCGACGATGACGAACACGATGGCAATGATCCGACCAAGCAAGCCTTCAACCCAGCCAGTGAGCAAGGTCCAGACGGTGTTGAACTCGGTACCGCCGGTACCGGCCATGGCATCATTGGCCATCAACATAAACAATAACGATGCCAGGGCCATCAAGACCCCGCTTCGATTTGACGCTTTCATCAAAAATATCCTCATTCAGGTTAAGAGACGGTTGCCCGTCGAATCTCGGAGGGTTAGTCCGGCAGGTTTTAAGCGGTTGTCCGCTCAGTCTCGCAGGGTGTGTGGGACCTGCGGTTAAATGGGTTGCCCCATCAAGGCAATGATTTGCTCAATCCATTGACTGGACGCTCGTCGTCCCCGGTATCGACATTGGCGCGTCTCTCCGGTGGACGTTGTTCGACTTGCAGCGGGATCAACGAAGAACTGGTTGTCGAAGCCGCCTTGCCGATCATCCAACGCCTGTGTTCCAGTTCGGTGTAGACATAGTTGGACACCATCAAATCGCCGTCTGCATCTTCCCAAGGCGCGATCCAGATGCGCATGACCTGTGAGGGTGTACGAATCGGTGTGGGATCTTCGATCTTGGGCACGGGTTGCTGTAACGGTAGTGCGAGTGCCGGTGTTGAGGTTGACTCCGAACTGGGGATATTTTCCGGAGGTGCTTCGGTTATCGCCGTATTAGTGACTTGGTAAGCCTGCGTCGTCGACAGACAGCTCGGCTCGTCAGGCATGCCTTTGCAGCCGTAATCGGTGGTGGCGCAGCCGCTGAAAATGCTGATCAATAGCACGGCTAAGCCATAACGTGACATTGAAGGTAAGGCGTTCATGGCTTATTCTCCGGTGCGTTTGCGTTTTGGGCGTTTGTATCGGGCGTCGTTGCCAGACTGGATGACGGTTTCGGTTTATCCGCTAACCAATCAGCTAACGATTCCGGCGCGCCACTGTGGGTGCGTCCGTCAGGCGCAATCAGAAACGGCACACCCTTCAAATCGAATAACTTGGCGGTGACCACGGCTTTTTGCAGTGGCTCTTTGTTGCACTGCACCGGCGGTTCGGTCGGCAAGCCCGCGTAATCCTGTTTCAACAGTCGCTCGCGCACAGCGCCTTTGGCCTTGGTATCGTTGGTGCCCAATTGACACGCCAGTTGCACGACGATGTTTTGCGATTCGGGGCCGAGGATGGGGACCATCACCAGTTTGAAGGTGTATTGGTCTTGCAAGGCTTGCAGGTCTTTCATCACCTTGCCGCAATATGGGCAACGCGGATCGATGAAAACCAGCACCTGGCCTTTGCCGTGGCCGACAGTCAGGGCGCCAAGATCATCAGCCTTGAGTTTCATCCGCGATAGGTCGATGCGGTTGGCGATTTTGTCGATATCGGCCAGTTCCTTGATCTCCTGTTGAGTCCAGATGTCCATCAATTTGCCGCCGTAAAAGGCAAAGCGACCGTTGCTGGAAATAAACACCGCCTGCTCGCCGGACTTGACCATCTTGAGACCTGAGATCGGTAAGTCCTGCATGCCGTCGATTTTGATCGACAAAAGGCCTGAGGCAATGTCCGAGACCGGCGGTTTTGGCGGGTTGGCAGCCAGGGCCATGGAGGCACCCAATAGCGTGAGCAGTAATAGTGGTATGCGGCGTAATGTCATAACGACCTTTGGGTTGGGATTAAGGAATCAACTCGGTGACTTCAGCTTCAGCGCAGTGCCTTTTTGCACGATGAAGTTGACCTGGCGGGTGGCATCGACTTCGATGACCGGGTAAATTTCTTCGGCCATGTCCATGTAAAAATGCGACAACCGTTCCATGGCATAGCCAGCACCTTTCAATGCGCCGCCTTCCATCGATTGCGAGGAAAAGGCGCTTTGGAACGGCGTGGTTCCGGATAGCGCACCCAGACCGCCGGTCATCAGCACCGGGATCTGGTTACGACCGAAGGCATCGGAGAAGCCGCGTAAAAAGCCAGCCATCATTGATTGGGCAAGCAGCGCACCTTGTTTAGAAACGACGCGACCGCGCACCCCGTTTTTGCCGTCTTCGCCGGTGGCATAGGCATTCATCGGCACTTCGATCACGCCGCCATCCTGGCGGACACAGGAAAAGGTCTCACCGCGAAAATAGGCGCGCTCAGCACTCAAATCGCCAAAGCCGGCAGCCAACAGAAAGCACTCGCGGACATCGGCATGGAATCGGTTGGGCAGAATGGCTTCCTTCTTGATCCGGAACAGCACCGGCATGGGTTCTTTCTTGGCTTTGCGGCCGGTCGGGGCATCCAGACCATTCAGCAATACGCCGGTTAAAATGCTGCCGGCAGGGATAAAGACGTCGCTGTTGGCGTGGCCTTGCGACTGGCCGTGAGGGGCAGCGTCTTTGTCTTTACCGTTGGACTGCTCGGCGCCTTCCTGGATGACGCGAATCTGCATCACCGCCGCCGCTTGGCTGTTGGCTCTTCCTCCCGAGACACCGGCATTGCCGGGTGTCGGTCCAGGAATAGCCGCTTGCTCGAAAACGCGATTGAGATCGTCTTGCCCATTGTCGAACGGTGGGTTGTTTGGGCGGCGGTTTGATGGTCTTCCGGGTACCGGCTGATCCAATGGTGCTTGGTTGTTGTCGACTTGGGTGCCGGTCGTTGGCGGTGTAGAGGCTTTGTTCTTCAACGACTCGACTTCACCGGTGACGGCCTGGAGTTTGGCTTCATAGGCTTCCCGTTCGGCGGAGGTCCATTGTTTGAAACGCAGTTCGTCGGATTGCTGTTCCCTGCGTTGCTGTTCTTCGATGGCAGCCAGCCGGCGAGCTTGCTCGTCGTTCTTCTGCAGCAGATCGCGCAATTGTGCGGAAATGCCGTCGATGCCCAACGAGCGCGGATCACTATCGGTCAGGATGTGTTGGATGGTCGCCTGTTTACTCAGCGGTTTGCTGACTTCCGGGGTGACGGTGGCTAGCGCGATGATAACGGCCAACAGCACGGTACCGATGCCGCCGACGGACAGATTGCGTTTGGCGGTTGGGCTCAAGCGTGTCCACCATGCATCTACGACCGCCATTACCGTTGCCCCCCATTCAACAATGAAGGCCGCAAACTGACTGACGCCTCAGGCGATTGTCGAACCACGACATATAATTCGGTGGCTTCCTGGGGTTTCAATACCACGTTGGGCCAGACCGACACGGCGAGCACGTCTTGCTGCGTCGTTGCACAGCTGCGTTCGTCGAACTCGAGCATGTCGCTGCCGGTATTCTTGGCAAGTCCAACCAAAATCAATCGGTCCTGGCCTTCCAGGACTTGGCCGGTTTTGATCTGCACGCGGTCTTGCAGGCAGCGAATTTGCTCCTGCAGCTTCGGTTCGCGGAGTGAATAACCGGCTGGGGTCTTTTGCAAACCCAAATCCCGAAACAACGTTTTTAGCTGGCTGATGTAGGCTTGTTCCTGTTGGCCAGAATTTCGATTACCGGCATCCGAGCGTTGCCATTGGTTCAGCAGTTGGTAGCTGTCTTTATCCAGATCGAGGTGAATTTCCCGCGCCGGAATCCGTTTGGGGATCAGGGTGAGCGATAGCGCAATATCCTGGTTGTCGCCGGGGGTGATGTATAAGGTGACTGGCGTTTCATCCGAGGTGGCGACATAAACGATTTTGCCTTTAGTGCTGGTAGTCGCCTGGCTGGTGGTCGTGACCACAGGATGCTCGAACGGCGTGACCAGGCGATTCAAGTGGCCGACGGCAATTGGCATCAGTTCGTTGATGCCGGGTTTAACCGCGATGTGTTGGGGGCCGATGGACGTGGCTGAAACTGAGTTTGACGCTGCCGCTTGTTGTTTGGCGGCTTTCAATATGCTGGCATCGACCGGTGGTAACTCGATGCCTAAGTCTGGCTGCGACGAGGCAACCGGCTGTGATGGCGATGCGGGTGACTCTTCGGCCACGGTGGTGACCGGCGGTAATACCGTCACCGGTAACTCATCAGCGGCCCAACTGCCCTGGGTGAAGGTCGCTAGTAGCCAAGGAAAAAAGAGTCGTTTCATGGATGATCCTCATGTGGTTGGCCTTGAGTGGCTTTCAAACGGGCCAGGGTTCTGGGGGAATCCGGATACACGTCGATGTATTCCAGCCGGGGGCGATAGTTTTTGATGGCGATGATGAATTCGTAGGTACGTGGTTTGACGTCCGGTTTGGAACTGGGACCTTGGCTTTTGAGTTCGCCGCTGACAAAGACTTTGTTGGTCTCGGCTTCGTAATCGACGTGACGCGGAGTGAAACTGATCGCGACCCTGTCCATTTTGATGGCCTTGATTTGATCGCTCATGGCATCCAGGACACTGCGGTAAATATCCGGCGCCAATATCGGTTCGACCGCGGTTTTCAGAAAATCGGCATTGGCCGGCGTGGTGTTGCCGAGGAGTTCTGCCAGGAACAAGCCCCACGATTCCTTGAACTCGCTGGATGCCTGGCTGCGCGTCACTTCGACTTCCTGCGTCAAGCTCGGTGGCACCAGAATGATGCTGCGCTCGGTGCGCCAGGCGGCCAGCGAGGTAATCACGCAAATGACCAGCAGGCCGATGATGACGACGCGGCTAAACCGGTTCTCGGTCTCGTGGCCGTCCCAGGTTTGCAGAAAATCCGACCATCTCATGGCAGGAACCTGCGGATGTAAGGATTGGGTATGGTCTGTGCCCGACTCGGCAACAGTCCAAGCCAGTACAACGCATGCAAGGTATAGCCGTCAGGCCGGTTGTCGCGGAAACGCCGGTAAAATTTGACCGCAATGAACCCGAGCGCCAGGCCGGGGAGGAAGTGATCGATCAACATGCCGGTGAGCATACTCACCATGAAGGGTACGATCTCGTCCGCACTCCACAGCAGAATGTGGATCGGATCGTCGATTGATTGGGGGATGGCAACGGGTTCCATAATGACCTCCGGTTGGGATGGTCATTATTGTGAAGAGAATTTTCGGGAGGTCGTTTTCGAAATCGCGATAATTATTGCGATTTCGTTAATTGGGCAAAAAAAGTTTGAAATTTGTGTTGGCTTAGAGGTGTATACACCGACGAAACCGCCCCTCTTTTTTTGCGACATTCAGAAAAATGAAAAACTTGTTCGTAAGCGGCTGGTTTTGGCACCTAAGCTGACTTTACTGCCCCCCTATTCTTTTTCCGTAAATGCATGAATTTGAGCTCATGTCTCCGGTTTCACAGTAATTCGCAAAGCCCCTGTAGAAACGGCCAACTCTTGGTTATTTTAGCGACGTTACAATAGCTTCCAACTCTTTCAAGCAATTCAGGCACAAACATTCGTCGTAAAGTTGGCGGACATACTCAATCGTTTCAAAGGACAAACAAACGTTCGAGCAATCACAGCGATGAATGCGATTGGCCTTACAAATAAATTGCTCCTGACAACGCGGGCAATGTTTTGCTTCATGTTTGCTATCAGAATATTTGCTGAACAAGAGGGTTCTCCAGTGAAAAATCAGCAAGCAAAAACGCATTACTCGCTACTTGAAATAGCGGATTCAGGGTAGCTGCGACCGCCTCGGTTTTGCCGATTTTCGGCTGCTCTAGCCGCCTATTCCCAAACCAACGCTCCACCGGTCTGATATTCCGTCACCCGCGTTTCGAAAAAATTTTTCTCCTTGCGCAGATTGGCTTGTTCGTCCAGCCACGGCAATACGTTTTCGGCGCCTGGGAAGGGTTCAGTAAGGCCGACTTGGCGGGCGCGGCGGTTGGCGACGTGGCGGAATTGCTCGACGTGCAAGCCGGCGTTGTAGCCCAGTATCGGTTCGCGCAGGATGTAGCCGGCGTAAGCCGTTTCGGCGGCTTCGGCTTCGTCCCACATTTGCCTTAGCGCTTGCGGGTCGAGCGTCAAGTTTTCTTCTTCCAGCAGTTGCCGAACCACGCGGATGCCGAAGGCACAGTGCAGCACTTCGTCGCGCATGATGTATTGCAGTTGCTCGGCAGCCCCTTTCATCAAGCCGCGTAGCTGCAACGCGAATATCGGACTGAAGCCGTTGTAAAACCAGCAGCCCTCGAACACGGCGGCGAAGAACAGATAGGCCATCGCGAATTCGTGCAGCGCGTCGCGATCGGTCAACGGCTGGCCGGATTGCAACACGCCCTGCAAGCGGCGGTTGGCCACGGCGATCTTGCCGTGGATTTCTGGCACCACCCGGTAACGGTTGTAGATTTCGCGCTGGTCGATCCCCAGGGTTTCGATGCAGTGCTGGTAAGTCCAGGTGTGCAGCGCTTCCTCGTAAACTTGCCGGGCCTGGTAGATTTGCAGTTCCGGCGCGCTCATTTTCTCCATCACCGCCAGGCCGATGTTGCGCATCGCCAGAATATCCGAGGTGGTTAAGTAAGCCAGCACGTTCTCGAACACATGGCGCTCGGCCGGCGTCAATTTGTGTTGGTAATCGTGCACGTCCTGCGCCATCGAGATTTCCAGCGGCGTCCAGTGGTTGCGGTTGGCATTCAGGAAAAACGACCAAGCCCACGGGTATTTGAACGGCGCCAGTTGATTGATGTCGGCTTGGCCGTTGACCACCCGTTTCTGTTCAGGATCGACGGCCGCCATTGTCGAGCCCGTGGCTACATAGGTTTGGCTGTCTACATTGTGACTCACAGGCTGTGTGGTCGAGTTGATCGATGCCCCGATACTTGCGGACGAAGAAACAGGTGTATCCCAATCGTCAAAGCTTAACGTAGTCTTCATTGGCAAGCCTCGCAATCCGGGTCGGCAATCGAACAGGCCTTGGGTGCGGTCTCGTCGGCACCGGTTTTTTCCATCGAGGTGGCACCCAAGGTGCGCAGGTAATAGGTGGTCTTCAAGCCCCGTTGCCAGGCCAACCGGTACAACTGGTCCAGTTTGCCGCCGGTCGGTGCGGCTACATACAGATTCAGCGATTGCGACTGGTCTATCCATTTCTGCCGGCGGGCGGCGGCTTCGACCAACCATTCCGGCTCGATTTCGAAGGCGGTGGCATAGCGGGCTTTAATCCCGGCGGGCACCCGCTCGATGGCGGCCAGCGAGCCGTCGAAGTATTTCAGATCGGCGACCATCACCGCATCCCATAAATCCAGCGCTTTCAACTCTCGGACCAGTGCGGCGTTGACCACGGTGAACTCGCCTGACAGATTGGATTTGACGTATAAATTTTGATAGACCGGCTCGATGGACGCCGACACACCGACAATGTTGGAAATGGTCGCGGTTGGCGCAATCGCCACGCAATTGGAGTTGCGCATGCCGACTTGGGCAATGCGCTCGCGCAACGCTTGCCAATCCAACTGCCCGCCGGTCGGCACACCCAGATCGCCGCGCGTTTCCGCCAAGCGTTCCAGGGTATCCGGCGGCAACAAGCCTTGCTGCCACAAACTGCCGGCAAAACTGCCGTAACGGCCGCGTTGCTCGGCCAGATCGGCCGAGGCTTGATAAGCGTGGTAAGACAGCAATTCGGCCGAATAGTCGGCAAACTCCAAGGCTTCTCGGCTGGCATAAGCGATACCCAATTGGTGCAGGCAATCGGCGAAACCCATCATGCCCAGTCCGACCGGGCGGTGGCGCAGGTTGGCGTTGCGCGCTTTAACCGTGGCGTAGAAATTGATGTCAATGACGTTATCCAACATACGCATCGCGGTAGCGATGGTGCGTTGCAATTTATCGGCGTCCAATTGCCAAACCCCGTTGTGTTCGGCCAGATGCGCGGCCAGATTCACCGAGCCCAAATTGCAGACCGCGGTTTCATCGTTAGAGGTGTTCAGCGTGATTTCGGTGCACAGATTGGAGCTGTGAATCACCCCGGCATGCTGCTGCGGCGAACGCAGATTGCAGGCGTCCTTGAAGGTAATCCACGGATGGCCGGTTTCGAACAGCATGGTCAGCATCTTGCGCCAAAGCTGCACCGCGCCGATGCGCTTGCATAACTTGATCTCCCCGCGCACGGCCTTGGCTTCGTAAGCTTGATAAGCCTCGGCGAAGGCAGCGCCGTAAAGATCGTGCAAGTCCGGCACGTCGACCGGCGAAAACAAGGTCCAGTCGCCGTTACCTTGCACCCGCTGCATAAAAAGGTCCGATACCCAGGCGGCGGTGTTCATGTCATGCGTGCGGCGACGCTCGTCGCCGGTGTTTTTGCGCAGTTCCAGAAATTCTTCAAAATCCAGATGCCAGTTTTCCAGGTAGGCACAGACCGCTCCCTTGCGCTTGCCGCCCTGGTTGACCGCGACGGCGGTGTCGTTGACCACCTTTAAAAACGGAATTACCCCCTGGCTGTGGCCATTGGTGCCTTTGATCCGGCTGCCTAGCGCCCGCACCGGGGTCCAGTCGTTGCCCAGGCCGCCGGCGTATTTTTGCAACAGCGCGTTTTCCTTGATGCTTTGGTAAATGCCGTCGAGATCGTCGGATACCGTGGTCAGGTAGCACGACGACAGCTGGGAATGGCGGGTGCCGCTGTTGAACAAGGTCGGCGTTGAACACATAAAGTCGAAGCTCGATAGCAGTCGGTAAAATTCGATAGCGCGCGCTTCGCGGTCGACCTCATTCAACGCCAGTCCCATCGCCACCCGCATGAAAAAGCACTGCGGCAATTCGATGCGGCGGCCTTCGATATGTAGAAAGTAACGGTCGTACAGGGTTTGTAGGCCCAGATAATCGAATTGCAGATCGCGCTCAGCTAGCAGTGCTCCACCCAATCTTTCCAGATCGAACTCGGCCAGACGCGGGTCGAGTAACTCGGCGGCGACGCCGGCGGCGATGAAGTCGGCAAAGCAGCCGGCGTAACGTTCGCCCATGTTGGCTTGCGTCAAGGCCAAGCCGGTCGCTTCCAGGCGCAGATTGCTCAACAGCAAACGCGCGGCGACTTTGGTGTAGTTCGGTTCGGCTTCGATCAAGGTGCGCGCCGCTAACACCAAGGCCTGACGCACCGCCTCCAACGGCATCCCATCGTACAGATTGGTCAGAGTTTCGCTCCAGACCCGCTCGGCGTCGACGTCAACCAAATCCGCACAGACCTCGCGGCACAGCGCGATGAACGCGGCGCTATCCAGCAACCGGCGCTGGCCGTGATCGTCCACCTGCAAAACGGGTGTGGCATGGTCGATTGCTTGCTGGGCCGCGCGCTGCTCGGCGTGCTTTTCCCGATAGAGTACATAAGCGCGGGCCACGTCGTGGGCCCCGGAACGCATCAATGCCAGTTCCACTTGGTCCTGAATATCTTCGATATGTACAGTGCCGCCGCCCGGCAAACGTCGCGTCAATGCCTCGACCACACTGGCGGTAAGTTGCGCAACCTGATCGCGGATTCCGGATGAATTCACACTGTGTTGGCCTTCAACCGCCAGAAAGGCCTTGGTGATGGCGATGGCGATTTTTTCCGGCTGAAAGGCGACCACGGCACGATTGCGGCGAATGACTTCCAAGCCGCTATCCGTCGGATACGAAGAGGCGTGTTTAACGGGCTCGACAGGGTCGGGATAAAAGCTGGCGGGTTGAGGGGCGGTATCCATGTGTTTCTCCACGAAGGGAGCGGGGACATGAAGCAGCAACGGCAGGCGCATGATTGAGTGATCGTCCAATCGGCATCGCATGCCATCGTCCTCGGAGACACCCCGCTCCCGATTGATTAAAGTTTCGAGGGCAGGTCTCCTGGCTTTCGGGTCGCCGCTTAGGTTCGGCCTTCCCGGACTCGCGTCCAGTGGCACGGGGTGAACCTAAACTCGCCGATTACAGTTGCGGGGGCAGCTCCGGCTTTCCGGCGATCATGCGAAAAACGCAAAATCGCCGACCGGATTCCCTTTTAATCCCCTTCGGGGGGAACCGTCTTGGGTCGGTAGTTTAGGCAGGCATAGTGACTGTGTCAAGCCAGAATCACTATATGTAGTGATTTTATTGATTTAATTTAACTACATACTGTGCTCTCATAGATCGTTCAAGCAAAGCTCGACTTCCAGGCACACGCCGCCAAAACATTGGAACAACCACTGCCGCAAACAAATTCGCCAGTAAGTCGCTAAAACGTGTAATCAAACAAAAAAACCTTATTGTTTTCAGGTTTAATTCAGGTACTCCTGTTAATTTGTCAACGGTACGAGGAGCGATGCAGCAAACAATGTACCTACCGCAACCTCAGCGCTACTTACCGAAGCATCAAGCTCTTTTGTAGCCTGGGAAATTTCTTACCGAGTCAAATTAAAAGATATGAAACCGAAAAATTTTCTAACTGCAATTATTCTATTCTTTCTCTCACTCAGTGTTTTCGCTGCGGGATCCGCGATGAACGAGGACTTTTCCAATTTGATCGCGTTGTCCCAAAACGCAATTGAAGCGAGTAAGGCCAATGATTCGGCGGTATTTTTGGAAAAAGTCACTGCCGCTGTCGATGCTTACAAGGTTCAAGAAGAAGCGAGTAAGAGCTACTCGATTCACTTGCCGCGTGCCGGTAAACAACTTAAAGCTGCATTGAAAGCGGCCAAAGCCGGGAGCATTAGCGAAGGCGTGACCGACTTGGAAAACGCCATCGCCGAAATGGAAAAGAAATAAATCAGACCCATCAAATTCCGAAGCGCATCGATTAAACGATGCGCTTCGCCTCAACCCACCGCCTTAGCGGCATGTTCCACCAGCCAGCGTAAATACTCCAGCTCGGCATCCTCGTGTCGGCAAGCCAGATACATGGTCTTCGCTATGGGTAGACCGGCGAAACGCAAGCCGGTCAGACCGAGTTTGGCGGATTTGTCGGCCAGTAGCCATTCCGGCAGCAGGCAAACGCCACGGCCGGCGGCGGCCAGTTGCAGCATGATGTCGGTTTCCTCGACTTGAATATGGGCGGCGGGCTCGATGCCAGCCGGTTGCAGCACCTTGCGGAACATGTCCAGCCGCTCGCGGGCCACCGGGTAGGTCAACACGGTCTCGCCGCGCAGATCGGCCGGCGTTATTTCCGCTCGGCCGGCCAGCGGATGGCTATCGGGCACGATCAACACCAGTTGGAAATCGAACAGCGGCTGGTAGCTGAGCAGGCCGTTATCCACCGGGTCGGAGGTCAGCACGGCGTCCAGCTTGTATTGGCGGATGGCTTCGAACGATTCGAAGCGGTAGCGAGATGTGACTTCGACGGTCAAATCCGGCCACGCGCGCAGATAGGGTTGCAGAATGTTGCGAAACCACTCATAGCAGGCATGGCATTCGATGCCTATCGTCAATTTGCCGGTCTTGCCTTTGGCCAACTGCGCCAAATGGCTTTCCGCCGAATCGACGGTGGCGATCACCGATTCGGCCACCTCGGACAAATAACGCCCGGCCTGGCTCAATACCAGCGAGCGGCCCTGCTTGTACCACAGCGTGACGCCCAGGCGTTGTTCCAGGTTTTTGATTTGATGCGACAGCGCCGATTGGGTCAGATGCAGGGTTTCGGCGGCGGCGCTGAGGGTGCCGTGGCGTTTTAACGCCAGCAGGATGCGCAGGTGGATCAATTCCATATTGATGAATATCTCTCATGAGTTGATGAGGAATTATCGATTATCGTCATTCGTTTGTCTGTTTACAATGTTTTATGTGTCAAACATTCAACAGACGGTAGTTATTCATGACAAAAATTCACAATTTAGGCTTCCCCCGTATCGGCGCGAAGCGCGAGCTGAAATTTGCTTTAGAGTCGTACTGGAACGGCGAGTCCTCGCGTAACGAACTCGAGACGTTCGGTAAGCAGTTACGCCGGCGTCATTGGCAGGCGCAATCCGGACTGGATTGGGTACCGGTAGGCGACTTCGCTTTCTACGATCAGGTGCTGGACATGAGCTTCACGCTGGGTAATCTGCCCGAGCGGGTGCGGGACTTTCATGGCGATGCGCTGGACAACTACTTCCGCGTCGCCCGCGGCCGTTCGGCGCAATCCGCGCCCGAAGCGGCGGCGTGTTGTAGTGGGGTGGCTGCCGGTGAAATGACCAAGTGGTTCGACACCAACTACCATTACATTGTGCCCGAGTTCACCGCCGCCACCGAATTCAAGCTGGATGCGTCCCGCCTGCTGGAACAACTGGCGGAAGCCAAGGCCCAAGGCATCGCCGCCAAGCCGGTGATCATCGGCCCGGTCACCTATTTGTGGTTAGGCAAGGCCAAGGACGATTCCTACAAGCTCGCGCTGTTGCCTAAACTGCTGCCGGTTTACGCGGAATTGCTGGAAGCGCTGGCGAATGCAGGCGTTGAATGGGTGCAGATCGACGAACCGATTCTGGTCACCGAACTCGATGCTGTTTGGCAAAACGCCTTCCATACGGCCTACCAGCACTTAAGCGACTGCCAAGTAAAACTGTTGCTGGCGACCTATTTCGGCCAACTGGCGGAAAACCTGGGTCTCGCCGCCAATCTGCCGGTGGCCGGCCTGCATGTCGACGCCATCAACGGCCGCGATGATGTCGAAGCGCTGATCGCGCAGTGGCCTGCGGACAAAGTGTTATCGCTCGGCGTCATCAATGGCCGCAACATCTGGAAAACCGACCTCAACGCGGTGCTGGATAGTCTGGAACCGATTGCTCAACTACTGGGCGAACGCCTGTGGCTGGCACCGTCCTGCTCGCTGCTGCATGTGCCGGTCGATCTGGACAACGAGCAGAAACTTGACGCCGAAATCAAATCCTGGCTGGCCTTTGCCAAACAGAAGCTCGGCGAACTGCGCGTGCTGGCCACCGCGCTGAACCAAGGGCGTGATGCGGTCAAAGCCGAACTGGACGCCAACCGCGCCGCCATCGAAGCCCGCCGCAATTCGGCGCGTGTCAACAACCCGGCGGTTAAGGCGGCACTGGCCGACATCACCCCGCAACTGGGGCAGCGTAACAGCCCCTATGCCGAACGCGCGCTCAAACAAGCCGCGCTACTGAAACTGCCCAAGTTCCCCACCACCACCATCGGCTCGTTTCCGCAAACATCGGAAATTCGCCTGGCCCGCAGCCAGTTCAAATCCGGCAAACTGGACGAAACCAGCTACAAAGCCGCCATGCGGGCGGAAATCGCCCGTTCCGTGCGCGAACAGGAAGCGCTCGGACTGGACGTGTTCGTGCATGGCGAAGCCGAGCGTAACGACATGGTGGAATACTTCGGCGAGCAGTTGGCCGGTTACGCCTTCAGCCAAGCCGGCTGGGTGCAATCCTATGGCTCGCGTTGCGTCAAACCGCCCATCCTGTTCGGCGACATCAGCCGCCCGCACGCGATGACCGTTGAATGGATCGCTTATGCCCAGTCTCTGACCGACAAACCGATGAAAGGCATGTTGACCGGGCCGGTGACCATTTTGAACTGGTCATTCGTCCGCGACGACCAGCCGCGTTCGGTCACCTGCAAGCAACTGGCCTTGGCCATTCGCCAGGAAGTGCTGGATTTGGAACAAGCCGGCATCGGCGTGATTCAAATCGACGAAGCCGCTTTGCGCGAAGGCTTGCCGCTGCGCAAATCACAATGGCAGGACTATCTGGACTGGGCGGTGGAGTCGTTTCGCATCACAGCCAACGGCGTGGCGGACGAAACGCAGATTCACACCCACATGTGTTATTCCGAGTTCAACGACATCATCGCCGCGATCGCCGACATGGACGCCGACGCCATCACCATCGAGACCTCGCGTTCCGACATGGAATTGCTGGATGCCTTCGAGCATTTCAACTATCCGAACGGCATCGGACCCGGCGTGTATGACATTCACTCGCCCAACATCCCGAGCGAGCAGCACATGGTTGCACTGATGCAGAAGGCCGCCGAACGCATTCCGGTCGAACAATTGTGGGTCAACCCGGACTGCGGCCTGAAAACCCGCCAATGGGACGAGGTGATACCGTCGCTGACCCACATGGTGGCCGCGGCCAAGACCCTGCGCGCCACGCTGGGATAATCCTTTCGTTTCTTGTATCCATTGCCCCGGCTAATTGCCGGGGTTTCAATAACGCCCAATCACACTCCGATTTAACTCTTTTTTGAACGCATCCATGTCAGACATCGAAATTGCCCAACAGGCCAACATGCGCCCCATCATAGCCTTGGCGGGCGAAAAATTCGGCATTCCGGCCGAACATCTCGACCATTACGGCCATTACAAGGCTAAGATCTCCCTGGAATATGTCAATAGCCTGACCGAAAACAAAGACGGCAAATTGATTCTGGTCACGGCGGTTTCACCAACCCCGGCCGGCGAAGGCAAAACCACAACCACGGTTGGCTTGGGCGATGCGCTGAATCGCTTGGGTAAGAAAACCATCATCTGTCTGCGCGAGCCTTCTTTGGGCCCTTGCTTCGGCGTCAAGGGCGGCGCGGCCGGCGGCGGTTACGCACAAGTGGTGCCGATGGAAGACATCAATCTGCATTTCACCGGCGACTTTCATGCCATCGGTGTCGCGCACAACCTGTTGTCGGCACTGATTGACAACCATATCAATCACGGGAACAAGCTGGACATCGACCCGCGCCGGATTCAATGGAAGCGTGTCATCGACATGAACGACCGCGCTTTGCGCAAAATCGTGGTCGGCCAGGGCGGACCAGCCAATGGCTATTTGCGAGAAGACGGCTTCGACATCGTCGTTGCGTCGGAAGTGATGGCGATTCTGTGCCTAGCCACCAGCCGCGCTGATTTGAAAGAACGTCTGGGCCGCATCGTCATCGGCTACAAATCAGACAAAGTCACGCCGGTTTACGCCAGCGACCTCAACGCTCACGGTGCGATGGCCGCCATCCTGAAAGACGCGATCAAACCGAATCTGGTGCAAACCCTGGAAAACAATCTGGCCATCATTCACGGCGGCCCATTTGCCAACATTGCCCACGGCTGTAACACGGTGACCGCTACACAAACCGCGTTAAAACTGGCTGATTATGTAGTGACCGAAGCGGGCTTTGGCGCGGATTTGGGCGCGGAAAAGTTTCTGGACATCAAATGCCGCATGTCCGGCTTGAAACCGTCGGCCGTCGTAGTGGTAGCCACGGTGCGGGCGCTGAAATTCCACGGCGGCGTCGGTAAGGACGAACTGAACCAGGAAAACCTGGCTGCGCTGGAAAAAGGCTTCGCCAACCTGGAACGGCACTTAAGCAACATCCAAAACCACTATGGTCTGCCTTGCGTGGTCAGCATTAACCATTTCAGTTTCGACACCGACGCCGAAATTCAATGGCTGAAAAGCCAATGTGAAGCCTTGGGCGCCAAATGCGTGATCGCCAAACACTGGGCTTACGGGGGCGCCGGCGCCGAAGACCTCGCACGCGAAGTGCTGAACATCGTCGACAACCGCGAACCCGGCTTTAACTACGTCTATGACAGCGAACTGCCGCTATGGAACAAGATCGAAGCCATCGCCACCAAGCTATACGGCGCGGCGAAAGTCAGCGCCAGTCCGAAAGTGGTGGCCGAGATCAAGGCTTTGCAGGCCGATTACGGCCAATTTCCGATCTGCATGGCCAAGACCCATATGTCATTCTCGACCAACCCCAACAGCAAGGGCGCGCCGAGCGGCCACACTGTCGAAATTAGCGAAGTGCGGCTGGCCAACGGCGCCGGTTTCATCGTTGCGATCGCCGGCGACATGATGACGATGCCGGGTCTGCCCAAAGTGCCTGCCGCCGAACGCATCGACATCAGCGATGACGGCGTCATCAGCGGGTTGTTTTAATGCGATATGGCTCTGAGCTGAATGTAAGCCTGAACCTTGAGCTCATCGGTGAAATCCCTGACCAAAACATTGCCCATGAACATTTCCTTTGAAATCGTCCCCAGAAGCTTGGACGCCTTTGAAAAGCAATATGCGTTTTTGCAGAGCTTGGATAGCGGCATCAATATCATCAACGTGCCGGATATTCAGCGTTTCGATATTCGCAGTTGGGAACTGGCGACGCGCATCGACCGGAACAAGTACCGTTTCATTCCGCATTTTCGGGCCATTGATTTTAAAATCGAAAGCGGCGAGTTGTATCGCATCATCGAGCAATACCAACTCGACGACGTCTTGCTGGTTACCGGCGACCCGCCGGAAGGTTTGAAACGCAGCTATTGCAATACCGACGTGGTTGACTTGATTCGAGCGGTACGCCGGCGCTTTCCGGCGTTGAACATCTATGCCGGATTCGACCCGCATCGGCAAGGCTTGCAACACGAATGCCATTATATTCAGCGCAAGGCCGATGCCGGTGCTAACGGCTTTTTTTCGCAACCGTTCTACGACCATCGCTTGGTGGAACTGTTTGCCGAACACATGGACGGCCTGGAAACCTACATCGGCATCAGCCCGGTGGTGACGCTGGCCTCGCAAAACTATTGGGAAGTGAAAAATCACGTCAAGTTTCCCAAGCATTTCCGGCCCGATTACGACTGGAACATCGAATTCGCCAATCGACTGATCGACTCGGCGGCGGAAAGCGGTTGGCACGTGTATTTCATGCCGATCAAGGTGGAGTTGAAACAATATTTCGAGCGCATCGGCTTGGCTAAGCCAGTACCAGCGCGTCCTTAATCAGAAGGGGTGAACGATTCATATGACACCGTCTTCGGGCACACTTAACACATGGCGGAACATATTCTGTTTCTTACCGGAAAGCTGGCCGAAAAGCAGTTGCGCAGCACCATCGAAGACATGGCGCCGGATTTC
Organism: Methylomonas defluvii; assembly: GCF_033949435.1. Classification (NCBI taxonomy): domain Bacteria; kingdom Pseudomonadati; phylum Pseudomonadota; class Gammaproteobacteria; order Methylococcales; family Methylococcaceae; genus Methylomonas; species Methylomonas defluvii. The sequence goes on along the minus strand of NZ_JAXARY010000001.1, from coordinate 251,096 downwards.
GACTACACCGTGCATGTGCTTGGCGTTACGGTGGCGGCGCTCATCACGGCCGACATGATACAACGCCGTCTGACCGATACCTTTGGCGTCGACCGGATTCTGGTTCCCGGCCGCTGCCGGGGCGATTTGGACGCTTTGTCCCAACATTTTGGCATACCGGTTGAGCGAGGGCCGGAGGAATTGCACGACTTGCCTGAATTTTTCGGCAAAACCCGGCAGCGCCCGGACCTGAGCCGTTACGAACTACGCATCTTTGCGGAGATTGTCGAAGCGCCGCACATTGATGTCGCCGCCATCATCCGCCGCGCCGAGGAATATCGGCGTGACGGCGCGGACGTGATCGACCTGGGCTGTCTGCCGGCGACGCCGTTTCCGCATTTGGCCGACGCGATCAAGGCCCTGAAGAGCGAGGGCTTTTTGGTCAGCGTCGATTCGCTTGAGCCTGAGAATTTATTGCTGGCGGGGCGTGCAGGCGCCGATTTTCTGTTGAGCCTCAATGAAGAGACGCTGTGGATCGCGGATGAGGTTGCCTCGACGCCGGTGTTGATTGCCACGCCGCACGCCGACATGGATTCTCTTGACCGCGTAATTGCCAAAATGCAGAACAAAGGCCGTCCATTCATCGTCGATCCGATACTCGATCCGATCCACTTCGGCTTTGCCGACTCGATTGTCCGCTACCACGAAGTGCGGCGGCGACATCCAAACGTGGAAATCATGATGGGCGTGGGCAATCTCACGGAGCTGACCCATGTCGATACCGCCGGCATGAACGCCATGTTGCTGGGCCTTTGCTCGGAGTTGCAGGTACGCCAGATACTGGCGACTCAGGTGAGTAAACACGCTTGCAAGGCGATCAAGGAAGCCGATCTTATTCGCCGCATCATGCTGGCCGCGCGCGAAAGCAATCGCCTGCCGAAACATATCGACGATGGTCTGATGGCGCTACACGAGCGCGCGCCGTTTCCTCTGCCGTTGGCGGAAATACAAGAATTACAGACCGCCATCCGCGACCCCAGTTTTCGCATCATGATTTCAGCCGAAGGCATTCATATTTTCAACCGTGACGGCTTGTGGACCGACAGCGACCCATTCGCCTTATTTCCGCATCTGGGCGTTGAGAACGACGGCGGACACGCCTTTTATCTCGGCGTCGAATTGGCCCGCGCCCAAATCGCCCAGGAATTGGGTAAGCGCTACGCCCAGGATCAAGCGCTGAATTGGGGTATTCACGGCCGGAGCGGCGAAGACTCGTCCGTCGATCCCAATTGTTACACGCCGCAAGGGACAACGTTGAAAGCATCGCCGTCGTCGCCTTGTCCCGCGTCATCGATGAGTGACAAATCCAAATCAGCCTGATCCTAACGATCATTAACAAGAAAATGTGAGGAATGGCTGCTAATTGAAATACATCAGTCATAACTTACTGATGCAGATGAACGGAATAGCAAGGGGCTTTACTGACTAACCTCAGCCGCCAAAATCTCCCATACTACATGTACAACGTTATCCGAATCAGTGGACTTCGCAATCAAAATAGATGGCTGCTTTAAAATCTGAATGACTGGTTGTTAGTTCTTAATCAATGGAAAACGGTTGCTAGAAAGAGACACACGCTCACGTAAATCCAGTCCCGGTTTGAAGTGGGTGGAATGCCGAATGGGCAAACTCACTTGTTCGCCTGTCTTGGGATTACGCCCTATACCAGCGGCTCGCTGAATAACCGAGAATCCACCAAACCCACGAATTTCAATGCGTTCACCTTTTGCCAAATGATTAGTCATCGCATCAATGGTGATGTTAATGGCCATTTCGACATCGCGTTGCAGTAAATGAGGCAATCTAAGGCTAATGCGTTCGATGAGCTGGGATTTCGTCATTCTCGGGTATCTGTCAAATGAGTTGTTTGATGGTTTAGCGGATACCCAACTTGACTAGATTTCGGTCAAGTCGGGTGTCTGGCTAAACTAAAGCTAGCGAGCGTCAAACCGATCCAAATCCATCACCTTGGCCCAGGCATTGGCAAAATCCTGCGCAAACTTTTCCTTGGCATCGTCGGAAGCATAGACTTCCGCCACCGCCCGCAACTCGGAGTTGGAACCGAAGATCAGGTCGACCGGCGTCGCGGTCCATTTGACTTGGTTTGTCGCCCGATCATGCCCTTCGTAGATTCCTTCGGTGGCCGACTTGCTCCATTGGGTGGACATATCGAGCAGATTGACGAAGAAGTCGTTGCTCAACGTACCCGGCCGACTGGTGAATACACCGTGTTTGGCATGACCGGTATTGGCATCCAGCGCCCGCATGCCGCCCACCAGCACTGTCATTTCCGGTACGCTCAGGGTCAGAAAGTTGGCGCGTTCGACCAGCATTTCCGTCGGCGACAGCGCATTATCCTTGCCGAAATAATTGCGGAAACCGTCGGCTTTGGGTTCCAGAACGGCTGCCGAATGCACGTCGGTTTGTTCCTGTGAGGCATCCATGCGGCCCGGTTTGAACGGCACTTGCACCTTGACACCGGCCTTCTTGGCGGCTTCTTCCACCGCAGCGGTACCGCCGAGCACAACCACGTCGGCCAGCGACACTTTCTTGCCGCCTTTCAAGCTGCGGTTAAAGTCAGCTTGGATAGTTTCCAGTCTAGCCAGTACCTTGGCCAATTCGGCGGGATCGTTGGCTTCCCAATCCTTTTGCGGCGCCAAACGAATCCGCGCGCCATTGGCGCCGCCGCGCATGTCGGTGCCGCGAAAAGTCGCCGCCGCAGCCCAAGCCGTTCTGACTAATTCCGGAATGGTCAAATCCGAGGCCAGGATCGTCGATTTCAACTTGGCGGCATCCTTGGCGTCGATCAATTTGTGGTCGACTTTGGGAATCGGGTCTTGCCAGATAAAATCTTCGGCCGGTACTTCGGCGCCGACGTAACGGGCCTTGGGTCCCATATCGCGGTGGGTCAGTTTGAACCAGGCCTTGGCGAACGCCGTTTCGAACTCCTTGGGGTTATCCAGAAAACGCTTGGAGATTTTTTGATACTCCGGGTCCATTTTCAACGCAATATCGGTGGTGAACATGATCGGCGGGTGGCGTTTGGTCGAATCATGGGCATCAGGGACGAAGTTTTCACCCTTGCCGTCTTTCGGAATCCACTGCGTTGCCCCGGCCGGACTTTTGGTTTGTTGCCAGTCGAAGGTGTACAGCCAAGTCAGATAGTCGTGGGTCCAGCGGGTCGGGTTGGTCGACCAGGCGCCTTCGAGGCCGCTGCTGACGGTGTCAACGCCATGGCCGCTACCGCATTTGTTGACCCAGCCCAAACCTTGTTCCTCAATGCCGGCGGCGGCCGGTTCCTTGCCGACGCATTCGTCGGGTTTGTGCGCCCCATGCGCCTTACCGAAGGTATGGCCGCCGGCGATTAGCGCCACGGTTTCCTCGTCGTTCATCGCCATACGGCCGAAGGCTTCGCGGATGTGTTTGGCGGCCACCAACGGATCAGGGTTACCGCCCGGGCCTTCCGGGTTGACGTAGATCAAGCCCATTTGTGTCGCTCCCAACGGCTTGGCCAGTTCGCCTTTATCATCGTGGCGTTGGTCGGCCAGGAATTTCTTCTCCGAACCCCAGTTGACGATCTCGGCTTCCCAGTCGTCGGCGCGCCCCCCGGCGAAGCCGATGGTTTTGAAGCCCATCTCTTCCAACGAAACGTTACCGGCCAGCACCATCAAATCGGCCCAGGACAGTTTCGCGCCGTATTTTTGTTTGACCGGCCACAGCAGGCGGCGGGCCTTGTCCAGACTGACGTTGTCCGGCCAACTGTTGAGTGGTTCGAAGCGTTGCTGGCCGCCGGAGGCACCGCCGCGGCCGTCGAAGATACGGTACACGCCGGCACTATGCCAGGCCATGCGGATGAAAAACGGCCCGTAATTACCGTAGTCGGCCGGCCACCAGGGTTGGGAGGTATGCAGTACATTGGCGATGTCTTTTTTGACCGCTTTCAGGTCCAGGGTTTTAAATTGCTCGGCATAGTTGAAGGCTTTACCGAGCGGATTGGACTCAGACGAGTTCTGACGCAGCGGTTTCAGATCCAATTGCTCCGGCCACCAAAAGCTGTTGGTCGTCGGCTGCATGTCGGCAAGAGCCGGATTGGCTGTCATTGCTGCCGATATAGCTACCGCCAATGCGGAAGCCAGGAAAATTTGTTTGGTTTTCATGGTGCACCTCTGTTCCTTGTTGTGATTTGTATGAAAAAGCATGCCGGTGATTTTTCAGTCTATATGTCGCTTACGAATAATACCAGCGGCTTATAAGTCTTTGACTCCATTGCCACGAATCAAGTCATTCAGGCTCCGGAGGCGATCAACACAGTGCCGCCGATTTTTTGGAAGTTATTCATTTCCTCGGCTGGTCTCTTGGGATAGCTAATCCGCGCATTGATCATTTTGGCAAGCCTATTCAACCGAATATCACCTGCAATTTGAAATTGATTTCATCGATAACCTCATCTTTCAAATCAATGGGCTGCGGTGGCAAGGTGATATTATTCCTAGTCGACCGGCATCTAGGCGATGTCCTAATCCACAGAGCGGTGAAAGCATCGATGAACCTGCGCGATTTAAGCTATCTGGTAGCGGTAGCGGAATTAAGAAACTTCAGTCAGGCGGCCGAGCAATGCTCAATTGGTCAACCGACCTTGAGCACTCAAATCAAGAAGCTCGAGGATTATTTGGGCGTGGACTTGTTCGTGCGCGAGAAAAATAATGTGGAGATTACCGAAACCTGTCGCGAAATTTTACCCATCGCGCACAGAATTCTTGACGATGTTCAGTCCATTCGGCAAATCGCCGCCCACGCCAGTGATCGGCATCGCAACATGCTGTCGTTGGGAGCGTTTCCTTCGCTAGCAAGTTATGCGCTGCCGGAATATGTGTTTCGCATCAAACAGCATTATCCGGATCTTAAATTACAGCTGGTCGAGGAAAAAACGCATACGCTCATTGCCTTGCTGCTCGACAAAAAATTGGACGCGGCCTTGCTGGCCTTACCCATGGAACATGGGGCCCTGGAGTCAAGGACGTTATTCGAGGACCCGTTCACACTGGCGGTATGCGCCGACCATCCCCTTGCCGATTTGGAGGAGGTGGACTTAGGTATGGTGGCGAAGGAAAATCTGCTATTGCTTGATGAGGGCCATTGTTTGCGGGATCAGGCGTTGAAATTGTGCAATCCTTCCCGCTTCGTGGAACACGATTTCCGGGCGTCCAGCCTGGAAACCTTGCGTTTCATGGTCAAGAACGATGTCGGCGTCACGCTGATGCCATCCGTCGCCGTTCAACCCGATGATAAGGACATTCGATATATCAATATACGTCAACGCCCTAGCCGGATAATCGCGCTAGTCTGGCTCAGGAATCATCCCCGTGACGAACTGTTGGAAACTCTGGCCGGACTGCTGGCTTATAAACCTCTGCCCTGAACGTAATTTCTGAAATTCGGACAATTACGCGCCAAAATGCGTTATTGCAACTAAAGCAGAAGTGGGAGTCATACAACAAATCTCCTATGTTGCATATCTCCGCAGTTGTTGCGTCCTGCTTGCAATCGCTGGTGGACAGTATTTTCAGCGATTTTAGCCGGCTCACTCCTGTCAAATTTAGTTTGCCGAAAAGCATTTTTTGCAGACTATTTCGGATCATCCCAAGTGGGGGTCGAATCTTTTTCAGCTAATTTGAGAAACAAATCAGCGCTGCGCTCTTCATCGAATAGATCTTGAATAAACTGATATGTCCTGTTCACCACATCTGTCATGAGTACTTTCATTTCCGCATTGTCGATGCGGGACAGATCGTTCCAAGGAATGTCACCGTATGGGGTATGGACGAAAACATCGCTATAGTCACCTGTCTTAGACGACGGAATGGTGCCAGCGTGTAAATCTTCCAGCACCGAGTTTCGAAAACACTTCAAAACCAAATGTTTGGCAAGCCGCTTTTGCATGTCTGGATGAGCGACAAACGCTTTAACTGAATCATTACTGTTCATTGTTCTTTTGCCCTCAAAAAATTTTTTACCCGGCTCTACTGATTTGATCGTACCGTCTGTCATTGATAGACTGTGATTTTCTCCCTTCTGTGAGTATTGATATGGGTTTTGTGAATAGTACAATTCAGAAATCCGCTGTAATCCGGTAGTTAAAAACAACTAGAAAAACGAGAAACTAGATGAAAATATTGATGGCTGCAATGATTATTTCTTTCGCGGGTTCCGTATTTGCTCAGGATAAAATCGATCGCATGCGTGCAGCTAAGATGGAATCGTTTACGCCTGAAACGGTCCACTGGAATGACGAACCGATACTTCCAAAAGGCGCTAAAAGTGTCGTTCTTGTTGGCGACCCGAATAAAGCGGAAGTTTTTATAGCTTGGTTGAAATTTCCGTCTAATTATCCAATTCCACCACACATACATCCATTTACCGAAGCAATTACAGTCTTGCGCGGCGAATTGGGAAATGGCATGGGTGAAATCTTCGATACGAATAAGGGTGAAATGCTTAAAACTGGTTCTAGCTTTGTGCTACCCGCTGGTCATACTCATTATGTTTGGACAACTGATGAGGAAACAATCGTACAACTAATTGCCACTGGACCATGGGGTATTACTTATACGAATCCTAACGATGATCCACGCAAGAAGTAGCCCGTCAATAACACAGATTCACAGCAAAAACCGAACATATCTTGAAAAACTGCACTCGAATCAGATCTATGAGTTTACTAGGGATATGGCACCCTGTTAGACGGTAACGTGATTGAAATGAACCTTTTTGGTGCGGAAAGCTTGCATGTCTACACCCGCTTTTGCGTATTCGCCAGCAGCACGTTGACGGCGTAGGCCACGACAAAAACGCCCACTGGCACGGCTTGCGGCGGAATCGGAAACGGCAAGGTCAAACTGACCAACAATAGATACAGCGCGCCCAAAATCAGATAAAGACTGTAGCGATGAGCCATGGGGCTAGGGTAATCGAAATTGGTTTGGCTGATCTTGCGCCGCACTAGTCCGTCGACGACAAACGGCAGCAAGGAAGCCGCCAGATACGGTAACCAGACGCTGGCTGTAGTCAGGCGCTTGATCATTTGAAAGATCGTGTCCCACAGCACGTTGAGCCGGCTTTCGATAAAGGGAAACAAATCGTGGCGCCCCACATCCTCGAAGCCTTTGGACATCTGCCGTTCGCGCTCGGTCGGGATGAAGTAGCGGAACACACTTTCTCGGATACCGGTGCTGACGAACAAACGGTCAAACCAGCGTTGCGCGGTGTGGCTGATTTGAGATTCTTTATCGGCGCCAAAATAGCCGATCATCATCCGGTCTTCGGCGAGCTGCAGCTCACGCGTCCAGCGGTCGGAAACAAAACTGGCCACCAGGATCACTTCCAGTAGCCAAAGCATCAGGCTGAACAACAGATTGCGCGTCATGATCAGGCGCTTTGGCGGTCTTGTGCAGAATGCAGAATCGGCAACCGACCTTTGACTATCCGGCCGCCAGATAACTTGGCGATGTAATGCAGGTCCGGCAGTTGTCCTAATAGCTGGGGCGCAAACAAATCACCTTCTTCTTCCATCAGGCGTTCACCGACATTACCGGAAAACACCGTAGGATTAGTCGCACTGGTGGCCACGCCTTGGGTGCGCATGATGTATTTCAAGCGGGTTTTTGGCAGATTGTCGGTGATGTACTGCTGGGTTTCGCTATCCATGATGCGCAGGGCAATCAGATTGTTGACGTTACCCAGTACCTGGCGGGCTTTATCCTGTGAGCCCGTGCGGGCGGCAAAGTCGGCAAAGGTTTGGGTGGCGATGAATAGGCGAATCTTGGCGCCACGGCCTTTGTTCAACACCTGAATGAAAGGGTCGTTGATGACTTCAGCCGCCTCGTCGACAAACACATTCACCGGTCGGTCCGATACACCGTAGTTGTAACGGTCGCCGGCAACCGCCGCCAAGTCGGCCAACAGAATCGAACCGATCGCACTGCCCACCATGCCGTCCGATAACGAGTCCAGACCAATGTAAGCGACCTGGGCCTTTTCGATGATGTGGCCGGTATTGGTGATGGGACGCAAATCATCTACGTCATGCGGATTCGGTGACAGCAAAGGCCCCAACGAACCCGAGGTCAGCATGTTCATGATTGGAATCAAGGAGGCGACCATCTTGCTGAAGTGGGCTCGGTCGTGTTCGAACAAGGACAACAAGCCTTCCAAATCCAGATTCGGCAATTGGTACTGCACGACCTCTCGATAAAACCGCACCAAGCCTAATGCTTTGGAATCGATGTCCTTGGCATTCTTCAGGTAAGGCCGCGCCTCTTGCCGCCAATGGCCCAGGTTGTTGTCGAAATAGCGTTCCAAAGCTTGAATCACCAACGTCGAAGGACCGCCTTCCAGGTAACGGCGCAGCTTGACCAGGGTTGGCCGTTCCTCGATCACCATCAAACCTTGGATGACGTTATCCAGTGATTTTTGACCGAACGCCTTGAACGGGTCGCTACTGCTTTCGCTGGGTGAAATGGCGCTGATGCGGCTGGCGATTTCCGACGGCCGGTTGAAATTGTGCAAGGGATCAAGGCGCACGCTGTCTTCTGGAAACGCCGGGTGGAAATACACGAAGCGATCCGGACGCTTGGCCAAGGCGCAGGCCCGTTTGGCGCAGGCCATCAAGTCCTTGTCGCCTTTGGGATCGATGATGATCACCGCCTCGCCGCGCAACACGGCTTGCGTCACCAACACGTCAAAGGCGCGCGTTTTGCCGGCACCGGTGGTACCGACCAGCAGCGTATGGCCGGCCGTATGGTGCAAGGGCTGACGAATGTCACTTTCGGAGACTTCCAGACCGTGTATCCAGGCCGAGCCCATGCGCTGATGATCGCTGGGAATCAGCGTCGAGACATCGCGTTTCAAGATCTCGTAAGCCAACTGGGCATGCTTTTGCACCCAATCGAAACCCCAGCCGAACCACAAGGCCTCTGGATGCTGTTTCACCATCGCTACCAGCTTTTCAACATCCAGGTATTGGAACCGAAACTGGCGCAACCGGCGTTTACGGTACCAGAGACTCAACGCCGGCGACAACCGCCAACACGCCATCACACCACATGCCGTCATCAACCAATCGAACGGTTCGCGCGGCAAGCCAGACCAACGACTGGTGAAATGCGCCAATCCGGCACCGCCTAACCAACCCGAGATGGCATACACCTCGAAGATCGGCCGCCAGGGAAACTGGTAGTCATAATCGGATTTCATGGCGTGCGACGCAGTTGTAAACAGGTACCGACACTTCGGAAATCACCATGACTGGCGAGTTCACGCATCAACTGGGTGCGGGTCAAGCCGGGTGTGTCACTCAGAAAATTCGCTATGGCTTGTTCGTCCACATCAAGCCATGCCGCGTCATCTCCAGCCACTGCCGTTCGCGCGGGTGCATGTTGCAATTCGTCCATCCAGTGTCTGATGGCTTGCCGGAAGTGCTGCTTTTTGTGGGCGCCCGTGTCCGATTTCGCTTTGGAAGGCTTGGCGGTCACGTGCCCGGGGTTGTCGGGTACAACTGAAGCAGACTTGGGTGTGGCGTTGTCCGGCAAGGGTTTTGCATCGAGAGGAATTTCCGGACTAATTCCAGGCGTACTGGGTGATAGCGCTGATGGCTTTGGAGTGTTTTTTGACGTGCGCTCGGCATTCTGTTCCCGTGTCTGAACTGACAGTTCTGATTCAATCGGTTGAGGCCGATAGACATCGGGTATGGTGGTGTTGGCCAAAAGCTGTTTGAACATCCCGCTTGGTTCACTAGCGAGATGTACGCCACGGATCTGCTGGATCTCTCTGACCTTACGCATAGGCGAAAGCACATCGGTGACCAACCAGCCTTTTTCCTCAAGGACGCGAATAAACTGATGGGCTTCCAGCTTGAGTGCATCCGGCGTTTTCGGAAAACTCAGCAAGCACTGTTGCTGCACCTCCAAAATATCCGTACCCCAGCGCCAGTGTTCAGCTGTGACAATAGCGGCCAGTTGAATCAGCCAGTGCCCTGCTTGACCTTGCGATGCCAGCCAGTGTCGGGCCACGTCACTTTGATCTTGCTGAGTAGTGTTCGGTGCAAGGGAGTCTGACTCGACTTCAATCACGCCTGTCGAGTCGCTGCTTGGTGCATTTGAGGCGGTGTCGTTTAGGTGTTGTCCAATCGTATCCTTCACGACGTCATCTTCTCGATCGCTCAACCCACTGCCACTGTCTGCCAGCGCATCCATGGCCAAAATTGCCGCTAAATCGGCGGGTAAAATCGGTTCAGCGACGTGTTCACTTTTGGGCTCGTCCGCGGTGATTTTGACCGGGTTATCATGCGCCTTCACTTTTCGCCGCTTGCCGACCTTGACGTTAGGTTCGCTCGTAGACTGGGAGACTAACGGGATTTGATCAGCAGCAGGTGACTCGGTCTCATCCTTCACTTCGGCACCGATCACAGCGACCGGCGGTTCCCCGCTATATACCAGCTCGATCGAGGCCAAGCGCAACATGAACAAGCTGCCATTCAGACTCTCGGTTTGCATGCGCCAATAACGAAACCGTCCGCCGTTGGGTAGAGATTTTGGAATCGCGAGCCCGCGTTCGATCAAAATATCCGCCAGGGTATCTTCATCGCGCGGGATGCCGGGGATGTGATCTTTGTCCAGCAGGCTCAGGATTTCTTTAACGGCGGTGCGCCAGACGATATACAGACCGTCTTCGAATCGCCAAATCCTGGCACCTTTTTCGTTGGCCAGCCATTGACCGGATTTAATCAAACGGCGCATGGCATCACACAGGTAGCGTTCAACCGGCATGCCCATCGCGGATTCCAAACCGTGGTAGTGGGCCTTCAAATCCCGTTCCACACTCATGCAATCGGCGGCCATCACCAGCGCATAGCATTTGGAGCCCCGATCCAGGCCATGGATGGTTTCCAACAAAGCTTGCATGACCTCAGGGCCGGGCTCCAGAATGAAGGCACGCGATTCGCGGGTCAATACCCGCTCGATGACCAGGGCCGAAAACTGTTCATGACGTTTATGCCGATTCTCTCGCCAGCGCAAAAAATAACGCTCGATGTGATGCTGGTTAGCCCAATCCGTCAGGTTTTCATCGCAAGGATTCCACGTGTGTTCGCCCTGTTGGTCGATCACGGCCATGTCGGATACCGGTTTGCCGATGTCATGCAGCAACCCGGCAAAACACACAGCCAGTCGCCAGCGCAGTTCCAGGGATTTTCGGACTTTAGGGGTGGCATCGGTGGCAAACAGACAGTCTTTGGAAGCCAACGTGGCCCAGTGCGCGACCTCCAACCCATGTCGAAACAAGCCGCCAGCCCCTCGATGATGATGCGACTCCGATGCCGGCAGCAGATGACTGAAGGCGGCATAACGCGCGATCACCGGCAATACGATGCTTTGAAACAGCGCCTCCGGTAGCGCTAAGGTCTGTTCGATGGTCTGAATCAGTTCGGCTTGGGTACCGAGAACGCGTGCCACCGGCGCGGCCGGCAGCCCCTTCATGAAGGGCGGGTAACGGGGAATCTCGTCTTCCTGGATGGCCGGGCAAGGCACAGGTACGGGTTGACTCGCGCCAAACCAACGTTGCAGCCAAGGAATCCGAAATGAAGAGTGATGGGTTTTCATGGCGACCCATCATGCCTAACTTTTTTTCGAGGTCATCTTCGAAATCGCAATAATTATCGCGATTTCGAAGATGAGCCCTAAAAAATAATGCTTACTGTGTTGAGTCTTCAAAAATCGACTGGAGACGACATGAGTATCCGAAACACCCCCGTTAGCACACTAATTCCCATCCTGATCTGTATGGGCTGTAGTACCTTACCCGCGCCGTCTGACCTGGTCAGCGAAACCGTCATTGAATCGCTGGTTCCACCGGCCGAGTTAGCCTGGCGCCTCGACCACGCTAGACAGCCCAGTCGTTTGGGCGGTTCGGTATGGTGTACCTCATCCATCGAACATGTGGTCAGACGCGATGATCCGGTAGGGTCAACCATAACGGATTCCTCCCTGGATGAACCTGTCAGAAATGAAAGCGCCGAAGCGCCCGATCCCATGACCCTGGAACGGGCTTGGCGCAAATACTGTCATCATCAACTGGACCTGACCGACGTAGAGCGCCAGATGCTCCAACAAAACCCACCGCCGGCGACTTCGCCAGCCACGCACTGCGATCCCCGCAGTTTGAAAAAGTGAGGTGGGTATGACTCAAAATACCGTCACCTCACTGACCAATCTGACCGAACGCTTCCAGTCATTGACTGAACGCAAGAAAGCCCAGCCCCGACACGTGGAGCCTTTAGCGACACTTCCCAGTTGGCCAGCCGGTATGCGCGGCACGCCGAATGCCTGTTTGCGCAGTGCGTTGTTTGCTGGTGTGCAGGGTAATGAGCGAATTGCATACAAAAAACGCACCTTGTTGGCCGCAGTCGAGGGCATCGAAGTCCGTTATCTGGGCGTTCAGCTCAATCAGTCCGATCTGGACGTCTGGATGCAGATCGTGCATCTGTCCAGAATGCAATTGCCGGGCTTTAGCGTCACCTTCAGTGCGCACGCGCTGCTGGTGGCGTTAGCCCGATCGACCGGCAAAAGTCAACACGAATGGTTGAAGGAATCCATGGCGCGTTTAGGCGGCGCCTTCGTCGAAATCACCTACCACGGTCGGCAGACGTTTGGTGAAAAAGGTTTTCTGCGCTACCACCGCGACGAACTCACTCAGCGCTATGTGGTGGAACTGACCGAATCGATGCTGCGACTGTTCGAAGAGGGATACACCCATATCGAATTCGAACAGCGGCAGCAATTGCGTAAACATCCACTGGCGTTATGGCTGCATGGCTTCCTGTCGTCGCATGCCGCACCGTATCCGTTGAAACTGCAAACGCTCTACCAACTTAGCGGCAGTAGCACCCAAAACCCCCGCGACTTCAAACTACGGATGCGAAAAGCCTTGCAAGCTTTGGTCATGATCGGTGCTTTGGAGAATTTTGAAATCGATGAGGATGTCGTCAAGGTCAAAAAACAACCGACGCCGACGCAAAAACGGCATCTTGAGCTCAATCAACACTGAACAAAAAGGCACGGCATTCGACTGACGCACTTTTAGCCCGGTCGATGCCGCCCCGACACGGCATTCGGCTGACGGGCACACGGCATTCGACTGACAGAGGCACGGCATTCGGCTAACAAGGTAACGGCATTCGACTGACACCCCACGGCATTCGGCTAACGCAAAGCACGGCATTCGGCTGACAAAACACACGGCATTCGACTAACGCTCGGTCAATTTTTTGGAATCGCTGCAAGCCATGTTCGGCGTGGACTACAGCGATTTTCAACGACTCGAAAAATCGGGTGCTAATCTATTTATAATCTTTTTTTAATCTTAATAAGGGGCTACGCCCCTGTGGATAACTTTCAGTCCAGACCTTCGCGTAAACTTTGCCGACAGCGATGAAATGCATCGCGGAACTTACCCAATAAATCGATTTGTTTGCGTAGATCGACAAACTCGTTTTCAAATTCCTCCACAAGCGAGACTTCCCAATCCGGTTCTTTTTTCAGAATGTGCTGCAAGGGATAGCGATAGCCTTTGCCCTTTTTGATGTGCTGGGTGACCGGTTTGGTTTTGCCGTCGATCGATAGCGAGGCGATCAGAAACCACTCGATGGTGAACGAATAAGCGCTTTCCCGGCGGCGGATGCGCACCCCCATTCTGCCGCGTAGCGATGCCGGATGTATTTTGCGTTCCAGGTTAACGCGTCGCCAATAATCATCGACCAGCATGCGGGCTTGGCCATGCAAACTCTCAACCTGGGCTTCCAGCCACTCAATCACGCGTTCATCGACTAATGCCGATTCATCGTGCTCTGCATTTAACGAATTCATGTAAAAAACCTATCCTTAACCACAGGTTTTTCGCGGCAAAAAACCTAGTGAGCTTGATGATGAATATTCAATGCCTCCGGCACCGTCAAAAATCGAGGGAACGACCTAATACCAACACGCCCCGCCTTAACCCATGGAGGCCATGGGCTTGCCGGTTCCTGCTGGCACGACATTTTCGATGGTGTTTACCTATACAGACTTCTAAACAAAAACCCTGAATAGGTTTTCCCGTGTGTGGTCATGGCCAGTGCCTAATCCACAAAGTCCGATTGCGCATGGCGTTCATGCCTTCCAGGCGTTGTTAGGTTTTTGCAGCACATTTCAGAACTCCGAACCGAATTGTAGAGATTCGGGCGCGTGGTACGGTTGCGAAATGAGGATGATTTCGGCGGTTTCGTCGATACAGGCCACTCAGTGGCATTTTTTTGGACCGCTTTGTCGAAATCGCCAAAATTATTGCGATTTCGATGACGACCAGGTCTTGGGTGTCGTAGACAATTGGGGTATGAACCCAAGGCAAACCCCATATCACTTTTTGCTCGTACTGCTACTGCCGACATCGGCGGTTTGTAGGGATGCGTATGTCGACAGGCCGGCTGCGTCGTATTTCGAAGACAAGCAACGCGGCTGGTTTTGGTATGAGGTGCTGCCGGAGCCGGTTAAAAAATCGCAACCCGAAATTCAAGCGGATCAGGAAAAACCCAAGCCTGAAATCAAACCGCCCAGCGTCGTTCAAGCTGACATTGAACCCAAAACACAAGCCAAGTCTTCTGCGGAACCCCAACCGCTGTCCTCCGCCTGGTTGAAGCAAAACCTGGAACATTACTTGAACCAGGCCATCGACGATCCCAGTCCCGAGAATGTGGCGGCGTTTTATTACCTGCAGCGGGTGATGATGGATAAAGCCGAGCGTTTTACCAACGCGGCCCGTTACGTGGTGATGTCCGATCCGCAACTCGATGAAACGGTGCGTCGGCCGGTGGCAACTTATGCGGCCAATGAAGCTAATCATCAGGCCGGCGTGGTGGCCGAGCGCGCTTTGAAAGCGATTGCCGCCCAAGCCGGCCTATTGTTTTTCTTTCGTTCCGATTGCCCTTATTGCCACGTCCAGGCACCGATTTTGGCCATGCTGGAAAACGCCTACGGTTTCAAAATCTACCCCGTGTCGCTCGATGGTTTGCCGATGCCGAACGGTTTTTTTAGCCAGTTCAAACGTGATAACGGTCAGGCTGCGATGTTGGGGGTTGAGCAAACCCCGGCGCTGTTTCTGATGAAACCGCCCAAGCAAATTGTACCGTTGGCGCAAGGCGCATTGTCGCTGGAAGAAATCACCGGTCGGATTCTACTGGCCGCCAAGGAAGCCGGTTGGATCGATGCCTCGCAATACCAAACCACTCAGGGCATTCGTAATACGCCGATGTTGTTACCGGCCACCGGTAGCATCAGCCCTGCGGTCACTCAAGATCCACTGTCACTGATCCAGGCATTGCAACGCAGTGCACATTTTGGGAGCACGCCATGACGTCATTTTCGCTATCACGACGCTATCGCCAGGTGGTGGTCTTGATCCTGTTGGTAGAGAGTGCCACACCAGCTTATGCCGACCTGCAACAGGAAATGGACAGCATGTTCGGCACCATGACCAACTTCACGGCACCCACCGCGCATTTGGGACAGCGCCGCGGCGTGATTACCGGTGGCAGCTTGGTGGCGCGGAACGGTATCACCAACACCAATCTGGTGTCGTTCGTGCCGCCGTCATTCAGCGCCGGCTGCGGAGGCATCGATTTGTTTGCCGGCAGCTTCAGTTTCATCAACTTCAACCAGTTCGTGCAATTGCTGCGCAACGTGGCCGGCAATGCCGCAGGGTATGCATTTCAGCTAGCGGTAGGTGCAATGTGTCCCTGGTGTGCGTCAGTGATGACCGACCTGCAAAAGAAGATCCAGGAGATGAACCAGATGTTCAGCAACTCCTGCAGGTTGGCTCAGGGTTTGGTCAACGATACGGTCAAAGCCTTCGATCTGCAAAGTAAAACCAATCTGTCCAATGCCTCGTTTACCCAAGGTATTTCGGATGTGTTTTCCAGCTGGACCAATACCAGCACCTTGGGCGATCCGGTACAGCAGATCAAGCAGAACGACCCGACGGATATGACCAAGATCATTCAGGGTAATCTGGTCTGGCGGGCCTTGGTCAATCAGAACGCCGGCGGTTGGTTTCGTTTCGGCGGCAACAGTTTACTGGAAGCGGCGATGAGTATTTCCGGCACCGTGATCGTCGATGCGCCGCAAGCTGCGCCCGATGGCAAAGGCGAGAACAACGCCATCAGCGCACCGCCGCCGGTGTTGCGGATCAAGGATTTGATGTACGGCAACGACGCCGGCAACAGTTATCAAACCGTCAGGCTGTATACCTGTTCGGATGGACACGATGCCGATCAATGTCTGAAACCCATTGTCCAGAACGTCAATCTGGTGGGTTTGAAGCAGCGGGTGATGGAGATCCTGTTGGGTTCGGCCAATACCGGCAACGGCCTTATCTTCAAATTCTCAACCAACAGCGGTCAAATCACCGACAGCGAAAAAGCCTTCATGCAAACCGTGCCGGATGCTATCGGCGGCATGATCCACAACCTGGCACGGGAAGACGCTGGCATCGCCAAACTGTGGGCCGAAGAAGCGGCGCCGGTGATTGCTTTGGAATTGGCGCAGCTGATCGTCAACGACTTACTCAATGCCGTGCAAACCGCCGCACACATGAATGACCATGCCTATGCCAAGTTGCTGATGGATGCCTTGAAGGATGCCCGCGAGCAGATTCAGGACGAATACGTCACCATCGCCGGACGCTATGGCAATCCGCAAACCTTGATGGCGTTTTATCAGCAATTGATGACTTCCGTGAAGCCTAAACACTACGGTACCGTGGCGCAGTTGCCGGCTACCGGTACGGCTTGGCCAAGTCCTTAAACGCTCATTCTCCGTCTCACGCTATGTATTTCTCCCGCGTTCTTTAAAAGGCAGGTTGCCCATGTTTGAAATCTTCTCCGTGGGCGATTCCGCCTATTTGCAAGCCGTCCTCAATGCCATAGCGATGATTTCCGGAACCGGCGATTACCGGACCGCGGCAGCCGTCGGTGGTTTGATCGGCGTCATCATTGTGATGCTTCGGGCTTTGTTGCAATGGGACGGCCGCGGCATTCGCTATCAGGATTTACTGCTGGCCTATGTGTTGTGGTTGATGCTGTATGCGCCGTCGGTACGGGTGTCGATTGAGGATGCTTATACCGGTAGCGTGGTGGTGGTCGACAATGTACCGTTGGGGCCAGCCGTGGTGGGCAGCGTCATGTCGAACATGGGCTATCGCACCACACGGCTGTTCGAACAAGGCTTTGGCACACCGTCGATGACCGGCAACGGCTTTGCCGACAGTTTGCAGACCTTGACGGCGGTGCGGAAGAATCTGTTGTCGCGGGTGAATCTAGGTGCGGCTAACGCACCGAATGCCGGTAGCGACATGGAAACCTCGTTTGCCAACTATGTCCGCGAATGTACCTTGACCGGGGTAGATTTGAATTTGAAATCGGTGGATGCGATTTTACGTGATGCCGATCCACTGAATGCGATCAGGTTTGATTCCGACATCTACATGACCCAAATCTATGTCGGTGGTCAACCGCAAACCAAAACCTGCACCGATGCTTGGGCCGATTTGAGTGTCGTGGCCAACGGTAATTTCACGACGGCGCTGGAAAGTTTGTTGCAACCGACCTTGGGCGTACCGGCGGCAGCCGACACCGTGCCGAAAGTCCAGGATGCCTTCGATGCGTTGGTCGGCCCCGGCGTAGTCGATGCCGCCGATTACATGCTGATGTCGGCGATCATGCCGATGTTTGAGAAAGGCGTGATCGGCCGGCATGAAGACGGCTTGCATTGGAACAAAGCAGCGATGGTGGAACAAGCCATTCAACAACGCAATACCCAATGGGCGGCTGAACAAACCTTGTTCTCGAAAATCGTGCGGCCGATGATGGCCTTCATCGAAGGTTTGAGTTATGCCATTGCGCCTATCATGGCCTTTGTGGTAATGCTGGGTAGTGTCGGCATCCGGATGAATATCGGCTACTTCTCGATGCTGCTGTGGATCCAATTGTGGATGCCGATTCTGGCGGTGATCAATCTGTTCATCCAGATGTCGGCCGCCGGCAAAATGGCGGCACTGACCACGGCCACCTACAAATTGCCATCGATGATGGGCATTTACCAGCTGGATATGGAGTTGCAGCAATGGCTGTCGATCGGCGGCATGCTGGCGGCGTCGACGCCGGCTATTACCTTGATGCTGATCTATCGGGGTGCGGTGACCGCCACCCATTTCCTGGGGCGGATGGACGGTGGCGATTACGTAAATGAAAAAATCGCTACGCCCGATGTGATTAGCCCGGCACCGGTCTTGAATGCGCAAGCGCAACATCAATACAGTCCATTGTCGGCGGTCACACAAACCGGCGTTGACAAGGTGCTGCCGACCTTTACCGCCGGCAAGGACATGAGTGCGGCCGTATCGTCGGCCTATTCAGCGTCCGAGCAAGCCACCAGCAGCTTCATGCACAGCGTGTCGTCCACGGCCTCGAAGTCGGCCAGCATCACCAGCGATGCCTTTGACAGCCGTTCCTTGGGTAATCAAATCGCCAGCAGTTCCAGTTATACCGATGCCTACAACCGCCAGTTCGGTGAAGCCTTTGCCAAAAAACATGCCGATACCGGCATATCCGCCGATCAGTTCTCGGCCTTGGTGGCCGGTAGTGCCAACGCCGGGGCCAAGCTCGGTAACGACCAACTCAGCGGCGCAATCTCCGGCCGCTTGCAGAACGATTTCAAAGTCAGTCAGGACAAGTCCGACGCTATCGCCGCCGACATCAGTCAAACCGTCAATGACAGTCAGGGCTATCAAGCGGGGTTAGCGAAAAGCCTGGCGCTGGATGCGCAAACGGGTACACGTCAAGTGGCGTCTATGGGCTTGCAAAACCAAGATCTGTCATCCTTGCAACACAGTGCAAGCGATGTCGTATCTGCCAGTGAATCCTATCAACAAACGCTATCGGCTCAACAACGCTTCGGGTCACAAGCGAGTTTCGGTGCGGCGGAAACGGGATACAAAATCGCGCATGATTCTGGCTTGATGGAACGTCTGGATCGTACGTTGGACCAGTATGGCTTACGAGGTGATACACAGCGGTTGGCGTCGCAATGGAAAGCGGCAGGTTGGATCAGCGATGCCGATCAAGCCTATGCTGCTGCCGGCATCTCGTTACTGACCGGATTTTCGTCACCCAGTTACCGCACGCTGGACGATCAACAATCGCACCAAGCGCACATCTCGGGTTACCAACTGTTGGGCGATGCCTTTAATGCGCCACAGGCCGATCAATCCTGGAACGCTAACCATAACGAATCTCTGAAAACCAATGCACCGGAAACTGGTAGGGTTCAATCAATCGTCGAACAGGCCAATCTCAAAGACCCACGCGCTGAAACCGAATCGCTAAATCAACGAGCACGGGCACAGATTGGTTCAGCGACGGGAAAAATTGCCGGTGGCGAAGCCCGTGTTGAAGCACAACACGATCGAAATCTGGCTGAGCGTGAACAAAATTCAAGAGAAGGCTTTGGGCAATTGGCGAATGTCAAGGCGGAGCACTTTAGGCAATCGATTACGGCTGCGGCTAATGACACGCCTTCGGCCGCAGAGGCTTCTTACAATTATCTGGGGGGCAGTCTTTATAATTCAGTCAAAAACATCGAGGCAGTAGGAGTTGGTAGCCAACAATTCGTCAAGGAGTTCTGGACTCATGCTAACGAAGCATATACTAAGGGTGCTGATTACTGGGACGCTATAAAGTATGGTGCATCTCAATCTTATTCTGGATTTAAAGAGGCAACAAAAAACTGGGCCGACCAAAGAGTTAATGAAGTAGCGGATAAACTAACTCCCAGCCAGCAAGTCTATTACCGAGCGGCTATGATTGATGCCTTCTCAGGCATTTCCGTCTATGGTGACAATGCTGGAGATTTGGGCTACGCAAAGCGGAAACTCCTAGATGAGGAGGGTTCGAACGATGGAAATAATATCGCCGAACTATTGAAAAGTGCTGCGGGACAAAATAGAAATGATCTGATCAATCAGGTCGCTAACTACAATCGAGCCCGCGGATTGGTTAATTATTGAAGTGTGTTTCTTGTGATGCTTCGCGGAATTGAGCTAAGCCAGAAATGAGCCAGCGAATCAACATCACAATGAAAAACATCACGAGGTAAGCAGTAGCTTCTTGAACTTGATTAGCAATAAATATGGCCAATAAGACTATAGCCGCCCAATAGTGATTACTTTGGTGAGAGAACTTGGCTGCTATGATTTCAACACATTGAAAAATCAGTTCTGCCAAGGCTAGCGGTGCAAAGACAATGGTACCGAATATTGCAAAACGTCCCAAGCTGCGAGGTAGAAACTCCCAAGAACTTAAATACCCGATGACGGCAAAACCAATAGCAATAATCAAAAGACGAAAAAAAACAGTAAACGATAGCTTCCGAGTATGAAAACGCTGCAAAAGGCGCTGTAAGCCACTCGGAAACTTTGCAAAGGTCGCACCGCAAAACGGGCAGATTGATCGCAGTGGTTGACCATAATACGTCACGACCCTGGGTGCCATGAGTCGATTGCATTCGAGGCAATTGACCGTGGCATGATGACCAGACAATACCGAATTTACGAATCCAGTTTGGTTCGGCTTACTTGACTGTCTTAAGCGACGTGAGCGCGATGAAAACGAGGGCATTGATATCTCCGATCTTGCATAACAGGATTATCGTACTGCGAATAGGCTGAGCTGCCAAGTTAGCTTTAGGCCAATTCGATTGATAGCCATTGACTCTGAAGTTCTGTGACCTCTAGGCTTCGCCCACCACAACGCAGCCAAATAAAGACGAAACGGGATATTTTTAAACGGATTTAAACCCGAAACCTGTCGTTCAAATTTCCTAGTTTTTTAGGAACTGGCAGACAAGACCCGGCCAATACCGGCCGGTCACGACCGGCCGCTTTATGGTGATTAATTTGGCAAAATAAAATTCGACATTTGCTATAGCTTTTAGCTAATCGGTTCCGCTCAATAGAAATTGTGCGTTGATAATCGGGGTTAAAAAAGTAATGACCAGTTACTCAAAAGTAACGAAAGAGGTCTTCCACTATAGTAAGAACGCAGCCAATACAGTTCAAAAGAACATTCCAAAAAGCAGGTCGATTCGCACCGTCAGCCTGGCCTCAGTTTGCACTTATCGGAGCCAGACAGTGCGGTATCGATAGGCAAAAAACACACATTAGGCCGTATTTCATTAATGCAATCGAAATCAATCAATGCCCTTCGTTAAGCATACTCTTTTTACTCCAGGCGAGGAGTAATTCGTCAATAGCTGCTTTGATGGCCTCAATCATTTCCGCAAAATTGACTGGGTTAGCCTGTCTGGCATTACGCTCCAGATCGGCAGCCAAGGCTACCAAACGAGCGGCGAAAAAGTGTCCCACCATACCTTTTATGGCGTGAGCTGCATCGGCTAACGCCGGCAGATTATCTGCGGCCAAAGCTGTTTCCAGGTCGGACAATCTAGCTGGGCTTTCGTCGATAAACAAATCGATCATGGTTTGCAGTAATTCAGTATCGTTATCCAAGCATTCTAAGCATGAAGCGGCATCCCATACAGCCGCTTCGCTAGCGTAGTGCTCAGTAATTTTGCTGTCAACCTTCCTTGTGACGGGCGTGCTTTTTTCTAGCCAGCGGGCCAAGGTTTGCGCGAGCAAGATTTTAGAGACCGGTTTACTGAGAAAATCGTCCATGCCGGCTTCCAGGCATTTATCGCGTTCTTCATTGGAGGCATGCGCAGTTAACGCTATTACGAAGGTGCGCTTCAATTGGTTGCTTCGTTCACGCCCGCGTAAGGTGCGAACGGCTGTGTATCCGTCCATCACCGGCATCTGGCAATCCATCAATACTAAATCGTATTCGTGCTTCGCCATCTTCTCCAATGCTTCAATGCCGTTTTCCACAAGATCAACGTGGCAGTTAAAGCGGGCCAACATACCCGTGATTACTTTCTGATTGATTTTGTTGTCTTCGGCGATAAGGATGCGCTTACCGCCATAATCCGGCGTAGAGGTATCAATAGTTATCTCATTGGGCGTTGTTTCGACCTGCGCCTGCAAGGTGTTAATGATGGCATCAAACAGCGTCGCTTGCCGTACCGGTTTTAACAAGGTTTGCGCAAAACCGAATCGAGTTCGTTCACTTGCGCTGTCGAAACCGCCTGACGACAATAATAAGCGAGGTATCCGCGCAATTGCAGGCACTTTGCCGATGGCATCGGCCAAAGCGTAACCGTCCATGTCCGGCATGTGTAAATCAGACAATAGAATATCGAAGGGCCGTTCGTCGCGCACTGCAGCAACCAGTATCTGCAGTGCGTCAGCAGCATTATCGATCTCGCTTACCGTCATGCCCCAATATTCAAGGTAATGGCGCAGGATTTTGCGGTTGGTCGCATTGTCATCCACGATTAAAACACTTTTTTCGGTTAAGTCGACAATCGCCATCGAATCCGCCTCACCGGCTTGCAGCGGCAAGGTGAACCAGAAGCAGGCACCCTGATTGGGAACACTTTCTACCCCAATGTGTCCTCCCATCATCTGCACCAAGTTTTTGCTGATGGAGAGCCCCAGACCGGTACCGCCGAAGCGCCTTGCGGTCGAGCTGTCGGCCTGTGCAAACGGCTGAAACAGTCTGGCTTGTGTTTCCGGATTCAAACCAATGCCCGTGTCTGTTACCTCGACCCGTAACATGCCTGTCTTGCCGGACTGTTCTAGCTGCATTACCTTGATAAACACTTCGCCGTTATCAGTAAATTTGACGGCATTACTGATCAAATTGGTCAACACTTGGCGAATTCGATTGGGATCACCCTGCCAGTGTTTTTGTAAATTCGGCGGTAAAAAACAGTTGAGTTCCAGACCCTTGTCGTGAGCACGATTGGACATCAACGCGCACACTTCCTCGACCAGTGCCGACAAATCAAATTCGACCTGCTCTAATTCGAGTTTACCGGCTTCCAGCTTAGAAAAATCCAAAATGTCGTTGATGATAATAAGTAAAGACTCCGCCGAATTGCCGGCGGTATCGATCAGATCGCGCTGCTCGGCGCTAAGATCGGTATCTTTGATAAGATCCAACATGCCCAGCACACCATTCATGGGGGTTCTGATTTCATGACTCATGTTGGCCAAAAATTCCGATTTTACCCGGACGGCTTGTTCCGCTGTATCCTTTGCCACTTCCAGCGTTTTTTTCGCCTGCTCCTGCAACAATGCCAGTGCCAACATATCGCCGACTTGCTGTAACATGGTCAATCGAGACTCCTCGCGGCTTGGGTAAGGATCAGTATATAAAAATAAAATCCCCAAGGTTTTGCCTGCCGATACGACAGGCACAATGTAGTGACCGTGTGCCTGCATGCCCTCGAAAACATGGTCATGACGCGGATCGCAAAAGCAATCGTCTGAGACGATCAACTCCTGAGAAATGGCGGCCCTTCCACACAGGCAAGCACCGTAAGGAATGCGTTGCTCCCGGTGGATGAATTCCTCGCTGAACAGGCCCTGCAATACGAACATATCTAAAAAATCTTGCTCGGGGTCCTTCAAAAAAAGCCCCCCCTTTCGCTGCAGATCGAACGCCTTCAATTCGAACAAAATATCCAGCACTTGAGTGATGCGCTGCTGTAATGGTAGCGTTTTTTGCAAAGTTTCCGAAATGACCAATCTGGCAACGGTATCGGCATTCTCCATCAACAACACTTGTTCCCTGTGGACTTGCTCGGTGATATCGCGCTGAATTTGAACGTACCCCATCACGACTTGCTTATTATCGCGAATGGCTGTGATATTGATTTCTGCCCAATAATCTCTCCCATCGGGTGGTGTGGTCTGACCGGCAATATGGAAGGGGCCGGCACCACGGCGGCGATTCAACAAACGGCCACTCCAGGTACCGCTTTTCTGCAGCGCGCGTTGCAGGCAGCCAAGCGTTTCCGGGTTTGCATTCTGGCTGTCCAATGTATTCGCTGAACAACCAAGCAAATCGGACTCCAGCCAGCCGGTAAAACGGCATAAGGTTGGATTGGCATATTCAATATGACCGGCGAGATCGGTGATCATAATCATCTCATTGCTGGCATCCAGTGCCCGCTTTAACGTCAGTAAACGCTTTTCGTTTTCTTTTAGCTGGGTAATGTCGCGACGGATAGAGATGTATTGCTCCGGTTTGCCGTCCGTTCCTAAGATAGGCACAATAGTGCTATCCACCCAATACAACGTGCCCTGTTTATTTCGGTTACATAATTCGCCTTGCCAAGGTTTACCTTTCGAAATAGTGCGCCACATAACGCGGATAAATGTTTTATCGTGATGGCCCGAATTGACGATCCTGTGATCCTGGCCCACTAGTTCATCCTGGCTGTAACCGGATACTTGGCAAAATAAATTGTTAACAAAGGTGATTCGCCCATGTACGTCGGTGATGCTAACCAGGGCATGAATATTCAATGCCTCAAATAACTGGCGTTGAAATGCAAATTGACGTTCGTTAATGTGTTTTTTCTGTGCAATCGTTATTAACAAAGGTTGCAAAGCATATGACCATATCGATATAGCCGCCAAAACCGCCGGCACGATAGTATCGGCAAAATCATACTGCCGCGGCGTCAGCGACACCCCCCATGACGGCAATGCTTGCAACAGACTTATTGTCAGAATCTCGAACGAGATTATGGTAGCGCTAATGATGGCAATGTAATAAACGAATGAGGTTTTGATGTGTGGTTTTGGCATACGCATTATCGGATAAATGATTTTTTATTCATGCCCACTCGTTTTTAACCACGCACCGGACTTACCGCAAAGTGGCATGCAGGCTCAGCCGATTTTCCAGTGCTTGGTTCGCTTCACGGTAGAAATACCTTCTAGAAAATTTGTAGGCTCTGTTCGGAAAAAACGGCTAATGTAGGAGGCATACATACCTGATTACCAAAGTTCGATGTCCTCCGAATCTTCAACGGTATTCTGTGCGGCTTGAGAAGTCGTTTCAGTGTCTGCTGCAGCTCGCGGTTTTTTTCGTTTGTGGGTGTGCCATGAGGCATCGTTAACGATAAATATCTCCAATTGTTGTTTTAACATCTCATAAAGCTTAACCAAATCTTGATTGGAAATGCTATGGATGCGAGAGTTTTCCAGAGAATCGGCGTTCAATTCGGTGAGGCAGTCGGAGGCCTTTCGGGTTTTTTCCACGAAGGCTGTTTGTTCTGCAATTGAAATCCTGATATTACTGGCGACGTCATTAATATTTTGCGTAGACTTTTGTATTTCGGTCAGTTGAACTTCGGCCTGGGTGGATTTGAACATGGATTCCTGCATGGCCGCCTGACTATTGGCCATCGTATTAACCACTGCTGTCGTGTTTTTTTGAATGAGTTCAATCGTTTGTTGCACTTCAATCGTCGATTGCCGCGTACGCTCAGCTAATGTTCTAACCTCATCAGCAACGACAGCAAATCCACGCCCATAGGTTCCCGCCCGTGCCGCTTCGATAGCGGCATTGAGTGCCAATAAATTGGTTTGGTCGGCAATGGTTTTAATCACTTCAACGACGTTGCCAATTTGCGCGCTGCTGATATGTAGCGCTTGGATTTGTTCCGAGGCGCACTGAAGGCTGGTGGATAATTGATGAAAACTGAGCATCATTTCATTAGCCAACTTTTGGTTTTCATTCACACAGGCCATGCCCGAACGGGCTGATTGAATAATTTCATCTGCACGCTGATTGACTAATTGGTTCGATGCATAAACATCGTTGATGGCTTCAATCACCGAGCGGCCGATTTGCGTTTGCATCACGGCTTTTTGGGTATTGGCACTATAAGTATCCATCAACTCCTGAGCCATAGGCAGCAAGCGGGAGACAGATGCTCGTACATTTGTAATCGTATTTTCGCCGCGTTCCAGCAAGATGTTGAGCGCTGATAAAGAATCCATAACGGTATTATTTTCAGCGGTTGGCATACGGCGGGTTAGGTTAATTTTTTCTGATTCAAGAATCGTCTGGATATGACATTTGGCTGCGTCCAAGCGTTTTTTCACAGCGCGCTTATTCAAATAATAAGCGATTGCAATAAGCACTATATCCTGTAACAGGATAACGATGAAGGCCGGCAAGCCAAACAGACATGAACTCACAATCGGTGATAAACAATTTTGCATAAGAATCAGCGCTATCCGTGGGATTGATTTTTAAACATAGGTTTTGACCAGGACAATCTTATAACGGTGCCAATTGCACTGCATTTCGGGTACTGTTTTTGACCTGATACAAGGCTTCATCGGCTAACGTTAACAAGGCCTGACAGCCCGGTTTATCATTCACGGAGCCGGCAACACCCACACTGACGGTGACGGACCGTTTCAAAGCGAGTTCGGGCGGCTGATGAGTTTCTATGGCCTTGCGTATCCTTTCGCCCACTGCCAGCGCAGTCACCCCGTCGGTGTTCGTGGCCAGAATCAAGAATTCTTCCCCACCAAAACGGCAGACAATGTCGCTGGCTCTGGCCGCTGATTTCATGATTTTCGCAGCATGGACTAATACACGGTCACCTGCGGCATGTCCCAACAAGTCATTGATGGATTTGAAGAAATCCAGATCCAGCATCAGTACGCTCAGTGGCCGGCGATAGCGCACGGCAGCCGCCCATTCCTGCTCAAGACGTGTCATGGCGTAGCGGCGATTCTGCAGACCGGTCAGCATGTCCGTATTCGCCATCATGGCCAACCGACGGTTGGCAACGGCTAATTTGGCATTCGATTGTTCGAGACGCTGTTTATCCTGATCCAGGTTGCGTTGCAACATGACAATACGTTGCCCCGCTCGGATTCTGGCCAGTAAAATTCTCAAACTGACCGGTTTGGTGACAAAGTCGTCAATACCCGCATCGAAGGCTTTCACCAGATCATCTTCCGTTTCCGATGCGGTTAGCATGATGATATATAAATTTTCGCCGAAAGCAGAACGGCGCAGGGTATTGCAGAGTGTCAACCCATCCATGGGACTCATTCGCCAATCGGTGATCAATAACTGCGGCATCTTTTCCACTAGTTTCCTCAACGCAGTTTCCGCATCGCGGCAACCCACGACATGATGGCCTGCCGCAGTCAACTGTTTGGATAGGCGCGCCAGTAATACAGGGTCATCATCCACGAGCATAATATCCAACCCTAACGGGGCGACTTGGTCTTTATCAGCCTCATCGACCGGCGACAACCGTACTTGAGTGTCAATTTCGATCTGTTGGCCCCATTGTCGCCATTGCTGCTCGATTTCGTCGAGAAACGCTTGGAGCGAACTTGCCTCGATGTGATGATGTTGCGCCCGCGATTCGAGTTCAGTCATTAACTTGGCTCGACGAGATTCGTTGGTGACACAGTAGCACGCTATTTGGCGGGCAAAAGCCAGTTGCTCGGCAAAGCGGGCTGTGCGAGACGCGTCGGTTGAGTCGAGGGTTAAGCTGAGTTTTAGCGCATCGATAAATACACTGGGAAAGTCCCAGTCCCGCAATAGCAGTTGGGTCAATTCTCGATGATCCGTTGCAAAATGCTCAAACTCCACCGCCAATAAGTCAGTTATAGGGGTTGATTGCAGGCATTCGCTATAGCGATCGGGCCAAGCAGTCGCCAAAGCCAATTTGCCAATATCCGATAGCAACCCCAAAGTAAAAGCTTCATCCGGGGCGACAGTGCGTTCCCTAGCGGCCATGGCGGCGATGGCAACCGCCATGGCTAAACTCTGTGACCAGTACAACGGGTAATCAAAGCCCGAGCACTGGCCTTTTTTATAGTTGCCCACCAACGACAGGCTCAAGGCAAAGTTGCGTACCGACTGCATACCCATCATGATTACGGCATCGTGAATATTGGCTACCGGTCGGCGGGCGCTCAAGGCCGCCGAGTTGATAAAACGAAGGATGCGCGCGGAAAGAGCCGGATCTACCTTGATCAATTCGGACAGCTTATGAATGTCGGCATCATCCCGCTGTACGAGTTGCGTGATGGCCAACGCGGTGCCGGAGGGCGATGGCAGACGCTCCAACGCCTTGAGCTCCTGAAAGTCAAATGAATTGTTTGTACTATTAGTCATTCTTAGCTAACTCCATGGATATCTACTTAAAATGTTCCAGCGCCAGCATGTCGACGCAGGCGCGATACGTGCCAGTTTTTGTGCTCTGGATCAATCCGTTCTTACGAATTATGGATGTACTCCGATGCGCTTTGATACATATGCTCGAACGCTTCGGCTGGCAGCGGGCGACCAAACCAGTAACCCTGAAAATGTTTACAGCCTTGCGCTAACAACTTGTCGTATTGACTTGCATTTTCGACACCTTCCGCAATGACCGTCAGCCCCAAATTTTGTCCCATGGCAATGATGGTTCTCACAATGACTTCGTCGTTCGCATCGATAGCGAGCTCCCTAACGAAAGATTGATCAATTTTCAATTCGTTGAGTGGTAATTGTTTTAGCTGAGACAATGACGAGTATCCGGTTCCAAAGTCATCCATCGAGAATCGAACTCCCAAGGCTTTCAGTGCGTTCATTTTTTCAATAATTGAACTAACACCTTCCAGTACCGTACTCTCGGTAATTTCCAACACTAAATGATGCGGCAAGATACCCGTCTCGATGATCAATTCTCGAAGATCGCTTACGAAGTCCTTGTCACGGAACTGACAAGGGCTGATATTGACACTGAGCTGAAATTGTTCCCAACCCGGTTTCATATTCCAAGTGCGTAGCTGTAAGCAGGCTGATTTCAAAACCCATAGCCCAATGGAAATAATCAACCCTTTTTCTTCCGCCAAGGGTATGAACTCACTGGGGGGGATCATACCTTGTTCCGAGTGTTCCCAACGAAGTAACACTTCCGCGCCGGTCAATCGCTTATCTTGATCAAATTGAGGTTGGAAAAAAATAGTTAACTGCTGTTCACTCACGGCCCGGCGCAAATCGGTCTCCAAGGTAATACGCCTCTCGATGTCGCGTTGAATTTGCGGATCATAAAATTTGAAGCAATTCTTGCCGGCTGCTTTAGCGCGATACATGGTAGCGTCGGCTCGTTTGATCGCCTCTTCAACATCCAGATCGTCGCCTGTAAATAGATAAATACCCAGACTCGCCGTGAGGTGTTGCTCAATCGAATCAAACACCAGGGGTTTCGTAATAGTTACTAATATTTTTTCGGCAACTTCTTCGGCTTGCGATGCTGCCACCCACAAATCTTTGGACAAGTTTTCAATAATAACAGCAAATTCATCACCCCCCAATCGAGCGATGACATCTTCTGTACGTAAACAATCCTGGCGTAAACGCAAACTGATTTCTGTCAATACTTTATCGCCAAGACTATGCCCATATATGTCGTTCAACCGCCTGAAATCGTCGATATCAATAAATAATAAGGCGCTAGCGTGTTGGTGACGACTGCAAGCTGAAAGCACCTGCCGCAACCGTTCTTGTAGCTGGCGACGATTGGGTAGATTCGTCAGGCTGTCGAATCTACCCAAACGACTGATCTCATCCTGCATTAATGTTTGATCCGTAATATCGGTCTTTATTGCCAGATAATGCGTGATTTTGCCATCGGCTTGAGCGATAGGCGAAACGTTTGCGCGCTCGATATATTCGCTGCCGTCTTTGCGGCGGTTAATGAATTCGCCACGCCAAGTTCGACCGCTGGTCAACGCAGACCAAAGATTCTGATAGGCTTGTGCAGATGTCTTGCCGGATGCCAGTAACCGGGGGTTTTGACCAAGCATTTCCTGCCGGGAATACCCACTGCTTTTTTCAGACATTGGGTTAACGTATTCAATATTGCCGTCGATATCCGTGATAATGATGCTGTCGGAACTTTGCTCAACAGCTTGGGCAAGTTTGCGTTGTTCGTCGTAATGATGTTTGAGTGCGAGGTAATTTTGTACTCGCGTCTTAATCAGAACGGGATTAGCCGACTTGTGAATAAAGTCGATGGCGCCGGCCGTCAATGCTCGGGTTTCTGTGTCGACATCGGTGTGGCAGGTGACAAACAAAATCGGGACATCGCTTAATGCGTACTGGTTTTTGATGCGCTGACACAAATCAATACCGTTCAGTTCCGGCATCTCGATATCCAATAGAATGAAATCAGGTGTCACCGACAGGGCTAATTCTAAGGCCTGGGTACTATCGGTGGTGAAATACACTTTGCCCACATCCTTGAGAATTTGGGTCAATACCCGAATCGCTCCCGAATCGTCGTCAACAATCAAAATGCGTGTCTGCTTACAAGTTGTCATACTATCCATGTCATGTCCTTACACAATTTCTGCCGGAATTTTTAGCCGTATACAATGCCCTGTCTGCTCGCTTGATCAGGTTATTTTCAGTTAATCCGCAAGGGACGCCGGACTGAAGCCCTCCAGGTTTACGCCAACAAATTTCTGTATTTTGACAAAGCGTTACAGTCGTGGCGATGCCCGCACTGACAGTAATCGTTGATGGTAAAGTCGAACCGGCGTGTGCGATACGCAAACGCGATACCTCCTGCCGAATGCTCTCAGCGATATCGTATGCCTCTTCCAGCCCGCATCCGGGTAATAAAACCGCGAGCTCCTCCCCACCATACCGAGCTACTACATCACTCGGACGTTTTACGTGGCGTGCCAGGCAATTGGCAACTGCTCGCAAACAGTCATCACCCGCCAGATGGCCGTAACGATCGTTGTAGGATTTGAAAAAATCGATATCCAGCATGATCAGTGACAACGAATGGCCACTCCGGCAGGCGCGTTGCCATTCCCGACTCAGCGCTTTGTCGAATGCCCTTCGATTCGCAATATTGGTCAGACCATCCTGCATAGACAGCATTCTCAACTCATCGGTTTGTCGCTTCAATGCCAGATAATTACTGACACGTGCTTTAGTTAGCACTGGATGAGGCGGTTTATGAATGAAATCAATGGCTCCCGATGTCAATGCCCGACTTTCCTGATCAATACCGTTTTGGGCGGTGACAAACAGAATCGGTGTATCCGTAAACATCGCGTCGCGCCTGATTTGCTCGCATATTTCAAAACCTGTCATATCAGGCATCTCTATATCCAACAAAATAATATCGGGGAGTATGTTCTTCGCCAGCTCTAAAACATGGGTGCCGTGGGTAGTAAAATAAATTTTGCCAACGCTTTTTAGTATTTCGGAGAGCACTCGAATCGTGCCCGGCTCATCATCTGCGATTAATATTTTGAAATCAGTCATTTATTTGGAAATAAGAGTGAACTGGATTGATCAAAATGGTTACTTTCAAACTCTTTCGCATCTTGCGGGCGTCCAAAAAGATAACCCTGAAAATGATGGCACCCATAACCACGCACCAGTTCATGCTGAAATGCTGTTTCAACCCCTTCGGCAATGACCGAGAGTCCTAGACTTTGCCCCATGGCAATGATGGTTCGTACAATGACCTCATCACCAAGGTCAATGCCAAGGTCGCGGACGAAGGATTGATCAATCTTCAATTCGTTTACAGGTAGCCGTTTAAGATAGGATAAGGACGAGTATCCTGTGCCGAAATCATCCATTGAAAAGCTAAGACCTCTTGCTTTGAGTACATTCATTTTTTCGATCGAATCCTCGACGTTTTTCAGAATGGCGCTCTCGGTGAGTTCCAAGGTCAGGTTTTTTGCCGAGACGCCAGTTTCCAAAATAATTTCTGAGACGTTGGCAATAAAGTCTTCCTGATGTAACTGGCGCGAGCTGATATTGACGCTGAGGGTGAAACTTTCCCACCCAGATAAGTTATTCCAGCGTCGGAGTTGGTGGCAAGCTGATTTTAAAACCCACAGACCGATGGGGATAATCAAGCCGGTTTCTTCTGCCAAGGCTATAAACTCAAGCGGGGAAACCATGCCAAGCTCCGGATGCTCCCAACGTAACAGTACTTCAGCCCCCGTCACTCGGTCGTCTGTACCAATTTGTGGCTGGAAAACGATTCGAAACTGATTGCGAACCAAGGCGCTATGAAGTGCCGCTTCCAACTTGGCTCGTTCTTCCTGTTTTGCTTGAATATCGGGGTCAAAGAAACAGAGGCGATTTCGTCCTTCAATTTTAGCGCGGTACATCGCTGCTTCAGCCCGCTTGATGGCTTTGTCAACATCTTCATCCGAGCTATTCGAGAACAGATATAAGCCAGCGCTGGCAGTGATATGATATTCAACCGCATTCATCTCAATCGGTTGATCAATCGTGCGAAGTATTTTCTGAGTACAGATTTCTACCTGTCTCGCAGCTTCGGTGTAGTCATCGTTGATATCTTCAAGTAAGAAGGCAAATTCATCCCCCCCGAACCGGGCTATTAAATCCGCAGCCCGCACACAGCTATTACGCAATCGCATACTGATCGCACAAAGAAAACGCTCACCAATGCTGTGTCCCCAGGTATCGTTGATTAACTTAAAGTTATCAAAGTCAATAATAATGACGACTCCATAGCGTTTACTACGTTGACTGGCGGCAATCGCCTGATCAAGGCGGTCCTGAAAATGGCGCCGATTGGGCAATTGGGTCAATGTATCGAAATAAGCCAGCCGTCTGATCTGGTCTTCGGCGGCTTTTTGATGGGTGATGTCGGTTTGGACCGATAAATAGTGGGTGATTTTACCATCAGGTTGACGGATCGGTGAAATGGTCACCAATTCGATATATTCGCTCCCATCCTTTCGGCGGTTGATAAATTCCCCTTTCCAGTTTTTACCGCCGGTCAATGCTGACCAGAGTTCCACAAAGGTTTCCGCTGGTGTCTTGCCGGAAGCCAGTATGCGGGGATTCTCGCCAATGACTTCTTGTTGGCTATAGCCCGTGTTCCGGAGAAAAGTGTCGTTGACATATTCGATGTTGCCATCAATATCCGTGATGATGACGCTTTCAGAACTTTGTTCGACAGCCAAGGCCAGCTTTTTCAGATGATCGGTACGTTGTTTGAGCGCAAGGTAATTCCGAACGCGCGTTTCGACCAGCAGAGGATGGGGAGGCTTTTCAATAAAATCAATGGCGCCGGCCGTCAAGGCACGGGTCTCGATATCAATATCGGAATGGGCGGTGACGAACAGTACCGGCACATCATTGAAAGCAGGATTACTTTTGATCAGTGCACACACATCAATGCCGTTCAACTCAGGCATTTCCACGTCCAGAATAATAAAATCCGGCGCGACCGACATGGCCATCTCCACGGCATCCGTACTCTTGGTAGTAAAATGAACCTTGCCAATATCCTTTAGAATCTCAGCCAGTGCGCGAACGGTTCCGGGATCGTCATCAACGATTAAAATTCGGGATTGATTTCGAGACATGTTGATAGTCATGAGTTTCCCTACTGCAAAGTGATGGATGACAACAGTTCAGTTGCTTGTGTAAATTGCAGAGCCTCCATGCGGTTACGTAAATGCAAGGCAAATGACTCTCCCTGGGTTGCTTCAATCGCTGGATAGAGTTTTTCAAATAGATCCAACGCATCGACACTTTGCGTGCGTAGTTCCGTGAGCAGTGTATCCAAGGCATTAAAGTCTAGTGCAGTTTGTGATTTATTCCCTTGTTCCTTCTTGCTGACGCTGGCCAAATAAGCGCCTATTGAATCAACCAAACTATGCATTTCATGTTCCAGCTGATCCAGACGTTCAAACAGCCCATTGCTCACTCCCTCCTTGGCTAACAGTTCGGCTTTTGCAGTCAATTCGATTGCTTCAGTGGCTGCAATGTTACCTAACACACCCCGCAGCTTGTGTAACGTGCGGGCTGCATCGTGAAGCTTACCGCTTGCAGCGATTGGACGTATTTCCGCAACAACGTCGGCGTATTCCTGGGTGACTTGCGAAAGTAAAGAATGAAACAGCGCCTGGTTACCCATCAACCTTGTTAAGGCTTGCCGACTGTCCAGGCACTTGATGTCAGGGTACGCGCTATCTGCTTCCACAATCATCGGTCTAGGTGGAAGAGCCTTGCCGGATGATGCACGCGGTTTTATCCACCTGAGCAGGACCTTAAGCAATACCTCAGGCTCAATCGGTTTTGAGAGATGTCCATTCATTCCCGCTGCTTCGCAATCCTGTTGGTCCCGTAGCATAACCGCTGCCGTCATGGC
Source organism: Methylomonas defluvii (assembly GCF_033949435.1). NCBI lineage: Bacteria > Pseudomonadati > Pseudomonadota > Gammaproteobacteria > Methylococcales > Methylococcaceae > Methylomonas > Methylomonas defluvii. Next base: position 216,819 of record NZ_JAXARY010000001.1, on the reverse strand, counting down.
GATAATCGGAAGATCATTGAAGCACTCTTGCTCGCGAATGTGCCGACTGGCTTCTAAACCGTCCATGACTGGCATCTGCAAATCCATCAGGACGATATCGTAGGTTGCCTGCTGTAAACAGGCCAGCGCTTCCTGACCATTCCCGGCAATAGAAACATGAAGTCCCATACGTTCCAACAGCTCGCGTGCCACGGTTTGATTGACGTCGTTGTCCTCGACTAACAACACCTGTGCGCCTTGAAGTGGTAATGCCAGTTCATAAAGCGTATAAGTGTCCAAAACCGCTTTTTCATCGGTGTGGCCGCCTTGAATCTTCATGATGACATCGAATAGCCGGGAGGCGTTGACGGGCTTGGTTAATACCGCATCCAGATGAACGTCATGCGCTTGCTGAACTGCTTGATCTCGGTTATAGGCTGTAATCATCATGATCAGCGGCAGCCTCGGCAAATACCCTAGCGATACCTGATCGTGTATCTGCCGTGCTAAGGTTACACCATCCATCTCAGGCATTTTCCAATCCACCAGTACCAATTCGAAGAATCGGGTTGGTTCATGCACTGCCCGTTGCAACTGCTCTAGCGCTTCGCTACCACTACTGGCTTCTGTTATCTCGAAGCCCCAGGATCGAAGCACTTCGGTTAGCACCTGTCGCGAGCTTTCCAAATCATCCACCACCAAAACACGCATACCGCGTAATGCCAAAGGTGAACGTTCGATATGCGCTTTGTCGGAAACCGAAAAACTCAGGGTGAAGCTGAAACAGCTCCCTTGACCTACTTCGCTTACTACCGTTAAGTTCCCGTCCATTTTTTCGATCAGAAGTTTGCAGATGGTTAGCCCCAGGCCAGTACCACCAAACCGGCGTGTGATTGAGCCATCCGCTTGGTTAAATGCTTCAAATAGATGTCCCTGTTGCTCTGCCGCTATGCCAATACCTGTATCACGTACCGAAAATTGCAACCTGACATGCTCATTGTCACTCAGGACAGGCATTTCGACGACAGCGACTTTGATATGGATTTCGCCGACCTCGGTAAATTTCACGGCATTGCCGACCAGATTGCTCATCACTTGCCCCAAGCGTAGTGAATCGCCCAACAGGTAAGGTGGTATCTCGGGTGCGATATCCAACACCAGTTCAAGGCCTTTTGCTTCCGCATCAATGGTAAATAAATCGGCCACATTATCGAGTAATTCCTCAAGATTGAATTCTATGGTTTCTAACTCCAGTCGTCCCGACTCGACCTTCGAGTAATCGAGGATGTCGTTGATAATCGCCAACAGCGCTTTGGAGGATTTATGTATTTTGGCAAGATAGTCCTGCAATTTTGGTGTCAGGCCGGGCAGACCCAAGCCCAGCCCGGATAGTCCGATAATGGCATTCATGGGTGTGCGGATTTCGTGGCTCATATTGGCCAGGAATTCTGACTTGAGGCGGTTGGCGGATTCTGCCCTCGCTCGTGCTTCTGATAACTCATGTTCAATGGCTTTCTGATCGGTCAGATCATAATTAACGCCGATCATCCGTAGCGGCTTACCGAGCGTATCGAAGGTAGTCGTTGAAACGGCCTTGAGGTGGTGAATGGAGCCATTGGGCCATACCACACGAAACTCGTGAATATAATCCTGCTCTCCCCGCAAAGCGGCGTTAATCTTATCTTCAGCGAGAGCTCTGTCTTCAGGGGAAATAGCGTTTGACCATGCCTCATAGGCCCCGCTAAAATCTTCGGCGCGAATGCCGTAGAGTTGATACATTACCCTATCCCAGACGAGGCGATTATTAGGGATATCCCAATCCCAAACGCCGACAATGCCGGCGGAGGCGGCAGCTGCAAGACGGTCTCTGCTTTCTTGCAAAGCTTCCCCGGCCTGTTTACGTTCTGTAATGTCCCGGGTGATTTTGGCAAAGCCCATGAGTTCGCCTGACGAGTCATGGAGAGCAGTCAGGATCACGTCAGCATAAAAGCGAGAACCGTCTTTGCGCACTCGCCAGCCCTCATCCTCAACGGAACCGTGGCGTTTGGCTTTTTCCAGCAGCGTAAAGGCCTTTCCCGCGGCAATAGCTTCTGCAGTATAAAAATGGGTCATGGGTCGCCCGATGATTTCGTCACTGTTGTAGCCTTTCAAACGCCGCGCGCCCTCGTTCCAAGTCAAAACATGGCCATCAGGGGATAGCATGATGATGGCGTAGTCCTTGATCGTCTCGGTTAGTAGACGGAAACGCATTTCACTGTCACGCAGCGATTGAAGGGCTGTGTTACGCAAACTGATATCGGCTATGGAGGCGATGACGAATCGGTTCTCGCCGACTGTCAGTGGCGCTAGACCCACCTCTACCGGAATTTCACTGCCGTCTTTGTGTATACCAAACAGTTCCCGATTGGCGCCCATCATTCGGGGAATATTTTCGGCCGCATAACCCTGCCGTAAACCGGTATGTTGCGCTCGAAAACGCGCTGGAATTAGTCTTTCAACCGGTTGACCAGTCAGTTCTTTCGGCAGATAGCCAAATATCCTTTTTAATTGCGTGTTGGCCCGAGTGATGCGTCCCCCGGCATCTACGACCAATATCACCTCTGGTACCGTGTCGACAATCAGATTGGCAAATGCTTCGCTTCGCGCCAGAGCGTCCTCAGCCTGTTTGCGACTGGATATATCACGCGAAGAGGCATACAGGTAGCTTCTGCCATCGAGAATAACATGGCGGGCGCTGACTTCTACATCAAACACAACCCCATCCTTACGCTTATGTTGAGTTTCAAACACCCTGGGTTCATCGATGAGCTGCCTGATCCTTTCTGCCAATTGCTCTTTTGGGATCAGCGCATCCCAATCCTTGACGTTTAACGTACTGGCTTCCTCATTTGCGTAACCCAGCATACTGGCGAAGGAATCACTAAATGCTATGACGTTACCGTCGGTATCTAGAATATGAATGCCATCACTGGCATTTTGCAGAAACGTTCTTAAGCGTTCCGATTCGACATTGAGTTGGGCTAACGATTGTTCCAAATCCGCCGTCTTTTGTTCGACCAACCGTGCCAAATGGCTTCTGTGTTGAATTAGTTCCTGTTCAATTTTCAACCGTTCGGCCATTTCCTTTCCTGATTACCCATAAACCTCAGCAACTTTGAAGCCTCCTGCAAGTCCAATGAAAGTCCTAACCTGACTGGAGATCGTGCCATGAAAAAGAATCCGATCCAATTTCAAAAAGGCTTCAGTTTGATGTATTTCCTAAAGCGCTACGGTAGCGAAGCCCAATGCGCGGAAGCCCTATTTCAGGCGCGATGGCCATCCGGTTTTCAATGCCCAAGTTGCGCTGGCCGTCGTTATAGCGTGGTCAAGACCCGTCATCTCTATCAATGTACGACCTGTCATCATCAAACATCGCTGACTAGCGGGACACTGTTCGAACACACCAAACTGCCGCTGACGGTGTGGTTTCTGGCGATCCACTTGCTGACACAAGCCAAAACGGCCGTGTCGACCTTGGCCTTGATGCGCCAAATCGGCGTGAGCTACAACACCGCCTGGAGCATCAAGCACAAGATCATGCAAGCCATGAAAGAGCGGGATGACCGCAAACCGCTGACCGGCATCATTCAACTGGATGATGTCTATTGGGGTGGTGAACATCGCGGCGGAAAGCGCGGGCGAGGCTCGGAAAACAAGACCCCGTTTGTGGCGGCGGTAGCACTGAACGAAGCACATCATCCCATCGCCATGAACTTGAACGTCGTCAAAGGCTTTCGTTCCAGCGAAATCAAACGCTGGGCCGGTAAACATCTTGAGCCGGGTAGCCTGGTTTACTCGGACGGTCTGGCCTGTTTTTCCGCCGTGCTTGATCGAGGTTGCCACCACTACAGCATTGTGACCGGCGGCGGACCGGACAGCGTGACCAAAGAAGAGTTCGCTTGGGTCAACACCATGATCGGTAATGTGAAGCGCTCGATTAACGGTACGTACCATGCCATCAATCCCAAACACTTGCCACGTTATCTGGCCGAGTTTTGTTATCGCTTCAACCGCCGGTTCGATCTGCAAGCCATGATGCCCAGGTTTCTCGTCGCGGCAGCCAATACTCCGCCCATGCCTGCGCGTTTGCTCAAATTAGCTGAGGCTTATGGGTAATCAGGTTTCCTTTTCCAGCTCGCTATTTCGAGCCGCTATTTCCGCTTTGGCCAATGTTCGACTTTGGTCTGACAACACGTACCACCAAGTCCCTAAGGCAAGCATCCCCATCACAAGCGCATAGAGCAGCAAAAATGATGCTTTAATTACGGTGATTAATTCGGTAGACCATTCCGCTGAGCGTGTGCTGGTAAAGATTAACCAAAAAACGATAGCCGTAAAAAATGCCATGAGCATCATGAGCCATGTAAATTGTGCTGCGCGTTGCACACTGGCATGCTCGAGGTTATCCTTGAACAGGGCCGCCATCAGCCTTTCAAGAAACCTATGTTGGTAACTTGCTGTATTGGGTTTGCATTGATCGTGACAATTAGCTTCCAACGTGCAACATAGCGAACAAATCGTCGAATTAAAGTAGGGGCAGAAAGTCGTATCTTTGGGATCGTAAGAAAATTCACAGATTTCGCAGCGGCAATTTGCTGAATGGTTACCGGAATCGCTGGGTGCTTCGAAATTTCTGATAAGGTAATACTGGCCTTTTGTGATGAACGCCAATAGAGGTGGGCATAAAAATCCTAGCCCCAAAGCCAATGCCCAGGAATACGCTTGAAATAGCTCACCGAACAATCCCGTGAAAGCCAGAATGGATGCAAAAGAAGCCAGCAACATGCTGAGATAGCCGACAGGATTGAAGTCATGCAAATGCGCTCGTCGAAACTCGATGAGTGTTGGTCGAAGTTTCAATAGTCGGTTGATGGTCAAATCACTGCTAATAGCTGCAATCCAGGCCATAGCAACATTTGAATACAAACCCAGAATTTTTTGTAAACCCTCAAAGACGCCGAGTTCCATGAGCACAATAGCGATGGCGATATTAAAAAACACCCAGACTACGCGGCCAGGATGTGCATGAGTCACACGGGAAAAAAAGTTTGACCATGCCAGCGAGCCCGCGTAAGCATTGGTGACGTTAATTTTGATTTGCGAAATCACCACAAAGAATGTGCTAACAGCGAGGGCAAAACCAGGGTTTTCAAATATCAGGCGGTAGGCAGTGTAATAAATCTCCGCTGGTTCCTTGGCTTCAATTAATGACAAGCCGGATATCAGCGCAAGAATGGCTAGCAGTGCGCCGCCAATCTGCTTAAAGAAACCCAAAATAATCCAGCCGGGTCCAGCGGTTAAAACAGATAGCCACCAGCTGAATCGGTTTTTTGGATTACGTGCTGGCATGAAACGCAAGTAATCGACTTGTTCGCCAATTTGCGCGATTAGCGACAAGGAAATTCCGGTGGCTATGCCGAAATGATATGGATCAAATTCATTCGTTCCGGACGATGTACCACGATATGCATAAAATGCATCAAGAATGTCAGGTTTATCGAGCAGAAGATACGCAAACGGCAAAACCATCAATATTAACCAGAAGGGCTGAGTAATCTGGTGCAATCGATTGATGGCTGTGACACCATAAAACACGATGGGTATTATGACTAAAGAGCAAATGAGATACCCAAAGAATAAAGGCAATCCAAAGCAAAGTTTTAATGCTTGGGCCATGATAGCGGCTTCCAGCGCAAAAAAGATGAAACAGAAGGAGGCGTAAATCAATGACGTCACAGTTGAACCCACATAGCCAAATCCTGCTGCTCGGGTTAACAAGTCAATGTCGATATTGTGCTTAGCTGCGTAATAACAAACCGGTGTGCCTGCGAGAAAGATAATGGTGGCTGCCAAAGCAATCGCCCAAAAGGCATTGGTATAACCAACGCTTAAATAAATTGAGGCGCCAATCGCTTCCAGCGCTAAAAAAGAAATTCCACCGATTGCAGTATTACCAATAACCCAGGGCGACCATTTTCTGAAGTGTTCTGGCGTATAACGAAGTGCGTAATCCTCAAGTGTTTCTGTGGCGACAAACGCGTTATAAACTCGCCGTACTTTTTGTACTGAATGTTTAGACATATAAAACCAAGATATTGCTGCTGCACCAGGTGGTAATCAAAAACGGCATGAACAATGCCAGGCTTAAAGCCGTTTTGAATTGGGTACCAGTAAAGGTATGAAAAAGCCTTGATGCTTTGGTTAATAAACTGTGAAGGCTTTTCCACCAAAATCGAATAGTCGAAGCCCGAAGTATAGTTTGTAATGTCAATTACGATTAACTCGCTTCAAATTTGCGACTTGGCAAGTGGAGTTGGCGGTGGTGCCTTTTGCCAATGACCGTTATCGGGAAGCTTAAATCTATATCTGAATGACGCCTTGGGGTCGTTAACGACAATTGTTTCTTGGTGAATTTAAATATCTTGGGTGTCCGCTTTCAAGATAGCCATGGCTATGGAGCCAGGCTTGGTGAAAAGGCTAAATCGTCAACCGTTCAATTCAATTGCTGACCAGACTTAAGGCGTGTTTGGGCGAAATGAGTTAACGTTTGCATCTGCCAATTCACAGAACTGGCAAACCGGTCGGAATTTACTCTCGTAGAATACCGCATAATTATGTCGACAGCGGGGGCAATATTTCAAGACGACTTGTCCTTCGCGCATACCTTGCGCCAATACCCAGGCTTCGTTGAAGTTGGCGGGTCGTATTTTGCCGTAAGGTCGCTCTTCGGGGATAAGGTGTTCATAGGATCGATGGAAATAATCCCATGTAAACAAAATGGCCGGCACGTCCATTCGTGACTGCGGATTAACCTTGCTGGTGATTTGATAGATGGACAGAAATAACGTCAGATAGAGAAACGACTCGCGTGATGCCGGAATGGTTTTAGCCAGCGGTAATTGTCCGTTGGAGGGTCCGTGAAAGTGAATGGCATAGTACATGGCCTTTAGCTCATGTTGGCTAATCGTTTTAATATGCGCTTTAACGAACGTCGGCCGCAATTTTCGCTTCAGTAATTGATAGGCAAGATAATGATCTTTTAGCCGGTCTTCGTAGGTGTACCAAGCACTCATGATATATCGCCTGATCCTGTGAGCAGCATGAGCAAGTCACGCGCCTGTCTATCACACGTATCGCCCTCATGCACTGACTGATCGACCTGAAGATAACGCCCCCAGAAGCTGACATTGAATCTAGGGGTAAAGGCCAGGCATTCGCGCCGAGCTATCTCCCTAATTTGCTGCACCTGCAATTTTTTCAGGATACCCACGGCTTCTGGCGTTAATCCCAAGCTAAACATCGCCTGTTCTTCTTGTCCAGACAGCACCATTTCCCGTGCTAACAACAGATAATCCAATTGCAGATGATAGAGGCTATCCTCCATCTCAAATCACCTGCTTCACTCGGTCGGCTATGGCCATCACACTTTGTCCGTAGGCGATGGCGGCCTTTTCATCCTTCCAGCTATAGTAGCGCCCAATCCCTAAAGCCAAGTCATGCGGGGCTGAACCAATAGCGGTTGCTAATAGTTCGGCACCTATTTGTACATTGGTAATCGGATCCAGTAATTGCGCCGGCGCGCTCACTCTGTGGCCATGCCAGCGGACATTGATTTGCATTAACCCCACGTCTACCAACCGATTGCCTTCGTCTATCGATTGCTTGAGCAAGGCATGGGCCTCCCGCTGCGAGGCTGGCATCAAGGAGTGTCCGGATTTATTCAGTGCCCATGGCCAGGGTTTTACCGCGGTTGGATCGGCATCGTTGGCGGATTCTTTTAATGCAACCGCATACAGTATGTAAGGATCCAAATGGTGCTGCTTTGCAATCTGCCACCAAAGCGTATTTTGTAGCGTGTGTACAGTGCTAGTCGCTCGGGCCTGTTGGGTGACATTGCCATGGGCTAAACACGATGCACTACAAACCAAAAAGCTCAGCAAAATCGGCAGCGGATATAGACGATGCTGTTTAGCGGCACATGGCCGCCGGAAACCGGATTTCAAATCGATAGTGTGCATAGCAGAAGTGACTCGTAAGGTTGCCCCGAGTCTACTCAAAAACTCACTATTTCAAGTGTTCAAAAAAGGCCTTCTTTCGACCTAATTACGCCATCTATAGCTCCCCAAAAAAACAATTCATCGAAAATACAAACGGTTACGTATTGTCAATCACTTTTTATCACTGAAGCATTGCCTGACACCTTGCCAAGCCACGTCCAACAAGGCTTTGCGCGGAAAGTACCCCAAAAACACCCACTTTCCGAACGTGACGATTACAAAACCAGTCTTTTAGTATTACCCCATGTCGTAATTCATTAGAGAAGAGCATGGCCACCCTAGAAGACGATCTGACGCAACTGAATTTTCAATATCTGATGCTATTGAGAGAATGTGCCCGAAGCAATCCCATGGAAGCCGCCTGGCGGTTTGGTGTCATTCCGGAGACGGTCTATCATGTGGCAGATTTGTCGCTGGAACAGATTAAAGAACAGGCGGCGGTTAACCGCGCCGTGATCAGTTTGCTGCCACTGGGTAACCATCCGGTTTCAGCCGCCGCTCATGCGGCCTTACTGGTTCATGATGCTCATGATCAGGGTGATCATCATGCATAACGGTGGCTTCGTTGACTTGTCGCATTTTGGCGCTGAACTGATGTTGGCAAAGACATTGTTCGACTACGGCGCCCGAACACCGGTGGTTTGTGCTCTCTGTGGAATCAAACGTAAAACAGCCACACGCATTTACAGGCTTGCGCAAGAACAAGCACCAATTAAAGGCATGCTGCCTTGGGATCCACACTGGATAAGTCGTTCAACCATCAACAATCTGCACGCCTCAATATTCTTGGGGTTAATTCAGGATTACGTATCCGTTAGAGCCAATGGTACCGAGTTTGGGTTGCAGTTGTGCAACGCATATACATTGTACTGCCGCATCGTTGCCCGCAACCCCAAGCCCAGCAATCGGGAGGCAGGATTCGAACACCACAGAGTGTTGGATATTAATCGAGCATGGCAACTAACAAGACAATTTCATGCCTCTGCATTGCATTTTGTGAAGTGTCTTTGCTGTCAAGCGCGATTCCTGATTCCCCGCCATGAAGCTCAACTGGCTGCCCGCTGTCCCGTATGTGAAAACAAGACTGGCAGCGTAGCCCGTCAATATCGAATTTCGCGGCCATTTTCACAAAATGCCGGCAAAACTTTGGCGATATGTCTTGACCGTTACTAACGGCCAAGGAGAGTCATAATGTATTTATTAGTTCAATCAATTCAATCTCGAACCCTACTGGATGCAGCGGAAGGAAAAAATTTAGCCCGCCTGGCACGAGAATGCTTTTTCAACCATCAACCGTTAATCCTTGACTTTGTCAACGTTGAGCAGGTTACTGCGCATTTCTGCCAAGCGTTATTGTGCCCGTTGACGAACGAATTTGGCGCGGATTATTTAAATCAATGGTTGCAGATAAAAAACCCGTCCTCCCACGTCAGGCAAATCATACAGTCTGCCATGGGTGAGTTGGATGATTATTTTGATTGTTTGGAGCGCGCACAGGTTCAGAGTGCTGATCAAGAAATAACGACGTTGAATTGTTTATGGCTTATCAAAGCCCGTGATCTCTGTCGAGATAATCCTCTATTCGCTGGTTTTATGTTGGGCATTTCGGATAAGGCGTTAATTGAGGCCATTGGTCGTTTGTCAATTGAGGACATTGAGCATATCGCTCAATCGGGCTGGCTGTGTTTTGCGCCAAGGATTTCAAATCATTTTTTTGAGTACATGAATCGCAAGCAGCACACCGCCGTTGATGTGTTACTGACGTTAAGGGAGGGCTTGAATCATGGAGGCTAAAAAGATGATCAAAACACTTAAACAGTATCAGTTGGCCATTACCCTGATTCAACGCCAGGCCAGAATTGCCGTTATTGTCCGAGAAACCACCATCTCCAGAGAGCTGATAAAGGCCACTTACAAAGAAATTCTAGGGCGATCCGGTAGTTCGGGTCCCATCAAAGAGTCAATTCGTGGCTTGACGCATAACGTAAAAAGGTACAAGGAAGCCACGCTCTTCGCCAAGATATTTCGTGCAATTGAAGCAGAAAACAGTCACGGCGAAATTGATAACGTTATCCAGGCATTCGATCTTTTTAAAATTTCCTTGCCCAGTGGCAATCTCGATTTCACCACGGCATGGTTGGTGGCACGAGACTTGAGAAATAAAAAATTGCTGATGACGGAATGCGGCCATTGTTATTCAGCGGCGTTGATCATATTGGGCAGCGAAAAGTCGCTGGAGCGGTGTTGTGTTTGTAAAACCGCTTTAAAACAGCCAATAAGTTGAATATTTTCCCTATTTAAAACTAACAAAAATTCCGGGCTACCGTGATTACGCTAAAAAAGTGAATGAAGAGTTATAGCCTATCTAACCAATCGATATGACAACTCTTGTTTCTATTGATCAACTGAAAATAGCTACTGGTTACGATAGACCCGGTGATATTGAGCGATGCTTAAGAAAAAATGGTGTCCGTTACTTATACGGGCAAGGGGGTAAAATTTTTACTACGATAGATGCAATTAATGCCGCCATGGGATTAAAATTTGATATCCCAGACGCCAATCAAGAGGTAATCGATTTTATCGATTAAACGCCTATGCCTAAAGGTCCCGCGCGAACTGCAGTTGTACCGACCAACATTGATGCCAGAAAATTGCCGACCGGTGTCTGGTGGGATAAGTCAGGTACTGGCAAATGGATGTACAAATACAAAGACCCAGATCTTGGGAAATGGCGTTCAAAGCGACTGATCGGTCCAAAATCATCTTTGGCAGAAATTTGGCAAGCATACGAAAGTCTCAATGCTCCCATGGCGGCGACCTTCGCATCAATTAGTCTCGATTTCCAGCTAACGCCTATCTGGCGCAAATTGGCTACATCAACGCAAAAAGATTATCTAGATTGCCATCAGCATATCTGTGGTCGCAAAATTTCAACCAATGACACTCTTGGTGAGCTTCCAATCACTAAATGGACAGTGGGTCTCGTTAGAAAATACCGAGACACCCGCGGTGAATCTTCGGAAAGTAGGGCAAATAAAGAGCTTGCATACATTAAACGAGTTTTTTCATGGGCATACGAATATGAAAAAATTAAATTCAATCCAACGTTAGGTGTGAAAAAACTATCAATCAAACCTCGTCAACATTACGCCGAAGATCGTGATTACGAATTTATGCTCAAGATTGCTCAAGAGTCAAATTATTGGTATCTCTGGCCAGCCATGGAAATTGCCTATCTTTGCCGTATGCGCTTATCGGAAGTGCTGGATCTTACCGATGCAAATGAATTGCCGGAAGGCCTATTAATTAAGCGTCGCAAGGGATCTCGTGACAACATTACAGAATGGAATCCGCGACTACGTACTGCGTGGGATTTTGCAGTTGCGACAAGAAACCGAATATTGTCCGATCGAAAACAACCTCATCCGATTCGCGCTGAGGATAGGCATATCATTATTAGTGAACGTACCGGTGACAAAATCGTAGTCGATAGTCTTAAAACGGCTATGGGGCGAATAACAGTTGCCACCAAATTAGCAGCTGAAGAAAGAGGCATTAATTGGGTGCCTTTTACTTTTCATGATCTTAAACGTAAAGGTGTTAGCGATACAACAGGCAATAAACTGGATGCGAGTGGACACCGAACGGCTTCGATGATGAATGTTTATGATGTTAAATTGAAAACTGTAAAACCGTCGAACGAATGATCATTTGTCAGTAGCTTTGTCAGTAGATGCCGATCTTACATCATACAAACAACGTCAAGCTATTGATTTAATTGGGGTGAACGATGGGGCTCGAACCCACGACAACCGGAATCACAATCCGGGACTCTACCAACTGAGCTACGCTCACCATAATGATGATTTTTTTTGCGATGGCACGCTTGGCAGGACTCGAACCTGCGACCCTCGGCTTAGAAGGCCGATGCTCTATCCAGCTGAGCTACAAGCGCAAATCTTGGTCGGGGTAGAGAGATTCGAACTCCCGACATTCTGCTCCCAAAGCAGACGCGCTACCAGACTGCGCTATACCCCGAATTGACCTTCTTATTATCCCGAAGAGCAGAAGCGCTCCAGAAAGATGCTCATGATAAAGACATTGATTACTTACGTCAACAGATTTTTTCAAACTGATCTGATAAACCGATTTTGAGTCTCAAATAGTTGGCACAAAAAATCCCAAAAAAAGCTTTTAAACTCCCAATAATATGTCCAGCACCGCAAAGTATTAAGCAACAATACACTCCAACCCATCCACTTTTTGGAAACCACGCGGCAATGCTGTGCCACGATTCGCACGATTGCCAGTGTATTGGGCAATATCCATGGCTTTCAGGGTGACATGTCGTTTGCCGGAGACGATTTTCAATTCGCAGCTCGCCGACAACGCCGTTACCGCGACCACAGCATCCTTACCGAAAACCAAGTCCCCGCCAGGAATCTGAATTAGTTTATTACCCTTGCCTTTCGCCAACTCGGGCAGATCCAACGCTGGAAATATCAACAATCTACCCTGCAAGGTCGCAACCGCCAGCAAGTCGTGACCAGTTGGAATCGGCGCCGGCGTTAAAACTTTGGCGCCAGTTGGCAAGCTCAACAACGCCTTCCCAGCTTTATTTTTACTTTGCAGCTCTTTTAGCTGCACTCGAAAACCGTAACCGGCATTACTGGCAATCAATAGCCAATCGTCGGCTTGCCCAGTAAATACATCGGTAAACAAACTACCTGGCGGCGGATTAAGCCTGCCAGTCAGTGGCTCACCCTGACTTCGCGCAGAGGGCAAATCGTGAGTCGTAATGGTATAGACTCGTCCCGTGGAGTCCAATACATACGCCGATTGCGTGGTCCGACCTTTCGCTGACGATAAATAGGCGTCGCCGGCGCGATAGCTCAAGCTTTCGACTTCTATGTCATAACCTTTGGCCGCCCTGATCCAGCCTTTTTGCGACAAGATAATCGTCACCGGTTCATTCGCAATCAGCTCAGTGGTATCCAGGGCTTGAGCCGCATCCCGCGCGACGATGGGCGAACGCCGGTCATCGCCGTATTTTTCCGCATCGCGTTCGATTTCCTTGCGGATCAGTCGATTCAACAGGCGTTCAGAGCCCAAGGTTTTTTCCAAGGCCTGTCTCTCCTGCTCCAATTCGTCCTGTTCACCGCGAATCTTCATTTCCTCGAGCTTGGCCAAGTGCCGCAATTTCAGCTCAAGGATCGCTTCCGCCTGCAAATCGCTCAAACCAAACCGCTCCATCAAAACCGGCTTGGGATGATCTTCGCTTCTAATAATCGCAATCACTTCGTCGATATTCAGATAGGCAATTAGCAAACCTTCCAGAATATGCAAACGTGCCAGCACTTTATCCAAACGATATTGCAGACGACGACGCACAGTTTCGGTTCTAAAGCTGATCCATTCAGTCAAAATCATCCGTAGATTTTTGACCTGCGGCTTACCGTTCAAGCCGATCATATTCATATTGACCCGATAATTTTTTTCCAGGTCAGTCGTGGCGAATAAATGCGACATCACCGCATCGACATCAATACGCTTGGTCTTGGGAATAACTAACAACCGTGTCGGATTTTCATGATCGGATTCGTCGCGTAAATCCTCGATCATCGGCAACTTTTTCGCCAGCATTTGCGCGGCAATTTGCTCCAGCAACTTGGCACCGGACACCTGATGCGGCAAAGCCGTGATGACGATATTGCCGTCTTCCAGCTCGTATTTGGCACGCATCTTTATCGAGCCGTTGCCGGTCGCATACATTTTTTGAATATCGGCGCCAGCCGTGACGATCTCGGCATCGGTGGGATAATCAGGCCCTTTGATATGCGTCAGCAAATTTTCGAGTGGCGTTTCAGGATCGTCCAGTAATTGCAGACAAGCATTGGCGACTTCGCGCAGATTATGCGGCGGAATATCGGTTGCCATCCCCACGGCGATACCCATCGTGCCGTTCAGCAGCACATTCGGCAAGCGGGCCGGCATGAGGCTGGGCTCTTTTAAGGTGCCGTCGAAATTGTCGGTCCAGTCCACCGTGCCCTGCCCCAATTCGCTAAGCAAGGTTTGCGCGTAAGCAGTCAGCCGTGACTCGGTGTACCGCATGGCGGCAAAAGATTTTGGATCATCCGGCGACCCCCAGTTGCCCTGGCCATCAATCAAGGGATAACGGTAAGAAAAGTCCTGAGCCATCAACACCATAGCTTCGTAGCACGCGGAATCGCCGTGCGGATGGTATTTACCCAGCACGTCACCGACGGTACGAGCTGATTTTTTGTATTTGGCCAACGCCGTTAGGCCCAACTCGGACATCGCGTACACGATACGGCGCTGTACTGGCTTTAGGCCGTCACCGATGTGCGGTAAAGCCCGATCCAAAATCACATACATGGAATAATCCAGATAGGCTTTTTCGGTGAATTCTTTTAGCGGGAGTTGTTCGAAGTTTTCCTGTACACCCATGGTTTTGCGAGTAATCCTGTGTTGAAAGCCGCCGAACCGCGACGAAGTAGAGGGCGGCTAAAATACCACAGTCGTAGCATGATGGGGTGCTGGACATTGGCCTTCTCTGGGTGGATTCGATGAATCAACCCAAACAAAGCCAAATTCGTTGCGTGCTGATCAAGAATTTTAGCCACTCCAAGCCGGCATCACGTGACACCGACAAACTTGCCAGCTATCCAAATCATATACGCTTTGCCATGCGTAGTTAACCTTTCGGGGAAGAGGTTATGCCCGGGCACGGCACGCTAGGCCAACTAATGACTACCACCATCCGCCGGAACAAGCTCGCCGCTGACGTATGAATAATTAAAGTACAACTCGTTCCGGCGCTTGTTCGCCTAACACCAAGGCGATGCTCCGCAAACCATGGAGCTTGCAGAACATAATGACAATCATCGACTAGCGCTAACGATGACGCCCTAGGTGACTCCACTCCAATCCGCAACATTCTCCAGCCTGCGTGCCATCCCCGTGCACCGAGGCATCACGGGCCGCAACTCCGGTGTCGGCAAAGTCGGTAAACAAGCCATCCACACCTAAATCATAGTAATAGGTCATTTCCTGTTGCGGATCAGCAAAGCCGTAGCCACTGGCGTCGTTGCGGAACGTCCAGGTGTGCACCAGCAAACCTTTATCGTGGGCCATTTCCACTACGCCGGTGCTGCCTTCTACCCGGCGGTCTTTGATAGTGATGCTGCCATCACTGTCGCGGTCCACACCGTCGGCAACCGTTTTTACCAAATACGGCTTCCAAGGACCTACCGCATCCGCGTAGGATTTAACAAAGTCCAGACCGTCGTCGCTCAGCAAGTCGGCAAATGTACGTTGATCGCCTTTCACCACGAAGTCGTAGGGCTGCTTGTAAGGCGCAACCAGCGACATGGAACCGTCGGCATTGACGTCGTCCGCATCGATCAGCTGTACCAATTTGATGTCGGTTTTGCGGCTCAAATATTGCAGATTGCTGACTTCGAAAGACTGGATAAATACCGGCGCACATGGGCTATTGCCGTATTCCTTATGCAGCTTTTTCAGCAGCTTGTCTTCGAAGAAATTTTTACCGAACAACGGCTTACCCTTAGCGTTCTTCAGTTCGGCGTGATATGTGGAATGTTTGATTTCAGGATAGATGCCAATGAGGCGGCCGGTTTTTGCGCTTTGCTGCTTGGCCAGCGCAATCACTTCATTCAAAGTCGGGATTTCAAACTCACCGTCATATGAATTATCCCGGCCGCGGGTTTGGATGGCGCGCAGGGTTTTGATTTCTTTCAAGCTAAAGTCGCTGGCAAACCAATCGGTCACGGCTACGCCGTCTACCATGCGGGTGGTTTTCCGATCAGCAAATTCCGGGTGATTGGCCACATCGGTGGTGCCGCCTATCATGGGTTCGTGGCGGGCAATCATCTGGCCGTCCTTGGTCAGCACCAGGTCGGGTTCGATAAAATCCGCACCCAATTCAATCGCCAGTGCATAGCCAGCCAGAGTATGTTCGGGACGATAGCCGGACGCGCCGCGATGGCCGATGACCAACGGACCGGCACTGGCGTGTTCGTGATGTTCACTGTGCGGCAGCGCCTGAGCACTGTTTTGCGTACCAATTGCAGCCAGCATGGCCATAGTCAATAACGTGGGTTTCAACATGAATAGAGTCCTTATTTTGCTTGAAGTTAAATGGCTTAACCAGAGAAATTGCCGGGCGGCAATTACCGTCCCGGCAACTTGGTTTTAGTCGCGATCGCGGTCCTGATGATCGTGCTCGCGTTCACGTTCGGCTTCCGCCGCCAGGGTTTTACTGAAGACCACAGCGCCGTCGATGTCCTTAAAATCCACCGTCATGGCGCGGCTTTTCTTGTCGATATTCACTTCGCCAAAAAACTGCAGGCCAGCGTAAGGCGACAAATTGGCTTGGCCGGCTGGCGGCGCTTTGGAGAAAACCACTTGCGGACCGAAGGTGCCATCAGTGCTGTTGGGCCCGAAGGAACCGGCATTTAACGGACCGGCGACGAACTCCCAGAACGGCGCGAAGTCTTTGGATGCCGCTTTGGCAGGATCGTAATAATGCGCGGCGGCATAATGAACATCGGCAGTCAGCCAAACCAGGTTGTTGATTTGCTCATGCTTGATAAAACTCAACAAACGAGCGATTTCCAGTTCCCGCCCGGCCGCCGGCCCATCATTGCCGTTTGCTACAGCTTCCCAACGCGCTTGGCCTTGAGCCGTGTTACCGTCGCCGATATTCAAACCAATCGGCATGTCGGCGGAGATGACTTTCCAGGTGGCTTTAGAGTGCTTCAACTCGTCCTGCAGCCAAGCCATTTGCTCGGCACCGAGGAAAGCGGTTTCGGCATTTTCTTGAGTTTGCAGATTGGCGGTGTTAGGGCCGCGATAGCTGCGCATATCCAGTACGAACACGTCCAATAGTTTGCCGTAGGAAATTTTGCGATAAATCCGCTCGGATTCTTCCGCGTCGTGCGGGCGCAACGGCGCATACTCCAAGAAGGCTTTGGTGGCGTGGGCAATCAACGTCGGTACATTCTTTTCGGTATAGCGCGGATCGACGCTTAGGTCTTTGGAATCCGACCAGTTATTCACCACTTCATGATCGTCCCACTGCCAGATTTGCGGCACTTCGGCATTGAAACGGCGGACGTTTTCGTCTAGCAGATTGTATTTGTAGCGGCCACGGAACTCATCCAAGGTTTCCGCAACTTTGCTCACTTCCGGCGTGACCAGGTTAGTCCAAATCTGGCCGTTCTCGGCCAGTTTACTCTCCGGAATCGGGCCATCCGAATACACGTTGTCGCCGCTTTGAATGAAAAACTGCGGCTGGACTTGGCGCATAGCTTCGTAGATTTTCATGCCGCCAAAGCTTTCGTTGATACCCCAGCCTTGACCAGCGGTGTCGCCGCCCCAAACAAAACGAATATCGTCGCGCTTACCGATGGTATGGAAATGGCCAACCTCCGCTGCGCTTTTGCCGCGAGCATTAGTCAAATCCTCAAACCAGACTTTCACATAAACGTCTTTTCCATCAGCCAACCCGGTCAAGTCCTGGCGGGCGGTAAAGTCGGTTTCTGCCAATGCATACGGGCCACGGACACTAATCGCGTCCTTGAACTGCGGGTTGTAAGCATATTTAAGCATCATGCGCGCCGGGCGATCCGCCCGGCTCCAAACGATAGCGCGTCCAGGCGCTAAATCGCCGATCTGAATGCCCTGCTCCATTTGCGGTACATCAACGGTTTCCGCAAATACCGGCGCGTTCAGCGCTGACAAGCCGGCTATTGCCAATGCCAGTTTGGTTGGCTTTATGAATTGCATTGTGACTGCTCCTAAGCGTTATGAAGAGGCCGGGATTATAGGCAGCGGCAAATGACAATCTGATTAAGGTCCGCAGAGAAAGAATCGGAAGGGTTTATCGACGATTCCGGTATCCCATATCAGCGAGTTAGTGCGCTGGATGCTCGATTACCGCGGGGTACCGTATCGGGAAGAAGTCAGTGTGCCGATGCCAAGACTATGCCGGTGCTGATCACCAGCGAAGCAACCTTATATACCATGCACGAATCGCTGCAATCCATCGACGCCCGTTTGCCTGCCGAACTGCGGCTGTATCCGCGCGACGAGAAAGGCATGGCGGAAACCGAACGATTGCTGGCCTTGCTGGCGGACAAATTAGGCTTCGCAACAGGAGCCAGCCCCCTTCGCCAAGCTGCGGCAAGCATGCCAACGCCTTGCAAACATTCCCTTCATCGCTAACTTTGCGTGCAGCGCACCTAAAGTCTCGGCGCAATTAGCCATTTAATCTTTTCAGTTTGCTTCATGGCAAACTCCTTCTGCTTCTTCTATGCTTAAAATCAATTATTAACGGCCGGAAGGAGTTGATGAGCATCAAGAATTGGCCCACAGACGAGCGACCCCGTGAAAAACTCTTGCAGCGTGGCGCTACCGCGCTGACAGACGCCGAGCTACTGGCGATTTTTCTGCGTACCGGTACACCCGGCAAGTCCGCGGTGGATATGGCCCGCGATTTATTGAGCGAATACGGTTCCTTGCAGGCGCTGCTCGGCGCCGATCAACAACGCTTTTGCCGGAGCAACGGTTTAGGCGATGCAAAATACGCCCAATTACAAGCCGTACTAGAAATGGCCCGCCGCCATTTCGCCGAGATATTGCAACGCGGCAGCGCCTTGACCAGCCCGGACATCACGCGCGCTTATCTCAGCGCCCAATTGCGTAGCTACAGTTTCGAAGTGTTCGCCTGCCTGTTTCTGGACAACCAGCATCGGGTGATTCAATGGGAAGAGCTGTTTCGCGGCACCATCGACGGTGCCAGCGTCTATCCGCGCGAAGTGGCAAAAAGGGCCTTATTTCATCATGCGGCGGCGGTCATATTTGCTCACAATCATCCGTCCGGCATCAACGAACCCAGCCAAGCCGACCGGCAAATTACCGACAAACTCAAACAGGCCTTGGGCCTGTTCGACATCCGCGTACTGGACCATTTCATCGTCGGCGACGGCCAGCCCTTTTCGTTTGCCGAACATGGCTTGCTTTAGCGCTTGACCACCGCTACTGGCTATCTTGACCGATGGTTGGCTTATATTGGCTTAACACCCGCTCCGCCAAACGCGAAAATGGCATACTTTGAATCCACACCGAACCGGTACCTTTCAAGGTCGCCAGAAACAAACCTTCCCCGCCGAACAGCATGCTTTTCAAGCCGCCGCTCATCCCGATGTTGTAATCGATGTCGCCGCTGAACGCCACCAGACAGCCGGTATCCAGACGCAAGGTTTCGTTACGCAATTCCTTACGGATCACCGTGCCGCCGGCGTGGATAAAGGCCATGCCGTCACCGCGCAGACGTTGCAGAATAAAACCTTCGCCACCGAAAAAGCCGCTACCCAGACGTTTGTTGAAAGCGATATCCACTTGGGTGCCGTAAGCCGCCGCTAAAAACGCCGATTTCTGGCAAATCACTTCTTCACCCAATTCAGCCATATTCAATGCCGCGATTGAGCCCGGAAAAGGCGCGGCAAAGGCCACCCGGCGTTTTTGCGCACCGTGATTGGTGAAATGGGTCAAAAATACCGACTCGCCGGTTAGCATTCGTTTGCCGATACCAAACAGCTTATCCATCACCCCACCGGAACCGTCGCCCATCTTGGCTTCGAAGTCTATATCCTGCTCCAGATACGTCATCGCCCCCGCTTCGGCGATCACGGTTTCTTTGGGGTCGAGCTCGACTTCGACCATTTGGATGTCATGACCGATAACCTGATAATCGACTTGATGGCAACGCATAGGTATCTCCTCTTATTTAGTTGAAAAATTAAACGCTTGCTAATAAGCAGACTCAACCGGGGCGAAAAAATTCATAGCTGCCGCGGCCCTGCTGTTTGGCAAGATACATGGCCTGATCGGCGTGACTGAGTAAGCAATCCGGCGTCCCCACATCCAGGGGACATAAGGTAATACCGCTACTGACGCCAATTTTCGCGGTTTGCCCGCCGATATAGTAGGGCTGGGAAATAGCCTGATGAACACGCAGCAAGGCTTGCTCACACTGCGGTTTGGATTCCAGACCGCCCATCAATAAGGCAAATTCGTCGCCGCCTAATCGGCACACCGTGTCGTCCTCGCGCAAATTGGCTTTTATCCGCTTAGCCACCTCGATCAGCAATGTATCGCCAGCCTCGTGGCCGAACTGGTCGTTGACCTGTTTGAACCCGTCCAGATCCATATACACGACGCCCAATAAGGTACTGTCGCGTTTACAGCGCGCCAAGGCCTGACAAAATCTATCGTTGAACAAGATGCGGTTAGGCAATTGCGTCAACGGATCGTGATGGGCCA
Organism: Methylomonas defluvii; assembly: GCF_033949435.1. Classification (NCBI taxonomy): domain Bacteria; kingdom Pseudomonadati; phylum Pseudomonadota; class Gammaproteobacteria; order Methylococcales; family Methylococcaceae; genus Methylomonas; species Methylomonas defluvii. The sequence goes on along the minus strand of NZ_JAXARY010000001.1, from coordinate 196,372 downwards.
AGCGCTCCAGCTCCTGCTGCTGAAGTTTGGCTTGGGTGATGTCGGAAAACAAACCGACATAATTCAGAATTTCGCCGGTGCGGTTGCGCATGGCCGAGATCGTCAGCAATTCGACATATAACTCGCCGCTTTTCTTGCGATTCCATATCTCGCCTTGCCAGCAACCCTCGGTTTGCAGGGTTTGCCACAAGTCTTTATAGAATTGCGCATCGTGTTTTCCCGACTGCAGAATACTATGATTGCGGCCAATCACTTCCTCGCGGGCATAGCCGGTTATCGCGCAAAAAGTCGGGTTGGCATCAATAATATTGCCGGCCGCATCGGTGATGGTGATGCCTTCATGCGCATCGCTAAACACCCGGGCCGCCAATTGCAATTTATCTTCGGCGCGCTTGCGCTCGGTAATATTGGTCAAAATGCAATGAATAACGGCAGGTCGGGCCTTATCGCCCTGCAAGCGGCCGTCCAGAATCACGGTCAACATATGACCCAATTTTGTCAGCAGCGACAATTCGCATTCCAGCAAACCGTAGTGATTCAGCAGGTGCAGTTTTAGCCGAAAATCCTGTCCGGTTTCCGGCGAAATGAACTCAAACAGTTTGCGGCCTATCAGTTCATCAACGTCGTAGTCCAGCAGCGCACACAATTGCGGATTGACATCCAACAAATTACCTTGTCTATCCATTGCCAGATAGGCCACCGGCGAGTTTTCGAACAAGCTGCGGAACCGGCTTTCGCTTTGCCGTAACGACTCGGTCAATTGCAGCGCAATCGCCGCATTTCGGCGCGCATTGATATAGGCCCAGGTAATAAAAAACAGCAAAAAGCTGATCAGCACCAACGCCAATACTTCAACCCAGGGCGGCTCGAACCTGGCGGTCTTACTGAAGGCTGGCATGGCACTGTAACGCAAGGTCCAAAAATGTCCGCCCAAATCCAGACGCTGGCTGCGTGTCTTCGCATCATCCTGGGTTTTAAACGCTGCCGGCATCAAGCCGGTCTGGCTATCGTAAAGCAGGCCATCGGCGCTGAGATCGTCCTGATCAAAAATTTCCAGGCGCAAGGCCAATAAATCCTGTCCCAGGATAGCTTTCAGCAAGTCATTCATGCGATAAGGAATGTAAACCCAGCCCAATAGCGCGGAACGGCGCTGCTCTAAGGTTTGTGGGATGCTGCCGTTGCGATACACCGGAAAATACGCCAACATCCCGGCTTGTAAATCGGCCTTGGTTTCCTGGATTAGAACCAACTTACCGGTATAGGCCAACTCGCCGTTGTCCCGCGCGCGCTCCATCGCTTTGCGCCGAATCGGTTCAGAGTACATATCGTAACCAAAGGCGCGGAGATTGCGGCCGCTGAACGGCTCCAAGTAGATAATGCTGGAATATTCGCTGCGCGGTTCTAACGGATTAACTACATAGTCAGGAAAGCCCTGGCGGCGAATATCGGCAATATGCTGTTCAAGCTGTCCGGCTGGAATCCAGACCGTATAGCCCACGCCTTGCACCCCCGGATGGCTGCGATCCAACTCCAGCATTTCAACAAAAGCACGCCAGTCCTCGCGGGTAACCTCGTCGCTGGCGGCGAATAAGCCGGCGGCGCTGCGTAGCGTTTGGCCATGCAAAGCCATGCGTTTGCTGATGTCGCTGGTAAGGCGTTGGGTTTCAAAATCGAAATATTCCTGTAAACGCTGCTGATAACGCCAATTCAGATCTTGCCAAGCCACAAACAAGGCAGACAGCGAAATCAGCAAAATCAGGAGAGCCGGATAGTAATGCCGGTAGCGCGCCAATAACTTTTGTGGAGCAGGGCTAGTAGTCATGCTTTCCCCTGTTGATATCGGAATATTCCGTTTCAGACCGTCGGCCAAGCTTGCGCCACAATCTAGGCTTAAAAGTATAGCGTGGTCGTTGCGATTAGTATCCGGCGTAATTTCAGGATCAAACCTTCGGTAATCACTGCTTGAAGATAATCCCTTGAGCGCTTCGGCATAGCTCAATCATGGGCTGGCTTTTCTCTAACTTGCCAGCGGTTTGGGCAGAGTATTAGAGGCCGAGGGGTGACGACTGGGAGAAGACAATTGTTTACACGGGCCCGGTGCGAACCCTGTTTAGGCAGTTGGGCTCCCGCAGAAGCGGGAGTGCCTGTATTTTAAGAACCTGCTTAATGCGCCAGTAAATTGACCAAAATCTGTTGGTAAATTCGGCTTAAAACTTCCAGCTCGTCCAGGCCAATGTGCTCGTTGACCTTATGAATACTGGCATTCAAAGGCCCCAGCTCAATCACTTGTGCGCCAGTCGGGGCGATGAAACGGCCGTCGGAGGTGCCGCCGCCGGTATCGTCCAAAGTTTGGAAGCCGCAGACGCTTTCAATCGCGGCATGCGTGGCGTCGATTAATTCGCCTTGCGAGGTCAGGAATGGGTTGCCGGACAAGCGCCATTGCAGATCGTATTTAAAGCCGTGTTTGTCCAAAATTGCCTGGGTACGGGCCTTGATGGTCGCTTCGTCCAGCTCCGTGCAAAACCGCAGATTGAACTGCACTTCCACCTGGCCGGGAATGATGTTTTCCGCACCCGTGCCGCCGTTGATGTTCGACACCTGCAAGCGAGTCGGCGGAAAGAATTGGTTGCCGTGATCCCACACTTCCTCGGTCAACTCTTTTAAAGCCGGTGCAAACGTATGAATCGGATTTTCCGCCAATTCCGGATAAGCCACGTGGCCTTGGATACCCAGCACCGTCAGTTTGGCGCACAAGGAACCGCGCCGACCGACGCGAATCACGTCGCCGATTTTCTTGTCGCTGGACGGCTCGCCGACCAAGCACCAGTCGATCTTTTCGCCGCGCTGCTCCAGCACTTCGACCACCTTGACCACACCGTGGGTGGCTATGCCCTCCTCATCGCTGGTCATCATGATCGCTATCGAGCCTTTATGTTCGGCATACTCGGCCAGGAAACGCTCGACGGCTGTGACAAACGCGGCAATGCCGCCCTTCATATCCGCCGCACCGCGGCCGTATAGCTTACCGTCGCGGATGGTTGGCTCGAACGGCGGCGAATCCCACGCCGCCAGCGGCCCGGTCGGCACAACATCGGTGTGCCCTAAAAACACGAACAGCGGCGCCTGTTGCCCTTTTCGCAACCACAGGTTTTGGGTATCGGCAAAATTCAGGCGCTCGTCAACAAAGCCAAGCTTGGTCAAGCGCTGCGCCAGCAAATCCTGGCAACCGGCGTCGTGGGGGGTCACTGATTCGCGACGAATCAACGCTTCTAGCAAAGAAAGGGTTTCACTCATTATTCGGTAGGATACTGATCGGGATTGAAGCCGACGATCAGTTGCTGTCCATCATCCAGAATCGGGCGCTTGATCAGGGTCGGCACAGCCAGCATGAGTTGCACGGCCTTGTCGGGCGTTAAATCGGATTTTTGGTCATCGTCCAACTGACGCCAGCTGGTGCTGCGTTGGTTAAGCACGGCATCCAGGCCCAGCGCATCGACAAAGCGTTGCAGCAAAGCCGCATCCAGGCCATCGATTCGATAGTCGTGGAAGCGGTAGGCAATGTGCCGCGCCTCCAGCCAAGTGCGCGCCTTTTTAACGCTATCGCAGTTCTTGATGCCGTACATTACCAACATGGATTATTAGCCTTCTTCGCCGGCCAACAATTCTTCCAGGCTAGGCAAGGTTTTATCGGCGTGGGCACGCGCTTTGTAAACGTCCACAAACTCCATGAAAGCCTGCTCCAAATCGTCCAGCACTTCTTCCTCATCGGCTACCTCGTCTTCCGGAATTTCATCGGATTCCAGGTAGTCTTTTTGAATAGCGATCTCGCCGTTCAGAGATAACAGGGCGAGGATTAGGGCATTATTGGAAATATTTTCTGGCATGGTGTGCTCGCAGGTTAGGATTGAAGAGAAAAACGGGGCCGGCAACTGGCGGCGATTAAATCAACTGCGCGTAGGCAGCGTATCGAAAGGGTTCGCATTCATGCTGTGTTGCCTCCTTGAAACTTATGCCCGCATTGTAACGCATAGCCGCTCATCCTTGCCATGCGTTAAAACTCCCTCGCGCGCCGTCATACTTTCCCTGATCGGCTATTTTCCGCCGGGCATACTCCCGTTTCGATTCTCAGGACCAGCTTACCAGCTACATTTGCAATTACATCGGTTGGTTCGGAAAATTCCTACCTAGGGCTGCATAGCCGTAAAAACCCGAGCGGCAGACCGCCTCCGGTCGATCTATCTGCTTAAAGCCGTTTTAACTGTATCCGCGTTCTAAACACCGGCAGCCAGCTTCTGCTTGAAAAATGCAGGCAAGGGACGTTTTGCGGCGTGATAGTCACTTGCCAATCCTCATCTCGAAAAAACCTAAGCTTGAGGTTGGCATCGTCCAACACCCACACCTCGTCCAGCCAGAAAGAGCCGTAGGGCACGCCAAACGAACGCACCGCCAGCACGTTGAACTGGCAATCCAGCAAGATTATCTCTGTGGCTTCTTCAAAGGGGCAATCCCAATCGCAAATTAACAGGTATTCATGCGCGGGAGTTTGAAATTGATGCAAAAGCCGATAGCCGGGCACATAAGACGAGCTCGGCAAGCCATTTATCAGTAATTGGGTCTGCAATGGCCAATCTTGATATTCGCCGGCGTGACTTTTCAAGGAAAAAATATCGGTTGTTTGCATCGTCTCGACCTGGATAAAACAAGGTTACAGCTTAATTTTATTACAGTCGAAAATTCGACAATCCTGAGCCTATCGGCAGCGACCGGTTACAGAAACATCATCAAGGCAACCTGAAATCCCCCATATTCCCTGCCCCGTTGTTTACAATAGCCCTCAAGGCACTTATTTTTGAGACCCATGACCGCAGACTGGCAACTTATGCCGCATCGCGCGCCCTAAAAACTCACTCAAATATCGCCATACCCAATACCGTAAAACCATTCCAGCACAGGATACATTTTCCCTCATGAAATTCACCGACACAGGCACCCTAGTCAATTGGCAGTTAGACGACATTCATATTATCCAACCCTTACACGATAAAGCCGACGGCGGTTCGCGCGGCGGTGTGTATCTGTGCATACCCAATTTTGAAGAACTAACACCGCCTTTTGCGCTTAAACACGGCGAATACCGCATAACGCCTTGCGAGACTGATCTACCGCACCAAAAAAACCTCACGGCGCCTGACGAAACTAACTGGGGCAGCGTCGCAGTAATCACCGATTGGCAAGAGCAGACAGAAGCCAACAGCAAAACCCTGACCGTCAGCACCCGCATTCGCGCGATGTCGGAAACCGCCTTGGTTCGCCCTGGCTTTCACCCCTATTTTTCGATTTCGCCCAACAGTTTTATCGAGATTGCGGATACGCAGATCGAAGTTGCAACGCTCCCGCACGATAGCTTGAGAGTGCATCACGCCAACTCGCCAGCGGCACCGATCCAGTTAAGCACAGCCGATTACGTGGTCACAATGGCTTGCGACATCTCGCCATTGTCGGCAGGACTTTCGTTGGCTTTTGGCATTTGGAGCGACAAAAAAGCCGAGTATGTCTGTATCGAGCCTATCATCGGCAAACAACCTGGGCAGGACGGCCTGCCAACGCCGTTGACCTTAAAACAGGATGAGGAGTTGGTAATGGTGTTTACCATCAGGGCGAATAAAATTTAACTTTGCCGACAATCCTTATATTTAAACAAAGCACGGAGCATCAATTCGCGGGTATTTTCGGGATTGCCGAGCGATCCACTGTGGTACCAAAGACTTGGAGCGAGAGCAGCTGGAAACAGGTACATTGGTGCAGCCAAGCCCGGCCGAGCGGACTCTGGAGGAAAAAACACCAGATTTTCGTCGATTAAGAATATCGGTTGAAACTCGGTCAACTCGAGCTGCGTCGTTGGCGCGTCACGGAGCGGTATAGACTCCGAACCGGGCTTGGGCTGCTCCAAAGGCGTCATGGACAGTGTTGAGTAACCGTTTCCCGAGTTCAATCTGAACCAGTAGGTGTATTGACTGGCTAACGACGAGACAAATACCACAAGCTCTCCGGCCGGATTAACTCGCGTAGGCTTAATGTCAAAACCGGCGGAGAACTTTTCGTCCCCCATCAATTCATAACGGGCACGTTCTATGGGGCAGTTTTCGATGGCTCTGACGCCCGAGCTCAGCAGGCACACGGCATATAAGCTCCAAAACCTCACTTTGTTTGCTTTGGACATCGCACTCCCTCATGGCGTTTTGTTAAGGAGCTTGGAGTATACAGGCCAACCAGAACCACTATGTCTGGACTGGAGTAACAAGGAAAAAATCTTGGCCGGTTAGCAACTGTCTCCGTGAAGAATCAAACCAAATGCGCTATTTTCAGCAATACCGCCACAATGACTGTAGTTTGCAAGAACCCGGCGGCGACAATCCAGCGAGTTAAATCGGCTTTGGTTTCCGCTTGATCGCGTCGAGTGTCTGCTCGGAGTAATTCGATTTTGTGGCTTAACTCGGATTCCAACGCTTTGATTTCGGTACGCAATACGACTTCCAAGTCTTTTAAATCGCGTTTGGTGGAGACATCATCGAGATGAAAATCGTGCCTGGCTTGCTCCAGCGTGTTGTCGACGACTTCCTTTTGCATTTCGGTGATTACTTCGGCTTGGGCCTCGGTAAAACCCGCCGCCTTTAAACGCAGCGCAAATTTTAAGGTATCGAATGGAATTGCGTTCATGCCCTACGCCCTCAAGGAAAAAGCGGTGCCAGCATTGTAACGCATGGCGCCAAACCAGCGCCATGCATCAGAGAGCGAGCGGTTAATCCCGCAACAACTCATTAATCCCGGTTTTGCTGCGAGTTTTCTCGTCCACTTGCTTGATAATCACCGCGCAATACAGGCTGTGGCTGCCGTCTTTGCTGGGCAGGTTGCCGGAGACGACTACCGATCCGGCCGGGATGCAGCCATAAGTCACTTCGCCGGTCATCCGGTTGAAAATCTTGGTGCTTTGGCCGATGTAGACGCCCATCGATACCACGCAATTATCTTCGACGATCACGCCTTCGACGATCTCGGAGCGGGCGCCGATGAAGCAGTTGTCACCGATGATGGTGGGGTTGGCTTGCAGAGGCTCCAATACGCCGCCGATGCCGACGCCGCCGGACAAATGCACGTTTTTACCGATTTGCGCGCAAGACCCTACGGTTACCCAGGTGTCGACCATGGTGCCGCTATCGACGTAAGCGCCGATGTTGACGTAAGACGGCATCAGGATCGCGCCGGGCGCTATGTAAGAACCGTAACGGGCTACTGCGTTGGGCACCACGCGGACGCCGGCTTGAGCAAAGTCGGCTTCGCTGTACTGGCCGAATTTGGTCGGCACTTTGTCGTAATAGCGCACGTCGCCGCTTTCGATGACTTTGTTTTCGTTGATACGAAACGACAGCAGCACGGCTTTTTTCAGCCATTGATTAGTCACCCAATCGCCGTCTTTTTTCTCGGCGACGCGGGCTTCGCCTTTATCAAGCATATTCAAGGCTTCGGCAACCGCGTTACGCACTTCGGTTGAGACGGTGGACGGGCTGATTTCGGCGCGGTTTTCAAAGGCGTCGTTGATGATGGTTTCCAGGTTTGACATGGTTTCACTTCTTGGAATGGTTTTAAAAAAGGGTCTGGGTTTCTTCCCCCTTTGTAAAAGGGGTATCGAGGGGGATTTATCTAAAAATCTCCCCTAGCCCCTCTTTTTCAAAGAGGGGAAATTCCTACGGCTTGTTTTCATTGAGAAAGGCTTTAATCCGTTGTGCGGCTTCGACGCATTCTTCGATAGGAGCCACTAGGGCAATCCGCACATGGTTGGCGCCGGGGTTGATGCCGCCGCTGTCGCGGGACAAATAGCTGCCCGGCAGCACTGTAATGTTTTGCTGAGCAAACAACTGTTTAGCAAACTCAGCGTCATCAATCGGTGTCTTCAGCCAGATGTAAAAGCTGGCTGGTGGCCGGCTGATCTCGCAAACATCCTGCAAAATTTCGATAAACGCGCTGAACTTGTCGCGGTACAACTGGCGGTTAAGGTTGACGTGCTCCTCGTCGTTCCAAGCAGCGATGCTGGCGTGCTGGGTCGGCACCGGCATCGGGCAACCGTGGTAGGTGCGGTATTTAAAATACTGTTTCAACACCTCGGCGTCGCCGGCGACAAAGCCGGAACGCAAGCCCGGCGCATTGGAGCGCTTGGACAGACTTTGGAAAATCACGCAGCGTTTGAAATCGGTAATGCCGGCCTGATAAGCGCTTTGCAACAAACCTTGCGGCGGATGGGCCTCGTCGTCGTAAAGCTCTGTGTAACACTCGTCGGAGGCGATGACAAAATCGTACTTGTCGGCCAAAGCCAATAGTTTCAGATGATCGGATTGTGTCAACACCGTGCCGGTGGGATTACCGGGCGAACAAATAAAGATCAGTTGGCAGCGTTGCCAAATCGCCTCCGGCACGCTGTCGAAATCCGGCAAATAACCATCGACTTCCACGGTATTCAGATAATACGGCTCGGCGCCAGCCAGCAAGGCCGCGCCTTCGTAGATCTGATAAAACGGATTGGGCATGATCACCACCGGCTTATCGGCCGGATCGACCACGGCCTGCACCAAGGAGAACAAAGCCTCGCGAGTGCCGTTGACCGGCAATACCTGGGTTTCGGCGTCCACACCGCCGGTCGGAATCCCAAACCTGCGGCAGGTCCAGTCGGCAATGGCCTGGCGCAACTCAGGCAAACCTTTGGTGGTGGGATATTGGGTCAAACCGTGCAAGTGCCTTAGCAAGGCCTCCTGGATAAAATGCGGGGTGGCGTGTTTCGGTTCGCCAATCGACAAAGCAATATGCGCTTTGTCGGCCGGCGGCGTAATGCCTTGTTTTAGCGTAACCAGTTTTTCAAACGGATACGGATGTAACTGGGATAAATGCGGATTCATTATTTGCTGCAATGCGGTTGTCTGCCATTGTTTCGGGCTTGTTGCTGCATCTGCAACGCTTGATTCATATGCTGATTCAAGTTCTCGATGCGGCTACCGTGCGATGGATGGGTGGACATAAATTCGATAGGTTGGCCGCCCTGCGCAGCCTTATCCATTTTCAACCACAAGTTGACGCTTTGCCTAGGATCAAAGCCGGCTTTCGCCATCAAATCCACACCAATAGTGTCGGCTTCGGTTTCATGCACCCGGCTGAACGGCAGGATGACACCGTATTGGGCGCCAACACCTAATAAGCCCAGCGCTGTTTGCCCCAATGCGGTTTGCGGCTGCGACACGGCTTGCACCATCGATAATCCGGTGCTGACCGCGGTTTCCTGCGACAAACGCTCGTTACTGTGGCGCGCCAGGACGTGGCCTACCTCGTGACCTATGACAGCCGCCAGTTGATCTTGATTGTCGACCAGATTGATCAGACCGGTATGTACACCAATTTTGTTGCCAGGCAATGCAAACGCATTCAGGGTTTCATCTTCAAACACCACCACTTCCCATTGCCCGCCGGTTTGTTGGGTAATGGCTTGCGCCACACAGCTAGCAAATTGACTGTAGCGCGGGTTTTGCGTAATAGGGTTTTTGCTTTTCATGTCACTGAAGGATTGCAAACCCATTTGATCGACCTGATTATCGGACATGTAGATAAACTGGGAGCGGCCGGTAGGGCTAGTAGCGCAAGCAGTTAGCGCTAAGGAAACAGCCGTGGAAAGCAGGAATTTTTTCAACATGGCGACAATATCCGCAAGCAAAAGAAGCGGCATTTTAACGTAACTTGTGAGCCGGAGTTAAAAGGTTTTTGGCCCATCAAGCCTTGTTCCGACTCCGGATTGAACTCAGGCTATTTACAGAACAGCTCTTGAAAATACCTGGATCAGAAGCTGTCGAAGAAATAAAAATCGCCGGGATTAGGCGTTTTCCAGCATGTGTAAAAGTTGCTGCAAGCAAAACAGCGTTGCCTGCTGACGTATCGACTGCCGGTCGCCGCTGAATTGTTTCTGCAAACAAGCGCCGTTAGCGCCGCGCATTTGCCAGGCGATAAATACGGTTCCGACCGGCTTTACCGGCGTGCCGCCATCCGGCCCGGCAATACCGGTGACGGCCAAAGCCAGATCGGCCAGGCTATTGGTCAAAGTGCCCGCCACCATTTCCAAAGCAGTCTCCTCGCTAACCGCCCCCACTCTCGCCAAAGTCTCCGGTTTGACACCCAGCATATCGATTTTGGCATCGTTGCTGTAGGTGACAAAACCCCGATCAAACCATCCGGAACTGCCCGGCACATCGGTAATTGCCTTGGCAATGCCGCCGCCGGTGCAGGATTCCGCCAAGGCCAAACGGAGACTCAGGGTGTTTAGTCGATTGCCGAGCGCTTCGGCGAGTAAATAGCTTGGATCGTGCATAGCAGTCCGGTTAGCTGATACGGCATCAAGCCGAAAAGGGATTTTGTTGCAGCGAAAAGGTCATCGCTGCAACAGACGGGAGAACTTACTTAGGCAATTTGGCGATTTCCGAGACTTTTTCGAAATCGGCGCCGACGCTGATGATAAAGCTGGTCACTTGCTCGATACTCATATCCGATTTAACTACTTTCGATTCGTGCACAATCACCGCAAACCCTGAAGTAGGATTGGGCGATGTCGGCACAAACAACACATAACGGTCGTCGGTCTTGTTGGTTACGTAGGCAGGCACCCAAATGCCCTCCTTTGGATATTCGATGTACACCACTTCGCGCGGCTCTTGCAATTGATGGCCGGCAATCATGTTCACCAGTTTCTTGGTCACCCGGTAAATCGTACTTAACAGCGGGATGCGCTCGATCAGGTGTTCGAACATCGCGATGATGGAAAACCGGCCCAGGCTGACCCGACTCCCCACATAGGTAATGGTCGCGAAACTGGCGGCAAACAACAGAAATGTCACCAGATAATTATCGGAATAACCGTAAACGAATTGAAACAAATCGGTAAGTCGGTCTTTCACGAACAACACGATTTGTACAATCACCATAATCGGTATAAACGCCAGAATGCCGATCAGGGTGTGGTTAAGGATTTTCTTCATGATGCGCCTACCTTTATTAATTATAGTTGTTAGGAAACTAGGTTTTAGCAGAGTTACGCCGGTTAAGGAAGTCTCGATGCATGCATTGCCTCCGAAACACCCCTAGCCGCACTCAAGGTAACATTTTATAAAGGCCGCGCGTGGCAATCGCCATCAGCGGCAGCATTACTCCCGTCAGGCACAGCAGCGCGCTCAAGGTCGTCAGACTGGCGCTGGCATCCCAAATAGTCAAAGAACTATTTAAAGAGATATTGGACGGCGCCAAGAACGGAAACAAGGACACTCCCATGGTTAAAATCACCATCACCACCATCACGGCACTCGCCAGCAACGCCCAATACGCTCTATCCAGACGGGACAACACCAACGCGGCTATGCCGCAGACAAAGGCCAAAGCAGGCAAGGCCCATAAGGCCGGTTCGTGCTCGTAATTGTCCAGCCACAAACCGTCGCCGCGTTTCACAAATTTGGTCAATGGGTTGGAAACCCCATTCGGCATAATCTCGGTGCTGACGTGATAACCCTCCAGATGAGTAATCCAACCGCCGGCCAACGCAAACAACACCAAAAACGCCAGACCGCTGGACATGACCAGCGCCTTACTGCGCTGGTATAGCTCGTCTTGGCTATGCGTTTGCAGATAAATCGCGCCATGCACTGCCAATAAGGCTACGCAGGTAGCGCCGACCAAGGACGCAAACGGACTGAACAGCCCGGAAAAACTGCCCAGAAAAGCAATGTGCATATCACTGGCTAAATGAAACGGCACGCCTTTCAACAGATTGCCGGCCATCACCCCCAACAGCGCCGCCGGCAACAAGCCACTAATAAACAAGGCCTTATCCCATTTTTTCAGGCTATCCTCGCGCGTCACGCTAGCTCTGAAATACCAGCCCAAAGGCCGCACGAATAGCGATAACACCATCAACAACAGCAAAGGCTGAAAGCTGGCAAACGTCGCCGCATACACTGTCGGCCAACCGGCAAACAACACGCCAATGGTTGCCAATAACCAGACTTGATTGCCGGCGCTGGTTGGCGCCAACCTGGCAATCAGCCCGGCGCGCTGCGCTTCGGAAATATGCAAAAAGGGTAACAATAGACTGACACCGATCTCGATACCACTGCTCAGCACAAAACCGATCACGAACAAGCCCAACACGCCCCAACAGATCAAGCGCAGCATTTCATAATCAAGCAACATAACTCGGCTCCTGGTTAATCGGCAACGCGGTGGCGCTGCCCTGCCCGATAAACTTTAAAGTTAACATGACGGCCAACGCCAGCAGGCCGGCATAAGTCAAACCGTAAGCCACCAGACTGACAGCCAGATCGGCGACAGCCAATGTGGATACACCTTGCCAGATAGGCAGCATATCGGCTACCAGCCAAGGCTGCCGGCCGGACTCCGAGATAAACCAGCCGCTGGCACTTGCCAACCACGGCAACGGTAAAGCGTAAACACTGGCCTTCAATAACCAGGCATGCCGCCAACCGACGATATTGACCGCGTTTGCCGCTACAAACAGCAGCGCCAGCAAGGCGCCGGCCGCAATCATCAGTCTATATCCCCAATACAAACGTCCGCTAGCCGGCACGCTGGCGCTAACGGCTTGTTCTATGTGCGCCGGACTGGCATCGGTCACGCTTTCCCGCCAACGCTTCAGCAATAAGCCATAACCCAAATCCACTTTGGCGGCAGCAAATGCCGCCAACAGTTCCGGCTCTTTTTTGTCGTCGCGCAATTCTTGCAACAGCGCGTAAGCTTTTATCCCATTACCTATGCGCTGGCGATTTTGTGCCAAAGTCGCAGCATTGGGCAGACCGTTGATGGCCGCCAATTTGTTATGCTGCATCGCGCCGACGCCATAAACACTGGCATCGCCTATCGCCATCGTAGCGATCACACTCGCCAAACCCAAAGCAGCAGCCATCCGGTAAGAACATTGCGCCAATTCGGTTTCGCGCTGATTCAGTAAATAGTAAGCGCTGATAGCCAACACAAAACCAGCCGCCACCACATAACCGGCCAGCAAACTATGCACAAACTTCGCCCAAGCCAGCGGATTGCTCAGCACCAACGACACATCGAGCAACTCCAGGCGCAGCGTTTGAGTGTTCAATTCCGCACCCACGGGATTTTGCATCCAGCCGCTGGCGATCAGAAAACCGAAAAAACTCAAGTGACAGCCAATCGCGATTAGCCAAGTTACCGCCAAATGTGTGCCTTTACCCAGGCGCTGCCAGCCAAATAAAAACCAGCCCAGGCCGTTGGCAGCTATAAACAAACCGGCAAAGCCCAACAATAAAGGCAAGGCAAACACATCGCCGACATAATGCGCAAAATACGACCAATGGGTACCGAATTGACTCGCCATCACCAGAGAAGAAGCCATATTCAAGCCAAAACCAATCGCGAACAACTTGCCCCAGAACTGGGTGATACGTTGATAAACGCTCTGCCCGCTGAATACAAACCAGGACTCCATAGCCGCCAACAAGAGCGATAAACCCAGCGTCAAAGGTACGAATAGAAAATATTGCACCGCATGCAGCGCAAACTGCGCCCGCGATAACTCAACAACCGTTTCGGAAATCATCCCCACTCCTCGGTCAAGCTCAAAAATGCGGGCAATTATAGAGTTATCCGCTTGTTTGTCTGCGATTTTTCTCGACCGATTCGCATTAAAACCCGCGTGAAAAACTGGAGAATACAGACGACTGATATACACTTTTCAACTTACAAGCACACATTCCAAATCCTCATGGGCTTTACTCCGCGCCACATCGTTGGACTGAAAATAGTCGCTATAGCCCTGCTCTACGCCATGCTGGCCAAACTGGTATTGGCTTTTTTTTCCGACAACGGCAATGTCACGCTGGTTTGGTTTCCAGCCGGCCTGGGGATGGCCACTTTTCTGTTGGGCGGCAAGCGCTATTGGCCGGGCGTATTCATCGGCGCGTTTCTGGCCGGCATGCTGGTCGGCGACTCCTGGTTAATCTCCGCCTGCATCGCTACCGGCAATATCCTGGAATCCTGGCTTGGCGCCTGGCTACTGCTCGGCAACCCAGGCTTTTCGCTATCGCTACGGCACCCGCGGGATTTTGCCTGGCTGACTTTGACAGGCATCATCGCCGCCTGTTTCAGCGCACTGATCGGCCCCATGACCTTGTTTTTAAGCAAGTATCTGCCTGCCGAAGCCCTGCTGCCCAGTATGCGGCACTGGTGGATGGCCGATGTATTGGGAATCGCCTTGGTCACGCCTTTAATTCTGATCTGGCGACACTGGCCGAAAGACTGGTTCGCCCCCAAACGCTCACTGGAAACGCTGGCCTTCATAGCAACGAGTTTTTTGAGCGGCCAGGCGGTGTTTTTAAGCTGGTTTCCCAACCTGCTGAACGCTTACGGCGAAACCTATTGGGCCTTCCTGTTTGTGGTTTGGGCGGCTGTCAGATTCGGCCGTCACGGCGTGCTGCTTTTGGTGACCATGACCGCCATTCAATCCCTGTGGGGATTGCAACATCAGTTGGGCGCATTCGCCACCATACACCTGCAAAGCGGCCTGCTAAACATCTGGTTTTACCTGTTCATCCTGGCTAGCGTGGGCATACCGTTGGCCCTGACTTTATTCCATCAACAACAAATCAACCAGGCCTTACAACAAAGTGAGGCCCGCTTGAGTTTTGCATTGGAAACCATCGATACCGGCGCCTGGGATCTGGATTTGCAAGATTATTCGGTGCAACGCACGGCCATACACGATCAAATTTTCGGCTACAGCCAACTGCTGCCGCATTGGACCTATCATACATTTCTCGGCCATGTCACACCGGAACATCGAGATGTGGTCAATGCCGGTTTCCAAACTGCCTGCACCCAACACAGCAATTGGAATTTCGAATGCCGAATTCGCCGCATCGACGGCGCAATCCGCTGGATTCGCGGCTCCGGTTGCCACCAAATCGGCAATAGCCCGCGCATGACCGGTATTCTGCAAGACATCACGGCACACAAATTGGCTGAAGAAGATCGGCAACTAGGTATGTTGTTTTACCAAAATTGCAGCGAAGCGATGATGATCACCGAAGCGGATGCCACCATCGTCTCGATTAACCCGGCATTCAGTCGCATTACCGGTTACTCCGCCGACGAAATAATCGGCAAGAACGCCCGGATTCTGGGCTCCGGCCGGCATGACGATAGTTTTTTCCAATCCATGTGGCAAATCATCAATAGCAAAGGGAAATGGCAGGGCGAAATCTGGAATCGACGTAAAAACGGCGAACTCTATGTCGAGCAGCTCAACATCAACACCATTTTCGACCGCAACGGACTACCGCTAAAGCGTATTGGCCTGTTTTTCGACATCACCCAGCGTAAACTCGGTGAAGAACAACTGTGGAAACAGGTTAATTTAGATCCGCTCACGGGTGTTGGCAATCGCCGCCTGTTTTACGACAGACTGGAGCAAGACATTAAAAAAGCGCAGCGCGGCGGCTGGTTTTTGGCATTGCTGGTGGTGGACATCGAGCACTTCAAAGACATTAACGAACGCTTTGGTTATGCGCAAGGCGACAGCATTTTGCAGGAAGCCGCGCAGCGCGTGCTAGCGAATGTGCGGGAAACCGATTTGGTGGCGCGAATGGATGGTGCGGAATTTGCGATCATCCTTGCCGAGCTGGAAAAAACCGACAGCACGGAGCGCATCGCTCAATTAATTATCGAAAAACTCGCCGAACCGTTTACGCTGGAACACGACACAGCCCAACTCAATTGCCGTATCGGTATCGCCATCTGCCCTGACCATGCCGACAATACCGAAGCGCTGAAACAAGCCGCTATGAATGCCGCCAAAAAAGCCGCCTCACAAACTTACCAGTTCGCCAATCCGCCGACTGCGTTTTAACCGCGATTCAGCCAAGCCTCAACACACGCGCTGCCGCGGAAACACGCAGCGGAATTTACTGCCTCTGCCCAGTTGGCTTTCAATGTCCAGCTTGGCATCGTGCCTGACCAACACATGCTTGACGATGGCCAGCCCCAAACCCGTGCCGGGGATTTTTTGATTGCGTTTCACTTCGGCGCGGTAGAAACGTTCGGTAATCCGGGGAATATCCACACTGGAGATGCCGTCGCCAAAATCTTCCACTTCAAAATAAACGCTGCCGTCGGGCTTGCCCCGCCAACTCACTTTAACCGGCGAGCTAGGCTGCGAATATTTCATGGCATTGACCAACAGATTGCTGAAAGCGCTACGCAACTCCTCCATATCGCCACGCACATTGGCTCGGCTATCCAACACCAGCTCGACCCGGCGCTCGTCCTTTTCCAGCAAATCGCTTTCCTGGCAAACCTGCACGAGCAAATCAGGAATATTCACGCATTCGAATTTCTTGGTTTTGCTCTCCAGGCGCGCCAGTAGCAGTAAATCATCGATCAAAGCTTGCATGCGCTCGGTCTGTGCCGCCATGTTTTGGAATGAGCGGGTGTAAGGACTGCTACCGTCGTCAAGTTCCTGCAAGGTCTCCAGATAACCACGCAACACGGTAATCGGCGTGCGTAATTCGTGCGAGACATTGGCCACAAAGTCGGTACGCATCCGTTCGATATTCTTTAGATGGGTGACATCCTGCGCCATCAACAAACGTAAGCCGGCACCGTAAGGGAAAATGCCGATTTGCAAAATCATGTTTTCGTTGATAGGCGAGGGAATACAAACCTTGTTGTGGTAATCCTGATCCTTCAGGTACTGAATAAACAGCGGGTGCCGCACCAAGTTAGGAATCCGCTGCCCGTTATCGGAACGCTTCAGGCCCAGATAGTCATAGGCCACTTTGTTGCTCCACTCGATTTCGCCATAGCTGCCTAGCACCACAATGGCATCAGGCAAGGCGCTGGTCGATTTGCGAAACCCATCCAGCATTTTGCCCAACTTCTTCTTCTGGCGTTTTTGGCTTTTGCGAATTTTATAAAAGTGGTAGTAGATGTCGCCCCAGATCCCTTTAAAATCGGGGCGCTCTCCGCGGCCGCCCTGGCTTAACCAACGCTCCAGGCGGCTCACGTTGATCGATTGCTTAATGTAGAGAAAAAGGGTGATTGCCCATAAGAAATAGCTGAGGTGCCCGACAAAAAAACTCAGCATTAATGCCGGTATCAGTAAAGCAATAGCGATATTTATTTCCCGCTGCCAACGCTGCATGAAGAATCAGTCTGCCATCGAAAAGCGGTAGCCAAATCCGCGTACGGTCTGGATCAGTTCCTCGCGGCCATATTCGGCCAGAATTTTGCGCAAGCGGCGAATATGCACATCCACGGTACGCTCCTCTATGTACACGCTACGCCCCCAGACCTGATCCAGCAAATGGGTTCGACTGTAGACCTTGTCGGGATTGGTCATAAAAAACTGCATTAATCTAAACTCGGTAGGACTGACTTCCAGACTGCGGCCGGCGATAGTCAGTTTGTGTTGCTCGGCATCCAAAGTGAGATCGCCGACGCTGAGCTGTCCGGATTCCGACAACTTCCCGCTGCGGCGCATCACGGCCTTGATCCGGGCAATCAGTTCTTTGGGTGAAAACGGCTTGGTCACATAATCGTCGGCACCAATTTCCAAACCGCGAATTTTGTCTTCTTCCTCGCCGCGCGCGGTGAGCAAAATAATAGGCAACTCCTTGTAACCCGGTTCGTTTTTCAAGCGTCTGGCCAATTCCACGCCGCTGATCCCCGGCAGCATCCAGTCCAGGATAATCAAATCCACCATATTATCGGCCAAACTCTCCCTGGCCTGCTCGGCACTGCCTACGGCGATCACCGTCAAATTGGCCTGTTCCAGCACCATGACCAGCATCTCCCTGATCGCTTCTTCGTCTTCCACGACCAGGATTTTCAAGTTCGACATAAGCATGTTTAGTCTAAAGGGTCCAAGGATTAGGCTAATTTAGCAGCGCTATATTACCGTTTTGTGACAAAAAAAGCCGACCAATCCCCGAGCTATCGTCCCTTACCAGGGGCCGGCATCGGCCGCGCCGTCACGCCACTATCGCCAACCGGCGCGGCAAAGGCGTCCGACACTAAAGTACTTATATTGCCGCCGCTCAGCGCTTCCAGAAACGCTACAAGATCGGCGATTTCCCGATCAGACAAGCCCAGCGGCTTGAGCAAGGGCGACAAATTTTCGTTGGCTACGCCGCCTTGATTATAAAACTTCACCACCTCCGCCAGACTAGGCAAGGAACCGTTATGCATATAAGGCGCGCTGAGCGCGACGTTGCGCAGCGACGGGGTTTTGTAAGCCCAGCGGTCGGCGGGATTTTGACTGATCTCGTAATAACCCAAGTCGCCGGGTTTCTCGGTATTTACACCTTTCAGATGCTCGCTATCCACATCCACAAACACGCCCGGCGCCACTTGCACTCTTTGTTTTTCCGGCGACTTTTGCATGGATTCGGCATAGCCAATGCCGGTGTTATGGCGTTTTTGATCGGTAAACAACGCAGACTTATCGCCAATCACATGACAACTGCTGCAAGCGGCTTTACCGGTAAATACAGCAAAACCCCGTTGGGCCGCCTCGCTAATCGCCGCTTTTTGTTTGCCGTAATACCAATGGTCGAAGGGGGAATCAGCCGAATTTAACGTACGCTGATAACTAGCCAAGGCCTGACCGATGGTTTCCATGGTCGGCCCTTTGTTAAAGGCTTTTTCAAACAGCCCGCGATAATCGGCGCTGGCTTTTAGTTTATCCACCACGTAAGCAATCGACGGATTCGCCATTTCGTTATGCGCCAGCAGCGGCCCCCAGGCTTGTTGCTCCAGACTGTTTTCGCGGCCGTCGTGAAACAGCAATTGCGCGTAACCTACGTTATACAAAGACGGGCTATTGCGCCTAACGCTACGCCCTTCAATACCCACCGCCGTGGTCATCTCGTTATTACTAAAGCCTTGTTCCGGGATATGGCAGATGGCACAGGAAAAGGTATTGTTTAGCGACAGCCGGCGGTCGTAAAACAACTTGCGGCCCAGTGCGATTTTGGCGTTAGTCAGCGGATTGTCTTTCGGCACCGGTAACTTCGGCAAACCCAGCGGCGGCTTAAGCGCAAAGTCGATCAACTTTGCCGGCAGCCCCCGCCGCTGTTCCAGTGCCAGGGAGCGGGTTTGGTAATCGGCTTGCTGATAGTTTTGTTTATTGTCGCCGGGCTGGAACAACATTTCGGGCTTGACTGCTTGCACTGCGGCGACTTGCGGCTTGGCATCAGCCAGTAAGGTCTTTACATCGTTGATCAGCGTGTCGGCATGCAGAAAATCCACGCTATAAATATTGCGGACGTTTTTATCCTTATCGATCAGATACACCCTAAGCAAATGCGAAAACGTGCCGGTGAATTGGCCTTTGTCGTCGTAGACTTTTTGCACGTTTTGCTGGTAGCCGTCGAGGATGGGCTGCAAGGCAGCCTCATCGCGGGTGGTCACAAACTGCCAGTCGAAATCGCCGGTATTAAAACCTTCGCCGTAATGGCGCATCATTTCCGGCGTGTCCTGCGTCGGGTTAAAGCTAAGCGTTAATAATCGGAGTTTATCGGCCAGTTCCGGCTGTTTTTGCAATTGCCGGCTGATTTTGTGCAACACCTGGGTCGCCAGCGGGCAGCCGTTGACGTCGCTGCAGGCGGCGTAGATGAAGCTGAGCAACACCAGTTTGTCGCCCATTAGATCTTGGAGGTGCTTGGGTTGGTTGTTGGTGGTTAGGACTTCGCCGTTGGTGGCTTGGGTGATGATTGGCAGGGTGTAGGTGCCGGGTTTTGCGGGTTCGAAAGGTAATGCGGTGTAGCCGGGGGCTAAGGGTTTTGGGTTTTGTTCTTCGGCGAGAACTGCTGCGTTTGTCAGTAAACAGAGCACAACAAATCCTATCGTTCCCATGCTCCAGCGTGGGAATGCCGCTGCGGACGCTCCGGCGTCCGCTTTCAGACAAAAAAGACTTGGGCGATAAGGAAGTTTCATGATTGCTGTTTACTTTTGGGATTAGGTGTCGCTGGCGCGACGGCTTGATTTAATGTCGGGTCTCGGCCCGACAGCCGAGATACTTTCTTTTGCATCGCCAAAAGAAAGTATCCAAAGAAAAGGCGACCCGGATGCCGCTTATTCCCTGCGCTCCGAAGCTTTTGAACGGGGTTGCCGAAAGGGGCTTCCTGCCCCTTCGGCAACGTGCGGCATCCATGCCGCACCCCTACGGGCTGATCCGCTCAAAAGCTCCGGTGCTCGGCGCGGCATACGGGAGAAAACCATCCCGAAATTTAAAGGACACTTTGTTTTTATAAAAAATGTAGGGGAAGACGGCTTCGATCCTCGATTCCCGTTAATTGTAAATTGGTATGTACTTGCCTTGATCGGCAATCCTTCTACAGCTTCTTATGATTTCTAACGCAATCTTTAGCGCAAAAGCTGCACTTGGGGCATACGCCCCCACTCCTTCCATCAACTTACCGTTTTTCAACCATTCTTCCTCAAGCGGTTTTATGTCATCTGGAAGTTTACATAGATAGTCCCTACCGTGAGCTAGCTCATTTCGTACTCGAACAAACTTCTCAATGTTTTGAAAATCAATGCCTGGCATTTCACTAAGTTTGGTGCCGAAATATTCTTTTATTAGCAGATTCCATGAGCCTGGGCGGCCTTTACCCGGTTCTTTATTTGTTAACTCTTCAAGAAATAAGTCTACTGCGTTCAAAGCGGTAATAATTGTTAGATTTGGTGAGTCGTAAATTGAAAGCTTTGCATTCAACAACATTCTTTTCCAATTGCTCATTTGCGGTTGGCCGAATGCTCGACCCTGAATTAAAACATAACCATTTAAGCTGTGGATCTCTCCGTTCGGATTCGGCGCCAAGGAAAACATCGCATAGCCTTGGGGAATATACTTAGTGGCGAAACCTCCAGCCAAAGACCGAAAATATTCGAAATAAGGAGACATGATATAGACCTCCTCAAATTCCCCCTTGATATTGATAATCTCAGTTTTTCCACTGGCGATGTCGAGCGGTACGCAGATTTGTTTCCCACCGACCCACAACGCATAACAAGACGGACACGTATTAACTAAGCCTTCATCTATTGCTGTTTCAATTTCAAAAACTTGTTTACATGAGCGGCATTGAACTTCGCCCCATCTCCCTGCCTGTTGGATTTCTCTAATCATTTCAGATGACGCAGACTGGCAGCATGGGCAAGAAACAATCGGAATGGCCAATTGATTCAAGATTTCTTGTGAAAACATTTCATAGCCATTTTTATGATTTTGACGCCTAGTCGCGCACATTGCTAAATATCATCTCGTAATTTCTGGCGTGAGTTTTGTCCCGTATGCCGCGCCGAGCACCGAAGCTTTTATCGAGATCAGCCCGAAGGGGCAGCGCATGGATGCGCTGCGTCGGCGGAGGGGCTGGGAAGCCCCTTCTGTCGACCCTCGATAAAAGCTTCGGAGCGCAGGATCAAAGCGGCATCCGGGTGGCGTTTCTTTTGGTGACTTTTCTTTGGCCAAACAAAGAAAAGTTACTCGGCTGTCGGGCCGAGACCCGACATCCAAACACCCCGTCGCGACAGCGACACAAATACGACACACCCGGAAGCTATCCTGAACAACAAATCTATTTAGGCGAACCACCATACAAAGCATACGCCCCAAACCGCATTTGATGCGCCCTACCCAATTTCTCTTTTGTAAAATCAATCGAGAACTGCTCGGTCAACTTGATGCCATCCCAACTGTAGGCCTTGAAGAATTGCTCGTTGTCCGCACCTTTTTTGTCCCAGTTCGCCAATAAAGACGAGGTGTAATAAAGGCGTTTGCCGTCCCAGCTTGACGACACCATATTCACTTGGGCGCCGATTTTTTGTTCGAACACTTGTTTGGGGTGGAACGGATCGCTGATGTCGAAGCGGCGGGTCATACCGTCCATGAAGGTATTCACCCACAAAGTTTTGTCGTCGCTGGAGATGGAGATGTCCACCGGCAGCGGGATTTTGGCCGGTTCGCCGATGTCCGCGACATCCTTGGCTTGCCATTCGCCTTTGTCGTCTTGATGAATCAACCAGATTTTGGAAGTCAATGCGGTACTGGTGAAGCAGTAGTTGTGATCTTCCGCCCAGGCGCAGCGGATTTCCAAAGGCGCGCCGGGGACGTCGAAGACTTTTTTCGGCTGGCGGCTATGTAAATCCCACTGCACCACGGTATTGCCGAAGCGTTTCATCGCTTCCGGATCGGCCAACATCTTGCCGAAATCCATCATGTAATTCGACCAGCCGGTGAACGACGAGGTCAGCATCAGGTTTTTACGCGGCAACACCCGCACGTCGTAGTTATAGCCGTCCGCGTATTTGCCGGATTTGATCGCACCTTCCATGTTACTGTCGGTCGGCAGCCAGTAGGTGGCGATGTAGTCGCCGGCATTGCTGTATTCCACAATCGCGGTGCGGCCGCCGTGGTCTTTGTTATTGGACAAACCGGTGATGATCATCCGGCCTGGTAAGGCGTACAAGCTGTGCGGGCCAACTACGCCGCCGCTTTTGGCGACGAAATCGGTGATGGTTTTAGTCAACTTGGGCTTGGCCGGGTCGGTAGACACATCGAAGATGAAAATTTTGTTGGTATCCAAGCCGCCGGCCCACAGAAATTTACGGTCGTCGGTAAAGTCGGAATGGTGCGCTTCGTTGCGGCCGCCCACCGACAGGCTGCCGATCACCTTGCCGTATTGTTTGGATTTCGGATTGACGTCGACGGTGACCAGTTTGTCCTGCTCGTCGCCGACGCCTTCCGCGCCCAAGGTCCAGATGTACACAAAATCTTCCTGGCCGGTGATTTTCGCCATGTACGGCGAGGCGCAGGTTTCGTCGGCGTTGGCCGACAGGCTGGCGGTGCCGAGCATTAGCGCGGCGGTAAAGGTGCTTAGTTTGAATGTCATGATGTTCTCTCCCCTGGTTGTTGTTATCGTTCCCACGCTCCAGCGTGGGAATGCATCTTGAACCGCTCTGCGGTTCGGGACGCTGGAGCGTCCCTGACTCGGTTCCTACGCCGGAGCGTAGGAACCATGAAAGGTTTGGTGTATCAATCGCCCGTAGTCGGGTCAATGATGGTGGTAATTTGTTCAATGCGATTGGCCGGAAAACCACCCTGCTCGGCGTGTTCGCGGATCGCCAGCTCGCTGTCGGCGATATAGATGCAATACACCTTGTCACCGGTCACATAGCTTTGCAGCCATTGGATGCGCGGCCCCATGTCGCGCAAAACACCGCAGGATTTTTGGGAAATGCCTTGCAGCTCGGCTGGCGTCAACTGGCCAGCGCCGGGAATGTCGCGTTCGATAAGATATTTGGGCATGATAATCTCCTAATAAATGACCGGTCGTCTAATTTACCGGCGTTAAAAAATGCTGCCGGGTGGGCAGCGGTTTTTATTTGTCACGTCTGATTTACGATTTAATCCTATGCTTCCAATAACCCGGTTCTTGCCGCATATGCATCACGGCGAGGATGTATATTGCGTCCTCTCGAACACTGTAAACAATACCGAAAGGAAAGTGAGGTAGTTTACATTTGCGAACATCGCCCGCTAGTTTCCGATACAGCAATGGCCGGTAAGCAATTTTCGCTGCCGCGTCCTCGATTGCATCGACAAAACGCTGTCCCAACTCAGCTTGTTTCTCCCTATAGTACAAGGTAGCGGCATTCGCTTCGGTCAATGCCTCATCATTCCAAACAACACGCATTAGCCAAGGCTTGTGCGCAGTTGAACCATTGCTAATTCGTGATCGACGAGTCGAGCGGTTCCGTTA
The DNA here is from genome assembly GCF_033949435.1 of Methylomonas defluvii. NCBI lineage: Bacteria > Pseudomonadati > Pseudomonadota > Gammaproteobacteria > Methylococcales > Methylococcaceae > Methylomonas > Methylomonas defluvii. The sequence continues at coordinate 172,487 of NZ_JAXARY010000001.1, read as the reverse complement.
TCAATGGCAGCACAACGGCGCTGAATTTCTTCCTGCCATGCAGCCGAGACGGGGAAGTCCTCCTCAAAATCCAAAGATTCCAATAGCGTTTCAGCAATGAAGGCGCGAACCGTAGGCTCCAATTGCATCGCGGCGTCGATGATGCGTTTAGGGTCGTTATTCATGATTCGCTGCTCCGGTGTAATATTCATAGGTGTTACCTCTTTGCAAGTTGTTCCGTAGGATCGCCGGACGCGCAATGTAACGGGGGTATCGACAGTGAGAGATGCGATACACTTCTCATCGTTAAGCTCCTATGCCCCTCATTAATTCGTCCTATCCATTGCAAAGCCCTTCAACTGCTTAATTCGCTCAAGAGTAATATCCAGTTTGTGGTTGGTCGATATTAACGCACCCAATGAACCTTCTTCTCCCGAACTTGCGTAGGCAAAAGCGGTGTCGGCATCACGAAATTGTACCCATGCCAACTGAGCTTCCTTAAGTTTTGCCCTATCTTCTGAACCCATACTCTCGAATAGAGCTTTGTAAGTGTGGTTAAGCTGCCCTTCCACGCTATTGAAAGCCTCGATAGCGCAAGCAATATCTTCATAGTGTGCATTGGGCACCACACAATTGCTTTCCGCCAACAATATCCGCGAATAACTAAACAAGAGAGAAGCAAAAAATAGTGCACGCATAGGGTCAATTTTTTAGGCAACGTCTTAGTTTATGTCAAAACATTACAAAAACTTAAGCCCTAAAATAATCATCCAACAAATCCCGGCAAACCGCCTGCAAAGGCTCTACCGATTGCTCAACTTTCATCCGCAGCAGCGCCCCCTGCCAACCGTTGAGCATCAAATCCGCCATGCTCTTTGCCGAGCGATCCAGCCGCACCGAGCCTTGCTTTTGCCCGCGTTCCAATGCCGTTTGCTGCAGGGCACTGTATCGACCGACGGCATCCAATAAGGCATCTCGGCACAATGGACTGGTATCGCCAATCTCGCCCATCAAGTTTCCCAGCAGACAACCGCCTTTGAAACCCGTTTGCGCCACTTCGGCTATCAATCCCAAGTAGTAAGCCTTCAAAGCCGCCAAGCCGTCCGTTTCCGGGTTTTGCAAATGCCCGGATAAGCGCAGGATAAACGGCTCGATGTAGTGATGAATTGCTTCCGCCGCGAAGCGTTCCTTGCTTTCGAAATAGGCGTAAAACGAGCCCTTGGGGATTTGCACCGTATCCAGGATCTCTTTTAGACCGGTGGCGTGATAGCCCTTTTCCAGCAGCAAGCTGACGCCCTGCTCCAGGAGCTTGTCTTTTTTGAGCTGTTTGGGTGCCAATTTCGCCATGGGCCGCATTATGCGACCGGTCGTCTTATTTTGTAAATAAGTTTTTTCTAATTTAGAAAAATAACCGTTCGATCCTTATCAAGTCGAGGTGGGAGACGGTGCTCTCTGACAATTTAAGCCTGTCAATTAACCGCTTTCGCGGCAACCTGACCTAGCTGATACTGCTTCTTACCCCATAACCCAGCACAGCAACCGCCAAACCTCAACAAATTAGCGCCTTTCGGCAAGGCAACTAGCGATTTTTCCCGCCTAATATGCTATTTTGAAGCCTCTGTTATTTTTCCCTACCCAACCAGCAACATGAGCATAAAATCAGACAAATGGATACGCCGCATGTCCGAGCAACACGGCATGATAGAGCCGTTTCAGGCCGGGCAAGTCCGCGAATACGCGCAAGGACGCATCATTTCTTACGGCACCTCCAGTTACGGCTACGACGTACGCTGCTCCAACGAGTTTAAAATCTTCACCAACATCAATTCCACCATCGTCGATCCCAAAGATTTTGACGAAGGCAGCTTTGTGGATGTGAAATCCGACGTCTGCATTATTCCGCCCAACTCGTTTGCGCTGGCGCGCACCGTGGAGTTTTTCCGGATTCCACGCGACGTACTGGTCATCTGTCTGGGTAAATCGACCTATGCCCGTTGCGGCATCATCGTCAACGTCACCCCGCTGGAACCGGAGTGGGAAGGCCATGTGACTTTAGAGTTTTCCAACACCACCCCGCTCCCGGCAAAAATCTATGCCAACGAAGGCGTCGCGCAGATGCTGTTTTTCGGCGGCGACGAAGTCTGCGAAACCTCTTACAAGGATCGCGGCGGCAAGTATCAAGGCCAAACCGGAGTAACCTTGCCTAAGGCTTGAGTGCCCAATTCCTTAAACGCCACCTCACACTCCATTAAATACATGATGCCGACCAGTCAAACCGAGACGCTCGACCAGTATTATCAGCAAGTTCAAGACATTATCCTGAAACGCCAGGATTGGATCAGCGGTCTGCTACCAGCCAGTACCGCCGTCACCACCCACGGCAATTACACCGACGCTTGGGTGCGGGACAATGTCTATAGCATCTTGGCGGCCTGGGGCCTGGGGCTGGCATACCGTAAAGTGGAGGGCCAGCAGGAACGCACCTATTTACTGGAGCAAAGCGTCGTCAAATTGATGCGCGGCCTGCTGACGGCGATGATGCGGCAAGCGGCTAAAGTCGAAAAATTCAAGCACAGCCAGGACCCGCTGGATGCGCTGCACGCCAAATACAAAACCAATAGCGGTGAAGTTGTGGTGGGCGATAGCGAATGGGGCCATTTGCAACTGGACGCCACTTCGTTATTTTTGTTGATGCTGGCGCAAATGACCGCCTCGGGCTTGCGGATTGTGTTCAGCATAGACGAAGTCAATTTCGTGCAAAACCTGGTGCATTACGTCAGCCGGGCCTATCGCACCCCAGACTACGGCATCTGGGAGCGCGGCAATAAGATGAATCACGGTCTGGCGGAATTGAACGCCAGCTCGATAGGCATGGCCAAAGCCGCGCTGGAAGCGATGTCCGGCTGCAATTTGTTCGGTAAGGACGGCGGTCAGACCGCGATCATCCACGTGATCAGCGACGACATCGCCCGCACCCGCATTACCCTGGAAGCCCTGCTGCCGCGCGAGTCTATCTCCAAGGAAGTCGATTCAGCGGTGCTCAGCGTCACCGGTTTTCCGGCGTTCGCGGTGGACAATCAAGCACTGCGCGAAAGAACCGAGACACTGATCGTCGAAAAACTGCAAGGGCGCTATGGTTGCAAACGCTTCTTGCTGGACGGCCATCAAACCGTTCTCGAAGATCATCAGCGCCTGCATTACGAACCGAACGAATTGAAGCAATTCATGGACATCGAATGCGAATGGCCGCTGTTTTTCTGCTACTTACTACTAAATAAACTGTTTGCCGACGACGCGGAAGGGGTTGGCGATTATCGCCGCCGCCTGGAAGACTTGCTGGTGGAGCAGAACGGTCAATGGCTGTTGCCGGAACTTTACATCGTCCCGGACAGTGCCATCGCCGCCGAAAAACGCCATCCGCACAGCCAAACGCGCGTTCCCAATGAAAATGTCCCGCTGGTTTGGGCGCAAAGCTTGTATATTTTGGGCGGACTGTTGCAAGACGGTTTGATTGGCCTGGATGACATTGACCCGCTGGGCCGTTACAAGGCCACCCGCCTGTACCCGAACTCCACATTGCAGATTGCCCTACTGGCCGAGGACGAACAGGTACAAGAAGAATTGCGCGGGCGCGGCATCCCCTCGCAAACCTTAACTGAAATCGCACCGATCCAAGTGCGAGATGCCAGTGAACTCGCCGCAGCCTACACCCAAGTAGGGCGCAACGACCGCATTGGACTCACTGGCCGACCCCTAAGACAATTACGCACGCTAGCCACATCCAAGCTTTACGTGCTGGCGGGCGAGCCTTTATTGTTTTTACCGCAATTTATGAACCAAAAAGGTTTTTATATTGCCATGGACAACCAGTTGCTGATTCAACGGCTGCGTACTGAACTGGCCTACATCATCCGCCATTGGGACAATCCCGCCCACCCCTTGCTGGTCATCAACATTAAGCACAACATGCTCGGTAGCGAGGATCGGCAGGTTTTGCTGGGTTTTATCGAACAACTCGCCCAAGGCAACGTGCAAGGCACACCGGTTAAACTGGGGCTGTTGACCGATTTTGTAAAAACCGCCAGCCACGAAAAAATCGGCTACCTGCACGACTTCAGCTTTTCCGAAGCCAGTTGGGAAGAAGTGGAACGACCATTCGCTAATTTGCTGGCCCACGACGACCAAGCGCCGCAAGCACTGGATAGCTTCGTACTGACCGAGTGGGAAATTGGTGACGATGGCCGCTTAGTAGAACAATTGCGCAATAACCCCAACCTCTATGCCCAGTTGGAAGCCCTCACCTTGCTCTGCCAACGCCACGGACTTGATTACGACACCGGCTTACGCAACGACGAAAACCAGCCAGGGTACGTGCGCGACTTGCTAGAAGAAGTGTATGCCCGAGCCGGCGACCGCCATGCTTGGTATGTGGTGCGGCGTTGCGCCAGCTTACTGGGCAAGTACGACATCAACCTGGAACAAGCCGCCACCGAGATTCTGGTGCGCCAGCATGGCTTGACGGTAGGCCGCGCTTACAGCGGCAAAGCCACCTTGCGCCGCCCCACCGACTCCTGGCAAATCCTGGACACTATCCGCACCTTTAACCCCAACGACAGTAGCCAGCAAATCATCGTCCAGGAGTTGATCATCTACCTGGGCATGCTGATCAAGTTAAAGCCGGAACTCTTCGCCGACATGCACACCATTCGCGTCGGCCACATTCTGCAATTGATCATTGCCAGACAAAAACGCCTGAGCAGTACCTCTCTGGACCAGGCGTTTAGCGATATTTTGTCGCTGCCGCCACATCAGCTGGCGGACCTGTTGCAGGAAACCCTGGAAGATTACAACAACAGCGAAAACCAGCTGGGACAAGTCGAAACCCTGCATTGCGAAGGCCCGCAGCGCGATCTGACCGCCGCGCGCTTTCCGGAGTCGATGAATCCGAAAGACCGTGGCGATGCCGACGATTGGTATGCCTGGCGTGAACAGCAAGGCAGCGTCGGCCGCGAGAACGAAGCCTTCTTCGCTGGCGTATGGGACTTGTTGCATCACTGCAAGGGTTTGATGGTCGGCGAAAAATACAACAGCAAACGCCGAATCGACAGCGAGATCATGCTGGCACAGATGACCGCCGGCGAACAAAGCTTTAGATTACATATCAACCATATTCTGAATAAAATTCAGGCGCCGGTGTATCGGCAATTGAGCGTGGAAGCCCTGCGCGCGCTGGCCTCCATTGTCCGCGATTATCCCGACCTGTACATTGACGACACCTTGGTCACGGATATTTTGATCGGCCATGCGGTCAGAATTAGCTGGCTGCAACAACACCCGCACTACCGCGACCACTACGAAGAATGCGTGTCGCTGGCTTGGCAAGCGTTTTACCAACTGCCGCCGCATGCGCTGGCCAACGCGATACTCGATGCCTTGATCCACTTGCTCAACAACGCCACCCCAACCTCATGAGGACGCATATGATTCTAGCCGGCGACATCGGCGGAACCAAAACGGTTCTGGCCTTACTCGACAGACAAGCCGACGGCACGCTGAGCTGTTTGCAGGAACAAACTTTTGCCAGCGGCGAGTTTCAGACCTTTGAGGAAATCCTGGATCTGTTTTTGACCGACACCCCAACGGTGGCATCGGCTTGCTTCGGCATTGCCGGACCCGTCGTCAATCAACGCTGCCAGACCACCAACCTGCCCTGGCTATTGGATGGCGAACAACTTAAAGCTCGACTGGGCACCGACCGGGTGAAATTGCTGAACGATCTGGAAGCCATGGCAATCGGCATGCTGCACCTACAGGAACAGGACTTCGTCGAGCTAAATCCCAACGCCGAGCCGCAAACCGGCAATATTGCGGTGATCGCCGCCGGCACCGGTTTGGGCGAAGCGATGCTGCATTGGGACGGCGAACAGTATCACCCCATCGCCACAGAGGGCGGTCATTGCGATTTTGCGCCGCAAAACCCGCAACAAGATCAACTGCTGACTTTCCTGCGCGGCCGTTATCCTGCGCATGTCAGTTGCGAACGGATATTGTCCGGTATCGGCTTCAGCAATATCTACGACTTCCTGGTCCAAACCCGCTTCGCCCCGCCCTGCCCGGCGGTGCCCGCACCCGCCAATGCCAGCGGCGTTGATCGCAATGCGCTGATTTCGCGCTTGGGCGTGGACGACGAAGATCCCTTGTGCCGCGAAACCGTGCGCTTGTTTGCGGAACTTTACGGCGCCGAAGCGGGTAACTTGGCCTTAAAAGCCTTCGCTACCGGCGGCGTATTCATCGGCGGCGGCATCGGCCCTAAAATCAGATCGGTGCTGGAATCCGGAGAATTTATCCAGGCTTTTGTCGCCAAAGGCCGGTTTCAGCCCATGCTCGCCAAATTATCGGTCAAACTGGCTTTGAATCCGCGCACACCTTTGCTGGGAGCAATGCACTACTTTGCCGCACAATAAGCATTTCGTATCAAGCTATAGAAAAAGGTACGGCAGCGTCGGAATCGGCTAGGCTTATAAATCAACCTTTTAAATAAGCCTTTGCTAGATTTACTTGCTAGCAGTGTAGCCGAGTCATGGTCCAACCCAAGCAGAAACAAGCCAGTTTGCAAAAATCGCTATCAATCCTTCAAGCCGCGCTCGACTCCAGCACCGACGCTATATTGGTAGTCGATCTGTTCGGCAAGATCGCCACTTTCAACCCGCAATTCATGCGGATTTGGGGCATCCCGCCAGGTTCTTTAAAGATCGGCGACGATGAGAAGTCCCTGAGCTATGCCCTGAAACTGCTAAAAGACCGAACCGCCTTCCTAAACCGAATCGAAGAGATTTATAAATACCCTAAGCAACGTTACGCCAGCGAACTGGAGTTTAAAGACGGCCGCTTTATCGAAAGCTATTGCCAACCACAATATCTGGACGGACAACCGGCGGGCCGGGTTTGGAGTTTTCGGGACATCACCGAGCAAAAAACCTCGCGCAGGCGCTTAGCCCAATTAAGCTTTGGTATGGATCAAATGCATGACAGCGCTTATTTGATTACAGAGAATGCCAGCTTCATTTATATCAACAACCAATCCTGCAAGGCTTTGGGCTATAGCCATCAAGAGCTGCTGCGCTTGAGCGTATTCGATGTAGACCCTTGCTTTCCGCGCCAAGTCTGGGCCGCGCACTGGGCGGAGCTGAAAATTAAGCGCTCGAACAAGTTGGAAACCATCCACAAAACCAAGGATGGCAGGTTGTTTCCGGTGGAAGTCGTGGCCAATTATTTTGAATACGCCAATGTCGGTTATAACTTGGCTATCGCTCGGGACATTAGCGAACGTAAGCGTATCGAAGAAGCCCTGCAACAGGCCGCACTGATTTATCAAAACAGCAGCGAAGCCATGCTGTTGGCAGACTCGGATGATCGCATCCTGACAGTCAACGCCGCCTTCACCACCATTACTGGCTACCAATCCGATGAAGTAGTCGGTAAGCACATTGGCATTTTAAACAGCAGCATCCACAGCGAAGCTATGTGGCAAGCCATTCAAAGCAAGGGCAGCTGGCAGGGCGAAATCTGGGACAAACGTAAGAACGGCGAGTTATACGCCAAGTGGTTAACCGTCAATACCATCTTTGATGCTCAACAGACCATGCAGCGGCGGGTGGCTTTGTTTTCCGATATTACCGAAAAGAAAAAAACCGAAGGCGTGATCTGGCAACAAGCCAATTTCGACCCATTAACCCAATTGCCGAATCGGCGCATGTTTTACGACCGGCTGAGTCAGGAGATCAAAAAAGCCCACCGGGAACACAAGCGTCTGGCGCTGTTGTTTATCGACCTGGACTTATTCAAGGAAGTGAACGACACACTGGGACACGACATGGGCGACGAGCTGCTGCAAATTGCCGCCCAACGGATTTTGACCAGCGTGCGGGAAACCGACACGGTAGCCCGCCTGGGCGGCGACGAGTTTACTGTGATTCTGAGCGATGTCGGCGACCCCGACAACGCCGAGCGTATAGCCGGCAAGCTGTTGCACAAAATGACGGAATGTTTTCAGTTGGGTAACGAAATTGCTTATATTTCCACCAGTATCGGCATCGCTTTTTTCCCGGATGACGCCGACAACCTGAAATCGCTGTTAAAGCATGCGGACCAGGCGATGTATGCCGCCAAGCGCCAGGGCCGGAACCAATATTGTTTTTTCATCCCTACCATGCAGGAATCCGCACAAGCGCGGCTGCGGCTCAGTAACGACCTAAGACAGGCTCTGGCCGGGCAGCAGTTTTATTTGTGCTACCAACCCATCGTCGAACTGGCTACTAATACTGTACGCAAAGCGGAAGCACTAATCCGCTGGCAACATCCAACACGCGGCCTGATCAACCCGGCGGACTTTATTCCGATTGCCGAAGAAACAGGTTTGATCAGCAGCATCGGGAATTGGATTTTTCAGGAAGCCGCCGAGCAAACCAGTCGCTGGCGGCAATCGATACACGAAAAATTCCAGATCAGTATCAATAAATCGCCGGTCCAGTTTCGGAATGAACGCGACAGTCATCGCGATTGGCTGGACACACTGGAGGCGCTGAGTCTTTCCGGGCAAAGTGTCGTCATCGAAATTACCGAAGGCCTGTTACTGGATGCCAATAGCAGCGTGGCCGAGCAACTGTTGTCGTTCCGCGACGCCGGCATTCAGGTGTCGCTGGATGATTTCGGCACCGGCTATTCATCGCTGTCTTATCTGAAAAAATTCGACATCGATTATCTGAAAATAGATCAGAGCTTCGTCCGCAATCTGGCAGTTGGCTCCGACGACATGGCCTTATGCGAAGCGATCATCGTGATGGCTCACAAATTGGGCATAAAAGTGATTGCCGAAGGTATAGAAACCTCAAGCCAACGGGATTTGCTTACTGCGGCAGGTTGCGATTTCGGACAGGGTTATTTGTTCGCAAAGCCATTACAAGCTCAGGAATTCGAAAGATTGTTTGCCGATTGCAAGCTTTGAAAGATCGGCAGCGGAGGGAGTAAGGGAAGTATGCCAAGCAGGCATGAACATCGGAAACAGTTTAGTTGGGAGCCACCGAGAAAACACGTCTTCCGGTGGCAGCCGTTAATCAATCCGGATTGGATTGATTCGATGCGTCCTTAGTGAGCGGCGCTGTAAACTTTCATCATTTCTTTGTAAAGGTCCAGAGTCGCTTTCAAGCTGGCTACGGCGTTGGCATCACCTTTTTCGATCTCATCGCGGGCAACTTTCAGTTTGTCGCCAGCTCTTTGACGCAAACGCTCGGTTTGCTCATAACGGAACTCTTTTTGCGACTGGCGAACGTCGCCCAGTGCTTTCAAAGTACCTTCTTTGTCGCCTTTTTCCAACAAGCTTACAGCTTCTTCTACTTTGGCAACGGTAGCTTCACCGGCTGCACGTACTTTGGCGTCGCCAGCGCTGTTTGCATTAGCGGATGTGGAAACCAATGCTGCGGCGATCACCAAAAATGAAGCCAAGGTTTTTTTTACTGTGTTCATACAAATCCTATCAATTGATAACTAAGTGTTTTTTTAAACCACATTAAAATTACAAATTTATGACTGTATATTTTAATCCGGTTGCTTGCTCAAAGCCTTTTCATCCTACCATAGATTCTGAAAATATCAGCAAAACCGGGAAAAATAGCCTAATTACCACAAATATTAAGAGGTATAATTTATTGCGACGCCAAACCGGCAATATGTTTGATAAAGCCGGCTTCATTGACGAAGGTAATATCGTACATTCTAGTCAACCCCAACACCTGCTCATCACTAACACCCAAGACCAGTAACAGAAAGTTTTCCTTGGCAATATCCAGCCTGCGCCGCATTTTGCAGCACTTGTCGATAAACGAACGAAATTCTCCGGATTTACATTCTATAAATACCGGTATACGCCCATTAATTAGAAAAAACACATCCACTTCATATTTATCTTCATTGGCAAACTGAATATTAAAGCTTCTTAAGCAAGAGAAAAGCCCTTTGCTTTCGTAGAAATGTTTCAGCAATTTCATAAACACATACCACTCCAACCATTCACCATTAAAAAATCCGACAATGGCCGACATACTCTGTAACGTCAGATGGACTCTCTTTTCATTTTTATTATAAAAATACTTGGCGACAAACGAGAATTCGTAAAGGTTTTTACAAAAGCCGGTAATGGTTTTAATTTGATTTTGACTGTAATCGCTTAAATTCAAAACAACCGATGCGTAGTTATTTCTTTGGGCTTTCCTAATTCTATCCAGTACATCCTGCAAAACCGGAAAGTTATCGCCCAATTCAACCGCCACTTCATCATAAAAACCTTGCGTATCCAAGGCGTTATGATTTACTTCGACCTGGATATTTTTACGTTCGAACCAGCTGATGATGGGTTTGTACTGCATACTGTTAGTCATCACAGCAGTGTTGTGCAAATCCACCTCTTCGTCTTTAGGCAAGCGAATATCGGATGGCGCCATTTCCGTTACAGGATTACTCGCCTGTTCCAACTCCCGGTATTTAGCCAGTAGCACCCCGTATTCATCGATCAGTTTCTTCAAAAAAACCACGGTATCGTGAATTGCCGATGCTTGCCCGCAAACCGGACACTTAACCGTTTTGCCCACATGCTCGTTCGGCACTTCACGTAAATAGGCACAATTGTTACAGCGCAGAATTGCCATATGGCGTCCTTGAATATTTATTACGGTAATGACTGTACTTGGCTGAATTCAAAATAACCACGCAATCAGCTTGCACTAAAAACAGGCGTTTAGCTCACTGAAGAGCCGCATCTTGGCGCTAACAATCCACCCTGAATCTAACGGATAACACCGGCCGCTGTGTCACAAATCACCCCATCGGTCTGGCAATTGTAGACATGCCTGCACAGACCTCAACCTGAAAATACGGCAAAAATACCTATCTAACTGATATAAAACAAAAAACCAGATGCACGGGTTATTTTTTAATCTGGATCAAAATTTGCTGAGAAGTTTAAAACGGCTGCACAAGCCTTATCCCGCACTCTCGATCACAGGTGATTTATGAGCAAAATCGGCATTTTTTTCGGAACGGATGCCGGCAGCACCCGGCTAGTGGCAAAAAAAATTTTTAGTCTGTTAGGCGAAGAGCTGGCCGACAAGCCCAAAAATATCAATCGAGTAAAACCCGAAGAATTATTGCAGTACGACGCGCTGATTTTGGGCACGCCCAGCTATGGCATAGGCGACTTGCCGGGCCTGGGAGCCGGATGCCAGGAACGCAGCTGGCAAGAGTTCGTACCCTCCCTGGACGGCGCCGATCTCTCCGGCAAACGCATCGCGCTATTCGGCCTGGGTCATCAAGAACGCTACGCTTCGCGTTTCGCCAGCTCGCTGATCCAGCTTTACCGGGTGTTTTACGACTACGGTGCCGAAATGATCGGCCGCTGGAGTACGGAAGGCTACACTTTCGAACATTCCGACTCGATAATCGACAACCAATTCGTCGGCCTAGTGCTGGATCAACGCGGTCAACCGCATTTGACCGACGAGCGCATTCGAATCTGGCTGGCGCAAATCACGCCGCAGCTACTGCCGGTCTTAGCGGAGGCCGCCTAAATGGTGGCCTCATTCCTAGCAGACCACGATTCCGTGGATCTAACCCCGTTAGCCGACTGCTCGACTTGTGCTTACCGGGATAGCTTATTGGCTGCCGGCACTTGCAAACCGGGCGACCGCTGTGTGGTCGCCGAAAGCGGCCGGCAAATCGACCGTTTTTTTAAAGTTCATCCGGGCTTCGCGCCGAATTACGCCAATGATCCGTTCTGGGAACGCCGGGCAATCGCCGCCCGCTACCTCTCCACCAATCATTTGCGCCCACTACTGACTGATCCGGACGAAGCGGTGCGCCGGGTATTGGCCTACCGCATCCCCGTTGACTGGCTACTGGAGTTGAGTCAGGACAGCGACAGAGAAGTCCGGGTCACCGTAGCTGATCGTCTGCCCGAAACGCAACTTGAACTGATGGCCAACGACCCGGATTATTTGGTGCGAACCTACGTAGCCAAGCGCTTGCCCGCCGGGCGGCTGTTCCGCCTGGTCGCCGACCCGGACAATGAGGTGCGCCGCACCGTCGCCGAACGCATACCCAGTGTCAGTTTGGGCTTGATGGCCGAAGATCACGAAGTCAACATTCGCCGCATCGTCGCGCAGCGCATGGACGTCGACGATCTGGTCATGATGAGTAAAGACGAAGACTGGACCGTACGTTACGAGGTGGCCTTGCGCGCCGAGCCGGAACTGTTGAAACAGATGCTCGACGATGCCGACGAAGAAGTCAGCTTTACCGCCCGCGAGCGCTGGGAAGCCCTCACCATGGAGACAGCGCATGCAGCAGACTGAACACATCGTCGGCCTGACTTATGCGGATCGATTGCGCATGGCAACCGAATCTCGCCATCAAGCGCTGCAGGAACAGCTGGGTTCTGAATTGGCGGCGCTGACCTCGCTGATGGGGCCGATGAGCGACGGGCCGGAATGGCCGGCCGGCGCAGCCTGGCTGGCAGCACGGCATGGCCAAAACGCCTGCGTGATCTCGGATGGTTTATCCGATCCCTGGGTGGAGCGCGACCGACCGGAAACCGGCCTGGGCCTGGAAGTGTTTATCGAAAGCCCGGATTCCGGCACCGCCGCCGATGCGCCGCTCAGCAAACTCGCCGACACCTGGCTATTTCCGTTAACCGCCGAAGTCAGCCACACCCTGGCCGGCTTTCCGCGTTTGAGCGAACGGCTGTTGAACGGCGAGCTATTATCGATGGAATTCGCAATCGACCATATCAAAGACGGCCGAGGGCAAATCGGTGCACTGCTGGGCGCTAACAACGAACCCGGCAAAACCTTAACGCTCGCGGGCGGCGAGATAAAACTGGTTGCCATCACCTTACTGACCGGCAGCGAATTGAAGTATCTGCGCGGCAAAGGCGAGCTGGCCCGCCACGAATTAGCCGACAAACTGAAAACCGCCGGTGTCGACCATCTGTCCTTACTCCACCGCCCTTCTCTGGTCTGATCTGTATGCCTCTTACACCCGAAATAGACGCCTGGCTACTGGAAAACGGCTTTCAATTAGGCCTCAATCCACACGGCAAACACCCATTAATTCTGTCCGTCCAACAAGGCCGGAGCGACGTGCTGGCCTTTCTGTTGGAGCAAGGTGCAGATCTTACGGCGCTGGACGCTTACGGCAACAACGCGCTGTGGGCCGCATGTTTTGCCGAAGCCGGCGATTGCATCGGCTTGTTACTGGAAGCCGGCATCGATATTAACTATCAAAACCCGAGCGGCGCCAGCGCGCTCACTTATGCATCATCCAGTGGCAAGCACGCGGTGGTCAAGCAATTACTGGAAGCCGGCGCTGATCCGCTACTGACTACGCAGGACGATTTCAGCGCGCTGGACCTAGCCGCCAATCGCCAATGTTTGCAGTTGTTACGCAGTGCGATGAAAGCCGTGCATACATAGCGGAACTGGACATTATTCACTCTTACCCTAAATAGTGCGCTCACGCGAAGGCGGGAGACCAGCAGCTACGCTGAAGTGGTTGCGCCGTCTCACAACCTTCCAGCCTTACCTGCGCGTATCGGGATCGCATCCGCTAACAGCGCTACACCCGCATGCTTAGCCACCAATCTAAACCCTAAGCCGGAGTCCGCCTATTGCCGCGATCCCAGCGCGGGCATAGAATGCGGCCTTTCTCAACATACCCCGAGGACGCACCATGTCAGACTCTTATTGGTTTAGAACCGGCGAAGCCACCGTATTTTCCAGCGAAGGGCAAGGCACCGACGCGATGCCGGAAATCCTGATTGGCGACGTCAAAGGCCCGGCTGGTCATGCTTTTGCCAATCTGATGGGCCAAACCGCAGGCCACACGCGCATGTTTGCGATCCGCGCCACCAACCAACAAGTGCGTCCGGCCACGATCATGGTGCCCAAAGTCACGATCAAATCCTCGGCTTACGTCAATTTATTGGGCGGCCCGGTACAGTCCGCGGTGGCCGATGCAGTGATCGATAGTGTTGCCGACGGCGTCATTCCGCGCCTGCAAGCCAACGAATTGTGCATTGTCGCCATGATCTGGATAGACCCCTCCTGCGCGGAAAACCCGGATTTGGACCGCAAGGATTTGTACCGCACCAACTACGAAGCCATGAAGCTGGCAATTTCCCGAGCCATGAGCAACTCGCCCAGCATCGACGAATTGATCGCCAACCGCCACAAAATATTCCACGAAATGTACGACCCGGAAACGGGCGAGTCGCAGTGGTAACCTTATAAAGCAAATCGTCAGGAAGCCGCGATAGCGGCAACCTGACCTACTATAATTGACGCGCCATAAAAGTGTATCGCCATAAGCATCACCGCCGCCAAAGGCAAATCGGCATATTAGCCCGCTCTGCCGCCTAATCCCTTTGCCACCTCCAGCAAGCAGTGTTATTATCCCCGCGCCCTATATCCGCCCGCACCGTAGCGAGCGACTCGCGTCAACGGGGACGCAAGAGGCTGGTTTTCAAGGTTATACGTTCGTCCTCCGCTTTGTTAAAACCCGCCGACTTTTGCCCTCGCGGCCAACCCAGTTTGCTAGGGTGTAATATCAATGCCGCTCGTTCCAATTCCGCAGAGTTTGACTACATGCCAACCCAACCGCTCGAAACGCTGTTCCGCTCCGAAGTTCTCTCCATGTCGGCCTACCATGTTGCCGATGCCAGCAACTTCATCAAACTCGATGCCATGGAAAATCCTTATAGCTGGCCGGAAGACATTCAAGCACGCTGGTTGGAATCGCTGAAGACCTGCCCGATTAACCGCTACCCCGACCCGGAAGCCAAGACGCTGGCGATCGCATTACGCCGGGCGAATAGCATTCCGGAGCAATCGGCCTTGCTGCTCGGCAACGGCTCCGACGAAATAATTCAAATATTACTAATGGTTTTAAGCGCCGATGCCGCCGTGTTGGCACCGGAACCCGGATTTGTGATGTACAAACAAGTGGCGCAAAGCCTGGGCCTGCGTTACCGAGGCGTGCCATTGCTGGCAGACAGTTTTGAACTGGACATGCCGGCCATGCGCGCGGCGATTGCCGAATCTCGACCTGCCTTGATTTTTATCGCCTATCCCAACAACCCCACCGGCAACTTATTCGATGCAGACGCCATCAAGGAAATACTCAGCCTTGCACCGGGCTTGGTCGTGGTCGACGAAGCGTATGCGCCGTTTGCCGACGCCAGTTTTATCGGCGAGCTAGGACATTATCCTAATTTACTGGTGATGCGTACCGTTTCCAAACTGGGGCTGGCCGGCTTGCGCCTGGGGTTTCTGGCCGGCGATGCGGCCATTGTGGAGCAGCTGCATAAAGTCCGCTTACCATACAATATCAATAGTCTGACCCAAATCACGGTGGGCTTTGCGTTGGATCATGGCGAGTTTCTGTTAGAACAAACCCAAACGCTGCGAGCGGAGCGCGCTTTAGTTCTTCAAGCCTTAGACGAGACACCCGGCGTCCACGCCTACCCCAGCGCCGCTAACTTCATATTGTTCCGCACCCTCAACAAAGCCGCAGACGACGTATTTGCTTCATTGAAGTCGCAAGGCGTGTTGATCAAGAATCTGTCCCCGCAAGGCGGGCTGTTACACAATTGCCTGCGCGTCACCATCGGGAAACCGGAAGAAAATCAAGCCTTTCTAAACGCGCTGGCAGTTGCTTTAAAGTGATAATTCTCAGCATCCGCAAACGCCTGAAACCCTTGAATAGCGCTGTCGCAAGAACAATTTCAATAATCACGGACAGTAGGGTATATTTGCTGAAAATTATAATAATCGATGTATCGCGATATACATCACATCATCAGGAGTGTTACTTATGAACCACGAAGGCGTCGATCATTCCAAACGCCAGTTTCTGACCTCGGCACTGTCGGTGGTTGGTGCAGTGGGTGCCGGCTATTTGGCCGTCCCTTTTCTCTCGCAAATGCAGCCCAGCGCCAAGGCCATGGCAGCAGGAGCCCCCGTCGATGTCGATATCAGTAAGATGGAACCCGGCCAGCTAATTCGTGTAGCTTGGCGAGGGAAGCCGGTGTGGGTCTTGAACCGGACGCCGGAGGTTATATCCACTCTGGCGACGCTGGACAGCAAACTGGCTGACCCGGTATCCAACGAATCCATGCAGCCGGAGAACAGCAAAAATCCGCTGCGCTCCATTAAACCGGAAATTTTTGTCGCGGTCGGCCTATGCACGCACTTAGGCTGCTCGCCTACGTTTCGCCCGGAAATTGCCCCTAATGATTTAGGCCCGGACTGGAAAGGTGGTTTCTTTTGCCCGTGTCACGGCTCCTGGTTCGATCTGGCCGGTCGTGTGTATCGCGGCGTTCCCGCCCCTACCAATCTTGAAATACCGCCTTATCGATATGAAACAGACAATCTGATTGTCGTGGGCGAAGACAGCGAGGCAGACAAAGCATGAAGCGTAAAATGAATCAATGCAGCGAATGGCTGCTGGAGCGCTTTCCACTCTCCGATTTGTGGAATGAACACATGGCGCACTACTACGCGCCCAAAAACTTTAACATCTGGTATTTCTTTGGCTCTCTGGCCCTGTTTGTGCTCGTCAATCAGTTCATCACCGGCATTTTGCTGACCATGAACTACAAGCCGGACGCCAAACTGGCTTTCGATTCGGTCGAATACATCATGCGCGACGTCAACTGGGGTTGGCTGGTGCGTTATATGCATTCCACCGGCGCCTCGGCGTTCTTCATCGTCGTCTATCTGCACATGTTCCGCGGCCTGATTTACGGCTCGTTCAAGCAACCGCGCGAACTGATCTGGATTTTCGGCATGCTGATCTTCGTCTGTTTGATGGCCGAAGCGTTTATGGGTTACCTGCTGCCTTGGGGCCAAATGTCTTACTGGGGCGCGCAGGTAATTATCTCCTTGTTTAGCGCGATTCCAGTGATCGGCGACGAGCTATCGCTGTGGGTACGCGGCGATTATGTGGTCTCCGACGCTACCTTGAACCGCTTTTTTGCGTTTCACGTCATCGCTGTGCCGCTGGTATTGCTGATCCTGGTATTCCTGCACATCGTGGCTTTGCACGAAGTGGGTTCCAACAACCCCGACGGCGTTGAAATCAAGCAATCAAAGGACCCTTGGGGACATCCGGTCGACGGCGTACCCTTCCATCCGTATTACACCGTTAAGGACATCATGGCCGCCGGCGTGTTCATGTTCTTCTTTGCGACGGTAATTTTCTACATGCCGGAATTAGGCGGCTACTTTCTGGAGCATGCCAACTTTATCCCGGCTGACCCATTGAAAACCCCGGAACATATCGCCCCGGTCTGGTATTTCACCCCGTTCTACGCCATTTTGCGCGCGGTACCGGATAAGTTTGCCGGCGTGATTGCGATGGGCGGCGCGATTGTGGTGCTGTTCATGCTGCCTTGGCTGGATCGCAGCCCGGTCAAGTCTATCCGTTACCGTGGCGGCATCTTCAAAAAAGCCGTGGCATTGTTTGTAGTGGCGTTTATCGGCTTGGGTTATTTGGGTACCCAGCCTGCTACGCCAGGCGCCACGACGGTTGCGCGGATATTGACCGCCATTTACTTCGGGTTTTTCCTGTTGATGCCTTTATATACCCGCTGGGAAAAAACCAAACCGGTACCGAATCGCCTGACCAACCAGCCTAGCCTGGAAGATCGCATTCCCGCTCTGCTGGCCTTAGTCGATGAAGTCGTTGAGGTACAGCAAGTTCCCGACAATATGGGTGGCACTATCGCTAAGAAAAGGCCGAACTGGTCCGGCATCTCAGCCGTGCTGATTCGTTTTGCAAAAAACCTAAAAAAGAGCCTGGATTAAGCCATGAAAAAAATACTCTACACTCTTTTGTTTTTGCTGCCTTTCAACGTGCTGGCCAGTGGCGGCGTCAAACTGGATAGCGCCGACATCGACTTGAGCGACAACCTGTCGATGGAGCGCGGCGCGAAGTATTACGTCACTTATTGTTTGGGCTGTCATTCGGCAAAACACATCCGCTACAAACGTATCGCGATCGATTTGAAACTGGATGAAGCGGAAGTTCTGAAAGTGGTAGCGCCTTTCGGGGCAGGCATTTACGATCAGATGCATTCAGCCATGAACGCGCACGACGCGGAAAAATGGTTCGGCACCACACCGCCGGATTTATCGTTGATTGCCCGTTCGCGCGGTGCCGACTGGCTATATACCTACCTGCGCAGTTTCTATGCGGAACCGGGAAAACCTTTAGGCGTTAACAACGCGGTATTCCCTGATGTCGGTATGCCCAACGTGTTCTGGCAACTGCAAGGTACGCAGTCGGCAATTACGCAGAAAATCGACGGCCATGACGTGATTACTGGTCTGAAACTGGATCAACCCGGCCAAATGACACCCCAGGAATTCGACAAAATGGTCAACGATCTGGTCAACTTCCTGGTTTACGTCGGTGAACCGGTACAGTTGGAAAGACAACAAATGGGTAAATACGTGTTGTTCTTTATCCTGATGTTTATCGCTCTAGCTTATCTGCTGAAAAAAGAGTACTGGAAAGACGTACACTAACCACAGCTTAAGCGCGTTATATCAAACCGGTATCGGCTGAGCTGATACCGGTTTTTTTATGACCAAGGGTTTAACCAGCAATCGATTTGTAAATCCGGTTAAAATCTCGGGTAAACTCCCCGCATAGCCATACGCTAAGCTCTAACGCTGGAAACAACTCTATCCTTGACCGTCGAAAGCCAATATGAAAAAAACTACGCCTACCTCCGAAACACCAGTCTCTATCGCTGAAAAGCCCTCTCCAGCGAAAGCGACTAAAAAATCCCCTACCAAATCCGTTGCCGTAAAAACAACGGCTGAAGCACCGGCTGCCCCGGAAAGTATCGAAAAAGCGCCGGAAGCTGCCGCTGCCAAAGCAGCCACGAAAAAAGCCAATCCAAAACCAAAGGCCGCCAAAGTAGAGCCTAATGTGGAAGCCGAGCCAAGCGGCACCGAGTCAGCCGAGATTTCCATGCTCGAACGCATAGGTTTGACCGCTGGCGTTATCTGGCATCATTTGGCTGAAAACGGCGCGACACCGGTTGCCAAATTAGTTTATGTACTTCCGGAGGAAGAGGCCGTCATTCAAAGAAGTATCGGTTGGTTAGCTCAAGAGGACAAAATCACGCTGTCGGCCAGAGGTGGTGACCAAGTCGAAACCATCGTGCTGAAGGGCTAGTATTTGCGACTGAGCGAATCGTTCCTCACGCAACACTTAGCCGCTTGCCATGAAAATAACGATTGTTGAGGCATAAAGACCTCTGGCTTTAAACGACAAGCAACAGACGGTCAATTGCGAGAGCCATCCAAACCTCAGCAATGACCGAATAAGCGCACTATCAATTATTCGGAGGATAAACAATGAAAAACATTATTTTGGCAATCGTAGCTTTATTGTTCTTAGGCCAAACGGCGTATGCGGCCGACGCAGATTGCGAAGCGAAGGCGACTGAAAAAAAGCTGGCCGGAGCCGCCAAAAATAGCTTTCTTAAAAAATGCGAGAAAGACGCCAAGATCGCTGCCGCTAAAGCCAGTTGCGATACAAAAGCGGCCGAGAAAAACTTGAAAGGCGCGGCCAAGAACAGTTTCACCAAGAAATGTGTCGCAGACACAAGTAAATAGCACTTTCGATAAACGCGAGTCCTCCGTCCCTCAGGAACGCCAGCAACGAATATCTGCTTGCCCCCATAGTTGCAATCACTCCGAAAATACGTTTTTTGTGGAATGACGTGTTTCAGTCCCACTGACACATACGCAACAGCTATTAACACCGCACCTCAATAAGCTCGCTCCCGCAAAGCCGGGAGCCCAGTTGCCGCACTGGAGCCCCCTCTTCTCCTGAATGACGACCTCAAGAAACTTAAGAAGCGGATTAACCATAGCGGTTTCGAGAAGACCGCTTTACCTCACCCAAGCAGCAACAGCCCATCGATAGAAAATTTTTCCGGTAACGAAAAAAATTATTTGTTCTGTATTTGTTTTAGTTGTATTCTTTATCAAAACAAACACAGAACAAATATGACGCTTACCCGTAAACAACAAGAAATTTTCGACTTCCTGCTACAAAATCAGGAGCGATTCAGTCATCCGCCGACATTGGAAGAATTGTGCGCGGCGATGGGCTTGAAATCACGCGGTTCATTGCATAGCCAGATTAAGGCGCTAATCGATGCCGATTTGATCGAAGCGCCGCAGCGCAAGCAACGCGGCATTCGCCTGACCGAACACGCCAAATCGCTGGTCAACAAAACCGTGGCATCCGGCATGCTGCCTTTTGTCGGCACCATAGCCGCCGGCAGACCGATAGAAGCCATCGAAAACATTTCTTATATGGCTGTGCCGGAAGAATTGAAAACCGAGAACCCTTGTTATGTCCTGAAAGTAAAGGGTGATTCGATGCAGGAAGAAGGCATCTTCGACGGCGACTGGGTCATCATCGAACAACGCAGCCATGCCCGTAACGGCGAAATCGTCGTTGCATTGGTTGAAAAAGCCGAAGCGACTTTGAAATTTATCGAGCAGTACCCACACGAAACCCTGCTAATCCCCGCCAATTCCTCGATGCAGACCATGCGTTACCGGCCCGAGCAATTGGAAATACAAGGGGTATTAGTCGGACAAATGCGTAGCTATACCAACCACCACTAGGAGGAGATTATGCTTCATCAATCCGTTCATATGCGCGATCAAAAAGCCAATCAAACAGCCATGCTGAACAGAGCGGACCGACAGGCCGCCATCAACATGATCGAGGAAATTACGCTGGTTGTGGTGCTGTGGGGCGTGTTTTTACTGGCTACCGGCTGATGTTAGTAACCCTAACCTGCTTGGCATGGTCACCTGGCATCCGGCACTATGTATAAACTGAGTTTTTATGTGCCGGTCAGCCATGCCGAACAGCTAAAACAAGCGTTGTTCGAGCAAGGCGCCGGGCGTATCGGCGATTACGACAGTTGTGCCTGGCAAGTGCTGGGCGAGGGCCAATTCCGGCCTCTCGCCGGTAGCCACCCTTATCTGGGCAGTATCGGTGAAATTCAGCAGGTCGCCGAATATAAGATAGAAATGGTCTGCGCCGATGATTTAATTAAAACGGTGGTGCAAACCTTGCTGGCTTGCCATCCTTATCAGCAGCCAGCCTACGAGGTTTATAAGATCCTCAGCGTCGCAGACTTATCCTAGCCTGTTCAAAACGGCTTTAAGCTCTATGAACAAGCTGATTCCATGGGGAATACGATAGCTGGTCCAAACGAAATCTATCGATTGCCACTCGCTTGCAAAATGGCCCATCGTCCGTTTTTATGTTTTGATAGCCCCATCATTCCCACAATAGGAAATCCAGTTTTTTGAATTTCCCGGCTTCCCGCTTTCGTTGTAACGACAAAGCAAAGATGTTTGGGACATTCGTTGGAATTTCCTTAATGTCCCTCACTTTCCTCATCCCCCTCTTTCTTGGTGATTTCTTCCAAAGCAAGACTGCCAGCCAAAGAACTGGGCTTTTTGGTCGCCGACCCCAAACCTTCGCTCAAATTGATTTTCAGTTTTAAATTGTTCGGCGAATCCGAGTTGCGCAAGGCCTCTTCCAAGGTGATCACCCCGCCTTTGTAGAGCTTGAGTAAATGGCTGTCAAAAGTCTGCATGCCGATATTTTCGGATTTTTCCATCGCTTCCTTAATGGCGTGAATATCGCCTTTATGGATCAAATCGCTGACCAATTTAGTACCCAGCAAAATTTCGATAGCCGCCACCCGCTTACCTTCCACGGTGGGTACCAGGCGTTGGGAAATAAACGCTTGCAGATTCAAGGACAAGTCCATCAACAACTGCGGACGGCGCTCTTCCGGGAAAAAGTTGATGATCCGGTCCAAGGCCTGATTGGCGTTATTGGCGTGTAACGTGGACAAGCACAAATGCCCGGTTTCGGCAAAAGCCAAAGCGTGTTCCATGGTCTCCTGACTGCGAATTTCGCCGATCAGAATCACATCCGGCGCCTGCCGCAAAGTGTTTTTCAATGCATCCTCATAACTGAGGGTATCGACACCGACTTCGCGTTGATTGACCAAGGATTTTTTATGCGGATGCACAAACTCGATAGGATCTTCGATGGTAATGATATGCCCGGATGAGTTGCTATTGCGATAATCTATCAAGGCCGCCAAGGACGTCGATTTACCGGAACCGGTGCCGCCAACGAACAAAATCAGCCCGCGCTTTTCCATGATTTTATCTTTGAGGATTTGCGGCAAGCCCAAGGCGTCGGCACTGGGAATATCGACCTTGATGTTGCGAATTACCAAGGCATGGCAATTGCGCTGTTTAAAAATATTCACCCGAAACCGTCCGATTCCTTCTTCGGTGATCGCCAGATTCATTTCCGGCACCTGTTCGAAGGCGGCGCGTTGCTCGGCGTCCATGATACCGTCAGCAATTTCCTTGATGCGTTCACGGCTAAGTTTGACGTTTTCCAACGGTTTTAAGCTGCCTTGGAACTTGGCCGCCGGTGGAGCGCCCGCCGTCAGGTAAAGGTCCGAACCATCGTGTTGGACGAGGATTTTTAGATAGTCTTTAAATTCCATGCGGGCGGCTCTCGAATTGATAATGCCCAAAGTGTAGGCCAATCCGCCCACAAGTGAAGCCGGGACGCTATTCGCTCGCTTACCCAAAAATGTCTGTTAATTTCTTCGCCGAAAAATGTCGTAGCTCGTTTATGCTTGCCTTCCCAAACCATTACTAATTCGTCGAGATGCCAAACCGCCGACTCAACTTGAGTAATTTTGCCCATGAAACCGACTTGCTTTACGGGATCATAGACAGCATTAAAGAAGCCGTCATTGTTTTCGACACGACGTACACAATCGTCTGCGTCAACCGCGCCGCTGAACTTATGCTGGGGATTGGCTCAACAGCCGATTGGGAGAATCGACATTACCTGTTTACCGCCGACGGCAACACGCCTTTTCCCGTTGCGCTTTTACCGTGTTTCCAGCCTGTTGACCCAGGCATGACGGAAGAGGCTATCGAATTAATTGTAAAGCGCGCAGACGGCAGCGCAGTCCGCGTCAACGTTAGCGGTCGAGGCCTAGCAGACCGACATGGCACTATATCGGCGTGGTTAACGATACTTTCGGACATTCCGGTGCCCAATAACCCGGAGAAACATGCCGAAATTTTAGACTACCAACATAACTTGGGCTCCGTCCTCAACCATATGCCGGCGATGATCGGCTACTGGGACAAAAATCTTATCAACAAATTTGGCAACAAAGCCTATGAAGAATGGTTCGGCTTTACTTCGGAAAACTTGCTCGGCAAACATATTCGCGAAGTCATCGGCGATCATCTATACACGTTGAATAAGCCGTTTATCGATGCCGTTCTGAAAGGAGAACCGCAGTATTTTGAGCGTACCATCGTCAATTTCGCGGGGGCAACTCGCCATACGCAAGCCGCCTATTTGCCGGATGGCGCAGCAGGTCAAGTGAAAGGATTTTTCGTCTTGGTGACCGACATTACCGCATTGAAGTCTGCACAAAAACGGGTTAGCGAATCGGAAGCCCGTCTGCGTGCCATGTACGATAGCTTACCGTTCTTGGCCTGGATGAAGGACAGAAACGGGAAATATATTCAAGCCAACAAACATTGGCTAAACGCCGTGGGCATCGACCATCTGCACGATTCAAAAGATGTGACTGATTTCGATATCTGGCCGGAAGGCCTGGCCGAGCATTACCGCGCGGTTGACCAAGAAGTGATGCTGACTCGGCAACAAATATCGCTGACCGAGAGAGCCTTCGACGCTGGACGGGAAACCTGGACCGAAACGATCAAAGCCCCCATCGTCGACGATAAAGACGATGTGCTGGGCACCATCGGTCTGGCACGCGATATAACCGAAAGCCGTAGCGCGGAGGAGCGACTCCGCAATTACAACGAACGCTTGAGCTTGGCCACCAAAGCCGCCGCAATCGGCATTTGCGAGTGGGATCTGGCGTTGGGCGTCGGCGATTGGGATGAACGCATGTACGAAATGTTCGGCATTCCTGTGGGAACGCCCATAGACTACCAAATCTGGTCTGCCTTGGTGGTGGTTGAAGACTTACCGCGCACCGAAGCCACCCTACGCAAGCTGATTCGAGACCAGCAGGAAAAGCATTGGGAATTTAGGATTCGCCGGCAAAGCGACGGCGCCTTACGCTTCATTCAGGCTTCAGCCATCATAGCCGGCGATCCCAAGAGCGGCGGGCAAAAAATCGTGGGGGTTAACAGAGATGTCAGCAATTTTAAGTTGATCGAAAATGCCTTGCGCGAAAGCGAAGCGCATCTGGCTCACGCCCAAGCCCAGGCGCATTTGGGCAGTTGGTCATTAAACCTTAGAGAGCATTCTCTGAAATGGTCTGACGAAAATTACCGCATTTTCGGTATGCCTTTGGGCACACCGATAAGCTACGAGCGCTTCTTGAAATGTGTGCATCCGGCTGACCGACATTACGTACGCCACGCCTGGGAAGCGGCCATGCGTGGCGCGCCTTACGACATCCAACACCGTATCGTGGCGAACGGTAAAATAAAATGGCTGAGGGAACGCGCCGATCTGGTATTTGCCGGGGATGGCAGTTTCGTGCGCGGCATAGGCACATCGCAGGACATCACCGAGCTGAAAATAATAGAAAAAGACCTGGAATCGTCCCGCTTGCAATTACGGCAACTGGCCGCTCGTCGGGAAAAGGCCCGTGAAGAAGAACGCAAGCACATGGCCCGTGAAGTTCACGACGAGCTGGGACAAATGTTGACTGCCCTGCGCATGGAAATGTCGCTGCTGCGCATGAAATTCGCCATCAACAACCGAGAGCTGGCCGAACAAATCCGCAACATTATGGAATTGCTGGACCAAACCATCCAGGTTACCCGCGACGTGGCAACCTCCCTACGTCCCTCGGCGATAGAAATGGGAATCGTGCCGGCTTTGGAGTGGCTGGTAAGGAAATTCGCGGAACAATCCGGGATTCAGTGCGATCTGTTGTATCCGGAAGATGATTTCGATATGGACGAGGAATGCGCAATCGTGATTTTTCGCATCGCCCAAGAATCGCTGACCAATGTGCTGCGGCATGCGGCAGCCAGCAAGGTAAAAATTGCCGTCAATTTGGATAAGGACCACTATTGCCTGAAAATTGACGATAATGGTCGTGGTTTCGACACCCATGCGCCCACTAAGACCAAGTCTTTTGGCCTGATCGGCATACGTGAACGCTCCTTGATGTTGGGCGGAGAAACCAGTATTTCCAGTGCCCCGGGCCAAGGTACCTCTATCCAGGTACGTATCCCGGCTAACCCTAAAAGACCAGAACTATGATCCGATTAATTATTGCCGACGACCATGCCATTGTGCGGGGCGGTCTGAAACAACTATTCGCACTCTCCACCGATATTACCGTCGTCGGCGAAGCCGAAAATAGCCAGCAACTGTTGAGTTTTCTCGATGAAAACGCCGTTGATCTGGTGCTACTGGATCTGACCATGCCCGATCTTGGCGGCGTGGAGATGATCAGCCGGATTCGCGGCCAATATCCGGCATTGCCCATCCTGATTTTGAGCATGCACAACGAATTGCAAATCGTCTCGCGCGCATTAAAAACCGGTGCGAATGGCTATCTAACCAAGGATAACGACCCGGAAACCTTACTGACAGCCATCCGCCGAGTCGCCGGCGACGGCCGATTTATCGACCCTAAACTCGCCGAAAAAATGGTATTTGAATTCGAGAGCTCCGAGCCAAGCAAACCGCATGAAAAACTATCCGAACGCGAGTTTCAAATCTTGCAGTTACTGGCTAAAGGCCAAAGCCTGAACGACATCGGCAGGGACCTGGCAATCAGCAACAAGACTGTCAGTACATACAAAGCCCGGCTGTTTGAAAAATTGCACATCAGCAATAACGCCGAATTGATACGCTACTATGATGCACACCGCCTGAACATGTAGTCCCATGCCCGCATAAGAAGGAAATAGCCTACAACAAATTACACTTTTACCTGCCTGAAATTTCGGATTGACTGATATTCAGCCGCTCTACATTTAAATATGATGCAGGATCCAGAATTTTGAATGCATCGGGGTTCATCTATGCAAGTATCGGTAACAGGTGAATGGTTTGAGGTGACTATCCGTAACACGTTGGAGTTTGCAAAATGCCATGAATTACTGGCGTCGTGCAAGGCTCACACCAAAGTCAATACGCGCGCCGGCGCCAGGATAACACTCGAGAATATCCCTACATTCAATATGTGCGGCATCGCCACCATCTCGCTAATCTGCGATTGGATGCAGGCCGGCGTCGAGCTGAATCTGCAAGGCTGTGGCGGCGACGTACATCAGATTTTCGATACCGGCATATTCGATAAATACTTCAGCAAACACACCCCCTACATTCGCACCACCCACCATGTGCCTGGAGCGCACAAAGCCGCGTTTAGCCAAGGATTGCCCGATACGCAAAACCCGCCCACGGTTACGTCCGGACCAAACCGTGCTGGAAAATTAGCGTGAAAACACCATTCTTCGATTTTTTCAGTGCGGGCGGACTGATGCCGCACGGGTTTTGCCTAAAGTGGACGCCCGGCCTGCTGTGGTCGTATGTGATTTCCGATGCCTTAATCACTCTGGCCTATTTCGCGATTGCCGTCATTCTGGCTTATGTCGTATCACAGCGCCGAGACCTGAAATTTCGCGGCATCTATTTGATGTTCAGCTCATTTATTCTGGCCTGCGGGGCATCGCACTTGATGTCCATCTTCCTGATCTGGCAACCCTTGTATTGGTTGGATACCGCCATAAAAGCCTTGACGGCGACCATCTCCCTGGCAGCGGCAATATTGCTGATCAAGTTGGTGCCGCATGCATTGAAACTACCGAGCAATCGGCAACTGGCAGCCGAAATTGCCGTGCGCACCCAGGCGCAACAGGATCTACAGGAAAGCGAAAGCAAGCTAAAAGCCCTCAGCCAGCAACTCATCAGCCTGATAGAAGCCATTCCCGACGCTATTCTGTTCAAAGACGGCGACGGCCGCTTGTTATTCGCCAATGAGCACGCGCAACAGTTATTCCGATTTGACGGTATGGATTGGCAGGGCAAGACCTATCTGGAACTGGCCGATCAACAGCCGGACGCACTGGACAAGCATATAAAACTATTTTCGGATGAAGAAGCGGTATGGCAGGCCGGACACTTGATCATGTTCGAAGATCATATTCTCAACGACGAGGGCCGCTTGATCGAAATAGAGGTACGCAAAACGCCGATTTACCAAGAAAACGGCCAACGCAAAGGCATGGTGGTGATTAGCCGGGACATCAGCAACATCCGCTGGGCGGAGAGCCAATTGCGCATCGCCGAGCGCGCTATCGAATCCCAGGAAGGGATCATGATTACCGATGAAAATAATATCATCCTGCGCGTCAACAACGCCTTCACCCGGCTGACCGGTTATCAGCCGGACGAAGTCATCGGCAACAAACCCTCGATTTTAAAATCCGGCCGTCACGGCCAAGAGTTTTACCGGGAAATGTGGGCCGCTCTGAAGCGCGAAAAATTCTGGCAAGGCGAGGTGTGGGACAGGCGTAAAAACGGCGACGTTTACCCGAAGTGGCTGACAATCAGCGTAGTAACCGGCGCGGACGGCCACACTTGCAACTACGTGGCGGCCTTTACCGACATTAGCCAGCACAAGGAAGCGCAAGCCGCCATTCACCGCCTGGCTTATTACGATCCACTCACCGACCTGCCCAATCGCCGCCTGTTGCAAGACCGGCTACAGCAGGCCTTACACAACAGCCGTTGCGCGCGTAAGCACGGCGCGGTGTTGATGATCGACGTTGATAACTTCAAAACGATTAACGATACCCAGGGCCACCAAATCGGCGATCAGCTACTAATAGAGATTGCCTCGCGCCTAAAGGCCTGCGTCCGTCAAGGCGATACCGTTGCCCGGCTGGGCGGCGACGAATTTATCGTGCTGCTGGAAAATCTGGGCAGCGCGCAAGCAGAGGCAACCGCGAATGCCGAAGACGTTGCACACAAAATATTGTGCGCCATCAATACCGGCATGTTGTTAAACGGCAAGGAACATCTCGGCTCCATCAGTATCGGCATTGCCATATTCGACGAACACAACAACTCGTTCGACGACACGCTGAGGCGCGCCGACGCGGCGCTGTACCAGGCCAAGGATGCCGGCCGCAACACGCTGCGCTTCTTCGATCCACAGATGCAGGCCTTATTGGAATCGCGCGTACTGCTGGAGTTCGATTTACGCCATGCCCAGGCCCAAGATCAGCTGAGCCTGCATTACCAACCCCAGGTCGATAAAAACGCCCAGATTTTTGGCGCAGAAGTGCTATTACGCTGGAAACATCCGCAAAAAGGCATGATTTCGCCGGCCGAGTTTATCCCGCTAGCCGAAGAATCCGGCTTGATTCTGCCCATCGGCGAATGGGTGTTGCAATGCGCCTGCGAGCAACTCAAGGCCTGGGAACAGAATCCGCTCACCCAGCATTTACAGCTTGCCGTCAATGTAAGCGCCAGACAGTTCCGTCAAGCCGATTTCGTCGAATCGATCTGCCGAATTCTTAACAACTCGGGCGCCAACTCGGCAAAACTCAAACTGGAATTGACCGAAAGCATGGTATTGCACGATGTCGAAGACGCCATTGAAAAAATGCAAACGCTGAAATCATTGGGCGTACGTTTTTCGATGGACGACTTCGGCACCGGATATTCCTCACTGAGTTATCTAAAGAAGTTACCGCTTAGCCAACTCAAAATCGATCAAAGCTTTGTGCGTGACCTTATCGTTGACCCTAACGATGCGGTCATTGCCCAAACCATTATCGGCATGGGCCACAACCTGGGCCTGAATGTGATTGCGGAAGGGGTGGAAACCCAGGATCAACGCATCTGCCTGGAGCGTATAGGCTGCGATGCCTTTCAAGGCTACCTGTTCGGCAAACCCATGCCCTTACCTGAATTCGAACGTGTAATACACAGCTTGAACCGGGCGATTCGACCGGAAAACATCCGCAACGGCAGCTAAATGGCCGTCATTTTAAGCCCTCATTGATTTTCTACACGACTTGGCGACATGGCATGTTTGATCATCCATCTGCCGTTTCACTCACTCTTATAACAATAAATTTAACGGGGGAAATCTTATGTTCTTAATGAACTGGCATTCGGTGGGAGTCAAAGTGGTAGCAATAACCACGGGCATACTCTTCGTCCTGAGCTTGGGCTTGTTGTTGATGTTTGCCAACATCGAAAAACAAAAACTGATAGACCGCAAGATTGAATCGTCCCGACAATTGCTGCTGCTTTCCGAATCGATTCGTGACAATGTAGCCAAAAATTGGGAAAGCGGCCTTTATTCGCCGGAGTACCTCCGGCAGTTGGTGCAAGGCAAGGATGAAGCCAGCCGCCGGTCGTTGATTATCGCGACCGTCCCCACCGCCAATGCCTGGGACGTGATAGAAGCCAAAGCCAAGGAAGGCGGTTTTCGTTTTAAAGCGCCGGCACTGAATCCGCGCAATCCGCCCAGAAACATGCCGGACCAACTGGAACAACAGGTTTTGGACAAATTCAAAAAAGACCCGGCGCTAACCGAATACAGCATGGTCGACGAAGAGAAACAAGAAATTCGCTATTTCAGACCGGTGAAAATGACCAAACAATGCGAGCTTTGTCACGGCGACCCGCAAACCTCGCAAGCCTTATGGGGCAACGGCAAGGGCCAGGATTTACTCGGTTATGCCATGGAAAACCGCCGGACCGGCGACTTGCACGGCGCATTCGAAATCATCACTCCCTTCAGCAACGCCTTTAGCGAGTTAAAACAAACCGTGTTTTATGCTGTCGGCTTTTTGGGGTTGACGCTTTTAATCATCGGTATCACCGGTTATCTGGTGATGAGCAAAATCATCATCGGCCCACTGACTGCATTGGCGCTGAACCTGCAAGCCATTTGCAGCGGAGACGGCGATTTGCGCGCCAGGCTCAGCGCGTCGGGTAAATCCGAGTTTGCCTGGGTGGCCTCCAGTTTTAATGCCTTCGTGAAGAAAATCGCCAAAACCGTTGAAGAAATCAGCGTGACCAGCGACCGACTGGCTCAGGCCGCCAACAAACTGGCAACCATCACCCAATCCACCCAACAAGGCGTAGAGCGGCAATTGCAAGAAACCACGCTGGTGGCCAATGCGATGAAACAAATGACATCGACTGTACAAGAGGTTGCCAAAAACGCGGTCAAAGCATCCGAAGCCGCCGAAAATGCGGACCGGGAAGCCACGTCAGGCAAAAATATCGTCACGCAAGCAGTTGGCGGTATTAACGAATTAGCCACCGAAGTGGAAAATGCCGCCAATGTGATTCACGATCTGGAAACCGACAGCAACAGCATAGGCGAAGTATTAAGCGTGATTCAGGGCATCGCCGAGCAAACCAATTTATTGGCGTTGAATGCAGCCATTGAAGCGGCCCGCGCCGGCGAGCAAGGCCGCGGCTTTGCAGTGGTGGCGGATGAAGTCCGCACCTTGGCCAGCCGCACGCAAAACTCGACGCTGGAAATCCGCCAAACCATAGAAAGGTTGCAAGGCCGGGCGAAACAAGCGGTTTCGGTGATGGAAAACGGCAGAAAACGCGCCGCCTCCAGTGTTGAGCAAGCCGCTTCGGCAGGTGATTCGATCAATACCATCAGCGAGAGAATATTTACCATCAACGACATGAATAATCAGATCGCCACCGCCGCAGAGCAACAGACAGCGGTCGCGGAAGAAATTAACCGTAATGTCAGCAATATCAGCTATGTGTCCCAGGAAACCTCCAGCGGCGCCAAACATACCGCCGATGCCTGCCATGAGTTGCTTGAGCTGGCCAATCAATTACGCCAGACGGTTGGCCATTTTAGAATTTAAAGCCATCGCTTCGCCGGCCGTCAGCGGCCGGCGAATCACCGACCCACCAAGGCAAACCCCTGTTTTTTTGGTGGATTTTCCCGCCGAAAGTTGCCCAATTAATTGTTTGCCCACGTCGCTGACGGCCGCATATTGCTGAAATCCACAGTATAATGCGGCGTTTTTCCTGCTAGACATATGAGTTATGAGTCAACAAAGAAAAGCGGTGGCGCTGATTTCCGGCGGTCTGGACTCCATGCTGGCTACCCAAGCCATCCTTGAGCAAGGTATCCACGTCGAGGGCATCAATTTTTTCACCGGCTTTTGCGTGGAAGGCCACACCCATGCGATACGCAAGCAAGACGCCGACAAGGTCAAGCGCAACAACTCGCTGTGGGTGGCCGAGCAGTTGGGTATCAAACTGCATATCATCGATGTTATCGAAGAATACAAAAACGTCCTTCTAAACCCCAAGCACGGTTACGGTGCCAACCTAAACCCTTGCCTGGATTGCAAGATTTTCATGGTCAACAAGGCCAAACAGTGGATGGTGGAAAACGGCTTCGATTTCATCATCACCGGCGAAGTGGTCGGCCAACGGCCAATGTCGCAGCGCAAGCAAACCATGCCCATCGTCGCAGCCCAGTCCGGTGCCGACGATTTACTGGTCCGCCCCTTATCCGCGCAAAATTTACCCGCCACCTTACCGGAACGCGAAGGCTGGATCAGCCGTGAGAAAATGTTCGGTTTTAGCGGTCGGTCGCGTAAACCGCAAATGACCTTGGCGAAAGAATACGGCTTTACCGACTATGCTCAACCCGCCGGCGGCTGCTGCTTTTTGACCGACGAAGCCTATTCATTAAAGCTGGTTGATCTATGGAAAGCCCGCGGCGAGCGGGATTACGATCTGGACGATGTGATGCTACTGAAAGTAGGCCGGCATATCCGCCCCAAACCACATTTCAAAGTCATCATAGCGCGCGAGGACGGCGAAGCCCGCTTCATGAGCGGTTATAAAAAAGAATTTATCAGTATGAACTGCGCCAGCCATCGCGGCCCGCTAGCCTTAATCGACGGCACACCCAGCGAAGACGATCTGCTGCAAGCCGCGCAGATTACCGCCCGCTACGGCCAAGGCCGCGAAGCCGAACAAGTGGAAGTGACCATCCGCGACCGGGAAGGCAACGAGCGCAATGTGTTCGTTAAGCCCTTGCTTGCCGACGACATTCCGCAAGAGTGGTTCGTATGAGTGGCCATGTTTTGAACGCCCGCCGGCTGCTCTGCCCTTTGCCGGTGATCCGCACCCAGGACAAAGTCAAAACCTTGCAAGTGGGCGACGTGTTGACTGTCGAATGCACTGATCCGGGCGTGATGCAGGATATTCCGGCTTGGTGTCGGATTAATGGGCATCGGGTTTTGGATACACGAGTTGTCGATGGTGAGTATGTGATTGTTTTGGAAGTGGGATGAGTTGGTTCTGGTCGATTGAGTTGTTGTGTCGCTATCGCGACGGGTTGATTTAACGTCGGGTCTCGGCCCGACAGCCGAGATACTTTCTTTTGCATCGCCAAAAGAAAGTATCCAAAGAAAAGGCGACCCGGACGCCGCTTTGATCCTGCGCGCCGAAGCTTTCGACGGGGATCGACAGAAGGGGCTTCCTGCCCCTCTGTCGATGTGCGGAATCCATGCCGCACCCCTACGGGCTATTCCCGCCAAAAGCTCCGGTGCTCGGCGCGGCATACAGGAGGAAAAACCGTCGCGACAGAAATGAACGATTTATATGCGAACACTGGACGATATACAGAAACCATTTAAATACTTGTTAGGCGCAATATGACTTGTTACACAGGATGCGATTGTTGCTGTAGCGCGGAAGGCCGCGAATTCGATGAGATAATCTCGGAGGAAACTCAAATCGAAGTGTCAGCGAAAGATTTAGCGCATTCGAATTTAGGCTGGTTCTGTGGTTTCCATGATCTAAAAAATGGGGCGTGGCCGATTTCAGAAAATGATGGCGTCTATTTGCTTTGGGAGAAAAACGATTATTGTCCTAAGCATGATCGATTTCATGCTAGGGCGATTTATGTAGGTAAAGGTTTCGTGAAAAAGCGAATCTTCGATCACGCCAACAGCAAGGGATTCACCGAAGAAAATATCGTCTATTTTACATTTATTGACATCGCCAACAGAAAAGCCAAGTACGTAGAACAGCTCTTGCTCGATCTTTATGATTTTCCGTTGAACAAAGCAGAGAATCGTGGAACAGGAAGGTTTTGCGCTTACATCACGCAGAGTGAAGCCGATTTTGGCTTTTCCAAGTAGAAAGTGCCTAACAAGGCCATGAGATCAGA
Source organism: Methylomonas defluvii (assembly GCF_033949435.1). Taxonomy (NCBI): domain Bacteria; kingdom Pseudomonadati; phylum Pseudomonadota; class Gammaproteobacteria; order Methylococcales; family Methylococcaceae; genus Methylomonas; species Methylomonas defluvii. The sequence goes on along the minus strand of NZ_JAXARY010000001.1, from coordinate 139,105 downwards.
TGCAATAGACTCCGCATCGCTTGCGCACGGCCACCCGAAGCCCGGTAGGTCACGTTGCCGCGATAGCGGTTATGTAACAATTAAAGTCCTGTAGGGCACGTATCAAGTACCTTATGATGAACAAAAGTTAGAGAAATATATGTTTAGTCGGAAATTAGTTGTATCGCTTTCAGTGTTATTTACAGTTAGCTCAACAGCTTATCCATGCAAACGCCCAGATTTCGAAGCATTGATTCATATGAATCAACATGAATTAAGTCAAGATGGGTGCGTCAAAGAGCATGTAAAACTACATTTAAAGAATCAACCCATTAAGGTAATTAAAATTGCGGAAAAACTAAAGCGTAAAGGGCTCCTTGACGGGCCTTCTCTTGAAGTAGAAGCTTCAGCTTTTTATGATCTTGGGCTGTATAGCGACGCATTAAAGGCACATCTATTGTCAAAAACGACGCCTGTCCAATGTAAAACATTCTCGCCCTGTGTTTGGAAATATTGGGATGGTGATGATCACTGGATAAACTCTTTTTATTACCAAGCCAATGGTGATATAGGCAAGGCGGAAGAAGAATTGAAAGCCGGTGATTTAGAATTTTTTAAATCATGCCAAAGGGATGATCCGCGTATTGAAACGGCTAATTATTGTTCCGAGGTACGTAATCGGTTAGTTAATTCTATTAAATCTAGTTTTAGTAAAGATAGCCCCTAAAATTTCAACCCTACTGTTTAGGCAAGCAATGCAGACGAAGCCCGGTAGGTCACGTTGCGGTGATAGCGGTTACGTGACAATTTAAACCAAAGTGTCAGGGAACGCTATCGTGCACCCTGACCTACAATCTGTAAAATATTGGTAGTTGCGCAATGCATACCCTACATATTTCCGATATTTCCTTGAAGTTCAGGACGGTTTTCCTCCCGTATGCCGCGCCGAGCATCGCAGCTTTTGGTGAGATGAACGCGGTAAGGCGCAATCAGTAGGGCGTCAATAGGCGAAGCCGTATTGCGCCGCATGTTGGCCTTCGATTATTCGGTGCATTACGCTATCGCTAATGCACACTACGAGGGTTAAATAAAAGGCTTTGGGGCGTGAATTACTTGCAAAATTACGGGATGGTTTTGTCCCGTATGCCGCGCCGAGCACCGGAGCTTTTGGACGGATCAGCCCGAAGGGGTGCGGCATGGATGCCGCACGTTGCCGAAGGGGCAGGAAGCCCCTTTCGGCAACCCCGTTCAAAAGCGAGGAGCGGAGGATTAAAGCGGCATCCGGGTGTCTTTTCTTTTGGGTACTTTTCTTTGGACAAGCAAAGAAAAGTACCTCGGCTGTCGGGCCGAGACCCGACGTTAAATCAAGCCGTCGCATTAGCGACACAAATTAACAGGTTACAAAAATGGCAGTAGGACAAATCGACTTCCCCACCATGCATGCCGTCAAAGGCATCAAACTCGGCACCTGCAATGCCGGCATCAAACAAACCGTCCGCGACGATATTTTAGTGATCGAAATGGCGGACGGCGGCAGTTGCGCGGCGGTGTTTACCCAAAACGCCTTTTGCGCGGCACCGGTACATATCGCCAAAGCCCATTTGTCGCAAAACCCACGTTGGTTGCTGGTCAATTCCGGCAACGCCAACGCCGGCACCGGCAAGCAAGGCCTGCAAGATGCCTTCGCTTGTTGCGCCAATCTGGCCAGCGAAGTGGAGGCCTTGGCACAACAGGTGTTGCCGTTCTCCACGGGCGTCATCGGCGAACCGCTGCCGGTGGAAAAGCTCACGGCAGCGTTGCCGAGCGCCGTCGCGAATTTGGCCGAAGCGCATTGGGACAAAGCCGCGCGCGCCATCATGACAACCGACACATTTCCCAAGGGCGCCTCGGTCATTATCGATATAGCCGGTCATCCTGTGACGATCACCGGCATTTCCAAAGGCGCCGGCATGATTCAACCCAATATGGCTACCATGCTGGGTTTTGTGGCTAGCGATGCCCGTATCGAGCAATCGCTGTTGCAACAGTGTCTGAGCGCGGCGGCGGAAAAATCCTTTAATCGGATTACCGTGGATGGTGATACCTCGACTAACGACGCCTGCGTCTTGCTGGCCAGCGGAAGTAGCTCGGCGCCGGAAATTCTGGCCGGTAGCGCGGAATATGCAACCTTCGCCGAGGCCGTGATGGCGATTTGCAAACGCCTGGCGGAGCTGATTATTCGCGACGGGGAAGGTGCGACCAAGCTGATGCGCATCGTCGTCGAGCAAGCCCGCGATAGCGCGGAGGCGGTGCAAGTCGCCAAAACCATCGCCCATTCGCCCTTGGTGAAAACCGCCTTTTTCGCCAGCGACCCTAACTGGGGGCGGATTCTGGCCGCGGTTGGTCGGGCCGGGGTCGAAAACATGGACCTGGATAAAATCGAAATTTACCTAGGCACGGTGTGCATCGTCGAAAACGGCGGCCGAGCCCGCTCTTACACCGAACAAGACGGCCAGCGCGTGATGAATCAGGAGGAAATCGTTGTCACCGTCAGACTGGGTCGCGGCGTAATTAGCGAGGAAGTGCTGACTTGCGACTTTTCCTACGATTACGTGAAAATCAACGCTGAATACCGTACCTAAGCGCGGGAAAACCATGTCCAACCATAACCAGCATCTGCATGTCGCGGTCGGCGTGATCCGCGACAACGACGGCAGGATTTTGATTACCCAGCGGGCCAAACACGCCCATCAAGGCGGATTGTGGGAATTTCCGGGCGGCAAACTGGAAGCAGATGAACCGGTACAGCAAGCACTGGCCCGTGAGCTGGCGGAGGAAGTCGGTATTCAGGTAGAAACCGCAACACCGCTGATCAAAATCAACCACGATTATGGCGACAGGCATGTGTTGCTGGATGTTTGGAATGTCAGCGCCTTTGCCGGCCAAGCCAGAGGCTGCGAAGGTCAGGCGATGCGCTGGATTGATGCCGAGCAACTAAAGGAGTTTACCTTTCCGGCCGCCAACATCCCCATCATCGCCGCCGCGCAACTTCCGCATTATTACGCCATCCTGGAAGGCCGCAGCGCGACGGAAGCGCTAGACAATTGCCAACGGATTTTGGCAAACGGTGTCAAGCTGCTGCAATTTCGCGTCAAGTCTTTACCTATTGCCGATTTGCAAACTGTCTTCGAGCAGGTTTCTCAGCTTTGCCGGCAGCAACAGGTTAGCTTGCTGGTCAACGCCGATTTGCCTGTCGATACGGTTAATGCGCAAGGCCTGCACCTGAGCAGCCGCGCCTTGCTGGCCTGTCATGAACGGCCAAACGGCTATCGCTGGGTAGCGGCATCGTGTCATAACCTTGATGAACTGCAACACGCAGAAGCGCTGGGCCTGGACTTTGCGGTTTTAGCGCCCATCCAAGCGACCGCATCCCATCCGGACGCCACGCCGCTAGGCTGGCAGGCTTTGAGCGAACTGCTCGATCACATCAATTTACCGGTGTTTGCCTTGGGTGGTTTGGGCAGGCACGACCTGAACCGAGCCCTAGCCGCCGGCGCTCAGGGCATAGCCGGCATCAGCACCTTTTTAGCGGCAGATTAGCAGGATAAAACCCGGCTTAGTAGGATTCGAAATCCGAATTTTCACCGTCTTCGTCAAGCAGCGGCGGGCCGGGGATTTTATGGGCTTCGGTAGCCCAATCGCCTAAATCGATCAGTTTGCAACGTTCCGAGCAGAACGGCTTGAATGTTTCGGCAGCTATCCAGGCTACCGGCTTGCGACAAGTGGGACATGCCACCATAGTCGGGGTATTCGCGGTCATCAGAACATGCAGCGGGTCAAAGAAAATTCAATATCGTCCAACGTCTGGCTGGGCCGGTTTTCGTCAACCGATGGATTCATAAACCGGATGCTGAACCGATGCTTGCCACCGCTGATTTCGGCAAAACACGGGGTGTCAGCCGCTAAGCCAACTCGAAGCAATTGCACCGGATGGTTTTTATTGTCCAGCGCTAACTGGAAAAATCCGGCCTTGGCAAGCTCCTGGGTGGGCACGCTGCTTTGCCGAATAAAACCCAGGATCAAATCAATCGCTACCCGAATGTCCACGAAAGGCTGGGTCCAGCGTTCCAGATCTTTTTGTTGCTCGGCCTCATGCTGCTCCAGCCAGTAATGAAAGGCCGGCAAATCGAAGGAACAGCTACCGCCGGGGATGGAGTTGCGCTGCGAGATACTTTGAAACAAATCGCTTTCCATCACGCTGATGCCAATTTTGCCGTTGGCGCTATACAAATTACGGCTGGCTTGATTCAGCTCAAGCAGTATTTCCTGCAATTTCTCATCATCAACGCCATGGCTATGCGCCAGTTGATTCAGTACTTTGGTGTGTCTATCCAGCTCTTTGATCAACTCGGATTTCAAGTCGCTGCGGCTGAAGATCATCAAGATGTCGAGTAAAACCGAAATGGCGGCGCGTTTATCGAAGACCGAAGCGCCCAACATGAAGTGACTGAGCTGTTGAAAGAGTTGCTCCAAGCGCATAAACACCCGAATTCGTTCATTGAGAGGGAATTCGTAGATAGTTTGTGTATTCAAGCCGATTGTGTCCTGACGGTGGCTAATAAAGTGTAGGAATTGTGCAGTCTTTTAACCTGTTCTGCAAGTTGCTCCGGGCCGGCGATATTCTCGATGACATCGTCCGCTTTGCTTAAACGTTCTGGCCGCGACATCTGACTGTCGATGATGGCTTGCACTTGCTGGCGAGTGAGTTTATCGCGCGCGGTAACCCGTGCTATTTGCACATCCACCGGGCAATCGATTACTAACACCCGATCCACGACATAAGGATTTTTCGACTCGAGCAGCAGCGGCACGGCAATAATGCAATAGTCGGCCGTTAGCGTATTTACCTCCGCCGCGATTTGCGCATAGACCAAGGGATGCATGATGCCATCCAATTCACGCTTTTTGTCCGCATCAGTGAATACCGCATCGCGCAGCCTGGCGCGGTTCAAGCTACCGTCCTGGTTAAGCATCTGTTGCCCAAAAAACCTGGCGATCATCGACAGAGCTGCTTGCCCCGGCTCGACCAACTGCCTGGCAATAAGATCCGCATCGACAATAGGCACGCCAAACTCGGCAAACAACCGGCAGACCGTGGATTTACCGCTGCCTATGCCGCCGGTCAGACCTATTTTCAGCATCGCCTACAGACCGGCAGTATGTAGATATAGGGCATTCAGCTCCGGTCCGAACAACATTGCCAACCAGCCGGCCATGGCCAGATAAGGCCCGAAAGGTATTGGTTTGCCGGCATCGCGTTTGCCGAACACGATCATCGCGATACCGATGACCGCACCCACCAGAGAAGACAGAAGAATGATCAGCGGCAGATATTGCCAGCCCAGCCAGGCCCCGAATAGTGCCAGCAGCTTGAAATCGCCGTAGCCCATGCCTTCCTTACCGGTCAGCAATTTAAAAAGTTGATAAACGCTCCACAAGCTCAAATAGCCAGCCACCGCGCCGATGATCGCGTCGTGGCTATTCGTGTATATATCAAACAGGCTTAACAACAGGCCCAGCCACAGCATCGGCAGCGTGATCGAGTCCGGTAATAATTGCTGATCGATGTCGATAAAACTCAATGCGATCAAACACCAAGTCAGAAGTAATGCAAACGCTAAAGCCCAACCGTAACCGAAATGCCAAGCCACCACGGCCGAACATAAACCGGTAAACGCTTCGATAAGCGGGTAACGGATGGCGATTTTCACCCCGCAATGTGCGCATTTGCCGCCCAACAACAGGTAACTGATGACCGGAATGTTTTGATAGGCTTTGATTTCGGTTTTGCAAGACGGGCAATGCGAGGCCGGCAACATCAGGTTGAACACTTCGCTTGCTTCATCATGCGGGAGCTGCAAATATTCCCGGCATTCACGCCGCCAACCCGCCTGCATCATCACCGGCAAACGGTAGATCACCACGTTCAGAAAGCTGCCGACCAACAGGCCCAGCACGCAAACGACACTAATCATAAACAGCGGATATTGTTGTAGAGTGGCAAAAACCATGAGGAAGAGAGGATATCCGTAATTCGGCCCCGGCGCTCGGCCCAACGATGGCAAGCAGCCAGGGAATAACAAAAATTAAATAGCGGCGCCCAGCTTGAAGATAGGCAGATACATCGCGACGATCAAACCGCCGACCAAAATGCCCAGGATCACCATGATGATAGGCTCCATCAAACTGCTCAGGTTATCGACCAGGTTATCGACCTCTTCTTCGTAAAAGTCCGCGACTTTATCCAGCATCGCATCAATGGAACCGGACTCCTCGCCGATCGCCACCATTTGTACCACCATATTCGGAAACATGCCGGTGGTCTCCAAGGCAAATTTCAATTGCTGGCCGGTGGAAACGTCGTCGCGCACAGCCATTACCGCTTCGTAGAACAAAATATTGCCGCAAGCCCCTGCCACCGAAACCAGTGCTTCAACCAAGGGTACGCCAGCCGCAGACATGGTGGACAGTGTTCTGGCAAAACGAGCGATGGCCGATTTTTCCAGAATCATCCCGACAACCGGGATTTTCAGCAAAGTCTTGTCGAGAAAATGGTTAAACGCCTTCGAGCGTTTTTTAAAATAATTAAACACGTAAGCGGTAATGGCGATCACTCCAATCACCGCCCACCACCATTCCTGCACCCAGGCCGACAGCTCAATAACAAATTGGGTGAATGCCGGAAGGTCGGCACCGAAACCTTTAAACAAATCCTCGAACACCGGCACCACGAAAATCAGCAAAATCGCGGTGACGATAAACGCGACGACCAACACTGCAATCGGGTAGGTCAATGCTTTTTTAACCTTCTTTTTGATCGATTCGGTTTTTTCTTTGTAGGTGGCAATCTTGTCGAGCAAAGTTTCCAATACCCCGGCATGTTCGCCGGCTTCGACCAAATTGCAGAACAGCGCATCAAAATACAGTGGCTTACGGTTTAAGGCCTGGGCCAGGGTATCGCCACCTTCCACATCGGCTTTTATCGATAACAGCAACTCCGACATACTGGCGTTGTCGTGTCCCTTGCCGATAATATCGAACGATTGCACCAAAGGCACACCAGCGGCCAGCATAGTCGCCAACTGCCTGGCGAACACCGCGATGTCGCCGGGCGTGATTTTCTGCACTCTGGCACCGAACAAGGGCTTGGACTTGGCTTTGATACCGATGACCCGAATGCCCATCCGCCTTAATTCGGTGCGCGCAATGACCTCGCTCTTGGCGCTGATGGTACCTTTGGTTTTCTTGTTTTGCCTATCGAAACCGTCCCAATTGAACTCGATTTGTTCGTCTTGCTTTGCCATGATTATTCCTTGGTGACCCGGTCAATTTCTTGCAGCGAGGTGACGCCTTGCTTAATTTTTAACAGCCCCGACATTCTTAAATCGTTGATCCCTTCACTTTTCGACAATTCCGCCATTTGCATGGAATTACCGCCGTTCAAAATCAGCGCACGCATTTTTTCGGTGATAGGCATTACCTGGTAGATCCCTACCCTGCCCTTGTAACCGTTATTGCAATGTTCACAACCCACTGGACCGTAGACTTTAAACGTACCGATTTCCTCCTGCTTAAACCCGGCCGACAGCAAGGTGCTTTCCGGATAATCAACTTCTTGCTTGCAATGCTCGCATAAGCGCCGCGCCAGCCGTTGTGCCATGATCAAAATCACCGCCGAAACAATATTGAACGGTTCTATGCCCATTTGCACCAACCGGTTGATGGTTTGCGGCGCATCATTGGTATGCAAGGTAGACAACACCATGTGACCGGTTTGCGCCGCCTTGACCGCGATACTGGCGGTTTCCAGGTCGCGAATCTCGCCAACCATGATGATGTCCGGGTCTTGCCGCAAAAACGCCCGTAGCGCTTCGGCAAAGGTCAGGCCGGCCTTGGGATTGACATTGACTTGGTTGATGCCTTCCACGGTGATCTCGACCGGATCTTCGGCGGTGGAAATATTGGTTTCGATGCTGTTCAGAATATTCAGCCCGGTATACAACGACACGGTTTTACCGCTACCGGTCGGCCCGGTGACCAGCACCATACCGTAAGGCTTGTGGATCGCCTCCAGAAAATTTTTCTGCTGGTCCGGTTCGAAACCGAGTTTTTCGATACCAATTTGCGCACTGGTCGGATCGAGAATCCGCATTACCACTTTTTCACCGAACAACGTCGGGCAGGTGTTTACCCGAAAATCGATGGCCCGGTTCTTGGAAATCTGCATTTTGATCCGGCCGTCCTGCGGTACCCGCCGTTCGGCAATGTCCATTTTCGACATGACTTTCAGCCGGGAAATAATCCGGTTGGCAATGCCCACCGGCGGACTGGCCACCTCCGATAAAATACCGTCGGCCCGAAAACGGATACGGAATTTTTTCTCGAAGGGTTCCAAGTGTATGTCCGACACTCCGCGTTTGATCGAGTCCAGCAGGATTTTGTTCACAAAACGGACGATAGGCGCGTCATCAATATCCGAGCCTATTGCTTCGTCGGCCGGTTTGCTGTCGTCGCCTGCGGAAATATCGATATTGTCCAGATCGTCGTCCAACAGATCCTTCATCGACGTATCGGCAGCCTCCAGCGCCGTGTCTATCATGCGGATCAGCTTGTCTTCTTCAACCAGAATATTTTCGGTGTTGTGCCGGGTATGAAACTTGATCTCGTCCAGCGCCTGAAAATTGGTCGGATCTGCGGTGGCGACAAACAAGCGGTTGCCGCGCTTGAATAAAGGTAAGGCATGATGCTGGCGAATCAATTTCTCGCTGACTAGTTTGATCGGCAAGAATGAAGGATCTATGGCATCCAGATCGAAAAACGGCACACCAAACTCCGCCGAAGCCAGCGTAGCCACGGTTTTGCTGTCCGCATACTTATGTTCCACCAAATAGCTGATAAACGCTTGTTTACGCTTCTGCGCCTCCTGCAAACAGGTCGCCGCCGATTCCTCGGTCAACAAACCTTTTTGAATCAGGCATTTGACCAAGCCGCTGAAATGGATGTTAGTGGGTGCTGTCGCCATGAAAAAAAGTCTGGATTGGTTTTACTGCAACTAAGTGCTGCAACTATAGATGAAGTAAGGATTTTATCCAAACTCATCAAGCCATGCCCAAGACTTTAACATGGTTATATTGGCATGCCGCCAAGCGCTGTTTTTAAGCTGGCGATCATTTGGAACGGCCGGCGGTGCCAAGAACAGCACCGCCGACGAAGGGGACAAGAATCAGATTTCGTGATAAATCGCAGCACCTTCTTCCAGGAACTGCTTGGACTTTTCTTCCATACCAATTTTCAAGGCCTCGGCTTCTTCCAGACCTTTTTGCTCGGCGTAATTGCGCACGTCCTGGGTGATTTTCATCGAGCAGAAATGCGGACCACACATCGAGCAAAAATGCGCGACTTTTGCAGAATCCTTCGGCAAAGTTTCATCATGGAAAGAGCGGGCTTTTTCGGGATCGAGCGCCAAGTTGAACTGGTCTTCCCAGCGGAATTCGAAGCGCGCCTTGGACATGGCGTTATCGCGGATCTGCGCGCCGGGGTGGCCTTTGGCCAGATCGGCGGCATGCGCGGCGATTTTGTAGGTCACAATACCTTCGCGCACATCTTGCTTATTGGGCAGACCCAAGTGTTCTTTCTGAGTCACGTAGCACAGCATCGCACAGCCATACCAGCCAATGTTGGCAGCACCAATCGCCGAAGTAATATGGTCGTAACCGGGGGCTATATCGGTGGTCAATGGGCCCAAGGTGTAGAACGGCGCTTCGTAGCAATCTTCCAATTGCTTGTCCATGTTGACCTTGATCATTTGCAACGGCACGTGACCGGGGCCTTCGATCATGGTTTGTACGTCGTGTTTCCAGGCGATTTGAGTCAATTCTCCCAGGGTTTCCAGTTCGCCGAACTGCGCTTCGTCGTTGGCGTCGTAAATCGAGCCGGGACGCAAACCATCGCCCAAGGAGAACGACACATCGTAAGCCTTCATGATTTCGCAGATTTCCTCAAAGTTGGTGTAAAGGAAACTTTCGGTATGGTGAGCTAGACACCATTTGGCCATGATGGAGCCGCCACGCGAAACAATGCCGGTGAGACGCTTGGCGGTCAACGGCACATGATGCAGACGCACGCCGGCGTGGATGGTGAAGTAATCCACGCCCTGCTCGGCTTGTTCAATCAGCGTATCGCGGAAGATGTCCCAAGTCAGTTCCTCGGCTTTACCATCGACTTTTTCCAGGGCTTGGTAAATCGGCACCGTGCCAATAGGTACCGGCGAATTGCGCAGTATCCATTCGCGGGTTTCGTGGATGTTTTTGCCGGTGGATAAATCCATGATGGTATCAGCGCCCCAGCGGATGCCCCACAGCATTTTCTCGACCTCTTCTTCGATAGAAGACGTCACGGCAGAGTTACCTAGGTTACCGTTAATCTTGACCAGGAAGTTGCGGCCGATAATCATCGGCTCCAATTCGGGATGGTTGATGTTGGCCGGGATAATCGCACGGCCTCTGGCAACTTCGGAACGGACAAATTCTGGCGTGATAAACGACTGAATGTTCGCGCCATAGGAAAAACCGGGGTGCTGACCTTGGTAACGATCACGCATTGCTTCGAGATTTTGGTTTTCGCGGATGGCGATGTATTCCATCTCAGGAGTAATGATGCCTTTACGGGCATAGTGCATTTGCGAGACATTGTGGCCGGATTTGGCACGACGTGGATTACGGGTCAATTCGAAACGTAAGTGCGCGGTTTTCGGGTCGTGTAAACGCTCGTGACCATACTTTGAGGTCGGACCTTTCAATAATTCTGTGTCGCCGCGCTCCGCAATCCAGTTACCACGAATCGAACCCAAGCCTTTGTGCAAATTCACATCGACATTCGGATCTGTGTAAACACCTGAGGTATCGTAAACATAAATCGGTGGGTTTTTTTCCGCACCGAAGTGGGCCGGCGTATCCGACATGCTGATCTTACGCATCGGCACTTGAATATCCGCGCGACTGCCCTGAATATAAATTTTCTCGGAAGCGGGGTAGGAATCAATTCTTACGCTACTACCGGTATCGGTAGTAATCTCATTACGGACAGCGCTCATGCTTATCTCCAAAATCTCAATAAATCGCAAGCGCAGGGAAGATAGGGCTTTCCTACGCCGGTGTTAACCGGTTCAGGTTCGAAGGGTTTTTCTCAGCTTTCCGGGCTTGCATACAGCGGAAAGCACCCCTAGCCTTTCAGGTGACTTGCTAAGTTAAATGATAATCGAGCCAATTGCAAGCACAGCGCCAAGCTCCCAAGGCGCAAAAAGCTTATAAAACAATGGGTTTTAAAGCCCATCAATCCCTCCCGGCGCTCTTGCTATCATAAGCATTCACAGCCAAACCAGAGCATATGCCGCCGCAGCAATCAACGCACTAAAAAACAGGAGAAAACATGGCATCCCAAAAAAAGCAAAGCAAACGCCTGCTGAACGACATAGAGGGTTCAGTAAATCAGTTAGTATTTTTGACCAGCGATTTAAGCTTGCTTGCAGACACAAACAAACTGGCGCTAAACCTAAAAACAAACATCGAGACATTAAACCGCCAATTAGCCGGATTAAAAAAGGCAGAATTCAACGCCACCCTGGCAGAATCGGAGATACTGGAGATATTGGACGAGCTAATCGATAGCGATCCGATCAGCACACTGGAACAACGACTGTTTGTAGCTCATGCTGATCAAGAATCGGGCGAAGTAGGCGAGTTTTTCCAACAGTTGCTCGATAAAATCGAAAAACTGTATTCGCCGCTACTATCGTCCATCCAGCAACTAACTGCGATGCCGGATAAGCTGTAAACGCTCAGTGACTGCGCTGCACCGAGAAGCGCGCCAACTCTTCAAGAGCCTGTTTGTAATCGGAATCAGGCAGGCATTGCAGTGCGGCAATCGCCTTTGCAGCGGCCCTGTCCGCACATTGCTCTGTGTATTCTATGGCATTGGTGGCCTTAACTACTTCATAGACATCGTTAAACGCCTCGCGCGAACCTTGCCGGATCGCATCGACCACAATTTTAGCCTGCTGCTCGTTCCCGTGCTGGATGGCATAGATCAACGGCAAGGTAGGCTTACCTTCAGCCAGGTCGTCACCCAAGTTTTTACCCAGTTCTTCGCTATTGGCTTTGTAATCCAATGCATCGTCTATCAACTGAAACGCCACGCCCAATTGCTGACCATAAACCGCCAACGCTTCTTCCGTAGCCGGGTCTGTTGCAGAAACGACTGCCGCCAAACGGGTGGCCGTACTAAACAAAATGGCGGTTTTACGGGCAATGACTTCTAAATATCTGGCTTCACTGGTCTCCGGGTTATTGCAATTCAACAATTGCAGCACCTCACCCTCAGCAATCGCGGTGGTAGTTTTGGACATAATGGCCATCACCCGCATGTTATCGGTGCGGACCATCATTTCGAAGGCACTGGAGTACAAGTAATCACCTACGAGCACGCTAGCCGCGTTGCCCCACACCGCATTCGCCGACTCCTTGCCGCGCCGCAGAGCCGATTCGTCGACCACATCGTCGTGCAACAACGTCGCGGTATGGATGAATTCGATCACTGCTGCCAAAATCAGATGATGGTCATCAACCTTGCCCAAGGCTTTTGCCGCCAACAGCAACAGCATCGGTCGTAATCTTTTTCCGCCATTACCGATTATGTAATGCCCAATTTGATTAATCAGCACAACATCGGAACTCAGTTCCTCTAAAATCAACCGGTCGACGGCTTGAGTTTCCGCATTGGTTAAATTTTTGATGGAATCGAAGTCTATAGTGACTGACGCTGGCGTTGAAACTTTAGCTATCATGTGATGTTGTGAACTTGTCGCTCGTTAGCGTATAACGTGAATAACCGGTCATGCTATGAAGAATACTGATTAGTGTCAATAGTACTCCCCGCATAGGCCTGTTAGACAGCAGGTTTCCCCTGGAATTTTAGTTTGACTGTGACTTAAATAAAAAATATAATCCTCTGTTCACTATTAACAGATTATGCTTGATGGAGCTTACGCTGATGTATGCGGTAATTCAAACAGGTGGTAAACAGTATCGGGTCGCAGAGGGTACTACCTTAAAAATAGAAAAACTTGAGTTGGGCGCAGGCGACAGCGTAGAGTTCGACAAAGTACTGATGGTCCAATCCGGCGACTCCGTAAAAGTAGGCCAGCCATTTGTCGAAGGCGGCAAAGTGACTGCGACCGTGGTTTCCCAGGGCAGACACAAAAAAGTCAGAATCATTAAATTCAGAAGACGTAAGCACCACATGAAACAAATGGGGCATCGTCAATACTACACAGAAATCCAGATTACTGGCATTTCTGCTTAATATAACGAGGATAAGAAATGGCTCATAAGAAGGCAGGCGGTAGTACTCGTAACGGCCGCGACTCTCAGGCTCAGCGCCTCGGCGTAAAACGTTTCGGCGGTCAAGTGGTTAAAGCCGGCAACATTCTGGTTCGTCAACGCGGCACCCAGTTCCACCCCGGCACCAACGTAGGCATCGGCAAAGACCACACCTTGTTTGCAACAGTCGATGGCAAAGTGGTTTTTGAAGAAAAAGGTCCTAAAAACCGCAAATACGTCAGCATTGCAGCAGCGTAAATTTCTTTGGCTGTGCTGATTGGCACAACTAAAAATAAAAGCCTCGTTTTCAGCGGGGCTTTTTTGTTTATACCGGTAGATTATGAGATTTGTTGACGAAGCGGAAATCCGCGTAGAAGCAGGCGACGGCGGCAATGGCAAGGCCTCATTTCGCCGTGAAAAGTATATTCCCTTGGGCGGCCCGGACGGCGGCGACGGCGGCGACGGCGGCAGCGTTTATCTGGTCGCCACCGAAAACGTCAACACCCTGGTGGATTTTCGCTACCACTCAGTACACCGCGCCCAACGCGGACAAAATGGCGGCAGCCGGGATTGCACCGGCAAGAAAGGCGACGACTGCTTCGTCCCGGTCCCACCCGGCACCATCGTTTACGAAGCCGACACTGGCGAAAAAATCGGCGACCTGACCAAGCCCGGCCAGCAATTATTGGTCGCCAAAGGCGGCTTCCACGGCCTCGGCAACACCCGCTTCAAAAGCAGCGTCAATCGCGCGCCGCAACAAACCAGCAAAGGCTCGTCCGGCGAACACCGCATGTTGCGCCTGGAATTAATGGTTATCGCCGACGTAGGTTTATTGGGTATGCCCAATGCTGGCAAATCCAGCCTAATCCGCACGGTCTCTTCCGCACGCCCCAAAGTCGCGGACTACCCATTCACCACTTTACACCCCAACCTGGGCGTGGTGCGGGTAGACGATTTACGTAGCTTTGTCATCGCAGACATTCCCGGCGTCATTGAAGGCGCCGCAGAAGGCGCCGGCCTTGGCTTACAGTTTCTGAAACACCTATCCAGAACCGGCTTGTTGCTGCATATCGTCGACATCGCCCCCTACGAAAGCGACGAAACGCCAGTGAGCGCTGCGCGCAAAATCATCCACGAAGTGGAAAAATGGAGCGACGACCTATCCAACAAACCGCGCTGGCTGGTATTGAATAAGATCGACAATGTGCCCGACGACGAAGTCGAGCAACATTGCCAAGCCATCGTCGAAGAGCTCGATTGGACCGGCCCGGTATTCCTGATTTCCGCTTTAAAAAATCAAGGCACCCAGGCACTGATGTACGCCATCATGGAATTTCTCGACCAACAAAAAGCCGAGCGGGATTTGCAAACACAGGAGCCGCGCCATGAGCCGTTCTGAGTTTTCGCAAGCCCAGCGCGTTGTCGTCAAAATCGGCAGCTCGTTGCTGACCGACGGCGGACGCGGCCTTAATAAACAGGCCATCGCCGACTGGGTTGCGCAAATGGCCGCCCTCAAACGCCAAGGCGTCGACGTGGTATTGGTATCGTCCGGCTCCGTTGCGGAAGGCATGTCCCGCTTAAAGCTAAAAGCCCGCCCGAAAACCTTACATGAATTACAAGCGGCCGCCTCAGTAGGGCAAATGGGCTTGGTCAGACGCTTTGAAGATGAATTTCAAATACACGACTTGCTGACAGCGCAAGTATTGCTGACCCATGACGACCTTTCAGACCGCCAGCGTTACCTGAATGCCCGCAGCACTTTACTCACGCTGCTCGATTTCGGTGTCGTGCCGGTCATCAATGAGAACGATGCCGTCGCTACCGAAGAAATCCGCTTCGGCGACAACGATACCTTGGGCGCGCTGGTTGCCAATTTGGTAGAAGCCGATTTGCTGATCATTCTTACCGACCAAACCGGTTTATTCGACGCCAATCCTAGCCTGAACCCAAACGCTCGCCTAATTTCCAGCATTAGCGTCAACGAAAGTCTGCTTGACGAAGTTGCCGGCGGCAGCATCAGCGGCCTGGGACGTGGCGGCATGTACACCAAAGTCCGGGCCGCCAGACTGGCCGCGCGCTCTGGAGCAGCGACAGTGATCGTATCCGGCAAAATTGACAACGTCATCCACGCGGTATTCGACGGCAATGATTTAGGTACTTATTTAATACCCAACATTGCACCACTGGTGGCGCGCAAACAATGGCTGGCCGGGCAATTGCAACTGAAAGGCAGTGTGGTATTGGACGATGGCGCGGTAAAAATCCTGAAAGATGCAGGCAAAAGCCTACTCGCGGTCGGCGTTAAAAGCGTACAAGGTTCGTTTAAACGTGGCGACCTGGTCTCTTGCCTGGATTTGCAAGGCAATGAAATCGCCCGCGGCTTAATCAATTACGGCGCGGACGACGCCAATAAAATCGCCGGCAAACCCAGCAGCGAATTCGAAGCCTTGCTGGGCTACGCCGACGAAGACGAACTTATCCATCGCGATAATTTAGTATTGGTCTGAGACCAGACGACTTCGCGACTAGCCAAGTCGTCTGCCATCAAGCTCAGGTATTCTGGATAACAATATTTGGAAACCGGCCGCTATAATCCCGCGCACGCATTGCCAGCTTGGCGGCCATTTTCCGGGCAATCGCTTTGTAGATTTGCGCCGGCCGGCCATCCGGGTCAGCCACCACTGTAGGCCTGCCGCTATCGGCATACTCGCGAATCTGAATATCCAGCGGCAAAGAACCCAGTAAATCCAGCTTATTCTTGACCGCCATCGCCACGCCACCACCTTGGCCGAAAATCGCTTCTTCATGCCCGCAATTACTGCAAATATGCACACTCATATTCTCCACTAGCCCCAATATCGGCACGTTGACCTTTTCGAACATCCCCAAGCCGCGTTGTGCATCGATTAGCGCAATATCCTGTGGCGTGGTCACGATCACCGCGCCGCTGACCGGAATCTGTTGCGCCAGCGTTAGCTGAATATCGCCGGTACCGGGCGGCAGATCGATAATCAGATAATCCACATCCTGCCATTGCGTTTGATTCAACAATTGTTGCAATGCCCCGGTAACCATCGGGCCACGCCAGATCATAGGCTGGTCCGGGTCAATCAAATAGCCTATGGAAATGGTCTGCACACCGAACGAGATTTTCGGCAACATGCTTTTGCCGTCCGGGCTATCGGGCTTACCGGACAAGCCCAGCATGGTCGGAATGCTGGGGCCGTAAATATCGGCATCCAGAATACCGACATTGGCGCCTTCCGCCGCCAAGGCCAGAGCAAGATTCACCGAAGTGGTGGACTTGCCCACCCCGCCCTTGCCGGAGGCCACCGCGATGATGTTTTTCACATTCGGCAAGGGTTTCAGCGCCTTTTGCACCGAGTGCGAAACGATATTGAAACTGACCGATACATCCAGTTTGCCAACGTCCGGCAAAGTTTGCAGACGCTGAGTTACCGCTGCCTTTAACTCTTCAAGATAACTTTTAGCCGGATAACCCAATTCGATAACCACGCTGACATCATTGCCATCCACACTGATTTTCTTAACGGATTTTGCCGACACCAAATCGGTTTCCACATTTGGATCGATAAAATGTTTAAGTAAATTTTCGACAGCCGTTTTGTCAATGCTCGCCATGCGGAACTCCGAAGTAAGGGGAAATAATAACCAAGTAAAATAGTGTGAATATGATAGCACCTTAACAGGATGCCATTAAATCCGCGCCATTGTTAAAAAATAGTTTTCTCTTTAAGAATAATGCTTTATCGTAATGACTTAACTATTAGCCTTAATAGTTAATTCTTAATTAGGACTTAATGCCGCCTTAATCTGATTTTAATTTGAATCGCTTACCTTCAATCATCCAGCTCCGTCACTACATGCGCCTATCATAAACATGTCAGCAGTCATTCAAAACCGTACTGTTTCACCGATACCGCTAGTCTTCGTTGTGGCAGTAGTCAGCGCCCTGCTTAGCGGCTGTCAAAGCATACCGTTGTTTTCCGACAACCAGCCGGAACACATCGTCTGGAACTCCAAACCGGACAGTATTGCCAGTCATGAGTTTAACCTGAGCAGCGGCCAAGGCATGGTCGGCACGCTAGCCAGTATCAGCAGCCGCGAAAACGATACGCTGTCCGACATCGGCCGCCATTACGGCTTGGGTTACAACGACATTACCATCGCCAATGCCCATCTCGACCCTTGGACCTTGCCTGCCGAGCAAACCGTGTTGTTGCCATTGCGTTTCGTACTCCCCGACGCTCCCCGCAAAGGCATCGTGTTGAATCTGGCCAATATGCGCATGTTTTATTACCCTAAAAATCAAGCCAATACCGTACTGACTTATCCGGTCGGCATTGGCCGCCAAGGCTGGAACACGCCGTTAGGACAAACCCAAATTGTCGCAAAAAAGGCCAATCCTGACTGGACGGTACCGGAATCGATTCACCGCGAACATCAGGCATTGGGCGACCCGTTGCCGAAAGTGATACGTTCCGGCCCGGACAACCCCTTGGGCAACTACGCCATGCCCTTGGGTTTCAGCGGCTATTTGATCCACGGCACCAACAAGCCTTACGGGATTGGCTTACAAGTCAGCCATGGCTGCGTACAGCTATACCCTGAAGATATAGAAGTCCTATTCAACAAAGTAGAAGTCGGCACCCCGGTTCGTATCGTCCATCAGCCGTACATGGCAACCTGGCAAGATGACATGCTTTATCTGGAAGCCCATCGACCCTTAGACAAATGGGAAAAACAACAAAAACAGCTGCAAAAAGACATTCGGAAAAAATTGCAACAACTAGCATCCGAAAAGCAAGCAACGGTTGATTGGAGTAAAGTTGAGCGCATCTTGCAACGTGCCGACGGCGTCCCCACTCCAGTACTACCCGGCAGTGCGGATCTACCCGAATTAACAGCGGATGCGGTGCAACTTGCCCATCCTGAGCAATTCTACGGCCAACCGGTCATCAACGAATTGAGCGACAGCGACTGGTCCATTCTGGCCGCCAGCTTCGAAAATGAGACCGACGCCCAAAAGCTGGCAGCCATGCTCAATCACCAAGGACCGCCGATTCCTGCCCGAAAAATTGCCAAAGATGGTGGCTTTCAAGTGGTTGCCGGACCGTTTAAGAACAAGAAAGAAGCCAAAACCGTAGCGCAACGCATCAAGCAGAATTTCGACATGGACGTTAAAGCCATCGATCCGAAACAGGCTGCAAGAAACTAAGTGCGGCCAGGACTTATTGCCGGCCCAGCAAGGACTGCCGCAACAAGGCCGACGCCTGCTCGGCCGGCACGGGTTTGCTGAAAAAATACCCTTGTCCGTAATTGCACTGCTGTCCACCCAAAAAATCCAACTGACTCTGATCTTCGACGCCTTCGGCCACCAGTTCCAGCTTCAACTGGCCCGCCATGGCCGAAATAGCCGACACAATCGCTCTATCGTTGGCGTCGGTGCAAATATCCTTCACGAACGATTTATCGATTTTTAAGGTATCGAGCGGAAAACGTTTCAAATAACTGAGCGAAGAATAACCGGTACCGAAATCATCCACCGAAATCCGCACTCCCAGCTGCTTGATCTGATTCAGCGTGTCCAGCGTCGTATCCAGCTTATGCATCAAGATGCTTTCGGTAATCTCTAACTCCAACAACTCCGGCGAAAGCTCGGTTTCTTTCAGCACATCCAACACTACATCCAGCAGCTGACGCTGATCTTGGAAACGGTGAAACTGCCGTCCGGACAAATTGACCGCAATTCGAATCGGCATACCGGCCAACTGCCAGGCCCGTGCCTGTTTGCATGCAGTTCGCAATACCCAAGCCCCAATTGGCACGATCAGCCCGGTTTCTTCAGCCAAGCCGATGAATTGATCCGGCATGACGATACCCATGGCGTGATTGTGCCAACGAATCAAGGCCTCCATACCGATGATGCAACCGTTATCGATTTTCACCTGCGGCTGATAGTGCAATACAAGTTCGCCCAACTCCAAGGCCTGACGCAAATGATGCTCGAGCTTCAGATAATGCTGAGCGGCGCTGTTCATTTCCGGGGTAAAAAACTGATAATTATTTTTGCCCAATTTTTTGGCGTGATACAAAGCAGAGTCGGCCTGCGCCAGCAATTCGTCGAACGAAAGCGAATTATCCGGATAAATACTGATACCAATACTGGCCCTTGAATAGATTTGATGCTGTTGAACCTGTAAAGGCTCGTTCAAGGCATGTAATATCTTGATGGCCACTTTGGCGGCATCCAGACTATCTGCAATATTGGGCAGCATAATAATAAACTCATCCCCGCCCATCCTGGAGGGCGTATCGCCTTCCCTCAAACAACCGGAAATTCGCTTGGCAACAGCTCTGAGTAATTCATCACCCACGGCATGCCCAAAGGTATCGTTGATCGCCTTGAAATTATCCAGATCGAGAAATAGAAACGCGATAATGCCTTGCCTGCGCTGCGCTTGCGTAATGAACTGCAACGCTCTATCGGTTAACAAAGTCCGGTTCGGCAACTCGGTAAGCGCATCGAAATGGGCAATATAATCCAGGCGTTGCCGTGCGCGTTTCACTTCCTCAATTTCACGGGCATTATCGATTACTAGCGACAACGAATGCGCAAAACTCAACGCCAACTCTTCATCGTTCTTGGTAAACAGCTCACCACTGTATTTATCGCTGAGATAGATACGCCCATACACCCGGCCTTGATGAGAAATAGGCACCGCCAATAAGGATGTCATCTGCGGATGATGCGGTGGAAAGCCGGCGCTGCGCGAGTCCTTGCCCATATCCGCAAGCCTCAAGGAGACGTTTTCCTCAATGACTACCCCCAACAAGCCCCTCCCCTCAGGTAAATGACCTATTTGCTGAGCTTGCTCGTCGCTGATACCGGCATAAATAAACTCCGTCAACGCGCCGCCGTTGTCAACTATCCCAATAGCACCATAACGAGCATCCAACAAATTACAAAGCGCATCAATGCCGGCCTGCAATAACTCGGTTTCGATTGATGTATGGGCCAACACCCCCAGCAAGCTGCGCGCAGCGTCGTTCAATGCGGCCAGACGCCCAACCCAAACCACCGTTTGCTCGTGGTTGGTTTCCGCCGCAATTTTAAGGCGCATAGTCTCTTTCAGCAGCAGTCGCTCACGGTTCAGCAGAACTTCCAAAATACTTTGCCGGGTAACCACGCCGACGAATTGACCTTTGTTGAGCACAGCCAAGGCTCCCAGCTGATTTTCATCCATCAGACATAGCGCTTTGCGGACGCCAAGCTTGGGAGCGACACTAAGCATAGGCCGATGCTCGACCAAATCTGCAAAAATCCAATTGGGATGTTTTGATATATCGTGATCGGTGGCCAAACCGCAAAACTCTTCCACCGGTGCTTCCCGAAAAACGGCAAAAACGATATTGCGCTCAACGCTGCAAGGCCGCTCCTCCTCCATAACCCGACGAACGTGCGGCCATAAACAATCGCCAACCGCCAGTTGTTTCATAACTTGGTATTTAGCTGAACGGAAATATCCATCTCCGCATGCAATATTTCATCGGCACTCATCAAGGGCTTTATCTGAGTCAACACGAAATCGATTAACGCAGCCTTGCTGATACGTTTTAGCAAGCTCTGTCTTACCAAAAGATCACTGATCACATCGTCATCAAACTCAATATGCTCAAACGGCGCTTTTACCAATAGTTCGATTGCCCGGCGCATGGCGATGCAGCCAATCGGAGACTCCTTGCCTAACACCAACATATCTTTTAACGGCGGAATAGCGTATTCGCCCAAGTTGGCAGAAATATGAATTTGATTTTGGCTGGCTTTGTACATGGTCTAATGGCCGAATTATCTGACAAATTGAAAGGTTAATTTAGCAGATTTTCAGTTTTGAGAATTATTTCAGTAGCAGCCGACGCTAGCTCAGAGACTTCACTTGCCGCTCGACCACGTGCTATGGAAATGAAGAAAGGAAGGACTTAAAAGTTACCGCTAAAATCATGCGCTTTAGCGACTATTCATCCGCAGCGACTAAAGAAAGCACTCGGAAAGAGGGAATTTGCATTGCGTTTGCCGGCTTGCCTAATTAGACGACAGCTGTCAACTAAGCACGCCGGTAAACGCTATCCGGACAATCGATTAAAGGAGGTTGCCCGGTCACAAAACAGGCGGCAGTGACCGCCAAAAACAATTATCTCGGTTCAAACCAAACCGCTCAAAACCTCTATCAAACCGACTCTTAAACTCCCTGGATTCGTCATTCCCGAGAAGGTCGCAACCGTTAAAGAATTCTCAGCGAATCCGGGATAGCCGCTGGGCTCCCGCCTTGGCGGGAGCGACGATATGTAAGAATTGGATTAATCGTTTCGTAAAGTCTTGGCCGGCAAGTTGTCGAACCGAATAGGTTCAACGGGTATCAGTTGCCACCTTTGAAGGTAATTTCCAGCGCGTGCAAGGCATTAGCGCAATTAGCGCTGCCTTGAATAGCCGGATCATCGTGACAAGCTTGGTTTTGGGTACGCGCCTCTTTAATGTTGGCCACATACCAAGCGACGGTTTTGACATCCTCGCCAGCCGCTTCATTGGCATTAGTAACATTCAACGCCGTAGTCAAACCCAGCGCGGCAACGGCAGCGGCTATTATCATCATGTGTGCTTTTTTCATAAAAACTCCTTGGCTTCTCGATTATCGGGGGAACGATTAACGCCCATGCAAACCCGCATGAGCTGGCGATAATCTAGCAAAGAATCCTAACGTTTAAAATGTGGCCGATTGCCGCGCGACAATATGTCTCTACAGTGCGGCATATCACACAATTTTGCACAAAAAGCCCTAAATGCGGCTGACAAAAAGCGTTAATAACAAATGGCCGCAAAACACAGCGGGACAGCCCAGGCAGGTTTGTTGGAGAAAAGACGGCGCAATAAGCCAAAGCCATTGCGCCAGGGATTTATTTGATTTTGACCAGTTCCTTACCATTGCTGGAGAAACTGCAGATACCGGCTGCGAAATAAGTACATTCGTCCGATTGCTCCAGCTTGGCACCGTTAGGCGTCAGATGAATTTTCACTGAGCACGAGCGCGCTTCGCCCTCAATGTGCTTTTTCAAGACCAATTCGTTTTCACCAACACTTTTAGCCTCATCGGATACCGTTGCGGAACAAGCGTGCTTGCCGGCTTCATCGGGATTGGGTTCGAAATCCACATCCACCGTGGCGTTAATGTCTTTTCCCAAGGTCGTAATCTTCAAATGCTGTACATGATTGCCGTCGCGCAACAGATAATGGTCAGTAGCCGCCGCCGCAGTACCGGAAGCCAGCATCGCGATGGCCAGAAACAACGTTTTTCTCATGATGTTACCTCTTCTTATAAGTTTAAGTGATTCAAAAAGGGCTAAGGCCGATCCGACTTTAAGTATGCCATGCCGGACGGTATAGCGCTTAAGCTGGAGGCTTGGTTGGGATTGTACCTTACTGATCCCTATTACCAAACATCCCTAGCCCCCGCATCAGGGTAACGCGCCGGCAATCGGCAAACCGCTGCCCAAACCATGAAAGCCCTGGCGATTTATGCCATAATCCGCCCTCATTTTCCCAGGCTGTTTTAACCCCATGTCTAACCGAAAAATCCTTGTTACCAGCGCCTTACCGTATGCCAACGGCCCTATCCACTTGGGCCACCTTGTCGAATACATTCAAACCGACATCTGGGTGCGGTTCCAGAAACAACGCGGGCAAAATTGCTACTACGTCTGCGCCGACGACACCCACGGCACACCGATCATGCTTAGAGCCGACAAGGAAGGCATTACCCCGGAACAACTGATCGCCGATGTGGAAAAGCAGCATCGCGCTGATTTCCAGGAGTTTGGTGTCGCGTTTGACCAATACCACAGCACCCATTCGCCCGAAAACAAAGAATACTCCGCGCTGATCTACAAACGCCTGCGCGCCGGCGGCCACATCAGCCAACGCAGCATTACCCAGGCCTACGATCCGGTGAAAAACATGTTCCTGCCGGACCGTTTCATCAAGGGCGAATGCCCGAAATGCGGCGCGGCCGACCAATACGGCGACAGCTGCGAAGCCTGCGGCGCCACCTATTCGCCCACCGAACTGAAAAACGCCGTTTCAGCCATCTCCGGCGAACGCCCCATCGAAAAAGATTCAGAGCATTATTTCTTCGAACTCGGCCATTTCGCCGAGATGCTGCGCGACTGGACCACCGCCGGCCACTTGCAACCGGAAGTCAGCAACAAGATGGCCGAATGGCTGGAAAACGGCCTACAGCAGTGGGATATTTCCCGCGACGCGCCGTATTTTGGTTTCGAAATTCCGGACGCGCCGGGCAAATATTTTTACGTCTGGCTGGATGCGCCCATCGGTTACATGGCCAGCTTCAAGCACTTCTGCGACCGCCAAGGCCTGGACTTCGACCAGTTTTGGCAAAAAGACAGCACCACCGAGCTGTACCATTTCATCGGCAAGGACATCATTTACTTCCACGCCCTGTTCTGGCCGGCCATGCTGCACGGCGCAGACTTTAGAACACCCAGCGCGATCTTCGCCCACGGCTTTTTAACCGTCAACGGCGAGAAAATGTCCAAATCGCGCGGCACCTTCATCAAGGCCCGCACCTACCTGGACCATCTCAATCCGGAATATCTGCGCTATTACTTCGCCGCAAAACTCAGCGCCGGCGTCGATGACATCGACTTGAGCTTCGACGATTTCAGCCAGCGTGTCAATTCCGACTTGGTCGGCAAAGTGGTTAATATCGCCAGCCGTTGCAGCGGCTTCATCGCCAAGCGTTTCGACGGCCTGCTTTCGGCAGAATGCGCCGAACCGGCCTTATTCCAGCAGTTTGTCGACGCCAACAGCACGATTGCCGATTTATACGAAAGTCGCGAGTTCGGTAAAGCGATGCGCGAAATCATGGCGCTGGCCGATAAAGCCAATCAGTATATCGACGAGAAAAAGCCCTGGCTGATCGCCAAAGAAGAAGGCAAAGATGCCGAGCTGCATGCTGTATGCAGCATGGGCGTCAACCTGTTTCGACTGCTGGTCGTATATTTACGCCCGGTCATTCCAACGCTGGCAACCAATGCCGAAAGCTTTTTAAACATCCCGGCGCAAAGCTGGCCGAGCGATGCTCAACCGCTGCTCGACCATAAAATCAACAGCTTCGTACCGTTGATGACCCGCGTAGAGCCGGACAAAATCGCCGCGATTGTAGAAGCCTCCAAAGAAAATCTGGAAAAGACGCCACCGGTTGTAGCCAAGCCAGGCAAACAAGCTGCCGCAGTGGAAAACAATCCCGAGCAAGTAGCAAAAGCGATAGCCGAGCCGATTGCTGAAGCGATCGAGATCGAAGACTTTGCCAAAATTGATTTGCGCATCGGTCGCATCGTCAAAGCCGAATCGGTGGAAGGCGCCGAAAAGCTGCTGCAACTGACGGTGGATTTGGGGACCGAAACCCGCAATATCTTCGCCGGCATTAAATCGGCTTACGCCCCGGAAGAACTGGAAGGCAAATTGACCGTGGTAGTGGCCAATCTAAAGCCGCGCAAAATGCGCTTCGGCACCTCGGAAGGCATGGTATTGGCGGCCGGCCCCGGCGGCAAAGACATCTGGGTGCTGTCGCCGGACCAAGGCGCGCAACCGGGCATGCGGGTTAAATAAAGCAAGAGGCCGCAAGACAGCTTATTGGTCATGAGCGAGCAACACGAGGCATCTCTAGCCGTACAGATCGACGCGCTGCTACCGCAAACCCAGTGCCGCAAATGCGGTTACCAGGGATGCCGGCCGTATGCGCAAGCTATCGCAAACGGTGAAGCCGACATAAACCAGTGTCCGCCGGGCGGTGACCAGGGTGTCCGTCTACTGGCGGATTTCCTGAACGTCCCCGCCAAACCGTTGAATCCGGCGTTCGGTATGACGCAGCCTTTGCAAGTGGCCGTAATCGACGAGGCAAATTGCATAGGCTGCACCAAATGCCTGCCGCCTTGCCCCACCGACGCCATTCTCGGTGCATCTAAGCAGATGCATACCGTCATCGCCACCTTATGCACCGGTTGCGAATTATGCATCGCCCCCTGCCCGGTCAACTGCATCAGCATGATCCCGGCAAACGCCCAATGGACCGCCGCTAATGCGGAGCAATCCAGACAGCGCCACCAAGCCAAAAACCGGCGCCAAGCCAAAGCGGAAGCGGAAAAGTCCGAACGGCTGAATCGGCAAAAACAGCTGCTGGCGAAACTTAATAAAGGAAAAAACCGCTGTTTAAGCCAGGATTGGCAATGACTTTAACGGCATTTAATCTTATAATGGCGCGCTTACCCGATTCGGTCCAGTGGCCGATACGTATCCTGAAAGGAAATCCCCTTGGGTTTTCAGGGTTAGGGTAAAAAGCCTAAACCGCTTGACTGCAAATCACATAGCGCCCGTAGCTCAGCTGGATAGAGCGCAGCCCTCCGGAGGCTGAGGCCAGAGGTTCGAATCCTCTCGGGCGCGCCATTTGACATGTTTCCCACCCTATCTTGACTCTGCGTACGATGGTGCCGAGAGGCCTTTAGTAGCAAATAGTCTTTTGCCATGCCCGGCAAACCCGCTTCCGAAACCCTGATCTAATGGGCATTTAATATTAGCCTGCCCCTTAACGTCTCTGGAGTCGCCATACCCGCGAAAGCAGAAATCCAAAATAGCCGCTGGGTTATGGTTATAGCTGGAAAATCGATATTTAAAGACTAATAAACAGGCTAATCCGGATTGAAGTCACTCAAGGCGTTTTCAAGTTCCTCCAACAGGGTCTTTAACACTTCGGCTTCTTGAAGCAAATGGCTATTTTCTTGGCGGACGGCTGGCCCCGGAACGGTTTCCGCCTTAATGCTTGGTTTATCCGCTGCCGATTTAGCCGGCATATCGGTTAATAAAGCTTCAAGCCCGCGGCCCAGGCCGCGTTTGGGTGGAATATTATTCATATCAATTTAATGACAACAACAAATCCGCAGCACTTGCGGCCGCTTAAGGCCATCATCTCCAGCGCATAGACCCTGGTAACTTCGGCGAAGTGTTGCTGCAACATCAAATAAACTCCTCTTCTAATCCCGGGGAACCGAGCCAATACAAACTGGGGCAACGAATACCAGAGAACCTCCATTTCGCCGGCGAACAAGGCATTTTAGCAATTTCCCTGCCGGCAAGCCGATCAGAAATAGCGGTTGTAACAGAATACGCCCCGCATTCCATGCCTCGACACTTACACCAGTGTCACGAATCGATATTAGGAAAGGCAACAGCAGTAAGTCATTCCTCCCCGCGGGTGCGGGGAACGGCGTACAGACTACAATCGCTTCCACCCGAACGTCGGTTCATCCCCGCGGTGCGGGGAATGCGTCGGGCACCGTTTGACAAACCTCTAGCAAAGCGGTTCGTCCTTAATTTTCTTGGTTGTGTCTGCTAGAGAACTCCGATCAGACGCTGGGTTAATAGCGTTTGCATATCGCTCCGCCCATCCAGAATGGCATGGACGACCACTTGTTCAGGCATGCGTTGATAGATGATGCGATAGGGTTTTACGATGATTTGTCGATATTGGCGTATGCCCAAACCCAGTAACTCTTTAGGTACGGTTCCACGCTCGTTCAAGTCCGCGAGGCTATTGACGGCTGTTTCGAGGGCGTCGATGATTTTTGCTGCCACCTTATCACTGACTCCCACTAGGAAATAATCATTGATAGCCAGCAAATCGGCCAAGGCCGGTTCGGTCAGCCTTACCGGGACACTCATGCCAAGCCGCGCTGTTCGCGTAAATGACTAAACGCCTCTGCGCTGGACACCGTTTTGCCTTCCGCTAGCGCTTGCTGACTTTGCGCCAACATTTTCAGCAAGGCCAGGGTTTCCTGAGTTTGCTCGTAATCGACTACCGACTGTACCACCATCGCCGCCTCGCCGTTTTGGGTGATGACCATAGGCTGATGATCGGCTTTTAATTTTTCGATCACCTCAGCGGCGTTGGCTTTTAAGTAACTGATGGGTTTTATGTTTTCGGATAGTTTCATTTGGTTTTGCTCGCAATGAAATAAATTCAGACTGAATTAAGTCCGAATTATAACCGCCGCACCATCAACAAACCACAGCCAAATGCCTTGGCCCGGCCCAGGCCGGTGAACAGGGTTTAGCGGAAAATGATTTGCATAAGTCGATCTCACACTCTGGCAATCGATAACAAACCGCAACCAAAGGCTTTGGCCGAGCCGATGACTTGCATCACTTGCGATTCGAATTCGGCCGGATCGGTTACCGTGATGACACCATCAAACAAAACCGTTTGTATTTTGCCGCTACGGCCTTCCTTGGCTTTGCGAAAATAGGTGACCGGTTCTGGTTGGATAATCAAAGTTTCCAACTGGGCAAAATCCTTTAGCTTGCACCAACCAAGCTTGCTGCTGTTCTTCGTGTAACAAAGGCACACGGACGGTTTTGGTAAAGGTTTTGCCCTGTTTTTCGACCATACCTTTGCTGCTGTCTTTGATAGTTTTGATCGGATTGGCACGCAACCGAAAGCGTATCGCCGGTTTCATTTCTTGTTCGCGGTACGAGCAAAATCAATCCGGAAAAAGCGACACTAACGAAGCCTTCATGGGCAACCATAGAAGGTTCGAGCGTACCAACGAAGCATTCTAGTGTACGCACGGGAGACTCGGATGTACGCCCGAAACGGTTGGCGGCACTCACGGGAGGTCTGGACGCACGCACAGACCGTTTGGGGGCGTCCACAGAACGCGCGTCGGCACCTCCGAAACGCTTGTGCGCACCGACAATCCCTCTGTAAGCCCCCACAAAGCGTTGCCCCCCAATGACTACCCATTACCCGGTTGTATTACCATCAGCCAGACATAATCTAAGGCCTTGTTCCAACCCTGGCCACCAAAAGGGAGTTAACGGAATTTTTCAGGGTCGGTGATTTGCAGTTCCCCTGTGAAATTGACGGAGCTGAAGCCGGATTTTTCCGCCTTTTTGGGCGGCCTTTTGCTGTAAACCATACAAAGCTTAGCGTTTTGCAGCCTGAGTATTCCGATGAAATCCGCCACCGATTCCTATGTCTAAACCAACAGCGTATTCCAATCGAAACGCATCAACGTCGCCGACCGGCCATTACCTGCCGGTCGAGGTCACTATCCAATTTCAACTATTTAAGGCCTCCGATATCCAATTGAATGTCCGGTATTCGGCGAGCAAATTGAAATTGTCGATGTCTCACCCAGACCAAAACCCATTCGCTTTACCAAGGCCAAATCAATGTGTTGATGGGTAGCAGCCATAAAAATGACTGCTACCGGGTTAATGAGCGCTAAATTTCAGTCTGCTCTGAAATTTCAAGCGCATCGTCAACCTCAATGCCGAGATACCTAACAGTGCTTTCCAGCTTAGTATGGCCCAGCAATAACTGAACGGCCCTTAAATTTTTCGTCCGACGATAAATTAAGGTCGCCTTTGTGCGGCGCATGGTATGAGTGCCATAAGCAGCCGGATCAAGACCAATGGATGTTACCCAATGTTCAACTATTCGCGCATATTGTCGTGTGGAAAGGTGAGGTGACCGATGAATTCGACTGTTAAAAAGATACTCATCAGATTTTAATTGCGCTTGTTTAATCCAGTTTGCTAAAGACTCTCTAGTTTGTTCCGTTATCTCAAATTGAACCGGTCGATGCGTTTTCTGCTGCATGACCATTGCGCGTAATAACACCCGGCCACCTTGAGCCACATCGCAGACTTTAAGCTTGACCAAATCACAGCCTCGGAGCTTGCTATCAATGGCAAGATTGAATAACGCTAGTTCGCGTGTATTTTTGGCCATTTGTAAACGCATCCGAATGGCCCAGATTTCCTTCAATTTTAGTGGCGATTTTTGTCCAATCAACTTGCCTTTATTCCAGGGTGTGTGCTGATTGTTTTGATTTTCCGGGTTCATGACATACTCCTAGCTTTTGTTTAAGGAGATTTATTGTCAAACTACTAAATTGAATCTGCTGGAACGGGCGCTGACGGCCAAATTGCAGACTGTCGCGCTTTTCAAGTCAACGGCAGGTGAAAGTCACTGAGCTACTATTCAAAGTTAAGATCAGACTGTGTTATGAATATATAGCTGGATGTGATCATCTGGTGCTCAATGTCAAGCATATCTCATGCAAGGAAAAGTCATCGGACGGCCTACCTCAGGGAAAACTTGAATCTACAAGTAATACATACTGGTCGTGAGTAAAGAGTAGTTCTAATATCGACCCGCAACTCTAGGGTATTTCCCGTTGAGCCCCCCTTACACCACTAAATTACTCACAGCCAATCACGCAAATATTTCTCGAACTCACGTTTTGGCATAGGTTTAGCAAAGTAAAAACCCTGTACTTCATCGCAGCCATGTGCGATCAGAAACGCCAATTGCTCTTGGGTTTCGACACCTTCCGCAATCACCTGAAATCCCAAATTGTGTGCCAAGCCAATAGTCGCTGCGGCAATGGCACCATTGTTTTTGTCGTGCATATCCCCGGAAATATCCCGCACAAACGCGGCATCGATTTTCAATCGGTCGAGGGGTAAGTTTTTCAATTGACCCAGTGATGAATACCCTTGGCCGAAATCGTCCAGCGCCACCATAATACCGCCTTCCCGAAAAGACTGGAGTAAGGCGCCAGCGTCGCCGGGGGATGTCATCACTGCGGTCTCGGTAATTTCCAACTCCAATTCCAATTTTTCCCTGGGGAGGCCTGTTTTTGCCAATACGGAAGCTACCAATTCGGAAAAATGTTTATTCTGAAACTGTTTTGCCGAAACATTGACGCTGATTCTTTTTAACGGAAACCCTTCCCGTATCCAACTAACTCCCTGTTCACAGGCATGTTCCAGCACCCATTCGCCAATTTTATAGATTTGATTGGTTTCTTCAGATAAGGGAATGAATACGGCGGGAGAAATAAAGCCCTTTTCCGGATGCTGCCAACGCAACAATACTTCCGCGCCGATGAGATGCAGGTCGGGTAAAGAAAACTGTGGCTGGTAATACAACTCGAACTGTTGGTTTTCCACCGCAAAATGCAGCTGATTTTCCAAATCCATACGTTCATGCGCATGCCGATTCATTTCAGCCGAAAAAAACCGAAAGCCATCGCCGCCCTCGGATTTGGCAAAATACATGGACATATCGGCATTTTTCATCAAGCCTTCCATGTGCTGGGCATTGTCGGGATAAATCGCAATGCCGATACTGGTTGCGGTGCGCAAGTTAGTACCCGCCAATCCGAAAGGACGTTGCAAATTTTCGCAGATCTTTTGCGCTACCGAGGCCGCCATACTCTGTATGTTTTCGCCTCTCAGCACCACGACAAATTCGTCGCCCCCCAGTCTGGCAACCAAATCATTTTTCCGTATGCTGGATTTGATACGGTTCGCCACCTGTATCAACAATTCATCGCCGATCGAATGACCCAGGGTGTCGTTGATATTTTTAAAGCGGTCCAAGTCCAATAACATGACCGCCAATTGCTCTGATTGGCGCTTGGCAATCATCATGGATTGCTCCAAAAATACCTGTAAATGCAGGCGGTTGGGTAATCCCGTCAATGGATCGTGATGAGCCAGATGCTGGATGTGGGCTTGCGCTTCCTTGATATTGCTGATGTTTATGTAACTGGCCAAATAAAATTCGATGTTGCCTGTGCGGTCGCGCACCACCGATATGGTTGCCATTTTAGGATAGATATCCCCCGACTTACTTCTGTCCCACAACTCCCCCTGCCAGAACCCATTTTTATGAATCGCCTCCCACATTGAGGTATAGACTTCACGTTCGGTTTGTCCGGAGGACAGGAAGCGAGGATCCTTACCCAAGGCTTCGGATTTATCGTACCCCGTCAATGCGACAAAGGCCGAATTGACGTCGATAATGCGGTTATGTTGATCGGTAATCAGAATCGCCTCGCCACTATGTTCAAACACGTGGGCCGCCAAACGCAACTGAATGCGATCAGCATAGCGTTGTATTTGATTACGCACTCTTACCGTGAGTACGTTGGGTGATATGGGTTTGAACAGATAATCATCCGCGCCTAGATGCAATCCGGCTAGCTCGCTTTGTTCGGACGCGTCGGCACTCAATAAAATCACCGGAATATCACTGATTTGTAAATCGTCCCGCATGCGGCGAAGCACTTCTATACCATTCATACCAGGCATTTTGACATCCAGCAAAACTAACTTGGGCTTATCCGGTTGTTGCAATAATTTCAATGCATCCAGGCCGCTGGTCGCGGTCTTTAGCCGGTAATCGGCCTTCAGCGCCGAGACGAGAACGTGCAGATTGGCCGGTAAATCGTCTACCAGCAAAACGAGTGGTTTATCGGGTTGTTCCGCCATATTACTCATCATGCTTGTTCGTAAAATTGGACATTAACACCGTTAAGACTTCACCGGCCCCTTGGTGATCGAAGTGACTCAGATAATGTTGCAATTGGCGTAATCCAGGCGAATACGGCAATTCAGAATCAGCAAGTTGAGCCAGTAGTGCTTGTAAATCATCCGGAATCACTTCCTGTTTGCTGATAAACCGTTCCAGCTCTCCCAGGAATTCGGTTATGGAAACGGATTCCGCCACCTGGTTATCCATATTGGGTGGCGTGTAATCCATAAGATATTGTTGTATCTGCGTCCGAGTTTCTAACAGAGTGGCTTCAAAATGAGCGCGAGATAGTTTGCCGCCGACTTTCACTTCCTCGAGCACGCGCCGACAAGCTTCGGCCAAACCAACAGCGCCAAGATTGGCGGAGACGCCTTTTAGTCCATGAATCAACTCAATGAGGGCCTCGGTATCCGCGTCCGAGATCAATGTCTCGAAACGTTTTGCAATAAACTGACACCGCTCGCTGAAATGTAACAAGAGCCGCTGCTGTAACACTTTGTCTCCATCTAAACGATGTAGGCCTTGCGCCAAATCCAGGATGGATTCATTGCGCAGCACAGTCGAATTCGCCAACTCGGCTTGGTCAGAAACGAGAAAATACCGGCTCATTACCCGCAGCAAATCCTCGGGTTCCACCGGTTTGGAAATAAAATCGTCCATACCCGCATCCGCGCATTTTTTCCTATCTTCCTCCAATACAGCTGCGGTCATGGCCACAATAGGCAGATTTTGACCTTGGGGTAGTTCGCGAATTAATTGTGTGGCTTCGATTCCTCCCATAACCGGCATATGCAAATCCATGAAAACCAGATCGAAGGTTTTATGCTTGATTATCTCCACGGCTTCGCCGCCATGCGAAGCAACCGTGACGGCTACACCCCGTTTTTTCATAAAATTGGCAGCGACTTCCTGATTTAGCTCATGATCCTCGACCAGCAATACCCGCAACCCGTTGAAGGTTCGATCAGTATGTTTATCGCGGTCGTTCGTTTCAGGCGCTTGACGACGCAATAGTGCATCGAACAATATGGAGGGCACGATCGGTTTATTTAAAATGCCATCCACACATTCGACGCCCGAACTATTTAGCAAAGTTTGTTTATCATAAGCTGTCACCATCAGCAGTTTTAATTCGACTTCCTTGCCGCCCTGCTTCAGTTGCCTCTTAATTTCCGTTGCTACTTCCAAACCGTTCTTTCCAGGCATTCGCCAATCCAACAATACCGCATAAAAAGGTTGGTTCTCCCAATCTGCTTGGGCGAGCAGCAGCAAAGCTTCATCGCCGGACTCAGCAGTAACTGCTTGAATTCCCCAAGCCGTCAATAATCGCGACAAGATATGGCGTGAGGTCTCTTGATCGTCCACCACCAGCACGCGCTTGCCACGTAAACGCTGCAAATCGTGGTGAGCTTTGTACGGAAGTTGCATTTCATCGGGTACCACCCCGGCTTTGATGGTGAACTTGAAAGTGGCACCATGACCGAACACACTGCTTACCTGAATGTCGCCGCCCATCAGTTCGACCAGCTTTTTGACGATCGATAAACCAAGTCCGCTGCCACCAAATTTACGCGTTGTGGAGTTATCGGCCTGCACAAAAGGTTTAAAGAGCAATTTAATGTGCTCCGACGAAATGCCTATCCCGGTGTCTTTCACAGTAAAGCTTAGTAAGAGCGACTCACCATCTCGACGTTCGGTTTGCACCGACACATATATCTCGCCGTGATCGGTAAATTTGACGGCGTTGCCGAGCAGATTGTTAAGTATTTGCGCCAACCGCAAGGCATCTCCGCTGATATACAACGGCGTGTCCGGATCAATCTCAACAAATAGTTCTATACCTTTTTCTTCAATTTGAGCGCCGAACAAATTGGACACTTCCATCAGAACGGCTTCCAGTTTGACCGGTACCTGTTCCAGCACCATGTAGCCGGATTCAAACCGGGAAAAGTCCAGAATATCGTTAATTATGCGCACCAAGGCCTGGCTGGATGTGGATACCTTGTTAAGCTGATCGCGTTGATCATGGGTTAATTCGGTTTCCAACACTTGGCGGGTTAGGCCTAACATCGCATTCATCGGGGTACGAATTTCGTGGCTCATATTGGCCAGAAATTGCGATTTGGCAATCGCCGCTGCGTTGGCAGCCTCTTCGGCGCGTTTTAGCTTGCTGACATCCGCCCGGATCGCAAAATAACGTTTGGGTTTACCGTCTTTACCCATGTCGGGCACTATCGTGGTCGATACCCAATACAAATCGCCATTCTTGGCTCGATTGCAAATATCACCTGCCCAGATTTTACCCCTAGTAATACTGCGAAACATATCGCGGAAGAACTCTTTCGGATGAACCCCAGAATTAATCAAGCGATGATTATTCCCTAACAGCTCCTCGCGACCGTATTGACTAATCCGGCAAAACAAATCATTGACATAAGTAATCGTCCCTTTTGCATCGGTAATAGCCACTATGGCATGCTGATCCAACGCAGACTTCTGGAAATTCATTTCAGCCAAGTTTTCGAGCAACTGTTTATCACGTTTAACCGCGGCGGTAATATCGGTGATCTGGATCAGGCACAACTGGCTATGTTCATTGACATTTAACGGTTGGACTTTAAGCTGCTGATCGATTGCCGCTCCAGAACTAGAAAACAAGGGCAGGATGTTTGGATTTAAGGTGTGTGAAATAACCGAACTCATGCCACGGCTCAGCGCCAACTTTACGGCTCGACCCAGGCTGCCACTCATGGCGCGGGGAAATATCTCCCGTAATTGTTTGCCCTTTATCTCTTCAAGTTTCAGGCCGCTGAATTTAGTGACCCAGTTATTCCAATCTATAACATACCCTTGTGTATCGAGCACGATCAATCCAAACTGGCAATTCTCGAAAATAGCTGGATATAGCTCTTGAATCAATGTATTGCCGCTGGCCATCAGTGTTTGTTCCAAAATTACAGACCTAAATAGGTCTTAACACTTTGTTTGAAGACATCCATTGAATCTACATCCATTAAAAATGAGACATACCCTTCAACATGCTGTTTAGCCAATGAAAACTCCATATTCAAGAGCAGGACGCAGGCTTCGACCTTATTCACAAGTGGCTCATCGGTGAGAATGCTGGTCAAGGATCCTTTTACGAATTCCGGAATACCGCCGGTAATTTGCTGCTCGAACAAATCGGCTATCGCACACAAACAACCATTTAGAATGACATTGCCGATCTCCGCCATGGCTTCTTGCTCCATTTCGGTCAAATCGTCTAGAGAAATATCCTGTTGCAAAACAGCCCTGACCAATTGCAGGCTTTTCTCCTCGGGGAACAGCAATAATACGTCGCCCCCCATAATCCCGTCGAAATGCTGACAAACACCGCTGACTTCCTTCTCGGTCTTGGCTTGCAGGATTTTTAAGGCATCGGGCCGGCTCACAAACATGACACCCGGCACACTCAGCTTGACTTCCTCATTGACCATCTCGCTGAGTGCGCTGGCGGCATACCCCATGCCGATGTTGAGAATTTCAGCTACGGCATCCAGAAAATCTTCATCAGTGTTATCGATGTTATCCGACATATCTTTTAATTTTTTCTTCAGTAATAGGTTTGGGGATGAAATCAATCCTTAATTGAATTGCCAGATTTTTTACCGCCTCTTGAACATTTGCGGTTAAAAAAGCAATTTGGGCCTCAGGTTGCAACGGTCGAATCACCGCTGCCGCCGCACCACCTTCCATCACCGGCATGTTGTAATCCAACAAAATAATATCAAACCCAGCCTCGCTGGCCCGGTCAATGGCCTCTTGGCCGTTTTGGGCTTCCGCAAGAATCCAATCGGGGTGCGCATCAAGAATAATTTTTTTAACCATCATTCTCGACATCTTGCTGTCGTCAACGATTAGACAGTTTTTTACAGTCATATTTTTTAGGTCCTCGATAGTTTGTAAGGGTTTTATCTTGCTCATGAAAGTTTAAAAAAGGACGATAAATGAAAATTAGCAGAAAATAATCGCCTACTCATTTTAAAGATGATAAGTGTAGTTCTAAATTTGGAATGAATCTCTAACGTGGCCTGTCAGCACCATCTATCAAAGCCTCCTGATACCGTTGTGCCTAGGAGCCTTTCGTGCTTGCGCCCCCGGCATACCAACAAGGCTCGATTCTGGACATGTGCTGCCGATTACCCGAGCGGAGTGTATACAGCATTGTCAGGCCGAAACGGGCTTACAACCCCTAGTAAAGATGGTACAAGCGGGTTTTTGGAAAATTTCCAGAATCAACTATTCAATGTTATCACTCGACCCTTTTGATGAGCTGCAATGCTACCCATAGCAGTCTGTAAGACCCATTCATCTTCAACCTCATCCAAAGTCTCCTTTTAGCCGTTGTGTGAGGTCCCCAATGGCTGCTTTGTAGCCCTCTAGTTCGCAGAATCTTGATCTTGCTGACTGGCTGCTTTTGAGAAACGCGACCGTCAAAAATGGGTCGAAATACGCAACTTCAGTGAACGATCATTGCCGGTCAGTAACTTAAACAATTTCCACTCCACCACCACATCCACACAATGGTAAGCCAGACCGTCATCGGATTCTGGCTTGGCTTTACCCCAATATTGGAAATACGGTGCTGTCACGCTCAGTCCTTGATTTGATTGAAACCCATATCCGACAGATATGTTACGCCGCCAGGTAGTGTAGTCGTTTGCAGGTATTCATAAATGCTGAGTCGATCCGGCACAGCAAGAGTTCGGCGTTTGTTAAGTGCTACGCCGCTGGTGATGCTTACACGCCAATGTTAAAAATCGATGGCCGGTTAAAATCTTTTAGCTTTTGTCAGCGCCAATCATCCTAAAACCAACTTGGCGATGTCACACCATGCCCTGCTCTTGCAGCATGGCGTAGGCGGCGTTGATTTGCCGGGTTTCTTCCTCGGCGAGTTGTTTGATTTTTTCGCCAAACACGCCGACTCGGTCCGGGTGGTATTCGGAAATTTTCTTTTTGTATGCTGCTTTGATGTCTATCGGTATGGCATCGGCAGTCAGGCCGAGAATTAAATAACAATCCGCTAACGATTTGATGTTTCGACCATCTTCAGGCAGTTTTATTTCGGTTATATACACATTGCGATGTTCGTCGATATCCAATTTGAATTGTGCATGGCACTTTCGGCATCGCGCTTTGTTACCTTCGATGGGTAACGTAAATTTAATGTGTTGCGCACAGGATGGACAGGAAATTGTCCTTACATTGGCAGGCGTTCTAAGGGTGGGCTGCTTTTGATTTTGATGTTTGCGTCGAACTTTTCGGGCATTGAAGACCAGCAGCGCGACCAAAATAATGTTCAATATTAGCGATGCGGACAAAACAATATTGATCATCATCCCGGCTAATTGACTGATCGACGAAATTTAAAATGAAGGGGGTTAAACAGGCGGCGCCCCATACTCGTTTGCACGGTCATCGCCTTTTGACACCATCCAGATGAAATACGGAATGATGCCGATGATGGTCAGAATAATCAGATACCACCAGCCGCTATGCCCGGTATCGTGTAATCGGCGGATATTAACAGCCAGCGACGGAAATAGAATTACCAAATTGGTGATCGCCGTGACGGTAGCCGGCTCGCCGTAGGACGATTGATCGATGATTCCAGCCATCATCGATACCAATAGCGTGAACAGCGCAAACCACCAGTATTCAGCGCGTGATGCTCTACCTGTAAAAACAAATGCCTTTGCAAAACAGCCGGACACCGATTCGGTAAACGTCATATTCCGTCCGTTAGCCACTGGCCCGCGATAGCCGTTATTCGCTTGCATGGCTGCGCCACACTCAAGGCAGAAATTTGCATTGTCCGGGTTTTGTTTTCCACAGTTTGGGCAGTACATTTTGCGCTCCGACAGACTCTTTAAGTGACGATATTACTGCGATATGGAAAAATGTGTAGCCCGTTCGCACATTTTTCATTTAGTTTCGTTTAGCGGCTTTGACGATAGGGATCAAACACTTTGCAATGCTGACCAGTGACCATGCTTGCAATGCACGCCAGCAAATAAAGCAATCCCGACAAATAGCGAACGCACCGCCTCACCAGGTTTATCGCCATTTTCCACGACACGGTAAGACTCAGAAAAAGCAGGTGAAACCTTGCCTGAATGCGTTTACCACAAAACCGCTGGCAGTCCTCCGCCAAAAGGCGGCGTAACACGACTAAACCGCGTTGCACGGTTTACCCGGGTTAACTATTTATTCTGCTCATCCACAGTGTCGTTGTCGTCTTTCGGGGCGGCATCGACAACACGCTTTTTCGGCTTCTTGATAGCGGTCTGCTGATTGATCCGTTCAAGCTGGGCTAGAAAGTACGAGTCGTAATTCCAGTTTGGTTTTGCTGCGATGGGTTCGGGCTTGGTATCTCTGATGTCGCTCATAGTATTTTCGTTGATTACACTCGTTTGTGGGCAGATTAACTGCATTGACATAAATTAGCGCGCATCGCCAGTCACCCAGAATCGCATAGGCACTTCGCCTAAAACATAAAGTTTGATTCAGTGGGCTATTTAAACAACTCGCGCTGGACGTATTAAACAACCGCCGGCTTCAGCATTGAGGTTTTGCCTACCATAATATCCGCGGCTTTCAGCATGCGCTTAAACACCGATTCCTGGCAGTAAGGAATATTATGTTTCTCGCACAGCGCTTTCACTTGCGGCTGCAATTTTTGGTATTGGCTTAGCGGCAAATCCGGCCATAAATGGTGCTCAATTTGATAATTCAACCAACCGTAGAAAAAATCATTCAAATTAGACCCGGTTGGGTAATTGACCGAACCCAAAATCTGCCGCAGATAAAACTCGCCTTTACTATGCGATTTTTCATCGAACATCATCACGTCGTCGCCGGCATGATTGGGGATCATCACCAAAAAGCTATGCATATTGGTGAAAATTTCCGCCAGAATCGAATTGATCAATACGCTGACAGCGGCAAACCCGCCCAGCGGCAAGAATAGCAGCGGTATTAATACAAAACGATACGCGCTATAAGGCAATACGCTTTGCAGCCATAGCGCCTTACCTTGCGGGGTAAACAGGCTCCAGGCACCGATACGTGTGGTCTCGGGCTTGGGTTTACCTTGCAGGCGGGCGGCATTTAAAACCAATTCTTTGTGCGTGCGCGGCGTGTAATAAATAATTTTCCAGATACCGGAAAACAAAGCCACGATGGCATAGCGTTGCCACATCGGCAGTTTGGATTGCCGCAGCCATTCCATGTTGTGCTGGGCATTGTTGGGATCGGTCTCCTCACCCAGGTTGTAATGATGCAATAAATCGTGTTCGTGATGCCAGCCGGCCGGGGTCATCCAATCCGGCCAATCCAAAAACCGCCGCCAACCCTTTGCAAACTTCTTGCTGGTGTAGTTTTTGTCCACATCCCGCATTTTATCGAAGGCTTTATGCACGATGGGGTGGCCTACCCCGGTCCAGCGGGAAAAACTGCCCTGACTGATCAACAACGCGGAAACCGGATTGGGAAAAACCCAGGCGGTCGCGTAACCCACGAGAGAGCAAACCTTGCCCCAACGTTCGACTTTTTTTAAATGTTCGAAATCGGCAGGACCAATATCGGCTAACGCTTGTTTATGAATTTGGCTGATGTCTTTGGCTAATTGTTCGCGATCAACCGACTGGTAACTATTTAAACTCAAAATGTGTTGTCTCTGTAAAGTGCAAGGAAAGGATTTGAATACCTTCGGATAAAAAGTCAGGATTTAAAGCGTCCGGACGGCGCTTAAAATTAGCGGTTGCGGCCTATAGGGTCGGAACTAACCAAAACTGGCCGGCCAAAACGGTATAAGTCTATAAACCATCCGCATCTTTGCACGTGCTATCAAACTCCCCGACATCCCGCGCGCGAGTATAACGAAGCAACTTTTGCAAATGTCTAAAAAGGATAGAGTGTTGATTTAAATGGTGCCGGCAATAGGAATCGAACCTACGACCTTCGCGTTACGAGTGCTTGTTGGACGAATTGAAACAACCGGAAACTACTGCGCAGGCATTATATATCGTAAGTTCCAGTATGTTTCAATATGAGTTGCTTTTGACTCAATTCGTTTGATATGTACTCATAAATTAACGCCTAGAGTATTTAACCAATAACTTCGTTACCACAAGAACCTGAATCAAACCTGCCCACCCACACCCTTAAACTTTTCAACAAACGCGGCAATTTTTTGGAAAACGCTTTGTTTTTTTGTTAGGTATTGTGGGTTAAGTGGGCTCATTTTGGGCAGAATGGCATTTAGTTCAGTACCGTTTTCGCTGGCAAATTCGCGTTTCAACGATGCACCGATGTAACGCTTGGCCGCTTCTGCATTCAGATTTTCAGCATTAATTAACTCTTCCGCTTCGCGCTTTTGTTCAGCCTGAGCAAAGGTAAAGAAGGCATCAATAATGCTGGCTTTGTCGACAATTTCGTCCAAGTTGGTCTGGTTAATAAAATCCACCAGCAAACTTTCTTTGGCGCGGTTGCCCAGACTAGCACGGATCAATCGGCGCACTTCTTCAACCAGTGCGCTTTTATCTTTAAGCTTTTTATTGTGCTCGAAAATCAATTCCAGAATGTAATCCAGATTAATTTCCTGCGATTTGAGCAGTTCCACCTCAAACACCACATCATCCCAGTCAATGGTGGAAGTGGCTTTTTCGTTGGCGGCTTTTTCGCGACGCAGCCAATCACGAATATCGTTATAAGTTGAACGGTAATCCTGAATAGTACGCTCGGCGGGTATGTGAACCGCTTGCATGGCCGCCAAATCATCATCGCTCAAATAGTGTTGCGTTTTAAACGCCTCCACAGCCGCAGGGTCATTCATGTCCAAGCCTTGTAAGGCTTTTAAGCCGGCAAACTCATCAAAGTTTTGCAGCACATTCTCAACGCGCAAATATTCACCAAACAACTTGGCAAAGTCCTTTTTATCCTTTTCCGTAACGATTTCATCTGGACTAGGGAAGCGCTGTT
Source organism: Methylomonas defluvii (assembly GCF_033949435.1). Lineage (NCBI taxonomy): Bacteria > Pseudomonadati > Pseudomonadota > Gammaproteobacteria > Methylococcales > Methylococcaceae > Methylomonas > Methylomonas defluvii. The sequence goes on along the minus strand of NZ_JAXARY010000001.1, from coordinate 98,208 downwards.
GTAATTCCGTCACCACATCCATATAGCCACGTCGAGCTTCCCCGGTGATCACATCGGTAAAACCTTCCATGTACTCTTTATAGCTTTTTTCCAACACCACGTTTTTGGTGTTCTTGTCGCCAAACAAGGTAATAGCGTCAATCGTGGCTTTCTCTAAATCGCGGAAGGTGATGATATTGCCAAAAGTCTTGGTCGCATCATAAATACGGTTAGTGCGCGAATAGGCCTGCAACAAACCGTGATAACGCAGGTTTTTATCAACAAACAAGGTGTTCAAGGTCGGCGCATCAAAGCCGGTTAAAAACATGCCCACCACAATAAGCAAATCCACTTCCTGATTTTTTACCCGCAATGCAAGGTCGCGGTAGTAGTTTTGAAACGCTTTACTTTCAACGCTGAAGTTGGTTCTGAATAGCGCGTTATAGTCAGCAATGGCCGCGCTCAAAAACTCTTTGGCGCTGCTATTCATAGCGGAAACATCAAAGCTTTCATCCTGAATATCGCCCACCGCATCTTGCTCTTCATTGGCGGCAAACGAGAAAATCGTAGCGACTTTTAGTGGCTTATCGCTGGCTTTTTGCAAGTCCCTGAACGACTCGTAATACAACTTAGCGGCATCCACACTGCTGACGGCAAATAAGGCGTTAAAACCTTGGGCTCGCGCCTGGAGGCGATGGGTTTTTTGCCGGAAGTTCTTCAAAATGTACTGCGAAATTTCCTGGATGCGCTCAGGATGCAACAACGCTTGCTTGTTTTCTGCGGCGTTAAGTTTTTTCTCGTCCTGCTCCGTTTCAATCGCTTTGAACTGTGGACGTACATCGTTGTAATCCACCTTGAACTTGAGCACTTTTTCATCGCGGATGGCATCAGTAATCACATAGGAATGCAGCTCACGGCCAAATACGCTGGCGGTGGTTTCCGCGCCGAGGGCGTTTTGCGGAAAGATAGGGGTGCCGGTAAAACCAAACTGGTAAAACTTCTTGAACTTCTTCTTCAGGTTTTTCTGTGCTTCGCCAAATTGGCTACGGTGACATTCATCGAAGATAAACACCACCTGCTTGTTGTAAATCGGCAAATCGTTTTCAGCTTTCATCAGGTTGTTGAGTTTCTGGATGGTGGTGACAATGATTTTGTTGTCGTCCTTATCCAGATTGCGCTTTAGACCGGCAGTGCTGTCAGAGCCGTTCACGCTGTCCGGCGAAAAGCGCTGGTATTCCTTCATCGTCTGATAATCCAGATCCTTGCGGTCCACCACAAAAAATACCTTATCGATAAAGTCCAGTTCCGTTGCCAATCGCGCGGCTTTAAAACTAGTTAAAGTTTTGCCGGAACCAGTGGTGTGCCAGATATAGCCGCCACTTTCCGTGTTGCTCCAGTTTTTCGCTTGATAGGCGCTGTTGATTTTCCACAGAATGCGCTCGGTCGCGGCAATCTGGTAAGGACGCATCACCAGCAACGTATCGTTCACATCGAACACCGAATAATGCAGTAACACATTAAGCAGCGTATTTTTCTGGAAAAAAGTGGCGGTAAAGTCTTTTAAATCTTTAATCAGGTTGTTGTCTGATTTCGCCCAATTCATGGTGAAATCGAAACTGTTTTTGTTGCGCTGGGTGGTATTAGCAAAATAACGGCTATCCGTACCGTTGGAAATCACAAACAGCTGCAAGTATTTGAACAACGAATGCGCGCTGTTAAAGCTTTCTTTGCTGTAACGATGCACCTGATTAAAGGCTTCACGAATCGCCACACCGCGTTTTTTCAGCTCTATCTGCACCAGCGGCAAGCCATTCACCAAAATTGTCACATCGTAGCGATTGGCGTGACTACCGGTTTGTTCAAACTGCTTGATCACCTGCACCTTGTTGCGGGCAATGTTCTTTTTATCCAGCAGGTAAATGTTCTGGATGCGACCATCGTCAAACACAAAGTCGTGAACATAGTCATCGTGAATTTTGCGGGTTTTGTCCACGATGCTATCACTCGGTTTGTCCAGCCAGGTTTCCACAAAGCGTAACCATTCGCCGTCGGAAAACTGCATGTTATTCAGGGCCTGCAACTGCTCACGCACATTGGTCAGCAGTTTCTCCGGCGTGTTTAAATCGGACAGATAGTCATAGCCCTGATTCTGCAAATCCTGGATGAATTCCCGCTCCAAATCGTATTCGCTTTGGTAGCTTTCGCTAACTTGCGATGCCTTGGTGTATTTATCCAGAACGATAAAATTATTCGATTCGGCGATGGTTTTATAGTCGGTCACTGGTTTGATTCTCCATATCCCTGTGCGAATTCGCTTTCTATCTCTTGCACCGTTGGCAACTGTGACTGCACTGATAAGGGAATATCTTTGGTGATGAACGAACTCACCCCCATAGGTTTGTTGATGTCGCGCAGGGCGTATTCCACGTCCAGCTTGTCTTTGTCCTTACACAAGATTAGGCCAATCGTGGGCTGATCATCCTCGGCACGCAGTTGGTCGTCTACTGCCGACAAGTAAAAATTGAGCTTGCCAATGTACTCGGGCTTGAATTCGCCGGCCTTTAATTCGATCACCACATAGCACTTCAGGCGAGCGTGATAAAACAACAAATCCAGAAAGTAATCCTTGCCATTTACGGCCAAGGGGTATTGCCGCCCCAGGAAGGCAAAGCCCTTGCCTAGCTCCAGCAAAAATCGGGTGATTTGTGCCACCAGCTGGTTTTCGATATCGCGTTCAACTGCCTGTGGTGCGAGAGTCAAAAAATCGAATACATAAGGGTCTTTCAGGCTCTGTTGCACCAGCTCAGATTGGGGTGCTGGTAAAGTTTGAACAAAATTGCCGACTGCCTTGCCTACGCGCTCGTGAAAACGTTGCTCAATTTGCCACGCTAGCACCGTGCGGCTCCAGCCATGCTCAATGCAGGCCTGCGCGTACAGCAAAACCACCTCCACTGACTTGACCTTGGCCAGCAAGGTGCGCACGTGCCCCCATGGCATTTGTCCCACAGGTTGTGGGACAAATTCAAACTGCGGACTGAAGAAGGCGTAAAACTGCCGCATCGCAAACAGGCTTGTCCGCGAGAACCCCTTCATACCTGGGTAAGTGGCCTGCAAGTCCAGCGCCATTTGCTCCACCACCGCCGAGCCCCAAGCACGCTCGCGTTGCCAAGCCTCCAACTGACGACCGATATCCCAATACAGGCTCAAAAGCTCAGAATTAACCGCCAACACCGCACGGATTTGCGATGTTTGAATGCGCTGTTTAATCACTGCCATCGCCTGACGGTAATCGCTGTGATGGGTAATCTCGCTCATGCCTCTGTGTCCCTTGCTTTACAGTAGCTTTTTCACTTCACGGTCGAAATCGGATTCGATGCCTTATTGCTTGTTAAACTTTTCATATTGCGCAAACACTTATCTGCGCCGAATTGACACGGTAACCGACTGAAATCACCGCATCCAGGTTGTAATACTTGGTCTTGCTGGTTTGGGTTTTGCCTTCAATCGCACCATGCGTAGAGGTATGTTCCAAAATGGAACATACCACTTCTTCCTGTAACTCATTGCTGTCAAAAATGTTTTTCAGGTGTTTGGTAATAGCTGGGCGCTGCACGCCAAACAGCTCCGCCATGCGTTCCTGCGTTAGCCAGATAGTTTCATTACTGAGCAACACCTCCACCTTGATCGCGCCATTGGGCGCGGTGTAGAGCAAAAACTCCGTGCTTTGGTCTCGCAGGCTTAGGTTCTTATTGGGCATTATTTGCTTCCCCCTGCCAAAAACCATAATTGCTTTTCAAGTGATCGAGCAATAATTTGACCATCGCTTTCTCTGCCGGCGTTGGCTCTGCAACGGTTTCATTGGATAGCGTGCTATGGCTTGTAAAATTAATGATTCTGCTCAGATAGAGCTGTTTGTCATCAGGCAAGAGCTCCGCCCACTTTGGATAACCCAGAAAGCTAGCCGTTTTTTCGTAAAGGTTACGCAGCAGTGTGAAGTGATACTTTTCAACCTTATTTTCAGCAATCGCCTGTTCGATAGTTTGCTTTAAATGCAGATGATATGAAAAGCTCTTGTTGGAGTCGCCGTGTTTTTCTGTGAGGGCAAAGGTGCCATCTTCAAAACGCTCCAACAGATAACAAGTTTTGCCGTTCAGCTCATTGAAGAGGACGTTATAAAAAAGCGGGCTGTGCGTCGTAACGATAAACCGTAGATCAGGGGATTGGCTTGATTTGATCAGGCTCGCCAAATTGACTGCCAGCTCGATCAAATGATTTTCATCCAGCGAGCTGACCGGGTCATCAATGAAAACGTATTCCAAATTATTAAAAGCATCGGTTGATCGTTCGGAAGCTTCAGCAATGTTTAATTCGGAAATCATTTGCTCAATCAGCGAATGAAATACGCTCCAAATAAAATTACTTTCCTCACCCTTGGAAATCTTAATATTTGATTCTTGCTCAATATTGCCACGCTCAAATGAAAAGCTGACTGCTGAAAAATCCGAACTAAAATGCGGCGTTAATTTTTCATTAGTGTAGTGCTGGAAAATAGCGGTAATGTTCTGATCTTGGCCTTGCTCTTCCAGAACCCATCTAGTGAAAGCATTTGTATGGATTTTTAATTTTGGTTCGGCATCAAGCTGCAAATCATTATCCCAATAGAACAGATCTTCCGTAAAAGCGCTGTAATAAAGGATTTTCTTTTGTGCCAACGCTGATTGCAGAGCGTCTTCAGTATCAGTTTTTGGCGAAATTAACTCTTTGAACTCGCGTGATAGTCGAGTTTTACCCGTGCCATTAAAGGCATAGATCAACTGCACTTTTTTATTGGCGTCTCTCAGCTGTTGTGCTATTTCCGTTAGCGTTTTGCTCATATTAGGCGCCTACCTCTTCAGGCTTGGGAAAGCTGAATAGTAAATCTCGGTAATACTCATATTGCTTTTGGCGCAATGCAATTTCGCTTGGCAAGCCTTCGGTGATGGAGTTGGTTATGGCATCGAATTTGTCCAGGATGGCTACGATGCGGGCTTGTTCGTCCAGTGAGGGAATAGGTATGTCGTATAACTCAAATTCCTTAACACGAACATGAGGAACTCCAGCACCTTTCTTCATTGTGTGAATATGTTCCTGTTTGTTTTGAAGAAAGTAGTAAACAAACTTTGACTTTAGAATTTTAGAATCAGGATGAACGCTGAAAGCATCAGTTAGAAATATTGGCTGATTCCAAAAGCTCACATAGCCCGCATAGGCTCCTGATCTTGCGATGACAATAGTTTCGCCTTCCCTATTACTCTCTCCGTGGAGGTATGTTGGAGTTGGGCCATTTGCAACAACAGGAATATCGCCGGCCGTTGTTTGCTTTTGTGTAATTGCCGTGCCTCGACGAAATTCAGCCACCTCACCCAACATCTTCCACTCCACTTCCCCTGCTTCAAAACTCAAAAACTGGTCGCGATAGTAGTTGTATTGTTTTTTGCGGGCGGTCAGCTCGGCGGTCAGCTCGGCGGTCAGCTCGGCGGTCAGCTCGGTGAAATTGTCCAAAATTCGGACAATTTCACCTTGGATTTCCAGCGATTTTTCGGGGGTTTCAGGGCACGGGATGGGGACAATTATCTTAGCTAAATCACCACTTGAAACCCTGCGCACCTTCGCCCCAGTAATGTACTTTTTCTTCTGCTCTTGGAATGCTTCTGTTTGAAAGAAATAAGCAAGGTATTTAACGTTTTGATTATGCCTGTAAACCATCATATCGCCAGAAATGGCTGCCTGCTTTCCAAGCCATGCCAGTGGCTTGACTACGTCTTCATCATTTTCTGAGGTTGTTGCCAGCAAGAGGTCATTTTTACGAGCCATTCTCAATTTGCTCGCCAACTCTTCTGACACATAAGTAAAGGTTTTGTCGGCAGATAAGCCGTATTTTGTATGGATTTGGCCGTAATGTATCGCTGGAAATCCGGCATCAACGAAATCCTTTTTTTGCAATCCGTTGCCACGAATAAAATTTCCAACTGCGCCCAACGCCTTCCACTTCACCTCAACCCCATCCAGCAGCTTATCCATAAAGCTTAATCTACTCATCCCTATAGCTCCTCGGTTTTTCTCGTTCCCACGCTCCCGCGTGGGAATGCATACCTTACTCACCATCTTCGACTAACCTCCAATAACCCTGATTTCCCAGCATAATCTCTGGCACTGGAATAGCGCCAATGTGCGGCTTCGTCTACATAACCGCGCTTCACCGGGTTTTGGTGAATATATTCAATCTTTTGCCGCATCATATCCTCGCCCTGGATCAGTTCAGGGTGAACGCCCTCCTGCCAGAATTGATACGCACGATCATCCTTATGAGCTTTTTTATAAAACGCCAGCTGATCCAGAATTTGCCTGACATTATGGGCCGCAAGATATTGAATCAGGCTTTTCGCCGTCCATGATTTGAATCGGGCAATGTCATGATCCAAACCCTGGCTTTGAAGTACAAAATGGCAGTGATTTTCCAGCACGACCCACGCATACACTTGAAGCCCATCCTTGCTTAAAAAACGCAGGGACTCTAGCAGAATGTTGACGGTGTCAGGGCGGGTGAATACCGGAATCCAATGTAACACTGTCAGGGTGACGAAGTGCGGCTGTTGGGGTTGAGTTATTTTGTAGCGGCTTCTACCCATTATTCAGCGTCCGTATGCATTCCCACGCGGGAGCGTGGGAACGAGAAACTTCACAGATTTTTCCTAACGCCTTCCACTCCATCTCAACACCATCCAGCAGCTTTTCCATAAAACTCGAATGACTCATCCCTATAGCTCCTCAGTTTTAAATTCGCTATAGCCTTCGTAGTAGTAGCTGACATCAATCCCTTTCATAAACAAGGCGCGGTCATCAATCCGGTCGGTGAGGGCGGATTTCAGCAGGGCTTTAATTTCCAGGTCTTTCACCACACTGCGCTTCATGGCGGATAGGTATTCGTCTTTATCCACTCGATTCCAATCCACCACCTGCCGGATTTCTTTTTTCAGCATCAGATCCAGCCAGATTCGAGTGGCGCGGCCGTTGCCCTCACGGAAGGGGTGAGCAATGTTCATCTCGACATATTTTTCGATGATTTCATCAAACGTGCCTTGCCGCATGGTGTCGATATGTTTCAGCGATGGCTCCAAATACATCAGCGGCGCAAAACGAAAGTTACCCTTGGCGATATTGACGTCGCGGATTTTGCCGGCAAATTCATAAATATCCCCAAACAAATAGGCATGGATATAGCTAAGCCCGGCAAAAGTGCCGACTTCCACCTTGGCAATGTCGCCGGAATCAAAAAGCTGCTTGGCTTTTTGTTTACTGATTTTTTCTTCCGTCTTGGCCAGTTCGATTTGGTCGGTGAGGTTGAATTTGTTTTCCAAAATCACTGGGTATCTCCTTCAATCTCCGCGACGATGGCATCAATGTCTTTACGCAGCTGATCGATCTTGGCGACGGTAATTTTCAGCTCGGCATTGAGCTTTGCGATGTCCACCACTTCGCGGTTGTCCTTGGCCTCGACGTAGCTGCTGACGGACAGGTTGTAATCATTGGCGGCCACCTTCTCAAGCGGGATGGACTGAGCAAAGTGATCGACGTTGGCCTTGCTGTCAAACACTGTCATGATTTGCTCAATGTGCTCATCCTGCAGCACGTTGTTGTTGGTTTCTTTCTTAAACAGACCGCTGGCGTCAATAAACTGGGTTTTAGTGTCGGTTTTGTGTTTGGACAGCACCAGAATATTCACGGCAATGGTGGTGCCAAAAAACAGGTTGGGCGCGAGTGAAATCACGGTTTCGACATAGTTGTTATCCACCAGATACTGGCGGATTTTCTGCTCGGCGCCGCCCCGGTAAAAAATGCCGGGAAAGCAGACAATGGCCGCCCGGCCTTTACTGGACAGGTAACTGAGCGCATGTAGCACAAAAGCAAAGTCGGCTTTGGATTTGGGTGCTAACACGCCTGCGGGAGCAAAGCGCTCGTCGTTAATCAGGGTGGGGTCGTCGTTGCCTATCCAGTTCACCGAATAAGGCGGGTTGGAGACGATGGCATCGAAGGGTTTGTCATCGCCAAAGTGCGGGTCGATCAGAGTATTGCCGAGTTGGATGTTGAACTTGTCGTAGTTGATGTTGTGCAAGAACATGTTCATCCGCGCCAGATTGTAAGTAGTGTGGTTGATCTCCTGCCCAAAAAAACCGTCTTCAATGATATGGTCGTCAAATTGCTTCTTGGCTTGCAGCAACAGCGAGCCCGAGCCGCAGGCAGGGTCGTAGATTTTGTTGACGCTGGTTTGCTTGTGCATGGCCAGCTGGGCAATCAGCTTGGACACGTGCTGCGGCGTGAAAAACTCGCCACCGGATTTACCGGCATTGGCGGCGTAGTTGGAGATCAGAAACTCGTAGGCATCGCCAAACAGGTCGATGTGGCTGTCGTCAAAATCGCCAAAATCTAGCTTCGCCACGCCTTTGAGCACGGCGGCCAAGCGGCTGTTTTTGTCGGCTACGGTGTTGCCGAGGCGGTTGCTGGTGGTGTCGAAGTCGGCAAACAGGCCTTTGATGTCGCCTTCTGAGGGGTAACCGTTGGCAGAGCTTTCGATGGCAGAAAAGATTTTTGCGAGATCGGTATTCAGGCTGTCGTTGCTATTCGCGCCTTTGGCGATGTTGACGAACAGTTGGCTCGGGTAAATGAAGTAACCCTTGGTTTTAACGGCATCGTCCTTGATTTCCGGGGTGATGACATTGTCCGGCAGCTCGGCATAATGGATGCTCTCATCTCCGCCTTCTATATAACTGGCAAAGTTTTCGCTGATAAAGCGATAGAACAAGGTGCCGAGTACGTACTGCTTGAAATCCCAGCCATCCACCGCGCCGCGTACATCGTTGGCGATTTGCCAGATTTGGCGTTGCAGCGCAGCGCGTTGTTGGGTGCTGGTCATCCTGTCGTCCTGTTTATAGATGTTTTGAATAGTTATCGGCTAATAAGCAACTTGGCATTTTAACAAGCAAAGGCGCTCTAATTAATCACTGGTTGCAAACGGTATCCGCCCAGGCTTGAGCAAGTTTTTTGGAAGGAAAGGTTTTGTTTTTGACGATGCCTTTCATGCGAACATCGGCGCGGAAGATTCCGTTTGCCAAGGGTCTGATGTAGGCCATCACATACCTCCAACAACGAAAAATGAAATCGAATTGGATATTTTTTGAGGCTCATGCGCCACCTCATTGAGCAAAGTTAAGCAGCACTGCGCCTAAATTTGCGCCTTGCTACGGACTGTTGCTGCAACTCGACGGGCAATCTTGTTGAAAATTATTACAAATCAAACATTTAAATGGTGCCGGCAATAGGAATCGAACCTACGACCTTCGCGTTACGAGTGCGCTGCTCTACCTGCTGAGCTATGCCGGCGTGTGACTATCTATTTGTAGATGGCTTTAGGGTCTTTCAATACTGGCTCGGTGGTTTGCCATTCGCCATCAGCCAGACTGCGGAAAAAGCAGCTTTCCCGACCGGTGTGGCAGGCGATGCCACCTTCCTGTTCAATTTTAAGCAATATTACATCAGCATCGCAATCCAGTTGCATATCGATCACTTTTTGCCTATGCCCGGATTCCTCACCCTTGCGCCACAAACGGTTGCGGGAGCGGGACCAATATACCGCATAACCTTCGGCAACCGTCAAGGCCAGTGACTCGCGATTCATCCAGGCAAACATCACCACGCGGCCGCTATCCTGCAGTTGAGCGATGACCGGCACCAAGCCGTCTTCGGTCCACTGGATTTCCTCCAACCAAGCCAAGCTCATAAACGCACCTCTATGCCTCTGGATTGCATATGTTTCTTGGCCTGCTCTATCGTATATTCGGCAAAATGGAAAATGCTGGCGGCCAAGACCGCATCGGCTTTACCTTGGGTAATGCCGTCGGCTAGATGGTCCAGATTGCCGACACCGCCGGAAGCGATGACCGGGATGCTGACCGCTTCGCTGATCGCACGGGTCAAAGCCAAGTCGAAGCCGGATTTGGTGCCGTCGCGGTCCATGCTGGTCAAAAGAATTTCACCCGCGCCGTAGTCTTTCATTCTGACGGCCCATTCGACGGCATTGATACCGGTCGGTTTACGGCCGCCGTGGGTAAAGATCTCCCAGCGGTTTTCCTCGCCTTCCTGACTGACTTTTTTGGCGTCGATAGCCACCACAATACATTGCGAACCAAACTTTTCAGCCGCTTCCTTAACAAACTCCGGGCGAAATACCGCAGCGCTGTTGATGCCCACTTTGTCCGCGCCGGCGTTGAGCATGCGGCGGATGTCTTCCAATACCCGGATGCCGCCACCCACGGTCAGCGGGATAAATACTTCGCTGGCCACTTGCTCGACCACATGGACGATGGTGTCGCGGTTGTCGTGGGTGGCGGTGATGTCCAGGAAGGTGATCTCGTCGGCACCCTCTCGGTCGTAGCGACGGGCGATTTCCACCGGGTCGCCGGCATCGCGAATATCGACGAACTTCACGCCTTTGACGACGCGGCCGTTATCGACATCCAGGCAGGGAATAATACGTTTGGCTAGGCTCATGGTTTACGATTTAGCAGCATTAGCTCAGACATCTGCTCCGCCGAAAGACTCGGCCAGTTTTTCGCCTTCGGCAAAATCCAGCGTGCCTTCGTAGATGGCCCGGCCGGTGATGGCTCCCATGATGCCTTCGTGGGCTACCTCGCCCAGCGCGCGAATGTCGTCCAAGTTAGTGATGCCGCCGGAGGCAATGACCGGGATGTGCACCGAGCGCGCCAATTTGGCGGTCGCTTCGACATTGACGCCTTGCATCATGCCGTCACGGGAAATATCGGTGTAGATAATGGCCGCGACGCCGTTGGACTCAAATTTTTGCGCCAGGTCAATCACGTCGTGGCGGGACAGTTTCGACCAGCCGTCGATTGCTACCTTACCGTCGCGGGCATCCAGGCCGATGATAATGTGGCCGGGAAACTCGATCGATACGTCGCGCACGAAATGTGGTTCGCTCACCGCCTTGGTGCCGATAATTACGTACTGTACGCCGGCTTCCAAGTAAGCCTGGATGGTGTCTTCGTCGCGGATACCGCCACCGATTTGTACCGGCACATCGGGATAAGCTTGGACGATGGCGTTAATAACCTGGGCATTTTTCGGTTTACCGGCGAAGGCGCCGTCCAAATCCACTAGGTGCAATCTCTTCGCCCCTGCTTCAACCCAACGCCCGGCCACAGCCACCGGATCGTCCGAGAATACGGTATCGTCTTCCATACGACCCTGGCGCAAACGGACACATTTTCCTTCCTTCAAGTCAATTGCGGGTATCAGCAACATATTTAAATCTCGACAGTTAAAACACTAAATCTAAAGGTTAGTAAAGCCAACATCTAAGGGTTGGGGAGTTACGCGGTCCCATCCCAAGCCAGGAAGTTTTGCAATAGCTGCAATCCGACAGTCTGGCTTTTTTCGGGATGAAATTGCACGGCAAACATATTGTCTTTTGCCAGTGCGCAGGTAAAGGCTTGCGGATAATCGGCCGTTGCGGCGCTGTGGCGCGAATCGTCCGGCGCCGCATAATAGCTGTGTACAAAATAAAAGCGACTACGATCCGGAATGTCGCGCCAGAGCGGATGCGGATGTTGTTTGACCTGATTCCAGCCCATATGCGGAATTTTCAGAACATTGCCGTTGGCATCCAACATGTGATCGGCAAAACGGCGGGCATGGCCGGGGAATATATTCAGACAGGCGATGCCGTCGTTTTCCTCGCTGTCGGTCAGCAAGGCCTGCATCCCCAGGCAGATGCCCAGAAAAGGCTTGCTTTGCGCTACTTCACGGATCACATCCGCCAAACCACTCTCGTTCAAGGCTTGCATACAATCGCGTATCGCGCCGACCCCCGGAAATACCACGCGATCCGCCGCGCGGATCAACGAGGCTTCGGCGGTTATTTGTACGTTTACCCGGCTATCGGCATGTTGAAGCGCTTTGGCAATGGAATGCAGATTTCCCATTCCGTAATCGATAACGGCTACTGATGACATAAAACTAGAGATACAAGGTCGGGGTTTCTAGGCGAAAAATGGGGGAATTATAGACTGCCTTTAGTGGAAGGCATGATACCGGCCATCCGCTCGTCATGGCTGATTGCCATCCGCACGGCCCGGCCGAATGCCTTGAATACGGTTTCGGCAATATGATGCGCATTGCCGCCCTTGATATTATCGATATGCAAGGTCACGCCGGCATGATTCACAAAACCTTGAAAAAACTCTTTAAACAAATCCACGTCGAAATTACCGATGAACGCGCGTTTGAATTCCACTTGATAGAACAAGCCCGGACGGCCGGAGAAATCCACCACCACCCGCGATAACGATTCATCCAACGGGCAATAAGCGTGGCCGTAACGGTAAATGCCTTTTTTATCGCCCAGCGCTTTGGCAAAGGCTTGACCGAGCGTAATGCCGATGTCTTCCACGCTGTGATGGGCATCAATGTGCAGGTCGCCGTGCGAGACAACCTCTATGTCTATCAAGCCGTGCCGGGCTATCTGATCCAGCATGTGGTCCAAAAACGGCAAACCGGTGGTAAACGAAGCCGAGCCGTTACCGTCGAGATTAATGGAAACTTTGATCTGGGTTTCGAGCGTATTGCGCTCAACCTGGGCGGTGCGTGGGTTCATGCTTGATGCGGATGGCTTATTTCGGCGCTAGTTTACGTGATTGTGACAACTACGCCAAACTCTTGCTGGCGATCTCATAGACATCCTTGGACAGATGCTCGGTAGCGACGATACGCTGTAATTGCTGTTTCATCAAGCCCTGCCGGGCTGCATCATAACGCCGCCATTGCGCCAGCCCGGTGACCATCCGCGAGGCGATTTGCGGATTGAGGGTATTCAGCGCCAACACTTGGTCGGCCAGGAAGCGGTAGCCCTCGCCGTTTATGGCATGGAAATGCAGTGGATTGGCCTGGCTGAAGGCACCAATCAATGAGCGCACGCGGTTGGGCGTTTTCATATCGAAAGCCGGATGCTTCATCAAGGCCTGCACAGTAGCAAAGGTATTGGGCATGCTGCTTGTGGCTTGCAAGGTAAACCATTTGTCTATCACCAGCGCTTCCTGCCGCCATTGCACGTAAAAACTATCCAGACTTCTGGCCTTGGCCGGATGGTTACTGTTGACGATGACCGACAACGCCGCCAACTGATCGGTCATATTCCGGGCGCTATAAAACTGCTGCTCGGCGATATGATAAACATCCTGATTTTCCAGCTTGCTCAAATAGCTCAAGCAGGCATTTTTCAAGCGCCGCCGCCCGACCGCACCGGCATCGAAACTACCGGATTCGTCGCGGTGATGTTGCTGGTACAACTGCTTAAACTCGGCTTGCAATTGGTCTGCCAAGGTCTTTTTGACAAACTCGCGGGCTTGATGGATAGCTTCAACATCAATAACAGCCATTTGCCCGGATAAATAACTTTCTTCCGGCAGCGCCAGCAACAACGCTTGATAAGACAAATCACCGCCGCTATCGGTCAACACGCTGCGATAGGCATCGACGATAACCGGCTCCAGTTGCAAAGGCCGGCCCAATTCTATCGCATCGATCAGCTTGAAAATTACCTGCACGGCCAGTTGCTGTCCCGCTTCCCAGCGGTTAAATGTATCGCTGTCGTGCCGCAGCAAAAACGCCAATTCTTCCAGGCTACGCTCAATCTTCAAGGTAACAGGCGCGGAAAAACCTCTTAATAGTGACACGACCGGCTGCTGAGATAACTTATCAAAGCTAAAAGTTTGCTCCGCTTCCGTGACATTCAAGGTGATTTCCGTCTGACTGGCACCGTTGCAGTGAATCTGCGCAGCCGAGCCATCGGCGGCCAGCAAACCCAGTTTTAAAGGAATATGCAGCGGCGCTTTCACCGGCTGATTTGGGGTAGGCGGACAGCTTTGCTGAATGGTCAAATGCAGTTGTTGCGATTCGGCGTCGTATTGCTGATTCACCGTCAATACCGGCGTGCCGGCTTGTGAATACCAAAGACGAAATTGATTTAATTCCCCGCCGTTAGCATCTTCCAGAGCCTTGACAAAATCCTCGCAAGTCACCGCCTGCCCGTCATGGCGTTGAAAATATAAATCACAGCCCTTTCTGAAACCGGCCGCACCCAGCAAGGTGTGCAGCATCCGCACCACTTCCGCGCCTTTTTCATAGACGGTCAGCGTGTAGAAATTGTTGATTTCGATATAAGCTTCCGGACGAATCGGATGCGCCAGCGGGCCGGCATCTTCGGCAAATTGCCGAGTGCGCAGGGCGTTGACGTCTTCTATACGTTTTACGGCTGGCGAGGTACGATCGCCGCTAAATTGTTGGTCGCGGAAGACGGTAAAGCCTTCTTTCAAACTCAACTGAAACCAGTCGCGACAGGTGACGCGATTGCCGGACCAGTTATGGAAATATTCGTGACCGATCACGCCTTCGATATGTTCGTAATCGCTGTCGGTAGCTGTATCCGGCCGAGCCAGCACAAACTTGGTGTTGAATACGTTCAGCCCCTTGTTTTCCATCGCGCCCATATTGAAATGGTCGACCGCGACGATCATGTACAAATCTAGGTCGTATTCCAGACCGTAGGTTTCTTCATCCCAAGCCATGGCGTTTTTTAAGGATTGCATAGCGTGGTCGCATTTGTCGACATTGTGCTTCTCGACGAATATCTCCAGTGCGATACGCCGACCGGTCATCGTGATGAACTCGTCAGCGACGCATTCCAGTTGTCCGGCTACCAGCGCAAACAAATAGCAAGGCTTGGCGAACGGATCTTCCCAACTCACCCAATGCCGGTTGTTTTCCAGCTCACCTTGACCGACTTTATTGCCGTTGGACAGCAAAACCGGATATTTGCTCTTGTCGCCGGTCAACGTGGTTTTGAAACGGCTCATAACATCCGGCCGGTCCAGAAACCAGGTGATTTTGCGAAAGCCCTGCGCCTCGCATTGGGTACACAACATGCTGCTGGATAAATACAAACCTTCCAGCGCGGTATTGGCTTGCGGATTAATGACATTTTCGATGACGATCTGAAACGGTCTATCCTGCGGCACTTCATGTAAGACCAAGACTTCCTCGCCCAGCACATACTGGCCTTGCTCAAGCAGCTGGCCGTCTATCGCGATACTGACCAACTGCAATTCCTCGCCGAGCAATTTCAATGCGACACTGCTGTCCTGGCTCTGCGGATTGCGGCGTAGACTCAAGGTCGAGCGGACCTGCGTATGTTGCTCATCCAAATCAAAATTCAGTTCAATCTGTTCGATCAGATATTCCGGTGGGGTGTAGTCTTTCAGGAAAACAGTTTGCGGGCTTGCATCACGCATTATTTATCGCTCGTCTTGTTTGACAGGTTGTGGCGGTTTATAAGAAATCAGCCAGTAAGTAAGGCCCAAAGCCACGATGACCGCAGCAATGGCCGTAATATAAGCCGGATCCAAATCCTTGAAATCCAGCATGATGACTTTTCGGGCCACGGCCATCAGGGCAGTGGCTATGACCATTTTAATCGGTAGTGTGTCGTGTTTAATGTACAGCGTGATGTTGATAAATATCTCGATCGCGATCAAGACCGCCATGAACGAACCAAAAATCACCAGTATGTCTGAGACCGTCATCATCAAAAACGGCGCTGCGACCACTCGCTGGTACATCACATAGCCCACATCAGCCACGCCCCACAAAATCACCAGCACCATCAGTACCGCCAATATTCTGACCGCGAAATGAATTACCGCGTGCAGGACCTTGAGCATGGCATCTTCTGGAACCGGCGGCACTTTTACTTCGTGGCTTTCCTCCCGCAAATTGCGGTTAGCGCTGGGCCGCGAAGATGCCGGTGGCGGCATGGAAGGTCGAACGGGCGGTTTAGTGTCCATCTACAACTCCTGGTTTTTCTGCCAAGCCACATAAGCCAATAAGGCCCATGCCGCTAAAAAGGCTAGGCCGCCAAACGGCGTAATGATCCCCAGCCAACCGATATTGAATATCGCCAGTAAGTATAGACTGCCGGAAAACAGCACGATGCCGACCACCAAACACCAGCCGGCCCTTCGCAATAATTTATGTTCCGGTAACACCGCAATCAAGGCCAAGGCCAATACGTGCCACATCTGGTAGCTTACCGCGGTTTTATAAACTTCCAGCAGATGCTCGGATAATAAATGCTTCAAGCCATGCGCACCGAATGCACCCATCGCCACGCCGACAAATCCGCCGACGGCGGCCAGAAACAAAAAAGGTGGACGCATTATTTCTCCAACAGGCGCGGCATCAGTTGCACCAGATTACACGGCCGGGTGCGGTAATCCAATTGTTCCTTGATTAAGGAGTCCCAGGCAGTACGGCAAGCACCGGACGAACCGGGCACGCAAAATATATAAGTAGCGTTGGCCACGCCGGCAATAGCCCGCGATTGCATCGTTGAGCTTTTGATGTCCTGGTAGGAAATCATCCGAAACACTTCACCAAAGCCATCCAACACCTTATCCAACAACGGCTGAATCGCTTCCGGTGTGCCGTCGCGGCCCGTCACACCGGTACCCCCGGTGGAAATAACCGCATTAACCTGCGGATCGGCGATCCAATGACTGACGGCGGCGCGGATTTGGTAAATATCGTCGGGAACGATTTTTTTGTCGATCAAATTATGCCCGGCCGCGGTCAAACCGGTGACTAAGGTTTGCCCGGATACGTCATCCAATTCAGTCCGCGTATCGGATACCGTCAATACGGCGATATTGATAGGGATAAACTCTCGGACTTCGCTCACGGCAGGGCTCCAGGTAAAGGCTACCGCATTCTATGTAAAGCGCCGCCGGACAAGCAAGCATTGTTTAATTCGCACCTGTCATACCGGCTTAACCGATAATGCCGTAAACTCCGGACATTGATTCCAATTCAGTTAGCTGCCGCCCACTCGATCATGCCTATCCAGATTTCCCGTTACGAAAAAATCGCCAGTCTGGCGGCCTTGTGCCTGCTGCTGTTTGCCTGTTATCAGGTATTAAAACCGTTTATTTTCGATTTGTTGTGGGCGGCGATTCTGTGTTTTGTCACCTGGCCCCTGTATTTGCGTTTGCGCGATTGGAAGTTGACCGCCAACTGGGCTGCTACCGCCATGGTCCTGCCGATAGGCATATTACTGCTGACGCCGTTCGTCGCCGCCACGCTGACATTTACCGAAGATATAAACCACTTGCTGCAATGGCTTAATCAAAGCCGGCATGTGTGGCCGGAACCTCCGGCTTGGCTGCAATCGTTGCCGGTAGTCGGCGACAACGCTGTTGCCGCCTGGCAAAGTGTCGGCGAAGACTCCAGCCGCCTCGTCAATCTGGCCCGGCAATATGCTCTGGGCGCCAGTAGCTGGTTGCTGCAACAAGGCATTGGCTTGGCCGGCGAACTGATGCATATGGGCCTGGCTATTTTGGTGCTGTTTTTTTTCTATCGCGACGGTGAACACGTGGCTCAGCATGTCGTGATTGGCGTCGAACGCTTGGCCGGCGAGCGTACCCAACGCATCCTGCATATCGTGCGTTCCAGTCTGCGCGCAGTGGTATACGGCATCCTCGGCACCGCGCTGGTGCAAGCACTGGCTTCTATCCTGGGTTTTGTGATTGCCGGCGTGCCTTACGCCTTTGTGCTGGGCGTCATCGCCTTCTTTTTGATGATCATTCCAGCGGCCGGCACGGTGATCTGGCTGCCGATTGCCTTGTGGCTGCTGGCTGAAGGCGAGACCGGTTGGGCGGTTTTTATCGCACTGTGGTTTTTGTTATTCGTCGGCACCATCGACAACTGGCTCCGGCCAATTCTGATCAGCCGGGAAGTGGAATTGCCGTTCGTGTTGATCGTGTTCGGCATTTTCGGCGGGCTGTTGGCGTTTGGCTTTATCGGCGTATTTATCGGCCCGACCTTGCTGGCCACCAGCTACGCCTTGGTGCTGGACTGGCTGATTCGCAATGAACAGCAGGAGCTGGACAACCAAACGAGCACTGAAGGTAAAGACTGCTAGATATTCGCTGTCAGTTTGATTTGCCGAGTAACGCCGTGCGCTTGCTCAATTGCCGAAAATCCATCGAAAAAATAAAGCATTGTGGCCCAAGGTTTGCTGGCAAACGTGTGGGAGGATAAACAGCCATGTCGGTGAAACACCCATTTGCCATCTGCCCTGCTCAACAAGTTCCCGAGCTAGGCAAATTTCCGTTTGAACTGCTCTATCGCGGCTCGCCACGCGCTGCGGTTCTGGTGCGTTTCCAAGGCGAGGTATACGCTTATCTAAACCAATGCGTCCACATGCCCAGGGCATTGGATTGTGAGAACAGCAACATTTTCGACGAAACGGGACGCTATTTGCAGTGTTCCATGCACAGCATTTGCTACGACCCAATCAGCGGCGAGTCTTTAAGCGAAATTTGCCTAGGCAAAAAGCTGACCGCGTTGAAGGTCAAAGAACAAGACGATTGGATTTACTTAGTGGATAAAAGAGCCGCGATTACCGGTTGAGGCTTTGGCCCGGGGCGAAACAATAAGCATCGCCCCATTTGCTTTCAGACGGTTTGCGCCGCAAACTCATCCTACCTTAGCCGTGCGCCGCGCCTTCCTTGATCTGTTGTTCCAGCTTTTCGTGCGCGCGTTCCAACTTGGCAAACACTCTTAAAATATCGGTAGCGGACAATATGCCTACCAGTTTGTCTTTTTCCACCACCGGCAGCGCGCCGACGCGGTGTTCCGCCATCATCGCCGCCGCTTCCGACGCAGGCGTTTCCGGGGTAACGGTATAAACGCCGCGATGCATGATATGCACGACTTTTTGCGTGACCACATGCAATTGGGTGCTGTCTTTACTAGCTTCCACCGCATTGGAATTACTTTTGGGGCCCAGGGCTTTATATAAATCCCGGTCGGAAACGATACCGACCAATTTGCCTTTTTCAACCACAGGCAAGTGGCGGATTTTCTCGTAATGGATCAAAAAGAACACGCGATCGATCAGATCGTGAGGTTCGACGGTAAATACCTTGCTGGTCATTAACTCTGCTACGCGCATGCTGTTTCTCCCATAAAAATGTCTGTATAAAAGTAAGTAAATTCTGACGCAATAGTGCCACTATAGCCAGGCAAAATTAAGAAATATCGCTGCTTGATGGCTACACACAACCATTCATTCGCGAAGCACGGCCGTGAATCCCTCGCCCGCGGCGCTTGGATCGACTCAATAAATCGCCCGGCCCAAATCCAGACAGGTCAGATAAAGCCGCATATCGAACTCTAATTGGTGATAGTCCGGCGCCATGTGCTCGCATAATTTGTAAAACGCCTTGTTATGCTGTTTTTCACGCAGATGCGCGAGCTCATGAACGACGATCATCTGCAAAAACTCCGGCGGCGCAATTTTAAAGATCGCACCGATACGAATTTCATTTTTTGCTTTTAAATTGCCGCCCTGCACCCGCGAGACCACGGAATGTAAGCCCAAGGCCTGATGCAATACATCGATTTTGTCGTCGTAAACGACTTTGCTGAGAGGGTTGGATTGCCGCAGAAATTGATTTTTAAGATCCATCGTGTAGACATAAAGCGCCTTGTCGGTCTTTATATCATGCGGCCGGGGGTATTTTTTTAGCAGCAGCGCGGGCAGTTTGTCGCTGTCGATCAGCGCATGCACTTGCGCGGTGATGGCGGGCGCATAGCCAGCCAGGTATTTTAACGGGCGCACAAGCTAAAACCGCGCACCGCTTGGCTCAATCCCATGGCGGCTCATCCCCGTCATAGGCTACGAAGTTTTTATCGCTTGACCGGGTTGTGCCGCCGCCGACACTGTCGGCTTTTGAATTTTTCGCCTCGCCGTTGGGCAATTGCCCAAGCCCGAACTCCACCTGCCATTTGGCAAACAGCGCCACGTCTTTATTGGCGGGGACATACCATTTCTTGACAGCAGCATCCCACCTGGCGCCAAGCGCTTTCGCCGCATCCTTTTCGGCATAGGGTACATTCAGATAAGTTTTCGCGTCAGCCATTTACCGCAGCCGGTCAAAGTTTAATTGCATCGCAATATTGTAAAACATTGCTTATGCAAGTGGTTCGGATAATCCAATGTTACCCAGAAAACCTAACGCTGAACGCATTTATCAAAACATCTGCCGGTTCGGCTACACCGCAGAACAATCCAGTCCTACGGTTTTTTGCGGCTCGAACCCATAGTGCTGGCAAAAGTGGTCGCCGCGAACAATGCCGAGGAAACAATAAAATCACCCGAAATAAACTCGATAACGCCAGTCACAAACACCAGCCCGGTCAAAATGTCTTTATGTAAGCGTTTCATGGTCGCTTCCCAAAGTAATTAAGGCATTTAGACTATATGCCCGCCTACATTAATTAACAATGACACTAAAAACGCATTGATTAATCGCTAAAAGGAAACAACCCAATAAGCCAAACCGCAAGCCGGTTTACCTCGGCTTATCGACTGCGTAGACGGCGAAACGGCAGCATCAACAGGCCGACAAATCCCATTTGGTTACTATCTTGAAACTCGGACAAACCTATCATCATGGCAGTCTGTGCTTCGCGCGCTTGTGGACAATAGGTTTTGAACAATCTATCCCAGCATGACAGCGAGAAGCCGTAGTTGCTGTCGGTTTCCGGTTGAAATGCCGAGTGATGAATGCGGTGCATGTCGGGTGTCACTATCAAATAGCGCAAGCCGCGCTCCAGCGCAGGCGGCAAGCCGACATTACCGTGATTGAATAACGCGCAACCGTTCAATATCACTTCAAAAGCGATCACCGCGAGCGGATCGACCCCGAGTAACAGCACCAGTGCGACCTTGTAGAGCATGGATAGCATGATTTCCAGGGGATGAAAGCGCACGGCAGTCGTCGTATCGAAATCCATATCGCTATGGTGTACCTGATGTAGCCGCCAAAACCAGCGCCAGCGATGGGCGGCGATATGTTGGGCGTAAATGGCCAAATCCAGCAGCAGCAAACTCAGTGTTATCGACAGCCAATTCGGCACCGGCAGCAGATTGAATACGCCGATTTGTTGCTCGGCAGCCCAGTTCGCCGCCAGCCAGGCCGCGGCACCGATGCTGAGCCGCATCACGCCGACATTCAGAATCGCCAGTCCCAAATTGACCGACCAACGGCGGCGGCGCTCTGCCGCCAATCGCCGCTTGGGCCGCAGCCACTCCCAAGCCGCCATTAGCAAAAATATCCCCAAAAACACGCCCAAGCGCACCATTGCTTCCATCACCGTCTCCGATAATACTGCGCTGCCAGTTCATCCGGATTAGCTCCGAAAAAATACCGCAGCCGCAAGCACCACATCAATAAGATCGTTCTGAGGATACCGTGTTGTTGCCAACGCCGCGCGGCAGTGACGACCTTAGTCTTTAAACAGCAAGGTTTACCTAGCTTTTTCAGCGCCGCACTGATGGCAATATCTTCCATCAAGGCAATCTCCGGAAAACCGCCCACAGCCTGAAATGCTTGGCGTGTTATGAAGATGGCCTGATCGCCGGTAGCAATACCGGTCAAGCGGGAGCGCGCGTTCATCATGCCGGCAATCAATTTAAAAATGGCTTGTGGGCTGTCAAATTGCACATCAAAACGCCCCCACGACCAGCCCAGCTCGACCGCCGACAAAATTAAAGCGATAGCCTGATCCGGCAGCCGGGTATCGGCATGCAAAAACAGCAACACGTCAGCTTGGGCGTGATGCGCACCCAGGTTCATCTGCCTGGCCCGGCCAGGCTGACTGGGCAAAACCTGATCGACCAAAGGCTTCGCAATAAGCGGGCTGACATCAAGACTGCCGCCATCGACCACCAGTAATTCGCAGCGCGGTCTCAGAGACTGCAAGGCTTGCAACGTATCGGCAAGCCGCGCCGCCTCGTTGACTACCGGAATGACAATACTAATCTGCGGTTTCATTGCGCTAGCACATCTTCGTCAGCGCTACCGATTACAGTTCGTTGCTAACAGAGGCAGCAACGCTTATACCAGTAGCATTCAGCAAGGCCGCGATTAAAGCACGCCCCGCTCTATCTCTTGCAAATAGATAAATTCCGGGGCTTTTACCCCAGCCTGCTCCCTGATTTCCACCAACTCGGGGGATTCGAAAAAGCGCCGGGCATTATCCAGCGAGGTCCAGGCAGAAAAATGCACGATATTATTGGCATCGTCGTCGTAGCGCAGCAGTTGGTAGCTGATTTCTCCGGCGCGTTTTCTGATCTCGACGGCCTGATCGAAAATCCGCTTCCAGGCCGGATAGTCGGCGACCTCATGGATGATTAATACGTGTGGCATGCAGACTCCGTTTTTTAGTATGGCTCGCCGCCTTTGTGGGCAAAACGCCAGCTCCCGTCAACCGACATCGCTTGCAAATCGTCGTCCGGATAGATCACCGCGTCTCCGGCCGTCCTGTCGCCAACTTCCAGGTACTGCACGTCTGCGTTCGAGCGATTCAGCAACTGGTGCGCATTGCCGGTGCCGGCTTTAAATCCCGCGCACATACCCGGCGCCAGCTGGGTTTCGCCTGCATCCGTCACCAATGTCGGATGGCCTTGCAATATATAAATAAACTCGTCTTGCCGCGAATGGCTGTGCCGCAACGCCGATCTGGCACCGGGTGCTAGCGTGGTTAGATTGACGCCAAAATTTGCCAGATCGAATAAATCGCCGAGACGGCGTTTCTCCCTTCCCGCCATGCGCGAGGCAAACGGTTCCGGATACAGCGATGTGGTGCGTGACTCGACATCTGCCGCAGACACGGCTATTGGAGTGTGTTTATCGTTCATGATGGTCTACAAATGGAAGATAACCGGCTCGAACGGTTTATTAAAAATCCGGTGGAGACTAGCCCAAAGCTGCCGAACCGATCTGCTTGCCCTTAGCGCTCCGAGCAAGCGCCTGAACAAGTACAGGACTACCCCAGAGCGCGGATATGATCTGGCTGGCCTCTTCGACCGCGGTGCTGGAAAAAAAGCGGACCTCTGCGGTTCGCGCACTCGGAACAGGCCTAAGATGGCCCTGCAAACGCCGCACCAGCTCTTTTGCCACGGCGGTAGCCGGGTCGATTATCGTCAGATCCGGCCCCACAATGTCCCGAATCAGCTCTGCCAGAAACGGGTAATGCGTGCAGCCTAATACGATGGTATCGGCACCGGCCAACAGCAACGGCGACAGGTAACCGAGCAAAAGCTCGCGCGTCGTATCGCTGTGCAATTGGACTTTTTCAACTTGTTCGACCAGACCGGGACAAGGCTGCAACAATATTTCAATGTCTTTACCGTAGGCCGCGCACAACCTGGCGACGCTGGGGCTGGCCAGCGTGCGGCTGGTGGCCAGCACGCCGATCACTCCGGATTGGGTGGTTTGCGCCGCCGGCTTGATGGCCGGCTCCATCGCCACCACCGGCACCGGACACCACGCGCGCAGTTTTTCGATTGCGACCACGGTGGCGGTGTTGCAGGCCACCACGATGGCCTTCACGCCGGCATCGAGCAGCCGCTCGGTGATCGTTGTCGCCCTATCCGCAATAAACTCCGCATCGCGGTCGCCGTAGGGCGCGTAGCCGGAATCGGCCACATACAACAAGTCTTCCATGGGCAGTTCCGCACGGATGGCTCGCAGCACGGACAGGCCGCCGACGCCGGAATCGAATACGCCAATGGGGGCCTCGGTGCGCAACGCTGTCATGGATGGATGCTGTCTATTATCCAATCGATCAGACCTGGCGCTGTTGCAAATATTCTTCGTTGAGACGAATGGCTTGCAGGGCTGCCGGGCGTGCGTAGATCCGCGCCACATAATCCTCGAACAGCGGACGCTTGTCGATGCTGCCAAACATCATCCCCCAACCAAGCTGCGAGCCGACATACACGTCCGCGGCGGTAAATTGCTCGCCGCAAATGTAAGGTCCGGGCTGCAGGGCTGTTTCGACGGCGGCTAAGGTCGCTTCGTAACTACCGAAACCGACAAAGCCGCTTTTGCCCTCGGGCACTTGCCAACCCAGCGTCTTGGCGGTAACGGCCTGTTCCAGCGGACCGGCCGCGAAAAACAGCCAACGGAAATAGTCCGCGCGCGCGGGATGGTTTGCGGCCGGCAGCAGATTTTTCTCCGGAAAACGATCCGCCAAATACGCGCAAATGGCCGCGGTTTCGGTGACGAACGCAGTACCGTGTTTCAGCGCCGGCACCTTGCCCATTGGATTGACAGCCAGATAGTCGGCATTTTTCATCGCGGCGCCGAACGCCAGCCAGACCGTTTCGTAAGGCTCGCCGATTTCTTCCAGCATCCAGTGAGCGATGCGCCCACGCGACTGCGGATTGGTATAAAACACCAGATCGTTCATTGTGCGTTCTCCTTGGCGGGATGTTTTACTAAAGGCAATATGGCGGCGGATTTTACACCGATAAACCGGACCGGACTCAGACGATGTTTTGGGACCGGCTGTAGACACTGTTCCATCAGGAACAATGTCGAGCGACTATCCCAACGGTTCCAGTGCAGTCAGCGCTTCGGTCATTATCCGTTTGAATTCGGCATAGTCAGCAGGATTTAAACTGTCCTGCTTGAGTGACAGACAAAATCTCGTCGCGGCCTGCTCCACACGATTTGCCCCCAAGTTAGCGGCGACGCCTTTCAAACCGTGCAGCACGTCTCGCGCCTTTTGCAAATCGCGCTTCTCCAGCAAATCATCCAGCGCTATCAAGGTGCTTGCGGTGCTATTTTTAAAACTACCCAGCAACTCGCTCAAAAAGCTTTCGTCGCCATCCAGCAAATCCAGCGTGTTGCTGAAATCAAAACCGGGCAAATCTCGTAAGCAAAACGCTGAAACGTCACGCGCATTTGTAACAGGCCCGTTTACCGAAGCGCCAACCGGACTTCGACCTATCTGCTGGCACAACACCTTAACCAACTGCATCGGTTGAATCGGCTTGACCACAAACTCGTTCATACCGCTGGCCAGGCATTTGTCCCGCTCCTCTTGGGTCACGCCGGCACTCAGCGCGATAATCGGTAGCGATTGATACTCGGGGTTACGGCGGATCTGTTCGGTGGCGGCCAGGCCGCTCATCACCGGCATATGAATATCCATCAGCACTGCATCATAAGCTTGCTCTGCCAGCATGGCCAAGGCGTCGCGGCCGTTACCGGCAAGATCGACACTAACCCCGCATAAGGCCAAAAATTCCTGCAAAATTTTCTGATTGATAGCGTGGTCTTCGGCCACCAAGATACGCATGCCCCGCAATGCGCTACCTTGATCGGCAAGAGTCTTAGACAAGCCACCGGCCTGGGTGTCATTATCCGGCCGCGCCGCCGGCAAGTCGGCTTGCTGCGCGCTAACGCCCAGCATTAAGTCAAAACTAAAATTCGAACCCTGCCCCGGCTTACTTTCGACATGAAAATCGCTGCCCATTAGTTGCAGCAACTTTTGGCTGATGCTCAAGCCCAAGCCTGTACCACCGAAGCGGCGAGTAATCGACGCATCCAGCTGGCTGAAGGAACGGAACAACTTAGGCAGATCCGCTTCGGGAATACCGATACCGGTATCCATCACGCTGAAACGCAGCTTGGCCTGAGCATCCTGCCATTCCAGCAAAGCCACTTGCAATGTGACACTGCCTTGCTCAGTAAACTTCAGCGCATTTCCCACTAGATTGGAGAGAATCTGTTGCAAACGCAACGCATCCCCCACCAAACATAAGGGCACATCCGGCGCAACGTCTATCTTGATGTCCAGGCATTTTTCCGCGGCGTACAAGGCAAACAGATTATGCAGGTTATCCAATACGGTATTCAGGTTGAATTCGACCTGTTCGAGTCCCAGTTTACCGGCCTCCATTTTGGAGAAATCGAGAATGTCGTTGAGTATGCCGAGTAAACTGACGGAACTGCTGTAAATCTTTTGCAGATAATCCCTTACCTCAGCGGATACCGGCTTATTCAATGCCAACTGCGACAAACCGATCACCGCGTTCATCGGCGTGCGGATTTCGTGCGACATGTTCGCCAGAAACTCCGATTTGAAGGCTGCCATGCTCTCGGCGGTTTCTTTGGCTTCGATCAAGGCCTGCTCCACCCGCTTTTGCTCGCTTAGATCGCGCACCACGCTTTGTAATACCAGGTGGCCGTCCAGACTAACCCGCGCCAGCGTCACCAAAGCCGGAAAAATACGACCGTCGGCACGCTTATGCAGCCACTCGAATTCCAAGTGGCCGTTTTTGATCGCCGTAGCCATATACTCGTTCGCCAATTCTACCGAATCCCTGCCGTTTGCCTGATTTGGCGGCGAAACTTTACCGGGGTGCAAGCGGCAGAACTCGGACACAGCGTCGTAACCAAATAAATCCAAGGTGGCCTGATTACAATCCAGAAATCCGCTGCTATCGGCCATCATGACCGCATCGCTGGAACTGTTGAACAGCTTTCGATACTTCAACTCACTTTGTCGCAGCACTTCTTTATTGGCTTTGGCTTGGGTGACGTCCTCGGCAATAAACCAAATATAATCCTGATCCTCGGTACCGGCGACTTTGGTGCCGCTTAGTTGCAACGATACCGGCCGCCCTCTTTTATGGATAAACGTCGCTTCGTCCGAACCATACTGCCCGGTTCTGGCTAACCAACTTAATTGTTCGGCCAAACTCTGCTCTTTATCGGCGGATAAACTCATGTAATCGAGCCGTTGAAGTTCTTCTTCCGTGTACCCGGTCATGCGTTGAAAAGCATGATTGAATTCAACGAATTTGCCGTGCACGTCCAGCAAAGCGATGCCTAAGGGGGACAGCTCGTATAAGTCGCGGAGCTTTTGGCCTTTTTCCGCCAAACGAATATACGCATCCTTTAAACTTGAGTTTGCCGCATCAAGCTGAGCGGTGCGCTGATCGACCAGTGCCGCCACCATAGCCGCCCTGCCGGTGGCGGATAACAAGTACACGCTTAGCAGCATGGTAAACAGCAATCCGCCCAACAACACCAGCCACGGTAACCAGGAGGCATGCGTCGCAATGAATACGGCTTCCGGCTGGACAATCACTTCCAACAAGCGATTGCCAAAACGGATGGAATGCCTGGACTCATTAACACCGGTCGTCAATGCTTTCAGCGCTCCGTATAACGGTATGGCGTGGTTTTCCGCATCGTAATACAGTAGCGCCACGTTCATATCGTCAAGATTTAAGTCTTGCATGGCCGCCTTCACCAGGGAATCGATACGCACCACTGTAGACAAAAACCCGCTAAACGCCGGCTCCGAACTATTGGCATTAGCCAGGTATACAGGCATCATCAGCAATAAAGCTTGATTGGCTTGCCCGTCCTGCACCAGTTGAATAGGCCGGGTGACGCTGACTGCTTGGCTGGCCCTGGCTTCTGTCAGCGCTGCTCGGCGATTGGCCTCCGAATTCAAGTCAAAACCCAGCGCCAGCTTATTGGTTGATAAAGGCTCGATAAAGGTAACCGGGAAATACTCGGTACGCTCCTGAGCTTTGATGAACTGGCGATCCGCACCTAGTTCCTTGATCGTAAAATCTTTATATCCTTCGTCGCGGATCGATTGTTCGTAAGACGCCCGCTGTTCGCTGGGGATCTGCGATACCCAGCTCAGCGCTTGAATGTGCGGATTCTGTGTCAGCACGCCATTGGCAAAAACGCCGAATTTATCCCGGTCTAACGGTCCGGCCGCTTGAAAGAAACTATTGAGCGAAAAAGACGCTTTCAACACGGCGGAAAAATTGTCTGCTAAGGCTTTATTAACCGCGCCGGCATTGCTGTCAAATTGCAGTTGCAGCCGACTGTCTTCCGCTCGTAAAACCAATAGAAAAGTAATGATCAGCCCAGCCAACATGGCTACCAGCGGCATAGCCACACCTACCAGCCGGGGACGCCAAAGCGCTCTTGGCTCTGCAAACAAGCAAAAAACCAAAGGCGATATGATGATGGCTCCGAGACAATCGCCTATCCACCAATTCCACCAAGCCACCAAAACATTGGCATCGGTTAAAACACCGAATCCAAGCAAGGTGCTGACCCCGACGGTGGCGGCGATCAAGCAAGTCAAAGGCCCGACTAGTAACACATACCGAAAAATGTTTTTGCCTTTATCCAAACGCGGTACGCCGGTCCCTAGAAAGCGTTGCGACAGCCAAGCACCGGTCAATGCTTGCAATGTGCTGCCGATCGCGATGCCCATCGCGACGAAGACCGTCGGCGGCGTTAATTCGCCGCTTAAATCATATCCTTGCGAGAGATTGGTCAGGAACGAGCCGCACCCTATCGCCGGCCAGACTTTCTTTCCCCAGAGCAATACCGCAGCCAGCGCAATGCCGGCCGGCGGCCAAATCGGGCTGGCATAGCCCGGCGGTAAGGCCAGACGCAGCCCTGCCCACCCCGCGAACACAATACTGGCTATCAGCAAAATATATCGGTAAAAGCTCAAACGCATTCCTTCTCTGCCCAACAAGCCAAGAAAAGTGAGAGAAGGTGATTATAGGTCAAATGTTCTGCTAGGGATGCGGATAGGCCAAAACCTGGGCCATCCGGCATTGCGAGGACTCATCGCTAATCCAGTTTAGCAACTGGGCTCCCGGCTGCGCGGGAGCGACGATATTTAGGAGGTTAGGATAGTGCGTCAGCCCGGCAGGGTTGCCATATCGATCACAAAGCGGTATTTCACGTCACTTTTCAACATGCGTTGATAAGCATCATTGATGCCGGCCATCGGAATCAGCTCAATATCGGACACGATGCCGTGCTCGGCGCAGAAATCCAGCATTTCCTGGGTCTCACGGATGCCACCGATCAGCGACCCAGCCAGTGCGCGGCGACGGAATATCAGGTTGCCGACGTTCGGCGAGGGATGCGGCTCGGACGGTACGCCGACCAGACACATCGTGCCGTCGCGCTTCAACAGGCTTAAATATTGATCCAGATCGTGCTGCGCGGCGACGGTATTTAAAATGAAATCAAAGCTGTTTAAATGCTTTTCCATCTCGTCGGCGTTTTTGGAAATCACTACCTCGCTCGCCCCCAAGCGTTTGGCATCTGCTTCCTTGCCTGGCGATGTCGTAAACAGCACGACCTCTGCACCAAAGGCGTGGGCAAACTTCACGCCCATATGCCCCAGACCGCCCAAACCGACGATGCCAACCTTATGGCCCTTGCCGATTTGCCAATGCCGCAGCGGCGAATAGGTCGTAATACCGGCGCACAGCAGCGGCGCTACCGCCGCCAACTCCAGCTTATCGGACACCTGCAACACAAAATCCTGATCGACCACGATCTGATTCGAGTAGCCGCCGTAAGTCATTTTGCCGGTGTGTTTATCCGGGCTGTTGTAAGTGAACACCGTTTGGTCGCAAAACTGTTCCTGATGATCAAGGCAATCGGGACAGACGCCGCAGGAATCCACCATGCAGCCTACCCCGGCCAAATCACCCACCTTAAAATGAGTCACTTGGGAACCGACTTCCACTACCCGACCGACAATTTCGTGGCCCGGCACTATCGGAAACGTCGTGCCGCGCCATTCGTTGCGCACCTGATGCAAATCGCTATGGCAAACCCCGCAATACAGAATTTCGATACGCACATCCTCGGAACCGGGTTGCCGGCGTTCGAAATGAAACGAGCGTAGCGGCGTTTGCGGGTTATAGGCGGCATAGCCAACACTTTTGAGCATATCGATCCCCGAAATTTAGATTGTACGGTGCCGGCACCAGGGCTCAGCCCGTCGATTGATTTTGTTTGCGTCAGGTGCAAATACGCGCCTGACGCTGCTAACGCATGTCAACTCGTCAGTTTTAAATACTTCTTGTACAGACTGTCCTTGTCCTCGACCACATCCGGATCTTTATCGATACAATCCACCGGACAAACTTCCATGCACTGCGGCTTGTCATGATGACCGACGCACTCGGTGCATAGGGACGGGTTGATCACGTATATATCGTCGCCTTGCGAAATGGCGCCGTTCGGGCACTCCGGTTCGCAGACATCGCAGTTGATACAGTCGTCGCTGATTATGAGCGCCATAATTACTCCTCGGAAAATTTTTCGGTTAAGCGTTGTTTGACCACATCAGGCACGAAGCTGGACACATCGCCGTTCAATTGGGCGATCTCGCGGATCATGCTGGACGAGATAAATTCGTATTGTTCGGCCGGGGTCAGAAACACCGTTTCAATATCGGGCGACAAACGGCGGTTCATGCCGGCCAATTGAAATTCGTATTCAAAATCGGACACCGCGCGCAAGCCGCGGATGATGACGCTGGCTTGATGTTGCTTGGCACATTCGACCAACAAGGTGTCGAAGCCAATCACGCGGACGTTGCTGAATTCCGTGACCACTTCCTGAATCAACGCCACGCGCTCTTCCAAGGAAAACAGTGGCTGTTTGCCGCGGCTAACCGCGACGGCAACAATCACATGCCGGTAAAGCCGGGAA
Organism: Methylomonas defluvii; assembly: GCF_033949435.1. Classification (NCBI taxonomy): domain Bacteria; kingdom Pseudomonadati; phylum Pseudomonadota; class Gammaproteobacteria; order Methylococcales; family Methylococcaceae; genus Methylomonas; species Methylomonas defluvii. The sequence goes on along the minus strand of NZ_JAXARY010000001.1, from coordinate 67,702 downwards.
GCGCGGTGGATCAAGTCCAGGTGACCATTGGTGATGGGATCGAAGGTGCCGGGATAAATCGCGGTAATGTTCATCGGCTTTGGAAACAGGCAAAAGCGGCTTATTTTAAACCATTCGCCGCGGCAAAAGTATCCGATTGCTTTTGCAGCAGGTGGTAGCTGACTTCGCCGGCCGTCTTGGCTTTCAACAATCGCCAGCCGGCGGGCAGATCGTCCAGCGGCCGATTGCGTTCGCATTCCAGATAGATTTTGGCGTAATCGGCCAGCCAGCCTTGGGCGTCCAATAGTCGGCAGGTCTGCCCGATCAAACCTTGCCCAAACGGCGGATCGAGGAACACCAAGTCGAACGGTTGAGCCGGCGCGTTTAGAAATTGCCCAACGTCTTGCTGCACCACCTGAATCTGCTTTGCCGCCAATTTGGCGATGTTCTCGTGCAGCTTTTGGCAGCTGACCGGATTGTTTTCCACCTGCACCACTTGCTTGGCACCTCGGGAAGCCGCTTCCACCCCTAGCGCGCCGCTGCCGGCGTACAAATCCAGGCAACGACTATTCAGAACGTCGGCTTGCAGCCAGTTGAACAAGGTTTCCCGCACCCGCGACGGCGTCGGCCGCAAACCCGGCGCGTCGTCGAATACGATTTGCCGGCTACGCCATTCGCCGCCAATGATGCGGATTTGGTTAGCCATTTTATTTACCGGCACCGACCGTCACGGTTTGCAACAACTCCGGTTTTACCCGGCGTTTAAATGCATCCTTGATCTGCTCGATACTGACGGCTTCGACATTGCTCTGAAAGGTATCCAGATAGTCCAGCGGCTGCTGATAAAACCCAATCATCGCTACGTAATCGGTCAGCTTGCTGTTGGTATCGAAGCGCATCGCAAAACCGCCGGTGATGTTTTGCTTGGCGGCGGTCAGTTCCTTATCGCTGGGGCCTTTGTCCAGAAACTCGTTGAAGGTCTTCAGCAACACATCCAAAGCCTGTTCGGTTTGGTCATTGCGGGTTTGCAAACTCATCATGAACGGCCCCTGCCGGTATAAGGGCGCAAACACGCTATAAGCACCATACGCCAAACCGCGCTTCTCCCGCACTTCTTCGAATAACCTTGACACCATACTGCCGCCCCCCAAAATATGGTTACCTACATACAAGGCGAAATAGTCCGGGTCCTTACGATAGGTGCCGGGCAAGCCAACCAGTACGTGGGTTTGCGTGGACGGAAACTCGATGTGCTGTTTGCTGGCTTTGCTAGGCATCGTCACCACCGGAATTTCGGCAGGCTTACTGCCAACCGGTAACTTGCTCAGTAACTGGTTAGCGGTCTGCTCGGCTTGCTCGCGACTGACGTCACCGACGATGACCACCATCGCGTTAGCAGCCACATAGTATTTTTGATAAAAGCTTTTCAAATCGTCAGCGCTAAAACCGGCCACGGTTTCCACCACGCCGGTCTCGGGATGGGCGTAGGGATGATCGCCATACAAGGCTTTGTTAAACGCGATGCCGGCCAATTCGCCCGGTGATTCTTCCCGGTGTTTCAAACCAGCCAAGGTGCGGGCTTTTTCCCGCTCGAAATCGGCTTGATTAAAGGCCGGCTTGCTCAATACGGTTTCGAAGGTCGCCAAAGCTTTGTCGAACAAGGCTTTTTCGGTCAAGGTCCGTATCGCCAGCCAAGCCATATCTTCATTGACACCAGCTGAATAGTTGGCGCCTACCGATTCGAAGCGCTGGGCGATGTCATCGGCGCTCAAGTCGCCGGCCCCACTATCCAGCAAGGCGGAAGTCAACGCGGCGACGCCGAACTTCGCCTCGTCGCGGGCGCTGCCGGCATCGAATACCACCCGCACATCCACCATCGGCAAACCGGCGGTGCGCACGTAGTAAACCCGGCTGCCTTGCGGGGTTTGCCAGTTTTCGATTTTGGCGGCGGACCAGACGGTCTGGCTCAACAGCAATAGTACCAAGCCGATTAAATTAAAACGCATGATGGCCTCCTATGGCTTTTGCGGGTTTGGCGGCTTGGGTGATGGGTTGCGGGTCGAGATAGGCTACGGTCAGCGTGTCTTCGATCAGGTATTTACGCGCCACTTCCCTGACCTGCTCGGCGGTGACTTGATTGATCTTATCGACATACTCGTCAGCTTTCTGCCAACCGATACCCACGGTTTCCAGCGTGCCCAATTGCATGGCTTGATAGAAGTTGGAATCTTTCTGATACACCGCGCTGGCCAATACTTGCGCCTTGATGCGTTGCAATTCATCCTTGTCGATCAACTGGTTCTTGAGTTGATATACCTCGTCCAGCAAAGCATATTCCAGATCAAATACGGTTTTACCTTCGGCGGGGGTGGCTTCCAACAGGAATATCTCGGGCAAGCGCGAAGTGAAGTCGTAACCCGCACCCGCCGATACCGCGATTTGCTTACCCCTGACCAGACGCGAAGACAAGCGGGCACTATCACCACCGTCCAGCACACCCGCCAGCACTTCCAGCGCGTAGGCCTCCCATTCCGGCTTGGCGGTTTTCAGTACCGGCACTTTATAACCCATCATCAGATAAGGCAGTTTGGCGGGGGCTTTCACGGTGATGCGCCGCACACCTCTCTGTTCGCTTTCATCCTGAGGCTTTACCGGCTTCAACACGCTGGGTTGCAGCGGCGCAAAATATTGCTCCGCCAGCTTTTCAACTTGCTGCGCATCGACATCGCCCACCACCACCAGCGTGGCGTTATTCGGCGCGTACCATTGCTGATACCAGGCTTGCAGGTCTTCGACTTTGTAATTGGCGATGTCGGACGGCCAGCCGATCACCGGATTTTGGTATGGGCTGTTGGTGAAAGCAGTAGCCATGAATTGCTCATGTACTTTCGAACGAGGCTGATCGTCGGTGCGCATGCGCCGTTCTTCGGTGACTACTTCCAGTTCTTTTTTCAGTTCCTCGGCTTTCAAGTCCAGATTGCGCATCCGGTCGCTTTCCAGTTTAAAGCTGATTTCCAGACGGGACTTTTCCAGGGTTTGGAAATAGGCGGTGTAATCCTGACCGGTAAAGGCATTTTCGTTGCCGCCGTTTTCGGCGATGATCCGGGAAAACTCGCCGGCCGGATATTTTGCGGTGCCTTTAAACATCATGTGTTCCAACATGTGCGAGATACCGGTGATGCCGCCGGGCTCGTAACTGGAGCCGACCTTGTACCAGACTTGCGATACTACCACCGGCGAACGATGATCCTCCTTTACCAATAGTTTCAAGCCGTTGCTAAAAACATGTTCGTGTACCTTGCCGGCCTCGGCATGCGCCGCGACAGCAGGGCAAAGCAGCGCTAACGCCGCGAGCCTATAGTTCATAAATCCCTCGTTGACTAAAAGATGGTGAGCGCTTGTGATTATTTTAATAATCAATGGTTCACTGTTATTCTATATGTTTAAAGACCCGCAAATCTATTTGGTACTTGATGACCGACACCACTTCAGCGCTATCCTGGAAAGACTACTTAGAACTCTGTAAGCCCAGAGTCGTGGCATTGATCGTGTTTACCGCCATCGTCGGCATGTTGCTGGCCGTGCCAGGGATGCCGCCGCTGGATAACTTTTTCTACGGCAGCATAGGCATCGCCCTGGCGGCATCCTCGGCAGCGGCGATCAATCATTTCATCGACCAAAAAGCCGATGCGCAAATGGGCCGCACCAAGAATAGACCACTACCCACCGGTCATTTGAACTCTCATCAGGTCTTGGTATTCGCCAGCTTTATCGGCCTTGTAGCGATGGCGATATTGACCATCAAAATCAACGTATTGACCGCCTTTCTGACCTTTTTGTCACTGATCGGCTACGCGCTGATTTATACGGTATACCTTAAAAAATTAACGCCGCAGAATATCGTCATTGGCGGCGCGGCCGGCGCAGCGCCGCCGGTGTTGGGCTGGGCGGCGATCACCGGCGAAGTACATCCGCATGCTTTGCTGTTGTTTTTGATTATCTTCGTTTGGACCCCGCCGCACTTCTGGGCTTTGGCGATCGCTAAGCGAGACGAATACGCCAAAGTTGCCATCCCGATGCTGCCGGTGACGCATGGCGTGGAATTCACCCGCCTACAGATTCTGCTTTACACCATTTTGTTGCTGATTAGTACGCTGCTGCCCTATCTAACCGGCATGAGCGGCGTGATTTATTTACTGGCCGCCGTAGTATTGGGCTTGGGTTTTATCTATTACGCCGTGCAAATGATGCGTAAAAAGGACAATAAAACCGCAATGCGCACCTTCGGCTACTCCATTATTTATCTGATGCTGATTTTCGCAGCATTGCTGATCGATCATTATTTTCCATTGTCATTCTCATGAGCTTGTTGACCCAGGAACATCCGTTCGCGGAATTTATCAAGATACTCGGCAAGGGCAAAAAAGGCGCCCGGCCGCTGACCCAAGACGAAGCCTATCGGGCGATGCAAATGATATTGGCCGACGGCCAGGTCGAGCCGATTCAACTCGGCGCATTTTTGATGCTGATGCGGGTGAAGGAAGAAACCTGCGAAGAGCTGGCCGGCTTCGTGCAAGCCGCACGAGAAAGTTTTGCCTTCGAAGCCAAAGTAGCTGTCGATCTGGACTGGTCGTCTTATGCCGGTAAACGCCGCCATCTGCCTTGGTTTTTATTATCCACCCTGCTGCTGGCCGAGAACGGCATAAAAGTATTCATGCACGGCGCCGGTGGTCATACCGAAGGGCGTTTGTACACTGAAAATGTGCTGCAAGCCTTAGGCATCAAAGCTGCAACCTCGATAACCGAAGCCGGCCAGCAATTGGAGCAAGATAATTTCAGCTATCTGTCGCTGGAATATATTTGCCCAAAACTGTACGACATGATCAATCTGCGACCGGTGATGGGCTTGCGTTCGCCAGTGCATACATTGGTCAGATTGTTGAATCCGTTCGATGCCACGGCCAGCATTCAAGGCATCTTCCATCCCAGCTACCGGCAAGTGCATCAAAAAGCCGCTTTGCTGCTGAATCAGAAAAACATGGCGGTGTTAAAAGGCGAAGGCGGCGAAACCGAGCGCAATCCGGACGTGGAATGCCTGGTACAAAGCGTCAATAACGGCGAACTGAACGACGAGACCTGGCCGGCCCTATTCGAACGCCGGCACATGAAAGCCGAAGACATGGACCCGCAGTTATTGGCGCAATGCTGGCGTGGAGAGCTTAACGACGAATTTGGCGAGGCAACCGTGATAGCGACTGCCGCGGTTGCGTTAAAGCTATTGGGCAAAGCCGATAATCAGGAACAAGCTCAGCAATTGGCGACCGAATTTTGGCAGGCGCGTAACCGGCAACGTTTTTGAGTGGCCGACGACGGTTTAACCCTCAGTTCTAGCCGGCTTCCAGAGGCGGATAGCTAAAGTTTGGAATACCCTTGATATAGTCGCGTTGCAAATGCAGATACTGCAAGCCCATCAGCGTGGAAATATCGTCGTGATCGACCCACACTACCTTAACCTCGCCTTCCAGATTCAAGTGCTTGTAATCGAATTTGGCCACCGTACCGTCCGCCACTTCAATTCTGCCCAGCATGCGTATCATCAAACCGTCCACCGAGACATTTTCGGTATTAAACGCATAATCATTGCCGTTGAAGACAATATGACCGGGCGCGGTCATGTTTTTGCGGTAGGCGCGGCGGCTGTAGAGTAAATTATCGGTATCGTAAGACAAGTTGCGAAACTCGATGGCAATTTCAAATCCGCCCTCGGTAGCTTCGGCGCGCACCATTTCCGCCTCTCCAGCCAAGCGCATGCTCGGCAGATAAAAATCGACTATCGGCGAAACTTGCAAAGCATTAAAAATGTCTTTGATGCCATTGACCTGCGGCTCGACCTTCAGCACTGCCAGCAAGCCGGAAAGCGACAGATTCACGACCCAAATTTCGTGCTCTTCAAAGCCTAAATACAGCAATCCTTGGCTAGCCAGGTTTTTGCGATAGGCGCGTTTTTCGGTTGTTGGCATAATAATCCTTCTGTTTGGCAGGGCTTTTTAAAGGTAAATCCTTTTAGCAATCTAATTTATTGGGATATGAAAAGCAGAATAATTTGTCTGGCTAGTCTAGCCGTTTTATCGGCGTGTACAACCATGCCGCCGAAAAACCCGGAAAATATCTGTCAAATCTTCCGGGAAAAAGACGACTGGTATCAAGCAACCTTAAGCTCCGCGCGGCGCTGGGGCGTCCCCATTGCGGTGCAGATGGCGATCATCCATCAGGAATCCAGCTTCGTCGCCGACGCCCAACCGCCCCGACCATTGATTCTCGGCTTTATCCCTTGGTTTCGTTCCAGCAGCGCTTACGGTTACCCGCAAGCCAAGGACGAAACCTGGGCGGACTATCAGCGAAAAGCCGGCAACGGCTGGGCCGATAGAGAAGATTTTGCCGACAGCTGCGACTTTGTGGCTTGGTATTGCGCCACCAGCAACCGCAAGCTGGGCATCCCCACCTCAGACGCCAACAATCTGTATTTAACCTATCACGAAGGCTTAGGCGGCTATCAGCGCAACAGCTTTTTATCCAAGCAATGGCTGATGAATACCGCGCAAAAAGTCCATCAACGCGCCTTGCGTTACGACGCGCAACTGGCAAGTTGCCGGCAGGAGTTGGAACAAAAAAACTGATAAACTAGCCGCCCCAATCATCTATCGGGAGTTTTCATGAAATCCACGAAACAACGTGTCATCGCCATTTTAATCGCATTTATTACAGGATTTGCTATGTTCTCACTGGCCAACGCCAACGCCCCAACCCCAGCCGAAAATAAAGCAGCCGGGGAAAAATTTCTGGCCGAAAACGCCAAAACCGCCGGCGTGGTAACCACCGCCAGCGGTCTGCAATATGTGGTCTTCACCGAAGGCACCGGCGCGCAACCCAAAGCCACCGATAACGTCACCGTCCATTACAAAGGCACCACCATCGACGGCAAGGAATTCGACAGCTCCTACGGCCGCGGCGAACCCGCCACTTTCCCATTGAACCGCGTCATCGCGGGCTGGACCGAAGGCGTGCAATTGATGAAAGAAGGCGCGAAATACCGTTTCTTTATTCCTTCTAACCTGGCTTACGGCGAGCGTGGCGCGGGACGGGATATTGGGCCTAATGCGGCGCTGATTTTTGATGTTGAGTTGATTAAGGTCAACTGAGTTTGTTTTGTCTTTTTAACTAACGGTTGTTTGTTGGCTTAAGACTTTATTGAGGTGTCGCTAACGCGACGGTTTGATTTAATGTCGGTTCTCGGACCGACAACCGAGACACTTTCTTTTGCTCCGCCAAAAGAAAGTATCCAAAGAAAAGGCGGCCCGGACGCCGCTTATTCCCTGCGCTCCTCGCTTTTGCCGGGGGTTGACGAAAGGGGCTTCCTGCCCCTTCGTCAACGCGCCGCATCCCTGCGGCGCCCCTTCGGGCTATTCACTCGGTACCTCCCTGTACCTCGCCCTTCGGGTGCTGCGCATGCAAATCGGCTATCCTGCCGATTTGTCCCGCCAAAAGCTCCGGTGCTCGGCGCGGCATACGGGATAAACCCATCCCACAATCGAAGACCAAACCAAACCAAACCAAACCAACCTAATTCGATTTTCAGCCTCAACCCTGTAGGAATATTGTTTTGGCTCGAACAAAATCCGAATCCTTTTTCCAGCTAGACTATCCCGTGAATTCACAGAATATGTATATCACCGGATTCATGAAGATATCCAGAAACTATGTAATCACTTGTTATCCACTTCAATATCGGAGCCACTATGGACCTGTCTCTTATCCAAGGTACGATTTCCGGACTCAAGGTAGCTGGTGACATCGCAAAGGGCCTCCTTGAACTCAAGACGCTTTCCGAAGTTCAGGGAAAAGTAATTGAACTTCAGAGCGCCATTCTGTCCGCCCAAGGAAATGCACTTTCTGCTAATGCGGACCAATCTGCGATGGTTGAGGAAATACGCGCACTGAAAGAAGAAATTGCTCGCGTAAAAGCATGGGACACACAAAAGCAAAGGTACAAACTGGTACAACCCTGGTCTGCCGGTGTTGCCTATGCTCTTATAGAATCCATGAGCAACTCCGAACCACCGCATTTGATATGTACAAACTGCTACGAGATTGGGCGCAAGTCCATCCTTAATCCGGTCGAGGATTCTCAAAAGTGGGTTCACTACGCTTGCCCTGTTTGCAAAGCGCAAATCCCCACTGGTTATCGCGGTGGCGTCACCCCGCAATATGCGGCTGATTAACCGAACTATGGCTAACACTGCGCTTAAGAGGGACGCTCCGCCTGCAATGCAGGCTCCGCGCCCCTTAGCCCCACGTTAGGCGCTTATGGTCCTGCCTCGCTTCAAACCTTATTTCATATCCATGACAGAGATAATTGACAAATGGAAAGAGCTAAATCATGACTTGCATCAAGTGCTTCAACAGATTGATGTCGAACTTACACCTAAAGATAATTAGAGCCGTAGATTCTGATTAGCACAGCGTAATCGGACGCATGTTGGATTACGCTGCTCTGCGTTGTGGCTAATAAGCCAAACGATGCTAGAGCGACCTCCATTCCTCCGAATACGCTTCGCTATTCGGAGCTACTCCCCTGAGGCTACATTTTTGCAAACTCAAACCCCGCAAATCGCGCGAGGGTTTTCTCCCGCATGCCGCGCCGAGCACCGGAGCTTTTATCGAGAATAGCCCGAAGGGGTGCGGCAGGGATGCCGCACGTCGGCGGAGGGGCTGGGAAGCCCCTTCTGCCGACCCTCGATAAAAGTTCCGGCGCGCAGGATCAAAGCGGCATCCGGGTGGCCTTTTCTTTGGATACTTTCTTTTGGCCAAGCAAAAGAAAGTATCTCGGCTGTCGGGCCGAGACCCGACTTCAAAATCAGCCGTCACGCCAGCGACACAAAAACACAAATCCCCTACGCCAACACCCTAGCAAACAGCCTGTGAGAATATTCCTGCTCCCGCTGCAAAATAGTTTCGTTTTTTATATCCTTGAGTTTTTTCACCAACACCTCCCCCGTTTCCGGAAAGAAATACACCTTGCGGGGATAGATACCGAGCATGTCGTCAGCCAGGACCGGAATATTCCGGCCGGCCAGATAACTGCGTAAAAACTGCGCACTACGCGCGCCGACATTGTTGCGTTGCATGCCGTTAAGAATATTACCGCCGCCAAACACTTTGGCTTCCAACTCGCTCTCTTCCGCACCCATGCCGACCAGGTGCTTGATGAAATTGTCCATGCCGTTACTAGCCATGTTCTCCATGCGTTGATTGAGCGGCTGGTCTTCGTTGACGTTCACCACCATGAATTGATACATGCCGCCTATGCCCCGCCGCCTATCTCGGATACAGGCAATCACGCAGGACCCCAGCACGGTGACAATAAGCTCGCCGGAATTGGTGACACAATATTCGCCGGGAGTGATTTTGCAGGCGCGGATGCGTTGGTGCGGGTCGTAGTAGGTTTCGGAGTATTTTTGCGGATGCATAGCCAGGACCATCTTGAGAGTTGCAGAACATTAATACTTATCAAGCAATAAATCGGCCACTATAAAATTTGGTTTCCACCTCAAATCTTTAGCATTTCAGCGCGCCACCTTGCCGAAGCGATTGTAAACCGCTTCGACAACTATTGATTGATTGGGTATCTGTCTCAGCGCGCCGAGACACAAGCACCCGGGCTATCGACAGTCAGAACGAGCAACGAGCCGGAGTGGTGCGTAGCGCTCGCGATTGGCGCACTTGCTATTATCCCAACCCAAGTCATCACCGGCATATCGTTCGGCAGACCGGGCGAACGATGTCGAATGGAACCGTGGTTTGCAATTTTGCTATAAAAATATCCGCCGCAGTCGCAGCACATTTTAGTATCCTAGCCAGCCATTCCGTACCCAGCCGTCAACCATGAGCCAATACCCACTTTTTGCCACCACGCCTAAAGCGATGGAAGGCATCCTTGCCAACGAAATCAAAGCCCTGGGCGGCCAAAACGTCCGCGAAAAAATGGCCGGCGTGGCTTTTGAGGGTGATTTGGCACTGGCTTACCGGGTCTGCCTGTGGTCGCGCACCGCCAACCGGGTGTTTCTGCCCTTGAGCAGTTTCGAGGTCAAATCCCAGCAGGATTTGTACGATGGCGTCAAAAAGATCAACTGGTTCGAACACATCAAACCGGACGACAGCCTGGCGGTATCGTTTAGCAGCAAAAACAATCCGGCCATTAACAACACCCATTTCGGCGCCTTGAAAGTCAAGGACGCCATCGTCGACCAGATGCGCGCCAAGTTCAACAAGCGGCCCAATATCGATACCGACCGGCCCAGCATTCGCGTCAATGTGTATCTGCATAACGAAACTGCCCAGCTAAGCCTGGACTTATCCGGCGAGAGCTTGCACAAGCGCGGCTACCGTGACGTCAACATCGCCGCGCCGATCAAGGAAAACCTGGCGGCAGCAATTTTGCTGCGCGCCGGCTGGCCGAAAATCGCCGAGCAAGGCGGATCCTTGCTCGATCCGATGTGCGGCTCAGGAACGATGCTGCTAGAAGGCGCGATGATCGCTGCAGACTATGCGCCGGGCTTGCAGCGTGATTACTTCGGCTTCCTGGGTTGGAAAAAACACGATGCGCAGTTGTGGCAAAGCCTGCTCGACGAAGCCAAGCAACGCCGCGATATTGGCTTGAGCAAAATGCCGGTCATCGTCGGTTTCGATCAGGATCGGCGCACCGTGGTAGCCGCCTTGCAGCATGTTGAAAACGCCGGCTTGGCGGGCAAGATTCATATCGAACGGCGCGACATCGCCGATGCGACAGCGGCGGAAAGTTGGCCCAAAGGCCTGATCGCCTGCAACCCACCCTACGGAGAACGATTGGGCGACGAGACGGAAACTTCCGAATTGTATCGCCGCTTTGGAGAGGTACTAAAACAGCGCTTCGTCGGCTGGCAGGTGGCGATGATCATCAGCAATCCGGAACTGGGTTTTAGATTGGGCGTACGTTCGCAAAAGCCGATTACCTTGTTCAACGGCGCGCTGGAGTGCAAATTGCTGCGTTTTAATATCGAAGAACAGACCTTCTTCGAACCCAAAGCCAAATCCCAGCAAGAACGCATCGAGCAAATCAGCCGGCGCACCGAAACCGAGCAGCCCGACAATCAGGCGGAGATGTTCGCCAATCGCCTGCGCAAGAATCTGAAAAAAATCGGCAAGTGGGCCAAGCAAAACCACGTTAATTGTTACCGGCTGTACGATGCCGATTTGCCGGAATACGCGGTGGCGGTTGACGTTTATCAGGGGGACAAGACTTGGGTCAACGTCCAGGAATACGAATCGCCGAAAACCATCGATCCGGCCAAGGCTAATCAGCGTTTAGCCGGGGCGATGATGGAAATCCCCAAAGTATTGGAGATACCCAAGGAACAGGTATTTCTGAAAATTCGCCGCAAGCAGAAAAGTACCGATCAATACGAAAAACAAGGCGAATCCGGCCGCTTTCATGTGGTCGAGGAAGGCGGCTGCAAGTTTTGGGTGAATTTTGAGGACTACTTGGACACCGGCCTGTTTCTGGATCACCGGCCGATTCGATTGATGATACAAAAACAGGCCAAGGGCAAGCGTTTCCTGAACCTGTTTGCGTACACCGGAAGCGCCAGCGTGCATGCGGCAGTCGGCGGCGCGGCGTCCAGCGTCACGGTCGATATGTCCAACACCTATCTGGACTGGGCCAAGCGCAATTTTGATTTAAACGGCATCCAAGGTGATCACAAACTGCTGCGCGCCAATTGTGTGGAATGGCTGGCGGAACAAGCCGGCGCCAAGGACAAGCCGCAATTCGACCTGATTTTTCTCGATCCGCCGACCTTTTCCAATTCCAAGAAAATGGACGAAGCCTTTGATATTCAGAACGATCATCTGCACTTAGTGCGCAATGCTACGGCCTTACTGTCTCCGGACGGCGTGCTGTATTTTTCCACCAACTTCCGCCGCTTCAAACTCGATAGACAAGCCTTGGCGGACTTGCAGATAGAAGACATCAGCGCGAAAACCATTCCGGAGGATTTCGCCCGCGACCAAAAAATTCATTATTGCTGGAGGATTACGCGATGAGCGAGTGTCTACACATCATCGTCAAGGGCCGGGTCCAAGGCGTGTATTTTCGCGCCTATACCCAAAAGCAGGCGGTGAAATTGAATTTGAAAGGTTTTGTCAGAAATCTGGCCAACGGCTCGGTGGAAATCGTCGCCACCGGCCATCCTGAAGACTTGCAAAAACTGTTGGCGTGGTGTCACAAAGGGCCGATGTTGGCGAAAGTTTCCGAGGTAATCGTCAGTTCACATGCCGCAAGCGAGCATTTTGAGTTGTTTGAGATTAGGTAGGCACTGCCTGATTAATACGCATTCGTTCGTTAATAGGGAAACAGAACACTAATATTCCCTGAAAGCGCAAACACACAGACGGCGCTGGCAATGGCGGCCAATATGTAACCGCAGACGCGGACTTTTAGCCATAATCCGACTGAAAACAAAACCAGCACCAACAAGGCCAGAGATAAGGCTAGCCAAGAATTGATCTGCACAAAATATATCAACCACCGAGCAGCGATATAAATCGCAATAGCTGCTCCCGCTAGGAGTAGTAAAAGTTCGTACATATTCCAATGGACGCGAATTTAAAATTCGTCTGATTGTTGAAATTAGAGAACTTTAACCAAGAACAACGTTTGAAGCCAATTCTCTCGCCCCATTCCCGCCGTCTCTGCAACGCTTATAACTTCTACCCACCTTCCCCCCTAAATCGGATTACAATAGACAACATTTATTCTCAACAAAGGGCGCAGCTTAGACGCCCGCCAGCAATCGGCAGGAGCAGTTTTGGCAGACAGAATTATTCGCATCGCTACCCGGCAAAGCCCGCTGGCCTTGTGGCAGGCCGAGCATGTCGCGGCACGGCTGCAACAAGCATTTCCCGGCTTACAAACCGAATTGGTCAAAATGGTCACCCGCGGCGATAAAATTCTCGACGCACCGCTAGCCAAAGTCGGCGGCAAGGGTTTGTTTGTCAAGGAACTGGAACAAGGCATGCTGGAAGGCACAGCCGACATCGCAGTGCATTCCATGAAAGACGTACCTGTGGAGTTTCCGGAAGGCTTGCATCTGGCGGTAATTCTGGACAGAGAAGATCCGACCGACGCCTTTGTTTCCAATCACTATCGCAGCCTGGCCGAATTGCCCGCTAACGCGCGCATTGGCACCTCCAGCTTGCGCCGCCAATGCCAAATCAAGGAAAAATTCCCGAATGCGGAAATCCTGAGTTTGCGCGGCAACGTCAACACCCGTCTGGCGAAACTGGATGCCGGCGAATACGATGCAATCATCCTGGCGTCGGCCGGCTTGAAACGTCTGGGAATGGGCGAACGAATCACCGCTCAATTGCAACCGACGGAAAGCCTCCCCGCCATGGGCCAAGGCGCTATCGGCATCGAGTGCCGGATCGACGACGCCGAGATTCATAAGTATTTAAAGGTATTGCACGACGAGGACACCAGCATCCGGGTCGGCGCCGAGCGAGCGATGAATGCCCGACTGAACGGCGGCTGCCAAGTACCGATTGCCGGTTTTGCTGAAATCAAAGGCGAGCGATTATTGCTACGCGGCCTGGTCGGCAGCCCCGACGGTTCTTTATTGTACCGAGCCCAGGCGGAAAGCAGTCTGACGGACTTCGAAGCGTTGGGCAAGGCCGTAGCCGAGGATTTATTGGCGCAAGGCGCTGACAGGATATTGAGCGAGCTGTATCAGTGAATTCCGCTTTAAACGGAGCCCGCATTTTGGTGACGCGCCCGGCCTTACAAGCTGAGAATTTGTGTACTTTAATTGAACAATGCGGCGGTATAGCGGTACGTTTTCCGACACTGGAAATCGTCGGGGTAAAGCCCGATCCGAATTTGCTGGGCCAAGCCGCCGCCGGCGACTGGCTGATTTTTACCAGCAGCAACGCGGTGGATTTTGCTATCAAGGCGTTCGGTGGCAAAATGCCGGCCTTGCGTAAATTCAAAGTCGCGGCTGTCGGCGCCGCAACCGCCAACGCATTGCAGCAAGCGGAATGGCCGGTTGATTGCGTGCCGGCCAGCGCATTCAACAGCGAAGGCTTGTTGGCTGAACCTGAATTGCACGCTGTCGCCGGCATGCGCTGCGTCATTGTGCGCGGAGTCGGTGGCAGGGAGAAACTGGCGGAGAGCTTGCGCAGCCGCGGCGCGGAAGCGAGTTATCTGGAAGTGTATAGTCGCCAACAGCCGATGGCGGACAGCACGGAATTGCGGACAAGCATAGCCCAAGGGAAGCTGGACGCCGTGACGATCACCAGCGTCGAAGCGTTACAAAATTTGTTGGCGATGCTGGATGACGAGTCGATAGTATCGTTGAAATCGATACTTTTAGTCGTCGTGAGCGAGCGGATCGGCCAAGCGGCCGAAGATTTCGGATTTAAACAGATTGCAGTGAGCGCACAGCCCACGGATGCAGCGATTTTAGAGACCTTGACGACGTTATTTAACGGGGAAAACAGTGGCCGAAGTAATTGAAGAACAACAAGAAAATCCAGCTCCGGTAGTGGTGGTTAAAAAGTCTCACGCCGGATTGTGGATAGGCATCACCTCTATCGTATTGGTGATTGCTTTGGCGGGTGCAGGCTTTTTCTTTTTCCAGCAATTGCGCTTCAGTCAAGATACCGAAAACAATCAGGATAACCTGAAGATACTGGAACTGGACAAAGAACTTAACGGCCTGCGCGAACAGCTAAATGGCGTGCAAACGCAAATCGCCAACGTCAATGCCGAAATGACCGGCAAAGATAACCACTTTAATGAAACATTGGCTGATTTTTCCAAGTTGCACGATGAGCGCCTGAGCACGGCGCGCAAAGAGCTGGAAGCCTCCATTGTGGCTTTGCAACGGCAGCTGGGTAAAACCCGCGGCGACTGGCTACTGGCCGATGCCGAATATCTGTTGACCGTTGCCAATCAGCGTTTGCATTTGGTCGGTGACGTCACCACCACCCGCGAAGCGCTGGAAGCGGCCGATCAACGGCTAAGAGAAAGCGGCGACGCAGCGGTATTTAAGGTCCGTGAGCAAATTGCCAAGGAAATCGCCTTGTTAAACGGTGCGACCGTACCGGACATCGTCGGCATCTACAGCGGCATCCAGCACTTACAAGACGCAGTGGAAGGTTTATCGGTGTTTCTGCCGCACGCAGGCAAGCAGCCGGAAAAGCCCGAACCCAATAGCGACTTATCAGAACACGGCCATGAAATCTTGAATACGGTCGCCAAACAGCTGGAAGGCTATGTCGTGTTGCGCCACACCGAACAACCTGTCAACGCCATCCTGACCCCTGAAGAAGCGCACTTTATCAAGCAGCAGTTGAAAGTCAGGCTGGAAATGATCGAAATTGCCTTGGTACAACAAAACGATACCTTGTTTGCCAGCAGCATCGCCGACGCCAAACAATGGCTGAAGAAAAATTTCGCGGAAAATCAGCAAACCGATAACTTCGTGGCTGAACTGGACAAACTGGCGAGTGTGCAAATCCGCAGCCAATATCCGGATGTTAGCGGTTCGTTAAAGCTGCTGAAAGACATCAGTAAATTGCGTATCGAATCCGATAAAGCCGTGCTGAATAATCCGCCAGCGGAAACGGCCTCGCCGGCAATACCCTCTGCCGACCAGCAATAAGCGAGTGGCATTATGAAAAATCTCATGTATTTTCTAGGCTCCTTGCTTTGCGCCGTTCTGGTGGCGTTTTTGCTACACAGCTGGCTGGTCAAACAAAACGATCCCGGTTATGTGTTAATCGGTTTCGGCCACTGGTCGCTGGAAACCTCTTTGACCGTATTCGCCGTCGCGCAAGTAATCGGTTTTTTCGTTCTCTACAATTTTTTCCGCTTGATGGGTGTGTTGATTCGCATGCCCAACCAATTTGCCAAGCGCCGCCGCAATATCCGTTTTAATCGCTCGCAGGAAGCCCTGGTTGCCGGCTTATTCGATGCAGCAGACGGTAATTGGGAGCGTGCGGAGAAAGTGCTGATCAAGCATGCCGCGCATAGCGGTGCACCATTACTACATTACTTGACGGCCGCCAGAGCCGCACAATCGCGCGGTGCGCTGGACAAGCGCGATGAATATCTGCAAAAAGCCAGCGAACAATCCCCGGACACCAATATGACCGTCGGCTTGACCCAAGCCGAATTGCACCTGTCCGAGAAGCAATTCGAACAAGCCTTGGAAACGCTGGGCAAGTTGCACTCCATCAATCCGGGCCATGCACGGGTTTTGAAAATGATGCATCAGGCGTATCAACATCTTGGCGACTGGGAAGGCTTGAGCAAGATACTGCCTTCGCTGCAACAGCATAAAGTGTTGATGGAAACCGAAGTTAAGTTGCTGGAAACGGAAACCTTTAGCCGACTGCTGAAACAAACCATCGCCCAGGGTGACCGCCAAGCGATCCAAACGTGCTGGGAAGGCATCCCCGATCACATTAAGACTCTGCCGGGTATCGCCAACATCTATTTTGCGGCAATGATTGCCGCCGGCGCCGGCAGTAGCGTGGAATCGGCGATGCTCAAGCAATTGGGCCGGCATTGGGACGACACCTTGCTGGTGTTGGTTTCCAATATTGAAGCCGACGATAAGGCCAAGCAATTGCAATCAATCGAACAATGGCTGGCGGTTTACCCCAGCAACGCAGTGTTGTTAAGAGTGCTGGGCAAGTTGGCTTTGAAAGCCGAGCAAATGGAGAAAGCCGAACAGTATTTGTTGAAAAGCCTGAATACCGAAGCGTCGGTGGCGACCTATCAATTATTGGGCGAATTATTGTTTAGCAAAGGCGACAAGGATCAAGCCTGCGATTATTTCAAACGCGGCATGGAGTTGGCATCATCCGAGCTGATCAGCGGTGTGGAATCGATTCGCACAGCTTAAATACTTAAAACAACCCGCGATCAGTTCAAATCCCGAATAACCTCGGCGTCTGCATATTCGCTTTTGATAATCAAAATTTCCGGCAAATTCTTTTTTAACAGCGGCGCTAATTTAGGGTCGAAGTGTTTGCCGGATTCCGAGGCGATATAAGCCAACGTTTCTTCTACCGCCCAGGCCGGCTTATACGGCCGTTGCGACGTCAGCGCGTCAAATACGTCGGCTAGTGCGCAAATTCTGCCGGCAATAGATATATCTTCTTCCCGCAAGCCATTCGGATAGCCGGTGCCATCCCACTTTTCATGGTGATGTTGGGCAATGGTGCGCGCGGCCCGCATCAAGTCTGTCGGCGAGCCGGATAAAATATTGGCGCCTATTTGCACATGGGTCTGCATGATCCGCCATTCTTCGGGGTCGAGCTTGCCGGTTTTTAACAGAATCCGGTCCGGAATACCTATCTTACCAATATCGTGCATCGGCGCCGCATTTAGAATAATTTCCGCCTCCTGCTCAGTTAAGCCATACGCCAAAGCCAACAGCTGCGCATATTTACTCATGCGAATGATATGGTTGCCGGTTTCGTTATCCCGATACTCGGCGGCCAGCCCCAGTCTGCGTATGACTTCCTGACGAGTACGATACAATTCGTCGGTTCTGGTTTTTACCTGTTGTTCAAGAAGGCGGTTTTGATCGCGTATCTGATTATGCATCAAGCGCACTTCCAGCAGATTGTGGATGCGGGTAACGGCTTCCAGTTGATCGAAGGGCTTGGTCAAAAAGTCCTTAGCCCCCAAACTCAAAGCTTTCAAGCGGGTCTCCATATCCGGTTGCGCACTGAGCACCAACACGGGTAAATAGTCGTCTCTGAAACGCTGTTGCAATTGTTCCATGACATCGAAGCCGCTTAAATGCGGCATGCGGATGTCTAACAAAAAGGCATCGAATCGCGTGGTATCACACAGAGAAGTCACTTCGCGAGAATCGCAGGTCGATTGAATATTCCGATAACCCTGGCGCTGCAAAATTTTTTCCAACAATTTGACGTTAGCGGGTTCGTCGTCGACGATGAGAATGGCGGCTTGCAGAATATGCTGTTTTAAGTCCACGTTGCTGTTTTCAAAGAATCATGAAGTTGGGAGCGAAAACCTAGCAGTCCGACTCGTACCGAGCCGTGCCTGCTGAATGGGTTATCCGCGAGATTCTGAGTATAGACAAATTAGTTGAGTCTGCTTTTTACAGCCTGACGCCAGCATTCAATCTAACAGCCCAAAAGATTCCAGAAATAAAAACCAGCCGGCCCAACGTCGAAAACTTCAGCGGCAGCGAATGGCCATACAGGAAATATCGTCTTGCGCTTCCCGGTTCAGCATATGCGCTTCCAGGGCCTGTTGTATCGCCGCCACTTCAGCGCCAGGCGGTGCCGTTCTGAGAATCTGCAGGACGCGCTCTTGGCCGAATAAACCACCGTCAGGACCCAGGGTGTCGGTCAAACCATCAGAGTACATAAATAACTCGCAAGCCTCGCGCCAATGCCAGATTTCGCAAGTATCGTCGAATTGCCGGTTATCGAGAATGCCGGCAGAGGGGTGTGAGGAACGAAAGGTGTGAGCCGGCTTGCCATCGCCATCCAGCGCATAAACATCGGGTAAGCCGCCATTCCACAACTCAACCGACTTTTTTTCAGCATCTATCATGCCCAATACCAAAGCCACGAAACGGCCCGTCGGCATCTGGCTGTGCACCAGGCGATTGATCTCGCGGACGATGATGGGTACGGCCAAGCCCTTTTTCGTCATCGCCTGGAATGCCTGATTGACAATCACCGTCGGTAACGCTGCCGCCAAGCCGTGGCCAGTCGAATCGGCGAGCATAAAGTAAATTTGTTGCTTGCTGACGCGCCTGGCGCAAATCAAATCGCCGCTAAAGCGTTTGGCCGGCAATAACCAAAACTGCAAATGATCGTCTTTCAGATCGCTCTGTTTAATTAACCTTTCAAAAATACTCTGTAAAAACTGCTGCTCCGCTTCGTTTTCGTCGCGATAGGCTTTAAGTAGCTGAGTATCGGCAATAATCAGATTTTGCATATCGATCACACGCTGCACCGAACCCAATTTAGCGGCAAGAACGGCGCGACTGAACGGTTTTTGCAGATAGTCGTCAGCACCGGCTTGCAGCCCATCCAGGACATTTTGGTCATCGGCTAGCGCGCTGAGCACAAAAATGGGCACCCACTTTTCCAGGGTTCGCTCTCTAATCGCTTTGATAGCCTCAAGGCCATCCATGACCGGCATCATAATATCCATCAGAATCAGATCGGGATTTACGCTGGCCAGAGCGTGAACCGCCTGCTCCCCATTTTCGACCAAAATGACTTCATGCTGCATCCTGCTCAGTAATTTGTCGAGCAATAGCCTGTTTTCGTAGATATCGTCGACAACCAATATTTTCATTAGGAACTGTACCGTTATTCAATCGAACCGGCAGTCTACCCTAGTTAAATAGGGTATCCCACATAGAATCGACTTTTTTGATGACATCCTCACTCATTACAATCGGACGTCCCCACTCCCGGCTGGTTTCGCCCGGCCATTTGTTGGTCGCATCGAAACCGACCTTGGACCCCAAGCCCGACACCGGCGAAGCAAAGTCCAGATAATCTATAGGCGTGTTTTCCAAAATCGTCAAATCCCGAGCCGGGTCCATCCGGGTAGTAATCGCCCAAATCACGTCTTGCCAATTGCGTACATCGACATCGTCATCCACCACGATCACAAATTTGGTGTACATAAATTGGCGCAAATACGACCAGGTGCCCAGCATCACCCGCTTGGCGTGGCCGGCGTATTGCTTCTTCATGCTGATCACCGCCATCCGATACGAACAGCCCTCCGGCGGCAGATAGAAATCAACGATTTCCGGAAACTGCTTTTGCAGGATGGGCACGAAGACTTCATTTAAGGCCACACCCAAAATAGCCGGTTCATCGGGCGGACGGCCGGTGTAGGTGCTGTGATAAATCGGCACCTGCCGCTGAGTGATGCGTTCAATCGTAAACACCGGAAATTCATCGACTTCGTTGTAATAACCGGTGTGATCGCCGTACGGCCCTTCCGGCGCGGTTTCTCCCGGATAGATAAAGCCCTCCAAGACAATTTCGGCGCTGGCCGGCACTTGCAAGTCGTTGGACAAACATTTGACCACTTCGGTCTTGCTGCCACGCAGCAAACCCGCGAAGGCATACTCGGACAAAGAATCCGGCACCGGTGTAACCGATGCCAATATCGTCGCCGGGTCCGCTCCTAGAGCCACTGCAACCGGAAACGGCTTGCCAGGATGCGCTTGCTGCCATTCCTTGAAATCCAATGCGCCGCCGCGATGCGCCAGCCAGCGCATGATGACTTTGTTTTTGCCGATGACTTGCTGGCGGTAAATCCCCAGGTTTTGCCGGTCTTTGTTCGGCCCTTTGGTAATCACCAGCGGCCAGGTGATCAAAGGCGCGGCGTCTTCCGGCCAACAGGTTTGAATCGGATAGACGCTTAAATCGACTTCGTCACCGACCCGAATCACTTCCTGACAGGGTGCGGAGCTGACTATTTTCGGCGCCATATTCAACACCTGCTTGAATACCGGGAATTTTTCCAGCGCGTCTTTCATGCCCTTCGGCGGCTCCGGCTCTTTCAGATAGGCCAGTAACTCGCCGATACCGCGCAATTCGGACACATCTTTGGCTCCCATGCCCATCGCTACCCGCTTCGGCGTGCCGAACAGGTTGCCCAGCACGGCAATGTTGGAACCTTTCGGATTTTCGAACAGCAAAGCCGGCCCGCCCTGCTTCAACACCCGGTCGCATATCACTGTCATTTCCAACACCGGATCGACATCCTGTTTGATGCGCTTCAGTTCGCCCTGCTTTTCCAGTTGGGCGATAAAGTCTCGTAAATCTCTATATTTCATGCATGGTCCTTAAAGGGGAAAGGCCGAACTTCGTGCCATGGAGTGCAAAATTAAAGCGGCAATCATACGCTGAGTTAAGCTAGACGAGAAAACCAAAGAGACAAGTAATCAGACTATGATCTCTTATGAGCTAATTTTTTTAATCCGAACCGTTTACATTTGATTATTCCATTGCCAGAAATCAAACCCGTGCCATACTTTTGACGAGGGGTCAGCTTGCCGCGTTAACAGTCGTAGATGTCGGAGCAGCATTTGAGAGCTAGTCCCGAAAGAAAGGTTTAATTTTATTCGTGGAGATTTGTTATGGGATTTGCATTAACTGATGTATGTGGCTTTCGTCCTGCAACTTATGCGGGACGTCCAATTCCAGAAAAAGACTTGGCGAGCGGAGGGCTAGGAAAATTCGACACCCACTTCGGCATCAATGGGGACGTATCGGCGATTGTCAATGATGGCGATATTAATACATACGGCCCTCGCGCAATCGATTTGAATCAACGCGGGGGTATTGTTGCCGAAACGCTTTGGAATAAGTGGCAAGACAATCCATCTGATAGTGACGTATCAGGTTTTTTGACTTTTTTTGAAGAAGTAGGTGGCAGAAAGGCCCCAAAGAACACGCAATATCCGGTAGGAGCGAAGATTAGCGGCGTCGATGTAGGAGGAGATGAAAAATATAAGTTCGGCGCGACCAACAAAAAAACTTCTAGTATTTCCGACGAGAATAGTGAAGGCGCCATGTTTCAGTTGGGTACTCGCTGGTCTAAAGTGGCTTTAGAACATACCGTTAAAAATGGAGGGCGTATTCACTTTCATTTAGATGGGATGGGAGATATTAGCGACCTTTTGAATAAGTTAGGCGATTTTAATTACAACGTCACGACCCGAGAGTTACGCTATGTCTACCGTAATTGGATTAGATTGGGTAAGTCTGCGATTTTTTATAATGGCTTTTCTAAAACTTCGTCTGGAATTTACAAAGCGGTTATCGTCGATAGACCCTGGTAAAAAGCACTAACGTCCAGCGTAGTGAAGGCACTTTTGTGCCGATGGCAATAAGTAGCACCCTCGGCGCGATGTACTCCGAATGTGAAAAATCCATAACCATACAAGCTAACTGGAAACTATTAGACGCTCTTTACTGGAAACTTTTCAAAGCCGTTTGACATATCGCAACCATCGCGAAAAATTTACTGATCAACCATCAACGCCTCAACACTTGTAGCGGTGGTTGATTAACCACCTGCCTAACCCCCCAGTACCCTGCCAGCCCCACCGTTATCGCGCCTATCGCCGGCAATGCACCCCACAAATAGTAGCCGGGACGATAATCGATCTGCATCACACGGGTATACAACGCATATAGAATCGCTTCGCTAGCCAGAGCCGCCATGACGCCAGCCAAGGTGCCGAGCAAGCCAAACTCAATCACGTGCGTGGTACGTAAAAAGCCGCGCCGAGCACCCAAAGTCCGCATCAGCCCACCTTCGTAGATCCGTTGATCCAACGTGGCGTAGACGGCGGCAAACAACACGGTAAAACCAGCCGCCAAGGCAAAATACAGTAGTAGATTGATGGCCTTGGTCAACTGCGTCAGGATCATCTTGAATTGTTTCAAGATCTGATCAACTTCCAATATCGTGATCGCCGGATATTTTTTCAGCAACGTATTCAACAGAATTTTTTGGGTATCGGCCAGATAAAAGCTGGTCATGTACATGGTCGGAAAGTTATCCAACGTGCCGGGCGAGAAGATCATGTAAAAATTGGGCCGCATCGTATCCCACTGCACGCTGCGGAGTTGAGCTACCTTGGCGCTGAATTGCGCGCTCCCCACCGTAAAGGTTAATGCATCGCCCACTTTGATCTTTAGGCTTTCCGCCAGTTTTTGCTCCACCGATACCAGCCCCGGCTGATCGGCTTGCCAAGCACCGCCATCGGTCGCTTTGTTATCGTCGGGCAATTGCACCGCCCAGGTCAGGCTCAATTCGCGTTGAGTGGCGCCTTCGCCCTGGGTGTCTTTGCTGACCCGGCCTTGCACTGCTTCGTTATTAATCGTCACCAGGCGTCCGCGTACCACCGGATAAAACCGGCTGCTGGGGATTTGCGCCTGCTGCAATTCGCTTTGAAATGCCTGCTGCCGTTCCGGCAGAATATTCAAGGCAAAATGATTCGGCGCCTGTTCCGGCAATTGCTGTTGCCAGTTGTCGATCAAATCGCTGCGCACCGTAAAACTCAGGGCCATGGCGGTGAGCGTGATGCTGAAAGCCAATATCTGGCTGACGCTGGCCTGGCTGTTCCGCAGCAATCCCTGCAAGCCAAAACGCCAATTCAAGCCCAGCTTCGGCAACAGCTTGCGCGCCAGCAATAACAAACCATATACCGCGCCACCTACACCCAATAGTGTTAGCGCACCCAACCCCAATATGGTAGATGTCATTTTCGGGTCTTGGGTGTAGCGCCAAATCAAGCCGCCGATAATCGCCAGCGCCAAACCGTAAATCAACCAACCACTGGTGGGTAAGGGTTCCAACTCACGGCGCAATACCCGCAACGGTGAGACTTTTTGCAAGCGCAGCAACGGCGGTAAAGCAAAACCCAGTAAGATTGCCAAGCCCGAAGTCAAGCCAAAAAATACCGCCAACCAGCTGGGACTGGCCAATTCTTCCGGTAATAAGGATTTTAACAGCTCGAATAAACCAAACTGCGCCAACCAGCCCAGGCCGCAGCCGACGCTGCTGGCTAATAGGCCCAGCACCAAGAACTGCAAACCGTACAGCCAGACAATTTCCGCTTGTTTACATCCCAGGCAACGCAACAAGGCCGTGGCGTTAAAATGCCGTTCGGTATAACGGCGGGTCGCCATCGCAATCGCCACGCCGGCAATCAAGATCACCACGATACTGGACAAGCCCAGGTAACGCTCGGCGCGCTGCAATGCCGATCCCAGTTCCGGGCGATCCTCATGTATATCCAGGATTTTTTGCGAACTGTTCAGTTGCGGTTTCAACCAGGTTTTAAAGGCAAGTAAAGCCTGTTCGTCGCCGCTGAACTGGAAAGCGTAACGCACATGACTGCCGGGTTGAATGACGCCGGTGGCAGCCAAATCGATTTGATTAATCATCACCCGCGGCGAAAAGCTGTAAAAGTCACCGCGCTTGTCCGGCTCGTAGCTCAACACCCGGCCGATGGTCAGAGGTTTTTCGCCTACGGTTAGCGTATCGCCGATTTTTAGATGTAGAGCCGGTAGTATGCGCTTGTCTACCCAAGCCGAGCCGGGTTCCGGACCCTGGCTGGCGACGATTTCATCCTGCGACTCGGCATCGCTGGTTTTCAATTTCCCGCGCAGCGGGTAGCCGCTGCTGACGGATTTTACCGAAGCCAACAGCATTTCCTGGTTTTCCAGCAAAACGCTGGCAAACTCGCTGGTTTGCGAATGGGATAAGCCCAATTCGCCGGCCTTGGCCAACCAGGTATCGACTATGAGCGCCGGCGCAGCCACCACCAGATCACCGGCTAAAAACTCGGCGGCTTGCACCGTCATGGTCCGATGCAAGCGATCAGCGAATAGCGATATAGCGGTGGAACTGCTGACCGCAATCAGCAAAGCCAGCAGCAATAAGGTCAGCTCTCCGGAACGACTATCGCGCCACAACAGTTTCATGGCTAGATTGACGCGCTTCATACCACGCTCCCGGCGTCCAGGCGAATGGTGCGTTGACAACGTCCGGCCAAAGTCATGTCGTGAGTCACCAAAATCAAAGTGGTATGTTGTTCTTGATTGAGCTCGAACAGCAGATCGATGATGTGCGCACCGGTTTTGCAGTCCAGATTACCGGTCGGTTCGTCGGCAAATAGGATGGTAGGCTGGGTGACAAAAGCCCGCGCTAAAGCCACCCGTTGCTGTTCGCCGCCCGACAATTGTTTGGGGGTATGCGTCAAGCGCTGCGACAAGCCCACTCTATCCAGCAAGGCCCGGGCAGCGCTCGCCGCTTGAGCATGTCCGCTGAGTTCCAGCGGCAGCATGACGTTTTCCAGAGCCGTCAACCCCGGCAGCAGTTGAAAGGATTGAAACACGAAACCGACCAATTCGTTGCGCAACAAGGCGCGGCCGTCTTCGTCCAGCTTGGTCAGATCGCGGCCGTTGACCACCACTCGACCGGTGCTGGGCGTATCCAATCCAGCCAGCAAACTGAGCAGGGTGGATTTACCGGAACCGGACTCGCCGACAATGGCCAAACTCTCGCCCGGATTGATGATTAAATTCACCGAGGACAAGATGTGTAAAATGCCTTCGGAAGTTGGCACCGATTTACCGAGTTGTTCGGTAACGATAATCGGGGAACTGGTCTTATCAATATGAGTATTCAACATGTATAGCGTGGTCCTTGCCGTAATTCTGGGTTTACTACCAATCAGCGCCATGGCGAAATCGATAGTAGTATTGGGTGACAGTATTAGTGCCGGTTACGGCATCGAAGTTCAGCTTGGCTGGGTGGCTTTGTTGCAAAACAAGCTAACCGACCTGCATAGCGGCTATGTTATCAGTAACGAAAGCATCAGCGGCGATACTTCCGCTGGCGGCCTGGCGCGACTGGAGCAAATTTTATCGCGGCATAAACCGGATATTGTGTTGGTGGAACTGGGCGCCAACGACGGCTTACGCGGTTTATCGCCGGCGGAAATGAAAAATAATCTGACCGAAATCACCCGGCGTTCGCAAAACGTCGGCGCCAAAGTGATGCTGCTGGGGATGAAGATTCCGCCCAATTACGGCAAGCGTTATGTCGAGATGTTTTACGAGGTTTTTCCGCAGCTATCCGCGGAATTGAAGATCCCTTACGTGCCGTTTATCCTCGAAGAGGTAGCATTAAACCCGGAGATGATGCAGGCCGACAGCCTGCACCCGAATGAGCTGGCACAACCGGTGATTGCCGAAAAGATTTGGGGATATTTACAAGCCTTGCTGTAGGCAAGTCGCTAATCTGCCGCCAACGTTTGCTTAAACGCCGGCAGTTGCCGATAACCGGCGATTTCGCCGGCCGTAAACATCCATTTCATTTTTTTTTGCAGGCGTTGCTGCTCGCGCGGTTCCAACCAAAAACTCACGATCCTGCTCAGGTAATGCCGCAGCAAATATAGCGGGATACCGGCTATGTTCTTCCCGGCAGGTACATCGGCATAAGCCAGCACCTGACAGCGGGCCACGTCGAACATCCAGCGGCAGACATAGGCTTTAGTCATCCGCTCCGGGATGTTGCAGTGATACAGCAATGCTTCCGGCACATACCAAAACTCGCCGCCACCACGCCGAAAACGGCCCATGTATTCGGTGTCTTCCGTAAACGGTACCGAGGTACCCGGCCCCAGTTCTTCGCGAAACCAGCCGTTTTTGGCTACGGCCTCGGCTCTTAACGCGGTGTTGACGCCACCCGGAATCACCTGTTCATCCAAAATTTGCTGAGACATACCAAAATCGCGGGTATTGGTAATGCCGCGCGGCAAGGCAAACTCACCTTCGGTATGCAGCCAGGCGGGGATGTCGCCCAGCCATTTGGGTAATACTTTGCCGGCAAAACCGTCGATTTCCGGATGCAGCGCGGCGGCATCAATGTAAGCCTGCAACCAAGTTGCCTGCGGTTCGACATCGTCGTCGGTGAACACCAATAACTCAGCTTGCGCTTGCTTGATGGCGCGATTCAAAGCGCGGGACTTACCGGGAATCGGCTCGGAGACGCAATGCACCGGCAACCGACCACGCTCAGCTTCGGCGGCGATCACCGCAACGGTGTCGTCGCTGCTGCCGTTATCAACCATCAGCAATTCCCAGCGGGTCTCGTTATTCAGGCGCATGGCGGCCAATGCGTCGAACAAGCGCGGCAATATCGACGCTCTGTTGCGGGTGCTGATAATCACGGAGGCGTTTAACATAGGCGGCAGACCGAGTTTAGAATGTTGGACTAAGCAATATTACAGTGGATGATCAAAATAATCGCCATCGATCCCGCTGCGGTACCAATTTTGCAAAATGTTTTCGGCCAACGGCGGCTCGCGATAGATCAGATAGCGGTTACCGCGCGACGGCACCTTTTCATAGCCAAGACTGCGGAACAGACTACTCAATGACGGCGAGGCGACTTCCAGGCTGCCCCAGCTAATCCCGTTCTCCCGCCAATAAGCAAATAGGTAATACAACAGGGGCGTTAAGGCGGGCTCATCGTCCAAGGGATAAAACACGTCACGCAATACGGCCATGCTGATAGCCTCTCCAAAGCTTTGCTGATGCCAGATGGCATAAGCGCGCAATTTGCCGGCAGCGTCGCGCAGCGCGAAAAGCCTTAACGGACAGGTAGGGAAATCGAATAAACGCCAATTCAAATAGCGGCTACTACGCTCCAGGCAAGAGGTGTAGCCCGCTTTGGCTCGCTCCCACAAATCATCAAACTCGGTGTCGCAATGCCAAACCTCCGCTAAGGTAAAACCGCCGCTACGCAATTTGACATTGCGTAAACGCAAGTTGATGTCAAATAGGCTGCCCAACCAATAGCCCAACGGTTTGCCGGCGCGTTTCTCCCAAGAGCCACGATAACCGACGCGCAAACGATAAAAATCGTTATCGCTGCCGATCGGTACGAAGCCGCATTTTTTGAAGGCTTTCTGGGTAATCACGCCGGCAGTCACCGTGCCGTTGAAACGGGCAAATTCGAGGCTGTGTTCGATCAGCTTGGTGGCTAAGCCCTGCCCGCGAAACTGTTCATCGACGCAGGTATTGGAACCGAAGGCGAGCGTTACGGATTCGCCGTTCAGCCACCAGGGTTGCGCGAACATGGCCCGAAAACCGGCTAAGCGTCCATTGTGCCAAACCCCGACGCCGGCGCACGGCAAGGCGTTCTGCCAAGGGTTATGCGCGATACGGCGCTCGAACCACTGCTGGATGTATTCGGGGTGTTGCTGAAACTCCTCGAAATTGGCAACGGCAATCCGAATACAATCCGGAATATCCGCCAATTGGATAGGTCCATAGACAAAATGGTCTGCAACAGCGGACATAGGCTTTCTCGAAAAAGTGCGGGAAATGATTAGCGAGGCCTAACTATCGTTAGCAAGGGCATCAGCGACAATCGAAAACTATTATCGGTGCAAACTTGCTGCAATACCAAACGACAGCGTCGTTTTAACAGGATTGAAGGAGCAGGAAAAGTTGAGGCTTGGGCAACATGCGCACTGCCCAAGCCCTCAGTACATCTATAACGGCGCTTACCGGACTAAATTCAAAACCGCTTTGGCTTCCAGCAATCTGCTGCGTTTTTTCAAGCCCAGAACACCCAGCATGCCGCTGAGAAAAAACCAGGCCGCCGTGGGTAAGGCGGCTTTCAATTCAGCTGTTTTGCTTTCGTCTATCACTGGCTGGAAAACCGTGCCAAGCAGGCCAAGTAAACCCATTTGCGAAACCATGTCGCCAAGCCCTGCTATGTCCGACAATGCCTGCTGAAATGTTACGACCGCACGGGTCTTGACCCGTGTAAACAGTGTGAGCGCATAGTCCTGCAAGGGCTTATCCGCTACTGGATTCAATGGCTGCTCCTGATAAGCGCTTGGCAAATCCGGCAAAATCGTTTGGAAGGATTCGAGCGGGTTTAACGTATTTTCGGTCGTAGCTGCTTGCGCAAGCTGTATCCCCCAAAACGATAGACCAATAAAAAATAACGCGGAAAGTAACGGCTTGTTTGTGTCCATATTAAAACCCCAGAATTAATCAATTAGTTAAGAGGTGAAACCCTATTCGCACAAACCGGACCGATTACGGCTGGCAACGGCTTATGGTATAGGCATCCATACACAGGAGGATAGCACTATGCGTGCCAATTGCAAGAGGCTGTTTTATATCAACATTTCCCATCCACCCATTAAACTTGTTGGTATAGAAGCCACAAAAAGCCAATTAAATGCTGCTAACACAACAACTTAGCGGCTAGCGACTTCATCAAAGTCGTCGTAGCCAATATCGCGAAATTTGCCGGCTTATTCTGTTCGAATCCAGTGGCCGGCAACACCGCCACCACCCAAGCTAAAGGCTAAGCTTCCATCGGCAAGCGGCGGTTTTCCTGTTGAAAGATAGCCATAAATTGTTAGAGTAGTAGGCAAGTGACTGAACACTAAGACTCGGGAGCATCATGTTACGCAAAATACTGATCGCCAATCGCGGCGAAATTGCTGTCCGGATCATTCGGGCCTGCGCGGAAATGGGCATTCGTTCAGCGGCTATTTATTCGGAAGCCGACCGCTTTGCTTTGCACGTCAAAAAAGCTGACGAATCGCATTACATCGGCAGCGAGCCGCTGGCCGGCTATTTAAACATCTACGGCTTGGTAGATTTAGCCTTGCGCACCGGCTGCGATGCCATTCATCCCGGCTACGGTTTCCTGTCAGAAAACGCCCAGTTCGCCAAAGCCTGCCAGGAACGCGGCTTAGTCTTCATCGGCCCCTCCGCCGAAGTGATCCAACGCATGGGCGACAAAACCGAAGCCCGCAGCGCGATGATAGCCGCCGGTCTGCCGGTGACGCCCGGCTCGGACGGCAATCTGGACAGCGTCGAACACGCCTTGCAGGTAGCCGAACAGATCGGTTATCCGATCATGCTGAAAGCCACTTCAGGTGGCGGCGGGCGCGGCATCCGGCGTTGCGACAATCCCACCGAATTACGACAGAACTATCAGCGGGTGATTTCCGAGGCCACCAAGGCCTTCGGTAGCGCCGACGTGTTTTTGGAAAAATGCGTCGTTAACCCTATCCACATTGAGGTGCAGGTGTTAGCCGATCACTTCGGCAACACCATCCATCTTTATGAGCGCGATTGCTCGGTGCAGCGGCGGAACCAAAAGCTGATCGAAATCGCTCCTTCACCGCAACTGGATGAAGCACAACGCCAGTACCTGGGCGGTTTGGCGGTGATGGCGGCCAAAGCGGTCGGTTACACCAATGCCGGCACCGTTGAATTTCTGCTGGACGCCAACGGTCGTTTTTATTTCATGGAAATGAACACTCGGGTACAAGTCGAGCACACCATCACCGAGACCATTACCGGCGTAGATATTGTCGAAGAACAAATCCGCGTCGCCGCGGGTTTGCCGCTGCGTTTCAAGCAGGAAGAAATCGTCAGACGCGGCTATGCCATTCAATTTCGCGTCAACGCCGAGGACCCGAAAAACAATTTTCTCCCCAGCTTTGGCCACATTTCCCGTTACTACGCCCCCGGCGGCCCAGGCGTGCGTACTGACACGGCGATTTATACAGGATACGAAGTCCCGCCCTTTTACGACTCGATGCTGGCCAAAGTCATCGTCAGCGCGATGACCTGGGAAGACGCGATCAATCGCGGCGAGCGCGCTCTGAAAGACATGGGCTTATTCGGCATCAAAACCACGATCCCCTATTACTTAAAAATCCTCGGTCATCCGGATTTTCGCCGCGGTCGCTTTAATACCGGCTTCGTCGAAGCGAATCCCGACCTGATCAACTATTCCAACAAGCCGCGACCGGAAATTCTGGCTAGCGTGCTGGCGGCGGTTGTCGCCTCCCATACTGGCCTGTAAACCTAAGGAAACCCCAATGAGCAAAGTTTACGTAACCGACGTTATCCTCCGCGACGCCCACCAATCACTCATCGCCACCCGCATGCGCACCGAAGACATGCTGCCGGCCTGCGCCATGCTGGACGACATCGGCTATTGGTCGCTGGAATGCTGGGGCGGCGCGACCTTCGACGCCTGTCTACGCTTTTTAAAGGAAGACCCCTGGGAACGGCTGAGCAAGCTGAAAGCCGCCCTACCCAATACCCGCCTGCAAATGTTGTTGCGCGGCCAAAACCTGCTCGGCTACCGGCACTATTCCGACGACGTGGTGCGCAAGTTTGTCGAAACGGCCGCGCGCAACGGCATGGACGTGTTCCGTATTTTTGATGCACTAAACGACATCCGCAACCTGGAAACGGCGATTGAAGCCACCAAAGCCGCCGGCAAACACGCCCAAGGTACCATCTGCTATACCACCAGTCCGGTGCATGACATCGCCAGTTTCATCAAATTGGGTAAAGGCCTGGCCGACTTGGGCTGCGATTCGATTGCCATCAAGGATATGGCCGGTCTGTTGACCCCTTACGTCGCCGGCGAATTGGTCAAAGCGCTGAAAGATGCCGTCGATTTGCCGCTGCACCTGCATTGCCACGCCACCGCCGGCTTGGCGGAAATGTGTCAACTCAAGGCCATTGAGGCGGGCTGCGAACATGTCGATACCGCGCTGTCCTCCTGGGCCGGCGGCACCAGCCATCCGCCTACCGAATCATTGGTCACCGCCCTCCGCGGCACTGATTTCGACACAGGCCTGGATTTGGATAAACTGCAAGCCGTGAATCAATATTTCCTGGACGTTCGAAAAAAATACCACCGCTTCGAAAGCGAATTTACCGGCATCGACACCCGCGTGCATATCTTTCAAGTGCCGGGCGGCATGATCTCCAACCTGGCCAACCAGTTAAAAGAGCGCAATGCTTTGGATCGCATGGCCGAGGTATACAAAGAAATTCCCGAAGTCCGCAAAGACCTGGGCTACCCGCCGCTAGTCACCCCCACTTCACAAATCGTCGGCACACAAGCCGTGTTGAATGTGCTGACCGGCAAGCGTTACGACACCATCAGCAACGAGGTAAAACGCTATTTGCACGGCGGCTACGGCAAAGCCCCGGCACCGGTTAACGCCCAACTGCAAGCCAAGGCCGTCGGCAAAGAAGAAGTGATCGAGTGCCGTCCTGCGGATTTGCTAAAACCCGAGTTCGAACACTTACGTAACGAAATCGCCCACCTAGCGATGAATGACGAAGACGTGTTGAGCTTCGCGATGTTCCCAGAAATCGGCAAACAATTTCTGGAATTACGCTCCACCGACAGTCTGGTCGCCGAACCCTTGGAATTGGACGAAGCCCCGGCATCCGCGGAAGTGAAAAAAGCGCCCACCGAGTTCAACGTTGCGCTGCACGGCGAGTCCTATCACGTCAAAGTCACCGGTGCTGGTCCGAAAAACCAGAGTTTGCGGCATTTTTACTTCACCGTGGACGGCATGCCGGAAGAGATCGTCATCGAGACCCTGGACGAAATCGTCCTGGACGGCGGCGCGCAAGGCGCAGTACAGAGCGCTATCGCCAGCAAACGTCGCCGCCCCAGCGAGCCGGGCGATGTGGTGACCAGCATGCCCTGCAATATCATCGACGTATTGGTCAAGGAAGGTCAAAAAGTCAATGCCGGTCAATCTTTGCTGGTGACTGAAGCCATGAAAATGGAAACTGAGATCACGGCGCCGATAGCCGGCATCGTCAAAGCCATTTATGTGGCAAAAGGTGACGCAGTTAACCCTAATGAGGTGCTGGTCGAAATTAATTAGGAGAAAAGACTAAAGGCGAAAGGTAAAATGGCGTGTTTGCCGTGAGGATGGCTTCCATATATTTATAGCTGCTTACTTTGGCAAATGAATTCGCCACTACAATTATGTCGGCTGCTCGTCTTTTTAGATTTTTATCTTTCGCCTGATTACTTTGAATCCTAAACCCGTCACCGAAGAATCCATCCGCCACGCCGTCGAGCTATTACGGCAAGGCCAATTAGTCGCCTTTCCGACCGAGACTGTTTACGGACTGGGCGCGGATGCCGCCAATCCCGATGCGGTTGCCAAAATATTTGCCGCAAAAGGCCGGCCGGCCGATCATCCCCTGATCGTGCATATCGCCAGCGCCGCGCAAATGCATGATTGGGCGGAAGCCGTGCCGGAGGCGGCATTAAGGTTGGCTGAACACTTCTGGCCAGGCCCGCTGACCATGATATTGAATAAAAAATCGACCGTACCGGCCGCCGTTACCGGCGGTCAGGATACGGTGGGTTTGCGGGTGCCGGCCAATCCGGTCGCGCTGCAACTATTGCAAGCCTTCGGCGGCGGCATTGCCGCACCATCGGCCAATCGCTTCGGCCATATCAGCCCGACGCAAGCCGAGCATGTCGCGGAAGAACTAGGCGACAGCGTGGGCTGCATTCTGGACGGCGGAGCTTGTTCGGTGGGCGTGGAATCGACTATTATCGACCTCAGCGACGGCATCCCTGCCATTCTCAGGCCCGGCCGGATTACCCGCAGCCAACTGAAAGCCGTGCTGCATACCGACATTCGTCTGTCGTCGCAAACCAAAATTCGGGCGCCGGGCATGATGGCGGTACATTACGCGCCCAATACCATGGCCTTGCTGTGCCCGGCCGACACCCTGATCGCAATGACCGACGATCTGTGCGCACAAGGCAAACACATCGGCATCCTGGCCTTCAGCACGGAAATCGCCGAGATTCCCTGCCTGCATTTACTCAGATTACCGGCCGATGCCGAGCTTTACGAACCGGCGTTGTACAGCTCGCTACGTGCCCTGGATAACCTGCAACTCGACACCATTCTGATCGAACAGCCGCCCGACAACGAAGCCTGGGCAGCGGTCAACGACCGCCTGAATAAAGCCACGGTTTAACATGACCGACGAGGAATGGCTGCGCCATGCCATCCGCCTGGCACAGCGCGCCGAAACCCAAGACGAAGTGCCGGTCGGCGCGGTGCTGGTTTATGAAGGCCGCTGCATCGCCGAAGGCTGGAATCAACCCATCCAGAGTAACGACCCCACCGCTCACGCCGAAATCATCGCGCTACGCAAGGCCGGCCAAGTCTTAAACAACTACCGACTGATTGACACCACTCTCTACGTCACCTTGGAACCCTGCGTGATGTGCATGGGCGCCATTGCCCACGCCCGCGTAAAACGTCTGGTATTCGGCGCTTATGATCCCAAACGCGGCGCGGTCTGCCATGCGCTGCAACTCAGCGATGCGGCGTTCTTAAATCATCGCGTAGAATGGACGGGGGGGATTCTGGAGGCGGATTGCGCGGAACTGCTCAGCGATTTTTTCAAAGCCAGACGCCAGCAGTCGAGAGGCCGATAATACATCCTACCCAAACAAATTATTCAATTGGCCTGTCTGCCAGCGTGTTGAATAGCTGCCTGCCGATTGCCTGGATCCGCTTGCAGTTATTGATGCGTAAAGTACCTTGATAACAACCCTCTTAACTCTTTTATGCTTTGGCGAGCAGGATTTTTTATTGATTATGCCTGCCTAAACTGTCTTCAACTCTCAATTACACAGCCTGTTTACTTCATTTGCGTCGATTCTGAATGTCTATTCTCAGGCTCTTCGGCTACATTTTCCAAATGCCGATGAAACATAAAACGTTGTAGCGTACCGGTATACGTCACACCCGAGTGGTAATCGTAAAGCTCCACTTCAGATTCTTCCTCGGTTTGCAATGGCGCTTTGAGCGTGGCATTTTCATGATGTTCTGCAATAGCGGCACCTGTTAATCCCATACCCAAAACAGCAAATATGGCGAGTTTTATCGTGTTTTTAACTCGTTTCATGATGATCACTCCTATCCAGTAGCAAACGATCCAGGCGTTTTCGAGACTTTGCGATTTGACGATAGTTCCTAAATCCACTGTTGATTAAAAACACACGTATCTGACTCGCTTGAAATTTGCTAAACGCGCTCCCATTTTGCCGACGTAGCGGCTCAGTGGAATTGAATATCCCGCGCTGCCGCCGTTTAAAACAGTATTGATCTGTTCGCACGATTCTGGGTAGGAACCAACAAACCGGAGGCCGACATGCAACATCCCAATCATCCCGATTCGCCCGATGTATTCATTAAACGTGTATTCGCCGCCGGTGCAGTCGCCGCAGCGCTGATAGTGCTTTGGCATTGGCAGCCGGGAGCACCTGCGACCGAATCCGCCCCAGTCAGAACCGTCACCGCGCGCGGCGATTTGGCAGCGGACGAAAAAAGCACCATCGAATTGTTCGAAAAATCGCGAGATTCGGTGGTTTACATCAGCACTGCCGCGCTAGTGCGCAATGTCTGGACTCGCGACGTATTTTCAGTGCCGAAGGGCACGGGTTCCGGATTTATCTGGGACGAAGCCGGCCACGTGGTGACCAATTTCCACGTCATCGCCGGCGCCAATGAAGCCACGGTAAAACTGGCCGACGGCCGCGATTACAAGGCCACTCTGGTTGGCGCCAGCCAAGTGCATGATATTGCGGTGTTGAAGATCGGCGTCGGCTTCAAACGGCCGCCGCCGGTACCGGTCGGCACCAGCCGCGATCTGAAAGTCGGGCAGAAAGTGTTCGCTATCGGCAACCCGTTTGGTTTGGACTGGACTTTGACCGGCGGTATCGTCTCCGCGCTGGACCGCTCCCTGGGCGGTCAGGAAGGTCCGGCCGTCGAACATTTAATTCAAACCGACGCGGCCATTAATCCCGGCAACTCCGGCGGCCCGCTCCTCGATTCCGCCGGTCGGTTGATCGGCATCAATACCGCAATTTACAGCCCGAGCGGCGCCTCCGCCGGCATCGGTTTTGCGGTGCCGGTGGATACGGTGATGCGGGTGGTGCCGGAACTGATTAAACAAGGCAAATATATCCGCCCGGCCCTGGGTATCGAAATAGACCAGCAGATGAACGAGCAATTGGCGGCTTTGACCGGCACGGCCGGCGTCGCGGTATTGCGAGTGCAACCCGGTTCGGCGGCGGATAAAGCCGGTTTACAAGGCGTATCGATAACGGCCAACGGCATGGTGCCGGGCGACATCATCGTTGCCATTAACGGCAAGGAAGTCGATTCGCTATCCAAACTGTTCGCTCGACTGGACGACCAGAAGGTTGGCGATGTCGTGAAAATCCAGGTCGTCAATAACGGCAATAAGCGGGAAGTCGAAGTAACCTTACAGCCAGGAAATTGATTCTTCGGCATGGTGCCGATCTCGCCATTTCGGGATCGGCTGGTATGCTCGGAAGCTATATTCCTTAAGCAGACCAAGCCATGCCGACCGCCAAATCACCCAGGCTGAACCCGAACAAATTACTGCTCAGCAAATGGACCGCCGTTACCCCGCAAAACAAGGAAAAACACTTCATTGTCAGCAAGTTGTTGTGGCCGAACGACCCGGACGTACCGCTGGAAATGATCGAGTTGGAGGCGGTGTATAGCAAACGAGCGCAAGTAATGCCGTGGCGGGATTTGCTTAATACCGACAACTGGCGCCAGGGCTGGCATTAAGCGATGAGCTATAACTTGGTCTGGTTCAAGCGCGATCTGCGGGTACACGACCATGCACCGCTGCTTTACGCCAGCCGCAACGCGCCGGTGCTGTGTTTGTTCATCATCGAACCCAGCTTGTGGGCGGCCGACGACGTTGCCACGCACCACTACCAATTTTTACGCGATAGCCTGCTTGATTTGGAACTTGCCTTGCGCAAACGCGGCGGCGGCTTGCGTATCGAAGTGGGCGAAGCAGTGGCGGTTTTGCAGCGGCTTTGGCAGGAAGCGCCCTTCCTGGCGTTGTATTCGCACCAGGAAACCGGCAACTGGCTGAGCTTTCAGCGCGACTTGGCGGTGCAAGGCTGGTGCCGGGAACACGGCTTGCTTTGGCACGAATTTGCTCAGTTCGGTGTGGTGCGGCGCTTGCAAAATCGAGACTTGTGGAAAGCGCATTGGGAAGCGCTGATGGCGGAACCCTGCCTGGAACCTCCCGTTTGCGATTGGATAGCGCTACCTGAACCTTTCACCTGGCCCGAGCCCAATTCCCTGGGCTTACTTCAGCCCGACCTGCCGCTGCGACAACTGGGTGGCCGCCGCCAAGGCATCGAAACCTTGCGCGACTTTCTGTTCGAGCGTTGCGGTGCTTACCGAGGCGGCATCTCCTCGCCCTTGTCCGCACCAACGGCCTGTTCGCGACTTTCTGCTTATCTGGCCTTCGGCTGTTTGAGTTTGCGGGAGGTCGTGCAAGCCACCCGCCGCCAGTTGGCTGCTTTACCGCGCGGCGATGCCCGTCGAGCCGGTTTGACGGCCTTCGTCAGCCGCTTGTACTGGCATTGCCATTTCATGCAAAAGCTGGAAAGCGAACCGGAACTGGAGTTTACCAATCTGCATCGCGGCTATGACGGCCTGCGCGAAGCGGACTGGAATCCGGTGCATTTTCAGGCCTTAAGCGCAGGGCAAACGGGTTGGCCGCTGGTCGATGCCTGTGTGGCGATGTTGCAGCAAACGGGCTGGCTGAATTTCCGCATGCGGGCGATGCTGGTATCGGTAGCCAGTTATCCTTTGTGGCTGCATTGGCAACCGGTCGGCACTTGGCTGGCCCGGCAGTTTCTGGATTACGAACCCGGCATCCACTGGAGCCAGATGCAAATGCAAGCCGGCACTACCGGCATTAATACCACGCGGGTGTATAACCCGATCAAACAGGCCCGCGACCACGATCCGCACGGTCATTTTGTCAGACATTGGCTGCCGGCCTTACGCCGCGTACCCAATGAATGGCTGTTCGAACCGTGGCGCATGTCGGTAAAACTGCAACAACAATGCGGCCTGAGGATCGGTGTGGATATTGCCGAACCGCTGGTCGATCTGGAATCAGCTACCCGGCAGGCCAAAACCCGTGTTTACCAAGTGCGTGGCCGCGCCGACGTGAAAGCCGCCAAGGCGGCTATCGTCGAGAAACACGGCTCGCGAAAGCAGCCCACCCGCCGCCGACCAACCCAAGCCGCAGCCTGCGACTGGGTACAAACCCAGCTGGATTTTTAATGCACCAAAAAGCCTTGCTGCCTGCCAAGCTCTGTGCCGTCTGCGGTCGACCCTTCGTGTGGCGTAAAAAATGGGCCCGAGACTGGGATACGGTGAAATATTGTTCAGAGCGTTGCCGCCGGCAACGCGGCACGGCCAAAACCGCATGACGACCTTGCGGCTCATTCTGGGCGACCAGTTAAATCCGCTGCACAGCTGGTTTGCGCAAACCGATGATGAAGTGATTTATACGCTGATGGAAATCCGCCAGGAAACCGATTACGTGCTGCACCACGCACAAAAAATCATCGGCATTTTCGCGGCAATGCGCGATTTCGCTCAGCATTTGTCGGCCCAAGGCCATCGCGTGCATTACCTGCCAATTGACGATAGCGGCAACCGCCAGTCGCTGACCGCCAATTTGGATGTGTTGATTACGCAGTATCGGGTCCAGCATTTTGAATACCAGCTCCCCGACGAATGGCGTTTGGATCGGCAATTGTGCACCTATTGCCAACAGTTGCCCATCAGCAGCCGAGCCTGCGACAGCGAGCATTTCTATAGCCAGCGGGAGGAAGCGGCAGAGTTGTTTGGCTCTCGGCCGCATTGGCTGATGGAAATGTTCTATCGGCGCATGCGGGTTAGACATGGCGTGTTGCTGGAAGACAACCAACGCCCA
The DNA here is from genome assembly GCF_033949435.1 of Methylomonas defluvii. Taxonomy (NCBI): domain Bacteria; kingdom Pseudomonadati; phylum Pseudomonadota; class Gammaproteobacteria; order Methylococcales; family Methylococcaceae; genus Methylomonas; species Methylomonas defluvii. Next base: position 29,392 of record NZ_JAXARY010000001.1, on the reverse strand, counting down.
ATAGGCGGGCAATGGAATTTCGACCACGACAACCGCAAAGCGTGGCCCGGCACGCCGGCGGTGGCCGCTGACACTCGGCCCCGCCACGACCATAGCGCGATTTGGCAAAGCATCGTCGCGGCGGGCGTGAACAGTTTCGGCACCGCCGACGCCGACGATTTCCGCTGGCCGCTGAATCGGGCAAAAGCCTTACAGCAACTCGAAGCGTTTATCGCCGATGGCCTGCCGCAGTTCGGCGATTTTCAGGACGCGATGAGTAGGCGCAGTTGGCGACTGTTTCATTCGCTGCTGTCGTTTGCGCTGAACACCAAAATGCTTAATCCGCGTGAAGTGGTCGAACGCGCCGAACAGGCTTATCGCCAAGGCCATGCGCCGCTGGCGGCAGCGGAAGGCTTCATCCGGCAAATTCTCGGTTGGCGCGAGTACGTGCGCGGCGTGTATTGGGCAAGGATGCCGGACTATGCCACGCACAATTATTTCGGCCATGCCCGACCTTTACCGGCCTGGTTCTGGACCGGCGAAACCCGGATGAATTGCCTGGCGGCTGCCATCGGCCAATCGCTGCAATATGCTTACGCCCACCACATCCAGCGGCTAATGGTGATCGGCAATTTCACCCTGCTGGCGGGCCTGGCACCGGAAGCCGTGCATCGTTGGTATCTGGGTGTGTATATCGACGCCTTTGAATGGGTGGAATTGCCCAATACGCTGGGCATGAGCCAATTCGCCGACGGCGGCCTGCTGGCGACCAAACCTTATGTATCCAGCGCCGCGTACATCGACCGGATGAGCGACTATTGCAAGGGTTGCCACTACGACAAAAAAGCCCGCAGCGGCGAGCGGGCTTGTCCGTTCAATGCGTTGTACTGGGATTTTTTTATCCGCCATCGCGACAAGCTAAATCACAATCCGCGCCTGAGTATGGTCTATCGCAATCTGGATCGGTTTGCGGCTGCGGAGCTTAAGGCGATCACTCAGCGTGCGGAAACGGTTTTAGAGGATTTGCCGGGGCTTTGAAACGACTATTAAGCCGGCTCTTATTGTCACTGGCGTTTCGATCTGGGATAAATCGGACCAGCCGTTTTTTGCAACCATAGCGGATACTTTGAATGATGAGTGTAATCAGTAAACCAGCCAATCCTCAGGGCAAGGGAAGCATCGCTGTACTGGACAGTTTACAGCAGGCCAAAAAGCAGCTGATTGCCCCCGCCAAAAACATTCAGCAAATCAGCAGCGATTTATTTACCTCTCTGTTTGTTCTCAATAGCCAAATTCGGTTTAAACCGACCACGGAACAAGTGTATTGGCTGTATTTCAAGGATGGCCAGTACCGTTTGTCATTGATAGCGCCGCAGCAATGGTACCCGGCCCAGTCCGGGCGATTCATAGGCGCTTGCGAATTGCAGTCGGATTTAACCTGGACTTTGGAGTTATCAGACGCTTGCGCCAACGATGGCGCTTTTATCCAAGAGATAGCAAATCGCCGCCAGCAACTGGAACAGAAACTGCAACAGGCAGAAAAAATCGACGACCTATTGCCGGTATATCTGGAAACCCTGCCATATTACTCACGAGTACTTGCAGCGGCGCTGGCCTATTCGCTGAAGCAATCCATGCAAAAATCGGGTATTTGGGGTTTGAATTTTCGGCAAGCGGAAAAGTTACTGATAAACCGTATCGATTAAATAATCTTGCAGACGATTCGATCCAAAGTCGTTGATTTTGAGGCGTTAAAATCGGTAGTCGAGCCTAAAGCGACAGTCAGTTGAGCTTCCCAATGACCGCTAATGGATACTAATCTGAATCTGGTTTGTGGAAGTAGGCTGAGTTGAATGATAATGAAACCCAGCTAGAAGCCATTAAAGCTGAGTATCGCTGGCTCTCCACCCAGCCAACGGCCCTGAAGGGTTAATTATTTGAGATTTTTTTAATTAAATTAAAAATCTCTTTTGGATATTCACTTTTAAGCTGTTGTAATTTTGATAGATGCTCTCTAATACGCTCCCCATTCTCATATTTTTCAAGCTTTACTTTGAATACTTGATCTTCAACTAACGAAAAGTATTCTTTAGGATACATGTAACCTTTAACAAAACCATAGCCAGATTTCACTAAGGTTATTGCAATTTTATCTTAATACAGCTCAACTTGTAGCCCTTTATGTCGTTCATGTATATTTTCTGCGTAACCAGCGCTTGGCTCTGCATCCAGATAATCTCCATTCCAAGTATATTCTTCGAATGGGCCTGCTTCATTGATATGCGAAAATGCTTCAGAATTCAGACAGGCGGTTTTCCAAGAACAAAATGGATGTTTAACATTTTTATTCAGAACCTTGGTTAAGAAAGCCATAGCAATTACCTTTTTAAAATTAAATAATACAATAAAAACAAACACATATAGTGTGTTGCGGAATTCGTTATTGGTCAATAAGGTGATTTTTCTGTTAACAGTAGATAGCGGAGTGCTAAATAAACATATATGAACTAGTGGTTGTTATTTAGGATACATATTTCGGTATCCCTACTAGTTAATGTTGCAGCGAGTTATTAATAACAAGGTGTGAAGCTAGTCTTATTAGTAGCTTATTGTTAGTAGAACACTAGCAAGTAGCCTCGATGAAATCGAGGATTCGAAGACCAACGCCTTTCAATTGTCGATGTTCGTCTGATAACGGATGGTCAGAAGAGCCCCTCGATTCCGCTAACGCTGCATCGAGGCTACGCAAGACCAGCTCAGGTCGTACAGACATAAACGCTATTAGGTGACTATCCATTCCACTGCGGTCACTGAAGCCGAAGTGCGATGTTGAGCTAATGGGCGATTCCGCCCAAACTCTCGGAAAAGTTCTCCCCTCGGACTGTTCCTAAACAACAAAGAGCGTTGTTGATTTCGCACTTCTGTCAGCCTCACATTTTGGTTAGCAACTTATTCTTAGACTGAGCCACCGGGTTCGGTAAAAGAAGGCCAACCTGCTCATTCACCTTAGGCTACACAGCTCTCCGACAATCGGGCTTGACGCAGTTCGCCCACCGCCTGAAACACATAAGCCAATAGCGGCTGGTCGATAAACGTGCCGAAGAACAGATAAGGTTCGGCCTGATTGGCGGCGCGAATCTTGGCATGAGTTTCGGGATTATCGCCGGCGTAGGCGCGGAACAATTCCAGCCAGGTTCGGGCCAGTTGCTGCATGCGCGGATCGTTCGGCGGCGTGCCGTCTTCCCTGTGTTGACGTATCGCGGCGATCAGCGGCGGCCACTCGTCGGCGCGCTTGCCGTAGTTTTCGCGCATAAAGCTGAATTCGTCGGCGGCGAGGTATTTCTCGTAGATCGTCAATTTGGTCTCGATGAATGCGCTTTGGATGTAAGCAACGACTTCCGGCGTCACACCTGTTTTAGCTTGTACCGTCGGTTCGCCGACCATCATGGCGTTGAGTTTAACGAGTAGCCGAGGATCGCCTTGGGTGTCGCGTTCCAGCATGCTGATCCATTGCCTTGCCAATTCCTGGGCCTCGGCACTCTCGGGCGCGACCCCGGCCTGCATCGCTTCGTGCACCGCTTGAACCAGTGCCGCCCATTCGCCGGCGGTGGAGGTCTCGTCTATATCCAGCAGCGGCAAGCGCTTAAGGTCGTTGGCGGAAAAATATTTATCGTACATGGTCATCATCTCCAGTGTGGTTAGCCAATCGGCAAGCTCCGGTTCTTCTCCGCGCATCAATTGCAGTTGCAGGCCGGACAAGCGGTCGCGCAAGGCTTGGCTTTGCGCGATCTGCTGGTCCAAGGCTTCAATCTGCCGTTCGACGATAGTCGCGAGATTCAGTCCGGAGTTTGCCAAAATGTCTCCGATGTCGGCCAGCGACAGACCAAACCGCCGTAAGGCTTGAATTTGATGCAATCTGGAAATGTCCGCCCGGTTATACAGCCGGTAGCCGCTATCGGAACGCGCGGAAGGCTTTAGCAAACCGATGCTGTCGTAGTGGTGCAAAGTACGGACCGTCAGTCCGCAGCGTTTGGCAAGATCGCCCACTTTAAGCAACATGGTTTGGCTCCTTCGTTATGCGTGCCGCCAGCATAGAGCGTGACGTTGCGTCAGGGTCAAGCGCCATGGTTAAGATAAATAGATTGGAACTGGGTTATTAAAATGTTGATGGCCGCGTCCTGGGCCTCAAGCCATCACATCCAGTTTCGGCGGCAAGGCCATGCCGTCGAGACGTTTAACGTTGCTCAACACTTTTTCCAGAAAAGCGGTGTCTTCGTGACGGCTTTTCTGAAATTCGATCTGCGCTTCGATCTGGCCCAAATAATCCACCTTCACGTCGCCGGCATCCCCTGCGCCGGAGGAGTTGATGGTGGCGGTTGGAATATAAGGCACGACGTCCAGCAAACCGTCCACGCCGGATTTGATCAAGGCGTTGATTTCATTGAGCGAGACCCGGCGCATATCGACGGTCCGCGGCGCTTGGCTTTGATCGGCTGCCTCGGCGATTTTAGCGATTGCCGGCGACGGCAAAGTTTTTCCGCTGACAGCTCGGCTAGCGGCAAGGCTGGGTCCTATGTTCGAAATATTCATTGCAAACTCCTGGTTATAAGGTGAGTGTCCATTCCACCCAGCAAAATAGACGCCATTTGTTGAGGCTTGGGATTGTCGAATTGGCGTCTTTTACGAGTAGTTATTGTCGGCCGCCGGCAATAGCCGGCTCAGCAGGGCATGTAACGCCACAGGGTCCAAAGGCTTGTGCAGCACCAAGTAACCTTCCTGCTCGGCTTGCGCCAAAGCCGGGGAATTGAATTCGCCGCTGACCATCGCCCCGGCGGCATCCGGGCAGCGTTCCAGCAAGGCTTGCAGCAACTCGAAGCCGCTTTCGCCGGAGCGCAGGCGCTGGTCGCAAAAGATGGCCTGCGGTTCGAAGCCGGCATCGAGCAAGGCCAATGCATCGTTGGCGGAGGCGGCGCAAGCCGTTTCCACGCCCCACGAATTCAATAAGGCTTGCCAGGCGTTGCGCACTTGCGGTTCGTCGTCGATCACCAGGCAGCGGCCGCTCAGCGCTGCGGCTTGCTCGACCGGTGCGACCGGCTGGTCAGCCGCCATAGTCCACCGCTCGTGGCTGAGAGCGGCGGCCGGCAATCGCAACCAGAAGCGTGAACCGCGGCCTTCCCGCGAACTCAAGCCCTGGCTCGCGCCCATCAAATCCGCGCAGCGCGCCACTACCGCCAAACCCAAGCCGTGACCGGCGTTGTCGATGCGCCAGGCATGTTCGGGGCGGAAGAATGGCGAGTAAATCCGCTGTTGGTCATCTTCGGCGATGCCGACCCCGGTATCCCAGACCTCGAACTGCCAGCAAGCACTGCGCCGCCGCACCGCCATCAATACCCCGCCGCTTTGGGTATAGCGCAAGGCATTTTGCATCAGGTTGATCATGGACTGGCGCAACAACATGGCATCGGCGGTGACTAAGGCCCGGCCGCCGCTCAACCGCACTCTGAGATCGATTTGCCGTGAGCGGGCCTCTTCACGAAACAACGTGGCGACATCGTTCATCAGCGGGTCCAGCGCCACGGTTTGCAGATTGACCGGCTGGGCGCCCAGCTCGATCCTGGACAAGTCCAGCAACGAATTGAACATCTGTGTAATCGATTGCACGCTTTGTTGCAGATCTTGCAATGCAGGTTGCAAACTCGGTTCCTGATTGCGGCGGGAAATCGATTCTATTAAAAAGCCCATGGCATGCACCGGCTGGCGCAAGTCGTGGCTGGCCGTGGTCAGGAACTGGTTTTTGGCGCGTAAGGCGGCTTCGGCTTCCTCCTTGGCGCGCCGATAATTCTCAGCCAACTTGGCGCTATCTTCTTCCAGTTTTATTTGCTGCAGGAAAAAGCCATGGGCAATCGAGGAGTGCCGGTGTATCGATAAGACGTAACTGACGCACAGAGGCATGATTAAATGCCAGTGCTCGGGAAACGTCCATGGGGTCAACAGTGTGCAACCGCCCCAAGCGGCACCGAAAAACCGCTGAAACGCACTGAATACTGGTGATTGGTGGGTGGCGTTAGCCGCCATGATTGCCGCCAAACTCATGTAAAGCAGTAAGGTATATTCGAACGGGACCCGACCGGCGATGATAAGCACCAGCGCCGCCAAGCCGAGCCCATGCGCCAAGGCCATGCGCAGAATGATGGGTAGCCAATGGGCGACCGCCGCATGCGGATCAAGGCTGGCCCTGTCACGCAAGTATTGCCGCTGTTGCAGGCGCACGGCAAGCACGACCAAAAAATACGACACCGTCCACGCCAGCAATCCCAAGACGTCTTGATCGAGTTGATGCTTCCAATACACGAAGGGCAAGCCTACAAACGGGATAATGGTGATCCCGTACACCAGCCGGTTATGCGTCATGTCCAGCAATCGAGCTTGGCCGGCCGGGCTGATGTCGGCAAAGCGCAGCGGCTTGCTGTCCGTTGAATCGGCCAGTGTGGTTTGCATCAGGAGCCTTCCAGCTTTTTGCCGCGTAGCATGGTAATCACCTCGATCCGGTTGCGGGCCCCCAGCCGCTCCAGAATACCGGTGACGTGTTCTTTGACGGTTTGTTCGGACAGCGACAGGTTCAAGGCGATGCGTTTGTTGGGCAAGCCTTTCAACATCATCGCCAGCACCTGGCCTTGGCGGGCGGTCAAACCCAGCTCGGCAGCGGTGACCGGCAGTTCCTTGAGCGGCTGATTGCTGCCTGTCACGGCAAATGGACCGCTGTGAAACCAAGTGTCGCCCCGTAACAACGCGGCCACGGCACGGCCGAAAATCTCCGGCGCTTCCTGCTTGTGCAGAAAGCCGTCGGCGCCGGCCTCGCGTGCCTTGTCCGACACGGCCGAATTGTCGTCCGCGCTGATTGCCAGCAAACGTGTCGCCGGGTACTGGCGTTTCATTTGCACTAGCAACGGCAGCGACGCACCTTCCGGCAGCCAAAAATCCACCACGGCCAACGACGGCGGCTGGGCGGCATCGAGAATCGCCCAAAACTCGGCGATGCTGGATACCGGCCGAGCCTGACCGAAGCCGCAATGCGATAGCAAAAAATCGGCGATACCGCTCGCCGACAGCGGATGGTCGTCGATAACCAACGCACTAGCCGAATTTGTCACGCTCAACTCTCCCTAATGGTCGATAGCCTGGTTCGGCATTTTGCGTCGAACCAGGCTATCGCTAAAACATGCAAAATAATTACATCTTAACAAACAGCCGATGCGCCCCAATACCCTACTACGGTAGGGTTACGCCGCCGCACCGCGCTTCCGATAATGCTGCCCAGGCTCGTCGCCGTCCATCGGGGTTCCGGGCATTTTCATCCCTGCAAAACGGCTGTTTGGAGAACGCTTTTTGATCTCACTGATTTATTAATCAATAAAAGCAGCCCATGACGAGTTTTATAAGACATTCGATGCCGTTACATCAACCTTAGGTTTATCAATTAAAAAGAGGCGACGCTATGAAAACGTACTTTCCATTGTTACCGGTTATGGTTGTTTTAACCCTTGGTGGGCATGCTTTACGTTTGCGCGGCAATGACAAGGAGAATCCATGAAAAATGTTATGACCATGATTGCCACGTCCATGCTCTGTTCATGCGGTTTTATGACGCCAGCCAAACAATATGCGGGCGACACGCTTAGCGCTGACGAGATTGCGGTAATCCAAAGTGTTGTGGGCACCCCTTTTGCCGATGCCTATCACGCGACCATCATCGGCTATACGAAGATTGAAGCCAACGGCGCGGGCGAACAAAAGGCATTTGGCTGGCCGGGTTTTACGGACTACCCCAGCGAGATTCATGTCTTGCCTGGAGAGTACGACATTCAAGTCTATTGCTTTAAAGGATTTTCGAGTCATAGACCCAAGAAAACCCTGGTTTTACAAGCAGGCCAAACCTATTTGCTCAAATGCGATGTCCGAAGCGATCAGGCGTTTATCGGGGTGAGCTCGCGAGCCAACTAGCCAGTTAGGTCGATTGGGTTTTACCCGCCATGGTTAACTCGATCTATTGTTTTTGCCCAGTCGAAAACCATCTTCCGAGACCAACGCGCTGTTTAGTAATACATTACAAGAATGGCAATAGCTGATGCCAATGATCAAATCGGCGCCACGCAAGTTTGTCTTATGCCTGATCGTCTCTCTGTCGATACATCTTGGGATAGTGTTGACGTTGACCGATATAGACCGGCCGAGAAAATCGGCGGACCGTTTGACAGCGCTATCGGTGGAATTCAAGATCCTACGCTTAGCGGAACAAGGCAGGCAAAATCAGTTGCCGCTAAGCCCGCCGCCCAGGTTGGCTGGAGGCAGATCGAGGACGCCACCAAAGCCGGCGCCGATTTTGCCGGATCATGGCGGCTCTTCGCCGAGGCAAACGAACAACGCCGCGCCGCGGACCGACGGGGCTGCGAATCCTGCACACCCCGAGTCTGCCAAACTCGACCTATCCAAGGTATTGGACGATATGCGCCAAGTCGCCCGAGAATCGTCCGAACTTGCAGGGGGAAATAAGTTTGATCGCCGCAAATTGGCGGTTGCCCCGGAAAATCTTAAGGCGCCGGATAGCAGGCCCGTACAAGAATCGGAAACCTATACGCTTCCCAACGGTTACCAGCGCCGATGCGTCGTCAACGCGGATGGCAAAAAGCAATGTATGAGTAAAGAGGCGGATGATGGCAGTATTTGGAACGCTAAGATTTATTTACCGGACTCGCTGCCAGCCGACGGCAAATCCATCGAATTCGCTCGACGTCTACAGCAGGTTGTCGGCAAACATTAGCGCCATCGGTCGGCTCGATGAAGTTGCATGATTTTTGGCATTGATGGCTAGGCCACTAAGCGCACCCGAGCTAGATGTCGGTTGCATCGCTTGCTTTATCGACCGCCCGATGAAGGACTTTTTTCCGCTTGGTAGCTTTACGAAAAAAGCCTGGTTAGAGTCAAGGTCGTGTAACGTTTAATACCACTTGCGCCTTTTATTCGGTTACCTTGCGATTGCAATGGGGTCAATATAGAGGCGGGCCAATTGCACAGCACTCGCTAACGTCAACCAGCCGAACAACACGCTTTCGGCAATGCGTTGAATCAGGCCCCTGTAGTCCGCCAGAAAAGGGATGGCCAGCAACACCAGAACCGTCAGTACCAGCACGCCGGAAATTTTCAAAGGGATGGCGATGCGGGAGCCGGGAATACGCCCAAACAGCAGCAAGCCATAACCGCCTCCCAGATATTCAAGCGCACCGAACAGGTTATGAATTTGCTGGCGCCAGGAGCCCATCAGCGGAGAGCCGGGATCGCACGGGAATAGCGCGCAAAAGACATAAGCCGTTCCCACCCAGGAAAACGCCAGTAAGCCCCGGAGTAGCGTGGAGTTCTGCTTGAGCGTGCGGTACTGGCAGGCCAGCGCCAGCCATTGCATCAAGCCCACCGGCAGGAAAAGTCCGTAATTGATTGGGTCCGCCAAGGGTGTCCCGAACGCAGCCAATTCGCTAATGGTCTGGCGCATGGCGTCGTAGTTGGGGAGCGTTTGGGCGTAGTGCCAGTTACCCCAAGCCAACAGACCTGAGGAAGCCAGCCCCAGCCATCCGGCAAGACTATTGTTAGGCGATTGCATTTTTCTTGGCTATCCCTGTTAGCGGATCGGCTGGCAATAGCCGGCTCAGCAAGGCGTATAAGGCCTCCGGGTCCAAGGGCTTATGCAGTACCAGGTAACCTTCCTGCTCGGCTTGCGCCAGGGCCGGGGAATTGAACTCGCCGCTGATCATCGCCCCGGCGGCGTCCGGGCAGCGTTCCAGCAAGGCTTGCAACAACTCGAAGCCGCTTTCGCCGGCGCGCAGGCGCTGGTCGCAAAAGATGGCCTGCGGTTCGAAGCCGGCATCGAGCAAGGCCAATGCGTCGTTGGCGGAGGCGGCGCACGCCGTTTCCACGCCCCATGAATTCAATAAGGCTTGCCAGGCGTTGCGCACTTGCGGTTCGTCGTCGATCACCAGACAGCGGCCGCTCAGCATTTCGCCACGGCCGGCCGGCGCAAAGTCCCGGTCGCGCACCACCGCGCGCCGCTCCTCAAGCGGCGCGGACAGCAGCCGCAGCCAAAACCGCGAACCTTGGCCTTCCCGCGAACTCAAGCCCTGGCTGGCGCCCATCAAATCCGCGCAGCGCGCCACTACCGCCAAACCCAAGCCGTGTCCGGCGTTGTCGATGCGCCAGGCATGTTCGGGGCGGAAGAAGGGCGAGTAAATCCGCTGTTGGTCATCTTCGGCGATGCCGACCCCGGTATCCCAGACCTCGAACTGCCAGCCGTCGCGGCGTCGGCGAGCCGCCATCAGTACCCCGCCGCTTTGGGTATAACGCAAGGCATTCTGCATCAGGTTGATCATCGACTGGCGCAGCAATAGCGGGTCGGCGCGCACCAAGGCTTTACCGGCGCTGGTGCGCACGCGCAGCTCGATTTGGCGGACACGCGCTTCTTCCCGGAACAGCGTCGCGACGTCGTTCATCAACGGGTCCAAGGCCACGGTTTGTAGATTGACCGGCTGGGCGCCCAGCTCGATCCTGGACAAATCCAACAGCGAGTTGAACATCTGCGTGACCGACTGCACGCTTTGCCGCAAATCCTGTAAGGCTGGGCCTAACAGTAAATCCCGGTTGCGGCGAGAAATGGATTCGATCAAAAAGCCCATGGCATGCACCGGCTGACGCAAGTCGTGGCTGGCCGTGGTCAGGAACTGGTTCTTGGCGCGCAATGCGGCTTCGGCTAGATCCTTGGCGGCGCGGTAGCCTTCTTCCAGGAATATCTGTTGTAAAAAAAACCGGTGCACGAGCACCGCGTGTTTGTAAATCGACAAAATGTAGAGCGCGGACAACGGCATTACGTAGGGCCAATGAGCGGGAAATACCCACGGTATAAGCAATGTCGAGACGCCCCAACTGGCAGCGAAGAAACGTTGGAATGCGCTCAGGATAGGCGACTGGTGGGTGGCATTGCCCGCCACTATCGACGCACAGGTGACCAGAAACAGCATCGCAAACTCAAAAGGATAGTCGCCGCTGCACATGATCAATACCGGTACCGACAGGCTGAATCCGTAAAGCAGCGCCAGCGCATGCACCTTGGATAGCCAATCGTGCATGGCCCGTTCGGCGCCCAGTTGTGCGCAGTCGCGCCGATAGCGGCGGAACAACAGACGGACGGCCAGCGCCACGAATGTAAACACACCTGCCCAAGCCCAAAAGGCGCGAGCGTCCCGGTCGATTTGATGCAGCCAGACAATAAACGGTGCCGCTACCACGGGGATCAAGCCAAAACCAAAGGCGATACGCCCGAAACTCAAGTCCAGTAGGCGTAGTTGACCGTTTGGACTGATGTCCGAGAAGCAAACCGCCCCGTCTTGGCGAGGATTAGAAAAAAGCTTTTCCATTTTGCTATTCCGATTCTGTTGCCGCCCAGCCTTGGCGCCGTTAGTCAGGTTTTCGTGTCCGGATACTCCTTCGTTAACATGCGGTTTTATAACCTTCCACTAGCCATCGGTGCTGCGGCAGAGGAGCACGGAGCGTCGCCTTGAGCTCCGTGTCGAGTATTACTTCAGCATTTGCCCGCCGCCTGCAGCAAAGCGTTGCAACTTGCCTTGTTGGTTTTGCCTACGTCGCTCGATCCTTTGGTGAAATCGGTGCACATGGCGTCCGCTCCGCTTGCCATGCCCCAGGTCGCGAATTTACCAAACCCCGACGGCTCTAAAATCTCACATTTAAAGGTCGCGCCATCGTCAGTTTTAACGGTGTACTGCATGCCGTTATAACCGGCGGGGGCTTCGGTTGCCTGTGAATGGGTGATTTTGAAGTTGCCCATTTCACGGCCAATGGCCATTGATATTTTGCCTTCCGCTTTGTTGCTTCCCTGGGCGGGAGGGTTGCTTGCCGTTGTGGCACAGCCGGAAAGGATCAAGAAGAAAGTTACCGTTACAAGTTTTTGCAGCATTTTGATTCTCCAGCGCTCCGATTGATAGAAGCGCTGGGCACAGGAGCGAAAAATATGCCTAACGCAGGTAAGCAAAGGCGCTTTGGTGGCTTCCAGCGGCCAAAGCGCTCAAGATTAACGCGGTTGTTATGGGTTGTTTTTTTGCAGGCGCAGCCGATTGTCGCGTCCTCAGAATCCCAGCAACCTTGCTAAATCCGGGTAACGAGCTGCTTGTCCAAGTTGCAGCTAAGCGTTAGCTCCACAACCGCCATGCGCTTTCAGAATCGAGCCCGCAGGCGCAGCGGAACCAAACCGAGTAAAGCAGAACCAAACAACCAGATGGCGCCGGGTATGGGCACAGCAGCAATCGGATTTAACAGAAAGGCCCGTTGCACGCCATTCGCGGCAATCCCCACCCCAACGATTTGTCCGCTATTGTTGACATCGTAAGCCGTCATCAGCGTCCAACCGATATTGGCTGCAATCAGTGTGTTCAAGTCTGTCATGACGCCATTGAGTGTAACGAACGCACGTTTGGATCCACCAAAATTGTCGCCGAAATATCCCACGGCTTGTCCGGCATTATTGATACCGAATGCCTCGCTGCTATAGCCGGACAAACCTATATCAACCATGTGGTCATCAAGCGTTGTAATGAAAGCGTGCTTTTCATTGTTGGTGACATAGGATGTGCCGGCCACCTGGCCGAGGTCGTTGATGGCATAACCTCTGCTGACACCCCAGGCAAAAGCGCCCAGATCCACCATTTGGCCATTACGGGTAATAAAAGCGTGACCTCCATTAGGCGTTTGACTCTCGCCAGTGACCTGACCACTATTGTTGATCGCATTCCCCGCACTCCATTGGCCACCATTCAAAGTTCCCAGATCAGTCAAGCTGCCGTTACCGGCAATAGTGGCTCGTTGGTTGCCCTCGGCATTCCATGCACTGCCGACTATTTGCCCGGCGTCATTGATGCCGTAGGCCACACTGGAATAAGGACTGCCGCTGAAACCACCGATTATTTGGGTGACACCATTACTGTACACAATCCCGCGCCCGGCAGAATTGCCCACCACCACACCGCTTGAATTGATCCCGGTAGGGTTTGCATATCTGGGTACGGACAGCCAGCTCACACTATTATTTTTGTAAACAAAGCTTTCACCATCCCCCGTAAAACCTAGAACATGCCCGGCATCGCTGATAGCGCGCGCCCCCGAATTGACCAACGGGCTCTCCGGCATGAGATCCACCAACGTATACAAAACACTGGCGTGTGCCGGTAATACCGGCAGCATTAAGCCCAGGGCAAGGCATTTCAGACTGCGTTTCATTGTAAATTCCTCTTGAAATTATCGCTCTAATAGTTGAATTAAAAATACATGTTAACAAAACTTCCTAACGCGCCAACACCCTACTCCGGTAGGGTTCCCTGGCTACACGCACCTTCCGATAATGCTCCTTAAGCTCGGTGCCGCTAGGCAGGTTTACGAGTATTTACATGCCTTCGATAACTAACTTTTTGGAAAAAAATGATGAAACATAAAGCTATATGCGCCGGGTTATCCGCGCTCTGCACGCTAGCGACCGGTAGCGCCGAAGCCCAGCTGTTCGACCGCGGCGGCGGCCTGATCTACGATAGTGCGCAAAACGTTACCTGGCTGGCGGACGCCAATTACGCCAAAACCAGCGGCTTCGACGCCGAAGGCAAGATGAGCTGGCAAAACGCCGTGGCCTGGGTGGACGGTCTCAGCTACTCGGACAGCGTGCGCGGCACCACCTACAACGATTGGCGCTTGCCGACCTTCAACGACCTGGGCGTGCCCGGTTGCGACTATGGATACAGCGGTAGCGATTGCGGATTCAACGTCTCCACGGCCAGTTCGGAGCTCGCGCATCTCTATTACGGCGACTTCGGTAACAAAGGCTCCCTCGATTCACGTGGCGGGCCGCAGTCCGGCTACGGCATCGTCGACGATCCGGCGACTGCCGACGACGAAAGTCTGTTTAGTCATATTCAATCCTTTGGTTACTGGTTAGGCACCAGTTACGGTGGCGACGCCAGCAAAGCCTGGTACCTGAGCACCGCCACCGGCATGCAAAACTACATCAGCAAAGGCACCAATTATTACGTCTGGGCGGTGCGCGACGGCGATGTCGCCGCGGTACCGTTGCCCGGCGCCGCTTGGCTGTTCGGCGCGGGTCTGGCCGGTTTGCTGGTTCGCGGTAAGCGTCGGCAAAATCATCGCCCCCTGTAATTTCCCCAGGAATAACCATCGTGAAGCACACCCAGCGCTAATTCAACTGACAGAGGAAGCGGCCGATGAAATTTAGACCATCAATAACGGTCATTTTTCTGCTATGGCTAATCGCGCTAGGCGGCTGCGCCGCCACCATCCCCGCCATAACAACGGCAGAAGTCGCCGGCCGGCAGGTGGAATTTGCGCTTAGCAAACACCAGACTGCACCGGTCATCTTCGAAAACGGACTGGGCGGGACTTTAGAAGGGTGGGCAGAAATTTATCCGACGATAGCGCGCGATAACACAGCCTTGGTTTACAACCGCGCCGGCTACGGGAATAGCGAAGAGGCGGCCACTGCGAGGGACGGCCGGCATATCGTCGAAGAGTTGCGCGGATTGCTTGTCAACCAAGGCCTAACGCCGCCTTATGTGCTGGTGGGGCATTCGCTGGGCGGGTTGTATATGCAATGGTATGCCCGGCATCATCCAGATGAAGTGGCGGCCTTGATTCTGGTTGATTCCACTCATCCTGCTCAACTCAAAGGCGCCGGGGCAATCGAAAACTGGCCGCTCTGGGTGCGCTGGCTGTTAGATTTGATGACATCGGCAACTGCCAAACAAGAGCTGACCGCTCTGGACCTGACCGGTGACGAAGTATTAGCCGCCCCGCCCTATAGCGGCGGACCGATCATAGTGCTGAGCGCTGCGCAACCTCTGGAGGATACCTCTGCGCTGGCGCTCGACGCCAATCAAAAACGCAAGGATATTGCGCGGCTATATCCGGGGGCAATTCAACGCTGGGTAGATAGCGGTCACGTCATTCCACTGGAGAAGCCGGAGTCCGTCATTTCCGCAATCCACGAAGTCTTGTTGAGCAAACAGCCGAATGACACCAAGCCTAATGCGTTACCCTAAGCGGGATTATGCTCAGTAGTCACTCAGCCTAGCTTTTGTTTTTTTTAATCAATTTGTGCGCCTGTGAGCGGCGCGAACCGGAAGGTTAACCAGACAGAGCATGCTTTAATGGGTTAAGACACCTGAAGGCTGCGAAAATATGCTGCAACCTTCAGGTTTAGAAAACGGCTTGCCCACCAAAGACAGAATGTTCGTTTTCTAAAACAGCCTATTGTGTAAGCTTATTTACGCAGGCGCTTATAAGCGTTGATCAAACCGTTGGTGGAGCTGTCATGGTCTGTGACCATCTCGTCGTTTTTCAGCTGCGGCAGAATCGCCCTCGCTAACACTTTCCCCAATTCCACACCCATTTGATCAAAGGAATTGATATTCCAGATCACGCCTTGTACGAAGATTTTGTGTTCGTAAAAGGCAATCAAGGTACCCAAGGTTCTGGGGGTCAGTTTTTTGAATAAAAACGAGTTGGACGGTTTGTTGCCTTCGAAGATTTTGGAGGCAATCAGGGCGTCATCCAGATTAGGTTCATGGCTTAAATCCTCCCTAACCTCCGCTTCGGTTTTACCGCGCATCAGCGCTTCGGCTTGGGCCAGAAAGTTGGAAATCAGAATATCGTGGTGGTCGGGTAAGTCGTATTGGCTTTGCGCGGCCGCCAAGAAATCGCCGGGAATCAGCTTGGTGCCCTGATGGATCAATTGGAAAAAGGCATGCTGACCATTTGTACCGGGTTGGCCCCAGATAATCGGACCGGTGTTATAATCGACTTTTTCACCATTGATGGTAGCGCTTTTGCCGTTACTTTCCATATCGCCCTGCTGGAAATAATCGGCAAAATATTTCAAGGACTGTGCGTACGGCAGAATCGCATAGGTTTCCGCTTCGAAGAAGTTGTTGTACCAGATGCCCAGCAAGCCCATGATGACCGGGATGTTTTTTTCGAATGGCGCACTGCGGAAATGTTCGTCGGCGATATGCGCGCCCATCAGCAATTCTTCGAAATTGTCCATGCCTATGTATAGGGCAATGGACATGCCGATCACGGACCACAGGGAATAACGGCCACCGACCCAATCCCAAAACTCGAACATGTTCTCCGGGTCTATGCCGAATTCCTTGACCTTTTCGACATTGGTCGAGATCGCCACGAAATGTTTGGAAATATTGGCCGGGTCAACCGCCGCTTTTAAAAACCAGTTACGCGCCGACCGGGCGTTGGTCATCGTTTCCTGAGTCGTAAATGTTTTTGACGAGATCAAAAATAAGGTAGTCTCGGGGTTGAGCGGTTTCAGGGTTTCCACGATGTCGGTTTGATCAACATTCGAAACGAAGTGGGCTTTCAAACCGTCTTTACCGTAAGGCGCCAATGCAGTATCGACCATTTTCGGCCCCAAATCGGAACCGCCGATGCCGATGTTGACGATGTCGGTAATAGTCTTGCCGGTGTAGCCGGTCCAGGCACCGGAACGGACTTGTTCCGTAAATACCCGCATTTTCGCCAACACTTTATTAATTTCCGGCATCACGTCCTTACCGCGAAACAATACCGGCTTGTTGCTGCGATTGCGCAAAGCGGTATGCAAGACAGCGCGTTTTTCCGTGGTATTAATAATGGAACCGGAAAACATGGCTTCGGTCTTGGCGGAAAGCTCCGCGCGGCTTGCCAATTCAATCAACAAAGGCAAAGTTTCTTCGGTAATTAGATTTTTAGAGAAATCGAACAGCAAATCGCCAAATGTCACGGAAAACTTGTCGAAGCGTTGCGGATCTTTATCGAACGCATCCTTCATGCAAAATTTGCCGGCAATCTCGCGGTGATGTTGCTTAACGGCATTCCATTCGGCAGAGTTTATTAATTTGGACATATTGTTGTTATTTAATTAACCGGATAGGGGGATATTTCAGTAGACCTGAACAGGCAGAGGCAATTTAAAGGGATGATTCATAACCCCATTATAAGGATTGTCTTTGATTGCTGACAAAAAAAATTACAGCTTGAATCGATCATCTCAACTACGGCACGATAGCCTTTCTTTGGCTAGGGCGATGTGCTAGAGTTAAGCGCTGTTTTGATCGAAATCAGGCAGTTACGTTCGCCAATGATTTAAACATGTTCATGTATAACCACATGAAAAATAATAAAAACTACAGCATTTATTAACACGGGAAGGGTATTTATGAGAAGCTCTCGCATATTAAGAAACGGTTTACTGGGCTTGTTGGGCCTGATTTTTTCATCAACAGTATTGGCTCACGGTGGCGCCGCGGGTACTGATACTGACCAATGTAAGTTCGAACTGGAAAAAGATCACTGGATCCATTACACCGCCTACCAGCCAAACGCATACCCGGCTGAAGAGTTCTGCGGCAATATTCCCGACATCAATTCGTTGACGCAATTGGTATTCGACTATCAAGACCAACGCTATCGCGGCATGGCTATAGAATTTGAAGTGACCAAAGAGCCTGAAGGCAAACGGGTTTTCTTCCAAGCAGCCGAAAAACATAAATCAGGCACCGTCATTCTGAACCTGCCACAAGGCGTGCCAGAAGCCGGCAAACATTTGATTCACATCACGCTACTGCAAGATAATGGCGAAAGATTGGATGCACACATGAGCTTTAAAGCCGGTGCGGGTCAACCGACCAGCAAAGGTAGTTATGCCTTGTATGCATTGGTGTTGTTCGCTGGCTTGTACGTCCTTTATCTGTCTAACGCCGGTTTCAAACGCAAAGTTGACGGCATAATTGGCAAAGCGAAAGAAATCTAAGAATTACGCCGCAAGAACCGTTATTCCGCCTATGCTGCGCGGCGGAATAACGTCATGTCCGGCAGCCTTGTCAATCGGAACTATCGCGGCATAATCGACGCTATACACGAAGCCCCTTTGAGGTAATGCAATAATGTTCAAATTCGTATCACTTGCCACACTGGTCTGTGCCTTATCTGTTACTGCGGTGTCCGCAAAAGAAATGCAGGATCACAATCAGATGATGAACCACGGCGACGGTCATTTGATGGATATGGATGGCGGCATGGTCATGGGCCAAAACACCGACACCTTGCCGGGCGGCTGCGACAAAATTGCCGCGACCAAGGAAATTACCGTGCATGCCGGGCACAAATATTCCGAGAAATTCCCCGGCACCATGTTTGCGTTCGATCAGCAGGAGTTTCAATTCGAACCTTGCACCAAACTGACTGTACATTTCGTCAATGAAGATGAAATCCGTCATCAATGGATGATGCACGGCTTACCCAAATATTTGTACCCCAAAGGCATGTTCCATTTGGAAGTCAGCGGTCCCGGCAAAGTATCCGGCACACTAATCTTGCCGCCGGGCGACAAAACCTACTTAGTGCATTGCGACATCGCGCAGCACATGGAAAAAGGCATGAAAGCCCAATTAAAGGTCGGCAAAGGCAGCGAGGACTTGCCCAGCATTCCTGGGGTAACCGCGGCGATTTTCCCGGATGATTACAGCGGCAGACCCTACGATCCTAAACTCGACGCGCCAGCCCCCAGCACACCCGTCGCAGCGCCAGTAGTGACAGCGGCACCCGTGCCTGTTGCAGCAGTCGATGATTCGATTGTTTCCGGCACCACCGTGGTCGGTTTGGCTATCGGTTTTATTGCCGCACCTTGGCTGGCAAAACGCTTTAAAGGCATGAGCGCCGGCGAAATTGTTGCTACCGTACTGGAGCAAGTCGCTCACGCTGTTGGCTATGTCATGCAATTGATCGGCAAGCTGATCAAAATGGTATCCGGCAAAAACGTCATCGCCTTACCGGACAAATAAAGACTAAGCAAAAAGCCCCTGAAACAGCCGTTTCAGGGGCTTTTTTATGGGCTAAACAAATGCAGTTAGAATCGCTCGGCCCTCTGGGATTATTTATCAGTGCTTTCATTTCGTCCACCGTCGCCCCCGGCGGTTCGGAAGCAGTACTGGCCTACCTGGTTAACAGCCAACAACATTCCGTCAGCCAGTTGGTGGCTATCGCCAGCATCGGCAACACCTTGGGCGCCATGACCACCTGGTGGCTGGGCCTATGGGCTGCCAAAAAATATCCCGCCGAAGCGTTAGCCAAGCAACATCAAAAATCGCTAAATACCGTGCGCCGCTGGGGCAGTTGGGCCTTGCTGTTTTCCTGGCTGCCGCTAGTCGGCGACGGCCTGTGTTTTGCCGGCGGCTGGCTACGCCTTTCCATCCTATCCTCGCTGTTGGCGATTTTTTTAGGTAAAGTGTTGCGTTATATCGCCGTTGCCTACGCCTTTGTCTAAGCCATGAGTTTCTTTTCCTTACCGCACTTCCCCACCGTCAATACAGTCGCTGAGCACAATAAACGCGATTATCAGATTGCCGCGTTTACCTTTGTCACCACCACCATCTGTTTGACGATGGACGGCTTCGCGCCGCAATTCATGCAATACGTTCTGGCGTTTTTCGGCTGGCTGTTTTTGATAGCCTGGCTGCGCGGCGAATGTAAGTATGTGCGCACCCAAGTAGCCGTAGCGGTAACCTTTGCGGTGATCGGCGAATACTTCGCATCCGTGTACATGAAAGGCTATATCTACCGCTTCGGCAATGTTCCGGCTTACGTACCCGCCGGTCACGGACTAGTGTATCTCACCGCCGTCGCATTGGGCCGCTCCGGACTATTTCAGCAACATGCCCGCCGCATTGCGGTTTTGGTTGTGGCGGCTTGCGGCACCTGGGTGGCGTGGGGGCTGAGCGGCCTCGGACGATTGGACATCATCGGCGCGGTGCTGTTTGTGGTGTTCTTGGGCTACTTGTTCAAGGGCCGCTCACCCATGGTTTATTTGGGTGCGTTCTTCATTACCTCCTGGCTGGAAATCGTCGGCACCAGCGCCGGCACCTGGGCCTGGGCCGAGATCGACCCCGCCTCGCACCTACCGCAAGGCAACCCGCCTAGCGGTGTAGCGGCTTGGTATTGCTTAGTCGATGCGGTGGCTATTGCCGGGGCGGGGCCGGTATTGCAGGCCTTCACCAAAACAGCTTTGGTGTTGCAGCGGCAAAGGGCGTGACCGTTGCAGGCTGAGTCGAGCGAAACGATACCCCGCAAAACGCCTTCAATGCTGGGTTTCGCGCTGCTCAACCCAGCCTACATTATTCCACATGCCGGATCGCGTTCAAGCGCACCCGGTGACCCACCCGAATCAAGCCCCCGGCCAAAATTCGCGCCATCATCCCACCATGACCGCGTAGCGCGTTATAACTCCCCATCCCCAGTTCGACGGCCATTTTCGAGCACGGATCACAAGGCCCGGTGACTTGAATAATCACCTGATCACCCACGGCCCATTCCAACACAATATCCGGGAACGGCGAGCGCATACCGAAAAGGTTTAGTCCCGAAACCACGAGATTGCGCCGTAGCCGACTCGGTTCCAATTCCGCGAGTCCACACCAGTTGGCGACAATGGGTAAATGCTCGGCTTGAAACAAAGTCAGTTCGCGTTTTGACGATTGCCTGCCGGAACGAGCGCTATTGCCCCGACGATCCCCCAATAACCCCTGCCCCGGCTCAGCCCGCACCTCGGCAACCGAAACAGCCGGTTTACCTCGCTCGGGACGCAGGATGATAGCTTCGATCCGGCCTTCGGAAGCGAATTGTTGAGTGAGATCGCGGAGAGTCATGAATGGGGGACGATGCGGTAGATGCCTTTACCCTAAAGAGCATCGAAGCGTATGATAATCTCACGAATTTGAAACATTTCATTCCCCCGATTACGCTTCGCTAATCGGGGCTACGAGTTCTAAATGCTTGCCCCTTTTCCTATGTTACAAGCAAAACAAGTCGATCGAAGGTTTTCCTCTACGGTCTTTCCACCTTTGGAAAACGGGCGTATATGGTCGACATGAAGCTCTAAACCCGGTGTCATTGCGGGGCTACGGCCGCAAAGAACACATTTGAAATTGTCTCGCTTCAATACTCGATATCTAAGACCGAGCTTGATTTCCCGCTTATCAACGTCACTATTACGAGATTTTGTCTTTTGGGAAATGGCTTGAATTGTATCCGGCTTGACTGACTCTGATACCAATGGATCATCAGGCTCATCTGAGTTCACTTTGTCTACGAACGCATGAAGCGCCTTGTTCCAGGATTTCCAACGGGTAATATATGCTTTTGGCCCAACGGTGGAAGGAAGCGCCTTCATTTCCAAATATTCTGGAGGCCTTCCTAAGTGAGTCCAAACCTTTAACAGGTTCTCCATACACTCTTCGTATGTATACCTCTTACCACCTGGCGTTTGCTGGAGTCCTGCTTTTTCTAGGGCGGCCCGCCAAGAACCGAAACGTCTCAGAAAGCTGGTAGTGTCAATTCCCGTATGTTCACTGAACTCAGTTTTGGTTACATAGGGCTTACAAGTCTGCGTAGCAATTTGTTGGAGCTTCTCGATCAATTCCTCATCTGAGAAGTATTTTGTGGGACGACAGAAGCGGTGACTAAGGCCTGCTTTCTGAAGAGCCTTGCTCCACGAACCAAATCTTTGCCCCAAGCCTGAGGCAGATATGCGAGCATGTTGATCAAATTCAGAGATTGTGATGAATTCTGAGTCAATTAAATCCGCAACGCGACGAATTTCGGAAAGTAAAGTTTCCTCCTGATGGTCAGGTAGGCGGTCGATTAAAAACTTATTCATTTTTTAGATTCGAAAATGGCTACTTGATTTATTTTATCTTCTTCAATTTAGGATCATATACGGTTTCGTTAGATCCTAACAGCTATCTGGCTTTCGCTTAAACCCAACCCCCACGCCGTTTTGCGGTTAAAATACTTTTTTGTTTAAACCCAAGCGCATTCAACAGAGAACATGGAAAAAACCTATTCCCCGCACGCAATCGAACAACGCTGGTATCAACTTTGGGAAGATAGCGGCTACTTCGCCGCCAAACAAGAGGGCGAGTCGTATTGCATTATGATTCCGCCGCCCAACGTTACCGGCAGCTTGCACATGGGGCATGCGTTTCAAGACACCATCATGGATGCGCTTACCCGTTATCACCGGATGAAAGGTTACAACACGCTGTGGCAACCGGGCACCGATCATGCCGGCATCGCCACGCAAATGGTGGTGGAACGCATCATCAACGCCGACGGTAAAACCCGCCACGACTTGGGCCGCGAGGCGTTTATCGAGAAAGTCTGGGAATGGAAAGAAGAGTCCGGCGGCACCATCACCCGCCAGTTACGGCGCATGGGTTCGTCGCTGGATTGGCAAAAAGAACGCTTTACCATGGACGACGGCATGTCGGACGCGGTGCAGGAAGTGTTCATCAAATTGTACGAAGAAGGCTTGATCTATCGTGGCAAGCGTCTGGTGAACTGGGACCCGGTGTTGCACACCGCCGTTTCCGACCTGGAAGTGCTGTCCGAAGAAGAAAACGGCTCGATGTGGTATATGCGTTACCCGTTGACCAACGGCACCGGCCATTTGCTTGTCGCGACCACTCGCCCGGAAACCCTGCTCGGCGACGCGGCAGTGGCGATTCATCCCGATGACGAGCGTTACAAACATTTGCTCGGCGAATTCGTCGAATTGCCGCTGACTGGTCGCCGCATACCGATCATAGCCGATGAATATGTCGATCCGGAATTCGGTACCGGCTGCGTGAAAATCACGCCGGCCCACGATTTCAACGACTACGAAGTCTGGTCGCGACACAAACAAATATCCGCCATCGCCGACCTACCGCATGGCGGCTTGATCAACATCTTTACCGTCGATGCGGCGATACGCGGCAACGATGATGGCTTTACCATTATTCCTGACGCCTATATTGGCCTGGACCGCTTCGAAGCGCGCAAGAAAATCGTTGCCGATTTGGACGCACAAGGCCTACTGGAAAAAATCGCCGACCATAAATTGATGGTGCCGCGCGGCGACCGTACCGGCGCGGTGATCGAACCGTTATTGACCAATCAGTGGTACGTAAAAATCGCCCCGCTGGCCAAGCCAGCCATCGAAGCCGTCGAAACCGGGGCGATTAAATTCGTGCCGGACAATTGGAAAAACACTTATTTTGAATGGATGCGCAACATCCAGGACTGGTGTATCTCCCGGCAAATCTGGTGGGGTCACCGTATCCCGGCCTGGTACGACGACCAGGGCAACACCTACGTCGGCCATAATGAAGCCGAAATCCGCGCCACGCATGGCTTGGCCGCCGATTATCCGCTCAAGCAAGACGAAGACGTGCTGGATACCTGGTTTTCGTCGGCGCTGTGGCCGTTCTCTACGCTCGGCTGGCCGGAACAAACCCCGGAACTGGCGAAACATTATCCCACCAGCGTACTGGTCACTGGCTTCGACATCATCTTCTTCTGGGTCGCCCGAATGATCATGATGGGCCTGAAATTTCAGGGTGAAGTGCCGTTCAAGGAAGTGTATATCCACGGCCTGGTGCGCGACGCCGAAGGCCAGAAAATGTCCAAATCCAAGGGCAACGTGTTGGACCCTATCGACATCATCGACGGCATTGATTTGGAAGCCTTGGTAGCCAAACGGGTGTCCGGCATGATGCAGCCGCATCTGGCCAAAAAAATCGAGCAAGCCACCCGCAAGCAATTCCCGGACGGCATTCAATCGTTTGGTACAGACGCGCTGCGCTTTACCTTTGCTTCGTTGGCATCCACCGGGCGCGACATCCGTTTTGATTTGCAACGCACCGAAGGCTACCGCAACTTCTGCAATAAATTGTGGAACGCGGCCCGTTACGTGTTGATGAATACCGAAGATCAAGATAACGGCATCGATTGCGCCGAGTGCACCTATAGCCATGCCGACTTGTGGATTCTGTCGCGTTTGAATCGCACTATCGGGACGACCACAGACGCCATCAACAGCTACCGCTTCGACTTGGCCGCGCAAGCCATTTACGAATTCACCTGGAACGAATACTGCGATTGGTATCTGGAACTGGCAAAAATCTCGCTGCAAAGCGACGACGAAACCTTGCAACGCGGCACGCGCCAAACTTTATTAAAAGTACTGGAAACCGTGTTGCGTTTGGCGCATCCCATCATGCCCTTCATCACCGAGGAAATCTGGCAGCAGGTTGGGCCTCTAGCTGGGGTGACTGCCGCAACCATCATGCTGCAGCCCTACCCAGAAAGTGATGGCGCCGCCATCAACACCGACGCGGAAACCAAAATCCAATGGACGATGGACTTCATCCTTGGCATCCGCCGCATTCGTGGCGAGATGAATATCGCCCCCGGTAAGCCGCTGAATGTGTTACTGCAAAACGGCAGCGACACCGATCAAGCTTATTTGAAAGACAGCGAAAGTTATCTGCTGAAACTGGGCCGCCTGGAAAGTATTACTTGGCTGGCGGCGAACGACGACGCGCCGGAATCGGCGATTGCGCTGGTCGGCGACATGAAAATCCTGATCCCGATGGCCGGCTTGATCGATAAAGACGCCGAATTGGCCCGGCTGGAAAAGGAAATTCAGCGCATCGAAAAAGAACTGCCGCGCATCGAAGGCAAATTGAGCAATGCCGCCTTCGTCGACAAAGCTCCGCCGGAAGTCATCGACAAAGAGCGCGAGAAACTGGCCGGTTTACAATCATCATTGACGAATCTGAAGGAACAGTACGCCAAGATCAAAGCCCTGTAGTGTAAGCCATGAATCCGGCTCCCCCACAAAAGCCACCGCAAACTCTGGACGAATGGACAGAGCTGCTGCGCGTGCAGGAAATGCCGATTTTCTCCAACACCGCGCATAATATCTACGCGGCGTTGGACGACAGGCACAAGGGGGCCATCGAGCTGGCGACGGTAATTCTGCAAGACCCCAACCTCACCGCCAAGCTGC
Source organism: Methylomonas defluvii (assembly GCF_033949435.1). NCBI lineage: Bacteria > Pseudomonadati > Pseudomonadota > Gammaproteobacteria > Methylococcales > Methylococcaceae > Methylomonas > Methylomonas defluvii. Next base: position 4,419 of record NZ_JAXARY010000001.1, on the reverse strand, counting down.
TTAAGGTGGGCAGCAGCCCTTACTACAATCCATCGAAACAAAAGATGAGCACCGTATCGCGCGCCATCGTGGTATTGGGCGCGGAGGTGATCAGAGAGCTGACGCTGGCTTGCTCGTTTTTCGAAGCGATGCTGTCGTCCACCAACAAGGACAGGGCTAATCGAGAAATTGCGTTAGCCTTGCATGCCGCCGTGCAGGCCAAGGATTTGGCGCTCAGCATGGGAGATACCTCGCCCGAGGAAGTGTTTGTCGCGGCGCTACTGCACAATATCGGCCACATTGCCTTCTGGTGCTCCGGCAATCCGCAATCCAAAAAAGTCCATGAGCAAATCGAAAAAAGCGGGCTGAACAATCGCGAAGCCGAGAAAAAGGTGCTGGGCTTTACCTTGCAGGACTTAGGCAAAAAACTCAGCAAATCCTGGAGCCTGGGCGGCCTGATAGAAGACGCCATCGCCAAACCGGATTCCGCGGAAAAACGGGTGCAAATGGTGCAACTAGGTCATCAGATTTGCTTGGCTCTAAAAGCCGGCCGCGACTCAGACGCCATGCGGGTTTGTCTGCAGAAAGTCGCCGCATTCACCGGCCTGCCAACGGAAACCCTGAAAACAAAAATAGACAAAAATACCTCTGAAGCCGTACATATCGCCCGCCAATTTGGCGCCAACGATGCCTCCAAATTCATCAGCACCGAAGCCATCATCGCCAAATTCGAAGACGCTGAAGAGGAAAAGGCCGACAAGAAACAGCTGCAATTTCAAATTTTGCAAGACATCAGCAGCCATATCAGCGGTCAAATCGATCTCAACGGCCTGTTTGAAATGGTGCTGGAAGGCATACATCGCGGCGTGGAAATGGACAGAACTTTGTTCATGCTGCTCAGTCCGGATAAACAGACGCTAAACGAAAAATTTTCCTTAGGCTGGCATAAAATCGGGCTTGACCAAAAAATCCGTATTTACAATTCCGAACCCTCCGCGAACTTACTGTTTCACGCCTTGCAACAGCAAGAAGGCGTCTGGCTGTTTCCCCAGCAGCATCGCGAGCTTTACACGCCGCAAATCCGCCAGCATATCGGCGAATACGAGTGCTTTGTTTTCCCGGTTTATGCGGAGAAAAAGACCGTGGGGCTCATTTATTGCGACCATTCTATTCATGGACTACCCTTAACGCGCGAGGACTTCACCGCAGCCAAGCATTTTGCCAAACAAGCGCATATCGGCTTAACCCTATACTGCATGAAAAACCACTAATCCATGACAGACTATCAGCTTGCCAATCTTCAGGTTTTTCTCGTCGAACCGTCACATACTCAGCAGCAAATCATCTCCCATTTTTTACATGCTTGCGATATCAACGACATTACCTGCCTAAATACCGGCGCGGAGTTGTTCGAGCGTTTACAGCACTCCCGGCCCGATCTGATTATCAGCTCGATGTATTTGCCCGACATGACTGGCGTGGAGTTGGTAACCTCGCTTCGTAAACACGACGAGTCCTACGAAATGGCCTTTTTGCTGATTTCCAGCGAGACCAATATCAAATATCTGGAACCGATCCGCCAAGCCGGGGCCATCGCCATATTACCCAAGCCGTTTACCCGTCAGGCCCTGGAAACCGCCCTGCATTCCACGCTGGAGTATGTTCGCCCGGAAAAACTTAACCTCACCCATCTGGACATAGAGGACCTAAGCGTGCTGCTGGTGGACGACAGCGAATTCTCGTTGAAATACTTGACCCGGGTTTTCGAAAATATTGGCGTTGGGCAAATTGTGACCGCTCATGACGGCAAACAAGGGCTGCAAATGTTCAATCAGCAGTATTTCGATCTCGTAGTCACCGACTACAACATGCCGCAGATGGATGGCCTACAACTGGTCGATCACATTCGCAACCATTCCGAGCGCGGCTCGGTACCTATTTTGATGGTTACCAGCGAGCAAAATGAAAGCCGCCTAGCGGCCATCGAAAAATCCGAAGTCTCCGCCATACTAGACAAGCCCTTCGAAGCCACTTCAATCAAGCGCCTTCTGATTAATTTGCTCAATTGAGCTAATCTTGTGTGGCGAGCGAATACCCCACAATATGCACGGCTATGAGAATCCCGGATCGAACCAATGTCCGATGCGGCCACGATCAAGCTCATCCGGTTTTCGCGCAAAATATGCCAGGACTGACCACCAATAGCCCCAAATTAAGGTACGGAATATGAAGCCGACTATCACGCCTAACAATAACGAAAAAAAACTCGCGGACGATGATTTTATCGTTTCCAAGACCGACACCTCTGGGCGGATCACTTACGCTAATCGCATTTTTATGGAAATCGCCGGCTATCCGGAACACCAATTGCTGGGCATACAACACAACATCATCAGACACCCGGATATGCCGCGCGGCGTGTTTAGATTTATGTGGAATACATTAAAAGCCGGTGATGAGTTTTTCGGGTTTGCCAAAAATCTATGCCGGGATGGCGGATATTATTGGGTATTTGCCAACATTACGCCGGATTATGACAAGGACGGTAAATTGCAGGGTTACTATTCGGTGCGCCGTAATCCGCCCCGTAACGCACTGGGGGTCATCATACCGATTTATCAGGAAATGTTGGCCATCGAGAAACGCCATTCAGTCAAAGATGCCCCGGATAAATCGCTGGAATACCTATTTGACGTGGTTCAGCAATCCGGCGCTAAAAATTACAACAGCCTGGTGCTAAGCCTTTACAAGCCCAACGGAGTGTAAGCCATGAATTCAAATGCCAATATTCCGTTTTTAAGAACCAAGCTGAATTATGCGGTGGCAGCCGTTATATTTTTTACTGTTGCGGCATTCGTCTACACGCTTATAACGCATGGCTTTTCCTGGCTCATGCTTGGCTTGCTGCTGCCGTTGCCGGTGATAGCTCTGGATGCCTGGCACGCCGGCAAACAATGCCTGCTGGTATTAGAGCGTATAGAAGAAGTGCTGAGACACACAAATCAAGGCCAACTCTATCATCGCGTCACCAAAACGCGAGGCATGGGCGAAGTCGGCAAAATAGCCTGGGAGCTCAATGAGACCTTGGACATCATGGAGTCTTACTTCAAAGAAATGAACTCCTGTTTCCAGCACGCAGCCGAAGGCAATTATGACCGTTATGCCTTGGTTGACGGCTTTCCGGGCATACTGAAAAAGTCGGCGAAGAATATGAACGACGCCATCAAATTAATGGATGAAAACGACAAATTGACGATCAAGCGGCGTTTATCGGCCGGTCTGCATGCGCTCAACACCAACAATCTGCTCAACAATCTGAAAGGTAATCAGAGCGACTTGCTCAATATCACCGAGCAAATGCAGAAAGTAGAAAATATTGCTGTGGAAACGGGTGAAAACGCCAACGCCAGCCTATCGGCAGTGGAAACCATCAGCAACTCCCTGTCCGACATCAATGCCAATGTACATTCGGTGTCGGATGTGATCGGTGCGCTGATTAACGACAGCAAAAAAATTACTGAATCCTTATCGATGATTACCGGAATTGCCGATCAAACCAACCTGCTGGCCTTAAACGCCTCCATAGAAGCGGCACGCGCCGGCGAGCATGGACGGGGCTTCGCGGTAGTCGCGGACGAAGTCAAAAATCTCTCCGAGCATACCAAGAACGCCGCTTTGGAAGTCTCCAGAACATTAAAATCGTTTAATAAACGGGTCGAACAAATGCAAATCGAGGCAGAAAGTTCGTCATCGCTGTCGCAAGAGATACTGGCTCAGGTCAACTCGTTCCGCCAGCAGTTTTCCAATCTCTCGCAGTCGGCAAAAATTTCGGTCGATTACATTTCTTATGCAAAAGACAAATCCTTCGGCGTCCTGGCCAAACTGGATCATGTGGTTTACAAACAAAACGGCTATGTGGCGATAGAAACCTTCAGCGAGTGTCCGCATCACCAAGCCATCATGGTAGACAACCATAATTGCCGGTTAGGAAAGTGGTATTACGAAGGACTGGGCTATGAAAAATTCCGCTCGACCAGCGCTTACGCCAAATTGAATCAGCCGCATGCCGAGGTGCATAGGACGACGCAAAAGGCTTATGAAGTCTCTCGATCCAAATGGGTGGATGATCCAGGCATGCTTGATGAGATCATTCGGCAAATGCAACTGGCCGAGGCCGCCAGCGCCGAGGTGATGCAGTATATCGACGCGATGGTGGAAGAAAGGCATAAAAACATATAGGGGCTGTTGCCGTTTTACATGGGTAACCAAATAAAAGCGCAGGCCAAAGCGACAACGCCTTCAAAATTGCGTTTCAATTTGTCATATCGCGTCGCGATGGCTCTGAAATGTTTCAATCGCGCAAAGACATTTTCAACGAGGTGGCGATATTGGTAGAGGCACCAATCCATTCCGTCATTCCCGACGATTGAATTTTGTTTT